>JAPLUL010000137.1:0-91355 GCA_026397635.1 Verrucomicrobiota bacterium | reverse complement strand
CCTGGAGATCTGCCAGCGGCACTGGGGGGACGAGTTTCTGGTCCTCGGCATAGGCGCGCACCCAGCCGAGAATTTGATCTCGATCCGCTTTGGTCTGCGGGATGTTCTTCTTCGGCTGCCGAATACGGCGGTTAAGGCCGGGGATGGGCGGCGGAAGTGCAACGGAGCGGACGGCGGCTGTGGACATGCTGGAAAGAGAAATGACAGAGTGCAGAGTGACGAATGTGCCGCTTTAACCGTGTGAGAGGCGGGTTGTCTTGCAGATATTGCGGCCGGTTGCGCGAATCTTGCGCATCAGAGAGGGAGCCCAGGAGCGATTTCGAGTTCTGACCGGAGACTCGATCACACCACGGTGCCGCGGCTACTTTTGGGCGCAGTTTTGTTGCGTGGCTTGGACTCGGGCATGTCCTCATCCTGCAAGATGGTGTCCTGCGGCAGCGGCTCGGTCTCTTCCTCACCCTTCGGTTCGGATTCGGCAAAGGGGGTGGCTTTCTTGTAGAGATTGAGCCGTGTCTCAAACTCGGCCTTGAGCTGCTGCTGGTCGTCCTGGGGCAGTTCGCTGTCTTCCTTGAGCATGATCAAGGAGCGCTGCTGCCAAAGCTCGGCCTCTTTAAATTCGCCATTGCGGGCTAGAGCGGCGGCCATGGTGTCAATCATCTCATAGGGCTGCTCGTCACTCTGCGCGGCCTCGGCCACGAGCTTTAAGGCACGGCGGGCGAGCAGCACCGCCGTCTCGCCGTTGTGCAGGTTCTCCTCCGGGCAAGTGGCAAGAAACCAAGCGAGGTTGTTTGCGGCCCAGGGGTCTTCGGAGCGCGCCGCACGCTGATACCAAGCACCGGCGCGGCGATAGTCCACCGGCACGCCCTGACCGGTGTAGTAGAGGTTAGCAAGGCGAGTCATGGCAGGAACCCAGTCCTGCTGGGCGGCCTTGAGATACCAGAGCGCTGCCTTGGCGGTGCTTTTGGCAACGCCGTCGCCGCGCTCAAGCTTGGAAGCATAGGCGGTCTGCGAGGGCGGGTGATTCTGATCCGCCGCTTTTTTGAACCACTCCGCCGCTTTGGCCGGGTCTTTCTTCACTCCTTTGCCCTGTTCATATAGCACGGCAAGACTGCTCTGCGAAAGCGCAAAACCAAGGTCTGCAGAGCTCTTGTACCACTCTGCTGCCTTGGCGAGATCTTTTTTCACACCGATGCCGTCCTCATGCAGTGTGCCAAGGATGTGCTGGGCGCGAAGGTGTTTTTGCTTGGCAGCCTTCTCGATGGACTTCACGCCCTCCGCGAGATTTTTTTTCACCCCTTCCCCGGTGATCATGCGCAGGCCTAGCTCAAACTGCGCGTCAGCGTCGCCACGATCAGCCCATTCACGGAGTTCGTTCTCATCCACCTGCGGGGTTTGGGCAGCGAGCGGCTGCGACATGAAGGTCGCCACAAGAATGCAACCAAGGTAAAATGCGGAGGAAAATGCTCGACTCATGCGGGAGTTTACGTTCGCACCCGGCCCTCTCAACCATCAAAAACGCGGAAGCTTGCGAAAATTGGACCCACCGGCCAAATCTCCGAAGAGAAGATTCTCACTTCCTCATGTTCGCCTCCAGCACATTGATGTGACCCATGCCGCGCTCACAGCCCATGATTGACAATCATTTTCCACCGTTCACACTCGCCGAGTATTCGCGGGTGTAGCTCAATGGTAGAGCAGGTGCTTCCCAAGCATCATACGTCAGTTCGATTCTGATCACCCGCTCCAACACTCCGCACGGTCTGACGGGACTGAAAAAAGCGGGGAGGCCTTCTCGGCTTTGGAGCATTAAATTATCAGCATCTGCCGCTCGAAAAACTGAATCCCGGTTGCATCGCTCTGACGTATGCCCATGATGTTTTCCTTCCCTCATGAGCTCCGTTTTTGACTCCCTTTCGCGATTTTACGCCTCCTCCATCGGCAAGAAGATTCTAGTGGCCCTGACGGGCCTCGTGATGCTGGGTTTTGTGCTTGGCCATATGATCGGCAATCTGCTGATCTTTGCCGGAAAAGACGCCATCAATGAATACGGTCACCTGCTCCAGACCGCGCTGCATGGCGGCGGCGTATGGATCGCCCGCATCGGCCTGCTAGCGGCAGTGGTGCTACACATTGTGGCCACGATTCAGCTCACCAAGGCAAATCGGGCAGCTCGCAAGGATGCGTATGGCAAGCACAAGGCGCAAGTGAGTGGCAAGTCCTCCCACATCATGATCTGGAGCGGCCTGACCATCCTGGCCTTCATCATTTACCACCTTCTGCACTTCACGGTGCGCATCGGGAACGATTATGCGTCTTACAAGACCACGCTGCACGGCGAAACGGTGCATGATGTCTATCGCATGGTCATTGCGGGCTTTTCCTGGGCTCCAGCCTCCATTTTCTACCTCATCGCCATGGCGCTGCTATCCAGCCACCTGAGCCACGGTTTCAGCAGCCTCTTCCAGACGCTCGGCATCAGCACCGACAAGACTGAGCCCCTCTTCAAAAAGGCTGGTTATGCCTTCGCTGGCCTCATCTTTGCCGGAAACGCCGCCATCGTCCTCTCCATCTGGCTCTTCGGCTACGGTCGCTGATTCTGAACCTTTTTGCTCCTTTCCGCCATGTCTCTCAATTCCAGCATTCCCTCCGGCCCGATGGCCATGAAGTGGTCCAAGCACAAGCAGGACTCGAAGCTCATCAATCCGAAGAACAAGCGCAAGTTCACCGTGCTCGTCGTGGGCAGCGGTCTTGCCGGTTCCTCGGCTGCGGCGACGCTCTCCGAGCTGGGCTACAAGGTGAAGTGCTTCTGCTTCCAGGACAGCCCCCGCCGTGCGCACTCCATCGCGGCTCAGGGCGGCATCAATGCAGCGAAGAACTACCAAAACGACGGCGACAGCGTCCATCGCCTCTTTTATGACACCGTCAAAGGCGGCGACTTCCGTGCTCGCGAGTCGAATGTGCACCGTCTGGCTGAAGTCAGTGTGAACATCATCGACCAATGCGTGGCGCAGGGCGTTCCGTTTGCCCGCGAATACGGCGGCATGCTGGCGAATCGCTCCTTCGGCGGCGCTCAGGTGAGCCGCACGTTTTACGCTCGCGGTCAGACGGGTCAGCAGCTCCTGCTCGGTGCCTACTCGGCGTTGAACAAAGAAATCGCCGCAGGCGGTGTGCAGATGTATCCGCGCACAGAAATGCTCGATGTGGTGACCGTTGATGGTCATGCAAAAGGCATCATTACGCGCAACCTCGTCACCGGCAAAATCGAGTCCCACGCCGGCGATGCGGTGCTGCTCTGCACCGGCGGCTACGGCAACGTTTTCTACCTCTCCACGAACGCCATGGGCTGCAACGTCACCGCGACGTGGCGTGCACACAAGAAGGGCGCTTACTTCGCGAATCCCTGCTACACACAGATCCACCCGACCTGCATCCCGGTGAGCGGGGATTACCAGAGCAAGCTCACGCTCATGTCCGAATCGCTGCGCAATGACGGCCGCATCTGGGTGCCGAAAAAGGCCGCTGACATTGGCAAACCGCCGGCAGAAATCCCTGAGTCAGATCGCGATTACATTCTCGAGCGTAAATATCCGAGCTTCGGCAACCTCGCCCCGCGTGACATTTCCTCCCGCACCGCCAAAGAAGTGTGCGATGAAGGTCGCGGCGTCGGCCCTGGTGGTCGCGGTGTGTATCTCGACTTTGCCGAGGCCATCGGCCAGTTCGGCCAGAAGACCATCGCCGAGCGCTACGGTAATCTGTTCGCCATGTATGAAAAGATCACCGGCGAAGACGGCTACAAGCAGCCCATGCGCATCTACCCAGCCGTGCATTACACGATGGGCGGCCTTTGGGTGGACTACAACCTCATGAGCAACCTTCCCGGCCTCCATGTGCTTGGCGAGGCCAACTTCTCCGATCACGGCGCGAACCGTCTCGGAGCATCCGCTCTCATGCAGGGCCTCGCCGATGGTTATTTCGTCATCCCGACGACCATCGCGAACTATCTCGTGCATCAAAAGCCCGGCAGCGTCACCACCGAGCATCCCGAATTCAAGAAGGCGCTCGAAAACTGCACCGCGCAAACGAAGCGCTTCCTCGACATCAAAGGCAAACGCAGTGTGGACAGCTTCCACCGCGAACTCGGCCTCCTTGTCTGGGACAAATGCGGCATGGCCCGCGACCGCGCCGGCCTCACCGAGGCTCTCAAACGCATCCCCGAGCTGCGTGAGGAATTCCACAACAACGTCCTCGTCCCTGGCAGCGGCAACGCCTGCAATCCCGAGCTCGAAAAAGCCGGGCGCGTTGCCGACTTCATGGAGTTCGCTGAATTGCTCTGCCTCGATGCCTTGAACCGCGAAGAAAGCTGCGGTGGTCACTTCCGCAACGAGCATCAGTACCCTGATGGTGAAGCGAAACGCGACGACGAAAACTTCAGCTACTCCGCCGCCTGGGGCTATTCCGGCGACTTCGCCAAGCCAGAGCTCAACAAGGAGCCGCTGACCTTCGAAGAAGTCCACCTCGCCGTCCGCAGTTACAAATAACGCTTTTTCAACGTCCCCATGTCCCAACTCAATCTTCACCTCAAAGTCTGGCGTCAAAACGCAGGTCAGCCCGGTCACTTCCAGGACATCGAAGCGCCGGAGATCCCGGATCATGCCTCGTTCCTCGAAATGATGGACATCGTGAACGATCGCCTCATTTCCAAAGGCCAGGAGCCGGTCGCATTCGACCACGACTGCCGCGAAGGCATCTGCGGCATGTGCTCCATGCAGATCAACGGCGTGCCGCACGGCCCCGAAAAAGCCACGACGACCTGCCAGCTTCACATGCGCAAGTTCCGCACCGGCGACACGATCTGGGTAGAGCCCTTCCGCGCAAAGGCCTTCCCCGTCATCAAAGACCTCGTCGTCGATCGTGGTGCGTTTGACCGCATCCAGCAGGCCGGTGGTTTCATCAGCGTGCGCACCGGCGCGCCGCAGGATGCGAACGCACTGCCCATCGGCAAAGTCGTGGCTGATGCCGCGATGGACGCGGCCGCGTGCATCGGCTGCGGTGCTTGCGTAGCGGCGTGCAAAAACGCCAGCGCCATGCTCTTCGTCTCCGCCAAGGCAGGTCAGCTCAATGTTCTGCCGCAGGGACAGCCTGAAAAAGATCGCCGCACACTTGGCATGGTCCGCCAGATGGACAAAGAAGGCTTTGGAAATTGCACCAACCAATACGAGTGCGAAGCCGCCTGCCCGAAAGAGATCAGCGTCCGCTGGATCACCAAGCTCAACCGCGACTACGCAGTCGCCGCCGTCAAAGATGCTCTTGGCAACTCGCCGAAGGTCGCGGGTGGCGGGGATTAAGCCCTCTACATGCAGGCCATCGCCAGAGCACACCGAGCGGAGTAGAGCCAAGGCTAGAGCTTTTCCCGCTCCTCTGCGCCTGCTGTGCCTCATCCGGCGCGGGTAGCGGCGGTGGTTGGCCTTCGACTTCGAGCAGCGATCTTGAGGCGGAACGTGCGCGTGGTGGATCGACGATCTTGATCGCCTGATTCTCAGAGATGCCACATCGTCGGGCAGCTTTGCGGAAACCAGCCACAAAATGATGAACCGCCGTTCCCTCATGACCTTGCTCGCCAGCCTAGCAGCGACGAAAAGCTACAGCGCCAATCCAGATCGCATGAAAGCCGCCGCCCAGATCATCCAAAAGCAAGTCGATGCCGGAGTGCTCGAATCCGCCGTGCTGCATGTGCGTCGCGGCCAGGACACGTTTCAACAAGCTTTTGGCCGTGCGAAGGATGCGGAAGCCATTTTCCTGCTCGCCTCATTCACGAAGACGCTGACGGCGACAGGTGTGATGGTGCTGGCAGATCGCGGCGAGCTACGATTGGGCGACAAGGCCGTGAAATTCATCCCCGAGTTCAGCGAAGGCGCTCGAAAGGACATCACCATCGAGCAACTGCTCACCCACACCTCAGGCTTGCCCGATCAGCTCGAAAACAACACGGAGCTGAGGTCGAAACACGCGCCGCTGGCGGAATTCATGCGCGGAGCCATCCGCACTCCGCTGCTCTTTGCACCGGGGACGAAATATCATTATCAAAGCATGGGCATCCTGCTCGCGGCGGAGATCGTGGAGCGCATCACAAAGACGAAGCTCCCTGAGTTTCTTGCTGAGGAGGTGTTTCAACCTCTCGGCATGACGCGCACGGCTCTCGGGCTTGGCTCATTCAAACTCGAAGACACCATCCGCTGCCAGACCGAACACGCAGCGCCAGAATCCGGCGCGGGCGATCCGAACGCGCAGACCTGGGACTGGAACAGCCCGTATTGGCGCAATCTTGCCGCGCCGTGGGGCGGCGCACACGGCTCCGCCGGGGATGTCGCTCGGTTTCTCGACAGCTTCATGTTCCCAACCGGCAAAGTGCTGCACGCGAAGACGGCAGGGTGGATGATTCGCAATCACACCGAGGGTCTCGAAGCCCATCGCGGCATCGGATTCATGATCGGCCCCGCAGGTTTTGGCAAGGACTGCTCGGAAAAGAGCTTCGGCCACAGCGGATCGACCGGCACACTCGCCTGGGCCGATCAGGCCACCGATACGACCTGTGTCATCTTGACTTCGCTGCCTTCTCGAATCTCCAGCAGCACGGTTTTGCAGCCCGTGGCAGATGTGATTTCGGCCGCTTGAGCCAAGCCTGGATAAGCCAGTATGAAATGAGAATATACCAGTCTGTTCCAGCGTTTTCCTGGACATGCATTTTATGAGCAAAACTCTCCTCTTCATCACTTTGGCCCCGCTGGCCGTTTTTGCTGCCGAACCTCCCGTGCCGACCCAAATCGAGTTCAACCGCGATGTGCGGCCTATTTTGAGTGACAACTGCTTCTATTGCCACGGCAACGATCCGAAGCACCGCGAGGCTGATCTGCGCCTCGACCTCCGTGATGAGGCCGTGAAGGCCAAAGCATTCCTCCCTGGCAATGCGAAGGATAGCGAACTCGTCTCCCGCATCCTCAGCGAGGATGAAGATGACCTCATGCCGCCGCCGGATTCGCACAAAAAGCTCACCGAGCGTCAGAAGAGCATCCTGAAAAAATGGATCGAGCAAGGTGCCGCCTACCAGCAGCACTGGGCCTATGAGAAGCCCGTCAAAGCCACCATCCCCGCCGGAGTGAACCCCATCGATCACCTCGTGCAAAAGCGTCTCGCCGAGATCGGCCTTAAAGCCTCTCCGAAGGCCGATGCCCGCACCTTGATCCGCCGTCTCTCCTTCGATTTGCACGGCCTGCCGCCCAAACTGTCGGACTTGTCCGACGCGTCCGACCTCTCAGACCAAAAGCTGGATGCGCTGGTCAGCCAGTTCTTCAAAAGCCCCCACTACGGCGAGCGCATGGCCATCAGTTGGCTCGATCAGGTCCGCTTCGCCGACACCATCGGCTACCACAGCGACAATCAGCACAATGTCTGGCCTTACCGCGATTACGTCATCCAGTCGTTCAACAAAAACAAACCCTTCGACCGCTTCACCATTGAGCAGATCGCTGGTGATCTGATGCCGGATGCGAATCAAGAGACACGCGTCGGCTCTGCCTTCAACCGCCTCATCCTCAGCACGGAGGAAGGCGGTGCCCAGGCCAAGGACTACGAGCAGCGCATGCTGACGGATCGCGTCCGTGCCGTCGGCAATGCGTGGATGGGCCAGACGACTGGCTGTGCGCAATGTCATGATCACAAATTCGATCCCATCACCACCCGTGACTTTTACACCCTCGGTGCCTTCTTCGCCGACATCAAAGAGCCGCTCATCGGTCGTCGCGAGGCCGGCATGATGGTGCTCGATGCGGAAAGCGAAAAGAAGCAAGCAGACATCGCCAAGCGCCTCGCTGACTTGCAGAAGGAGTTCGCTAAACCGCGCCCGGAACTCGCCAACGCGCAATCCGAGTGGGAAAAGAAGGCGGGCGGGGCCGCGACCAGCCGTGGCGCATGGCAGCCGCTGAAACCGCAAAATGCCACCTCCGTGAAGAAGAACGTTTCACTCAAAGCCGACAAAGACGGCATCGTGCGTGGCAGCATCGACAAAAAGCGCGATGAGCGGAAGCAAAACGACGGCACCGAGACCTACACGATCACTGCGAAGCTGCCCAAAGGCACCACCGGCATCCGCTTGGATGCGTTGAAGGAAAAATCGCCTGGCATCGGACTCGCCTCGAATGGCAACTTCGCCCTCAGCGAGGTCGCTTTGACCATCGGGCGCAAAAACAAGCAGGAGAAGCTCCCCATCGCTCACGCCAGCGCCACCTTTGAACAAAAGAACTTCCCCGCGAAGAATACCATCGACGGCATCGCCGATCAAAAACTCAACGGCTGGGCCGTGCTCGGTGCCACCGGCGCGGATCAGTCGCTCTACCTCGAACTTGCCCAGCCACATGCCGACGCGGAGGCCGTCGTCACCTTCACGCTGAGCTTTGCGCACGATGGCAACCACGAGATCGCCAATCTGCGGTTCAACTCCACCACCGCCGCTGCGCCCATCCGCGCACCGGCCATCGCCTTACCCGCCAAGGAGATCGCCGACATCCTCAAAGCACCCGCCGACAAACGCAACGCGGCGCAAAAGCAAAAGCTCAGCGACGCCTACAAACAGATCGCGCCCGAGCTCGCCGCTCTACGCACCCAGCTTTCCACCACTGAGAAAGAAAAAGCCGACTTCGAGGCCGCCGCGCCCAAATGCATCGTCTCCATCAGCGACACCAACAAACGCACCGTGCGCATCCTCCCGCGTGGCGATTGGATGAACGAGAGCGGCGAAGTCGTGAAGGCCTCACTGCCCAGCTATTTGCCGAAACCGAAGATCGATGGCCGCGACCTCACCCGCCTCGATCTCGCCCAGTGGCTCGTTTCAAAAGAGAATCCGCTCACTGCCCGCAACGTCATGAACCGCCTGTGGAAGCAATTCTTCGGCACCGGCTTGAGCAAGGTGCTCGACGACCTCGGCGCTCAAGGCGAGCCGCCCGTGAATCCCGCGTTGCTCGATTGGCTCGCTTGCGAGTTCATGGACAGCGGTTGGGACATGCAGCACATGATCCGGCTCATCGTCACCAGCCACACCTACCAGCAAGTCAGCACCGCGACGAAGCAACTCACCGCCGCTGATCCCTACAACCGCGAATGCGCCCGCCAGAGTGCCTTCCGCCTGGATGCCGAACTCGTGCGTGACAACGCCCTCGCCATCTCCGGCCTGCTCGTGCCGAAAATCGGCGGCCCCAGCGTGAAACCCTACCAGCCCGCCAAATACTGGGAAAACCTGAACTTCCCCACCCGCGAATGGCAGAACGACAAGGGCGAGGGTCTGTATCGCCGCGGCATGTACACCTGGTGGCAGCGCAGCTTCACCCATCCCTCCATGCTCGCCTTCGACGCCCCCAGCCGCGAAGAATGCACCGCCGAGCGCAACCGCTCCAACATCCCCCAACAGGCCCTCGTCCTGCTCAACGACCCCGCCTACGTCGAAGCTGCCCGCACATTCGCCGCCCGCATCCTTCAAAGCGATGGCGATGCCCCAAAACGCATCACTTGGGCCTTCCAACAAGCTTTGCAGCGCCAACCCGCCGCAGACGAGATGAAGACACTTTCGTCTCTCTTCACCCAACACCTTGCTGATTACCAAAAAGACCCCGCCGCCGCCGAAGCCCTGCTCCAAACGGGTGCTGCACCCGTCGCCGCAACTTTGAACAAGCCCGAACTCGCCGCGTGGACGCATATCGCGCGCGTCTTACTGAACTTGCACGAGACCGTCCCGCGTTCATGAACCCGTCGCTTCGAGTGGCCATCGAAGCCGAACGCCCTCAACCGATTCGAGAGCCACTCGAATGAAGGGCTGGCTTCAGTGTTGTTTGTCGATCTGGCTGTGCCGCGTTTGTGACGATCGTTTACTTCGGAATCTCGTTCAGCGTGTAGTAGCCCACGTTGTGGAGCAGCGGGAGTTTTTCGGCGCTGCGGACGCCGTCGAGGTGGAGTTCGTGAATGTGGCCTTTGGTGAGCGGTGAGATCGTGAGGCGGACGGATTTTCCATCTGTGGCGACTTGGGCGGCGCTGATTTTTGGAATGATCTCGTCGATCTCGTCGCCGCCGTATTGCTCGCGGTAGGCGTAGGTGAACTCGCGCATGGAGTAGCTGTTCACGTCGCCTGCGGTGGTCGGATCGACCGCGTGGGTGAAGGTCAGCTCAAAGCCGTCCGGCTTGGCGTGCATCTCATGCACCTCGAAGGGCGTTTTGCCGGTCCACTCGCATTTTTCAAAGCAGAAAGGCTTCCCACCACGCGCACCCCAGCCGCGATCACTGCCGCCGCTGAAGATGCGGCCTTCTTCATCCATGCGCCCGCCGATGAGGCCGCTCTGGAAGCCGCCACGGAAGGGAAAAACGACGCCCTGCTTGATGCCGTTGATGGTTTCCAGGAAGACGCGGCTGAGATTGCTGTGGGACTGGTCGGCGACGAAGAGTTGCTTGCTGAATGGGCCGAATTTGCCGCCGCTGGTGTCGCAGATGATGGCGGTGGCGGAGTTGCCGATCTTGCCATGGACGAGATAGACAGCGGGCGGCAGGAGTTCTTTGATGCGCTCACGCTCCTTGACCATGCGGCCAGGATCACCACCGGCCCGGGCTTCTTTGCGGCCACGGTCGCCTTGGAAGGCCTCGGGGATCGGATCCATCGGCCTCGGTCCCATGTTCGGTGCCTGATCATACCAGATATTGCCACCGGGATGACCTTGGAAGGAGCCGGGGACGAGGTGCTGGAGCGTGCAAGAGCCATGCCATGGACCTTGGTTGTCACAGTAATAAACCTCGCCATCCGCATCAAAGCCGATGCCGCCGGGACTGCGCACGCCGCTGCAGGTCGGCACCAGGGTGCCATCCGGCTTGATGCGCAGTGCCCAGCCACGGAAGGGAACGACGCTGCTGAAGGAACCGGTGAGGCAGAGAGTGACCCACAGGTCGCCTGCTTTATCGAAACGGCTGCCGATGGCGTATTCGTGGTAGTCGCCGGAGACGCCCCAGCCGTCGTTCACGTTGTCGAAGACGTCGGCGCGTCCGTCACCATCGACATCTTTGAGGCGGGTGATCTCGTAGCGTGTGGTGGCGTAGATATTTTTGTCCTTGGGGTTGTAGGCGATGCCGAGGACCTCGTGCAAGCCGCTGGCGAAAAGCTGGTAACTCACGCTGGAGGGATCGTCGCTGCCAGCACCGCTGACGATCCAGATTTCGCCACGACGCGTGCCCATGACGAGCCTGCCATCCGGCAGGAGGTCGATGGAGCCGACTTCGAGCGCGGTTTCCTTTGGCGTTTGGAAGGTGGTGATCTTGTAGAAGTCGGCTTCGACGGGATCAGCGGCGAACAGGAGCGAAGGGCCAAGAGCTAAGAGCAAAAAGAAGCGTTTCATGCGAGGTCGATGGCGAAGGATTATTGGGCCCACTGGTAGGTGATGCTCAGCGTGCCGGGTTTGGCAGGGATGACGAGGTTGGGACCGGCGAGCTGTGCTCCTGCGGCGGTGACGCTGTATTTTTGCGGGCCTTTGAGGGTGAAGACGCCTTCCTTGGCTTCAAATTTGCCGACGCCGAGGCGATACCAAGTGTTCTCAGGCAACTTGCCTTTGATTTTCACGGTGCGGATGAGTTTGGCGTTGCCGTCGGGCTTGTTGCCGTTGCCTTCGGTGGTGAAGGTCTCCTCAATCTCGGTTCCCTGCCAAGTGTAGCGGAAAGTCGGGGCGCGTTTGGCATCAAGGTTGTAGCCTTGCCATTCAAAGCCGCCATAGCGCTTTGCTTTGTCCCACTTCGGCCATTCAGCGTCGGGTTTCTCGGTCACGAAGAACGCAGGTGTGACCTCACCCGTAGGCTGGAGCACGTCGTAGCCGAGCGGAGCCTGATGGCCGCCGCCGCGTGAGTTCCAGTGCTTGGCGGCATCGATGAAAGCCCCGCGCCAGATGAGGGCGAGGTTCATGCTCTCGGCGCTCCAGGCGATGTTGATGCCGCCGGGATAGCCGACGCCGACGCCGCGATTCCCCGCGCCCTGGATGAAGTTTCGGTAAATGACCGGCTCGTCCTTCACGACGAGCGGAATCGGATCGAATTCCTTCTGTTTTTTGGCTCCGCCTTTCCAGTTCGGATGCAGCCATTGGGAGAGCGGCGTGATTTGGAAGTCGGCCCCTTTCCACGCGGCGTAGAGCTCAATGTTGCCGCCGCCCTGGAAGTATTCGAGGCGGAATGTGTGCTCTCCTTTGTCGAGCTGGAGGCCCTTCTCCTTGATGTCGCCAGCGGGATGGATGCCGTCGTAGGCGACGACTTCCTTGCCGTCGATGAGGATGCGCGCTCCGTCATCGCTGGAGAGGAAGAAACGATACGCCCCCCTTCTCGGAGCGATGATCTTACCCGTGAAGACGACGCCAAACTCGTTTTTGTAGTCGTCGAGCTTCACGGCGATGAGGTTGTCATCCACCTTGCCTTCGCGGTGTGGCTTGAGCTGCGAGAAGTCGGGCAGCGCTTTCCAATTGCCGAGGTAGAGGGCGAATTGGAGAGCTTGGAGGCCCGCGCCCATCGGTGCGACTTTCATCTCTCCGCGCATGGTGAGCGCGTGGCCAGGAAAGGTGCAGACATAAGGGTAGGTGCCGGGCTTTTCGGGCGCGGTGAAGGCCAGCTCTTCTTTTTCATGAGGGTTGAGCATCTTCGAGTGCCGCCAGATGCGCGGGTCATTGGGCAGCCAGTTGCGTTTGAGCGCCTCGTCGGGCTTTTCCATCTGCTTCATCGCCATGGCGGCGGTGTCGGTGCCGGGTTGGCAGAAGACGAGGTTGTGCGGGAGGTCATCGCCATTCTCAAAGAGGATTTTCACCGGCTGACCGGGCTGCACGAGCAGCTCGGCAGTGTCGTACTTCATCTGCGCGGTCATCGTTTTAATCGTGAACGCGGCGGGTTCGATGGCGCTGCATGCAAGGGCGAGAGACAGAAAAAGCAGAAGGCGGGTCATGGGGGCGCGGGGTTACGGGGATTTTGGGGCCGTCTTGCTCGGAAAAGAGGGCTTCGAGGGATTTCGTCCACTTTGGACTTGGCGAGACGCGGCAAATTTGATTATCTGCCAGCATGCAATACCGCACCTGGCATCTGCTCAAGGCTTCCGACAAAGAAATCTTCGGCCCCACCGACCTCGAAACCCTGCGTGGCTGGGCCTCGGAGGCAAAAATCTCACCGCTGGACAAGATTTCGAGCGACGACCGCCTGAGCTGGCAGCGAGCGCCGATGATCCCCGAGTTGCAGATGGACCTGCTGGTGCAAATGCCAGACAACTACCTCTACGGCCCGACGAACGTGGCGACGATCCAGGAATTCCTCGCGACGGGCGAGATCGACGAAAATGTGACGATCATCAACTGCTTGGACAACACGGAGAAGCGCCTCGCGGATCTTTCGTGGTTCCAGGCCAGCCCGCAGCAAGTGCGCAGCGCGGCCACGACCTTTGTTGGCACTCAGTGGCCGGATGACAAAAAACTGCCAGGAGATGCCTCACAGCAGTCACGCATCGGCACACTGGAGCGCCAAGTGATGGAGCTGCAACGCGTGGTGGATGAGTGGCAGCACGCCTACAACAGGATGCGTCAGCAGTTCATCGAGGCGACGGGGCGGGAGCCGCTCTGAGAAAACCGTGAGACGTCAGAGGTGAGATGTTAGAAGTCAGATGTTGCGGTGCTGAACATGACACGTCTCACCACTCACCTCTGACTTCTCACCGCAGGAGTTTGCCAGCAGACTACCGAGCGTGCTCACACGTTTTCTTCCTTCAAACCAGGCAGCGCTTTCGCCTTGTCGGCGTAGCGGTCAAAGCGGTTGGAGAGGATCAGCAGCGTAGGTGCCCAAAGGCCGACGAAAATGCCGAAACGCTCGGCGTGCGCCTGCTCCTCGGGAGAGTCGCCATTGAGGAACCACCAAATCCAGATGGAGAGCAGGATGGACAGGACGCCCCCCTGGAAACAAATCGTGCTGAGCGTTCGGCAGATGGAAGGATTCATGGTGGGGAAACTGCCACGCGTAGCCATCCTAAGGCAAGCAATCACCGCCACCATCGCAAGCCCGGCATAGGGAATCACAGACGCAGGCGCGTGGGGCAGTGCTTGAGAGAAGGCGAGGATGGGGCATACTGAGTGCTGATGCCTCATCCTGTTGAAATTCGCAGCGCTTCGACTGCACCACCCCTACCGCGGGTGGCCCCGCACAAGCCACGCTCGCTGCCGCAGACGGCCCCGCCTGCGCTAGAGCCGCCGTGGCACGTCATTCTTTGGGACGATGAAGTCCACACGCATGAATATGTCATCGAGATGCTGGGGGCGATTTTTTGCCATGCGCACGACTTGGCGCTAAAAATGGCGAAGGAAGTGCATGCCAGCGGGCGCGTCGTCGTGGCGACGGTGCACAAGGAGCTGGCGGAACTGCGCCAGCAGCAGATCGAGGAATACGGGCCAGACAAACGTGTGCCAGAGTGCAAGGTCTCCATGCGGGCGACCATTGAGTGCTCGGAGTGATCAGCTCTTTCCGCTTTCACCACGCGGCTCGGCGATTCCGCGCAGAATTAAAATCGAAACCAGGGAAAACACCGCCGCAAGAGACGCGACGAGGTAAAACGAGCCGCTCATCGAGTAAATCAAGCCGCCGAGACTCGTGGCCAGCAGCAGCGACCAAACATTGCAGAAGCCCAGCATGGCCTGGAGCGTGGAGCGGCGCTCCGGCGGGCACAGCTCGGCGGTGAGCGTCAGATCACCCACGCGATCCAGGAACAATCCGAAACCGAGCACGAAGTAAGCGGCCGTGAAGCCGCTGAATGAATGCGTCACGCAAACCCACACGCAAAAAACCACGCAGATGACGCGGGAGAGGATGAGCAGCACTTTTCCACCGCTGTGATAGCCCAGCCACGCGGCCAGCAGGCTGCCGAGGATGGTGCCGATGTTTTGAAACGTCACAAAATGCCCCTCGTCAGCCTCAGGCCGCCCAGTGGTGTGCAAAGCGTGCAGGGTGAGGAAGGAGACGACCATCAGATACCCCATGCCGGTGAAACGCACCGCGATGAGGCGCAGCAGCCGGGGCTGGGCCGCCAGTAGGCCCGGCAGACCTTTCAAATACCTCCAGTAAGAGCCGGTAGGCGGGTGGTAATGATGCGCAGCGGTCAGCTCCCGCATGAACGCCTGTGAAATCCATGAGAGCAGCAGAAATGCGAAGGCGATCAGGTGCAGCACCGCATAGCCACGCTGCCCTGGCGCATGCGTCAGCACTTGCTGGATCACCGCTCCCGCACCCATCCCGATGCAGGCCTGCGTAATGTAGCGTGCCGCCCAACCAGCAGCGCGCACACGCTCAGGCACCATGCGTGTGACCATTTCCATCCAAGCCACCACACCGATGCCTCCGATGAGGCCGGAAATGAACGGCGTCAGCACCACCACTGGCAGCAGCCACGCTTCGGCATCCTGCATGAACCACAGCAGTAGTCCCGCCACGAGATAGGGCAATCGTTGCAGCAGGCCGAAGGTCATCACCCACGGCTTGAAACGCGTGAGCTTTTCCACCAAGGGAGACACAAACAACCCCGCCATGGCAAAGGCCGCCGGTAGGATCGCCGGCATGATGGCAATGATCGCCGAGCGTCCACCGAGCTGCTCCACCATCTTTGGCATCACCGTCTCCGGCTGGAGGAATGCCACTCCGCCCATGTAAAAGCCGCCTTCCAGGCAGTGGCAGATGAAATTCCGCCGCACCACCTGGGGATGATGCGCGTGGGGCTGGTGGGCGGTGTCAGAAAGCATCGCGAAGGGCGCCATCGTGGCGCGGAGAGGCCCAAAAGAAAGTGAATCATCCTTGTTTTGGCCCTGCGTTTCAGTCTTACGGTGAAAGACAGGAAAAATCATCCGCGCACGTTTGCGCCGATGGAGGAGAAAAAACCATGCGCGACATGCTGGACCGCCTCAAGTGCGCAAGCAGCACTCATGATGCGGCATCAACGTGCTTGAGCAGCCCAGCAATCCCTCGGGTGGCCAGCCAACGGTCCTGACTACCGCTTCACTCCGCGAAGGTGCTGATCAAACCAGTCGGCGAACTGCGCGTAATCCGGCTGACGGTCCGGCCAACCATGCGCGGCCCCCGGCTTGACGACGAGTTGAGCGATGACTCCGGCCTCCTTCGCTTTGGCCACAAAGGTTTCCGCCTGCTGAATGGGCACGAGGAAATCTTGATCGCCATGGATGATGAAGGTGGGCGGAAGTTTCGCGGTGATGTGGTAGATCGGCGAGACTTGCTTGCCGAGACGCTGGCGGCCTTCAGGTGTGTCGGACTCGGCACCGAAGGCGCCTTGGTAGTTCTTCAACGTGCCGACTCCGACGGCATCTTCGCCGGGCTTGCCGTAGTTGAGAAAATCCGTTGGCGGATACAGGCAGGCGATGGCCTGGATGGCGCTGCTTTCGCGATCCACCGGATCTTTGGCCTTCGGGTCGCCAGGGCCGCCATACACACCCATCGTCAGCGATAGATGCCCGCCCGCGCTGCCGCCACTGATCCCGAGCTTGTCGGGGTTCACCTTCCATTTTGACGCATTGTGTCGAATGAAGCGGACGGCGCGGTGTATGTCCTGAGTGATCTCGGGAATGATGAACTTTGGCTGGCAACCATGCCGCACGGAGAAGACGGTGTAGCCGCGTTCCAGGAACGGCACATAGTAGTCAGGTGTGTTCGGTGAATACCCAGACACCCAGCCGCCACTGACCATGTAAACGATGCCAAACCCATTCGGCTTCTCCGGCGTGATGACATCCAGCGTCAGCGCGACGCCAAACTTGCGGCCATAAACCACATCCTCCGTGCGTGTGTGCGCCGGGAGGATGGGGCGCTTGACCTCCGCGTGGAGAGAGAGGCTGCTGATGAGCAGCATGAGGGCGAGGAGTCGGGAGATGGATTTCATGAGTAGGAGACGATACGCCCCGAGCCGTCTTCATTTACCAGCAACCTGCCTCATGACTCTCCTCAGCGCTGGATTCAACAACACAACTCTGTCTGGTTGACGTTTACAGCGATCATGCGCTGCGTGTTCGTCTCTTGACTCTATGCCCTCCGTCATCTGCTCTCTGCTGCGGAGAAGCCGCACGGGCTGGTCATTCTCGCGGATCCAAGGCGTCCGCGCTTCACCGGCTGGGACAACCAAGAGGTGCGCACGCCGCACATGGACCGCATCGCGGCGGAGCGGATGATTTTTGATCTGACCGCATCCGCCACTCGATGCGCCGGGGCCACGATGTTCGATCCCGGGAAGCTCACGCTTCCTGCCAATGTGCCGGAGAAATATCTGCACGAGGGCCGGGCGCTTAATCACGAGAAGGCAAAACGCATGCTCGCAAATGACCTCCGCAAACTCGCGCTGGTGGACGATTGCGTGGCAAAGCTGGTGAAAGCGATGAATGCCCCTGAAGCGAGAGGATGAGCCACCACACCATGCTGGGACGCCGCCGCCTATTGCACGAGACGATCCAAGTTCCGAACGAAAGCGCGAACGTTGTCTCTGCGGCTGACGGATGAGACAGATGAACCCAAGGGATCTACACCAAGATGTCATGCGCTGTAGCGTAACTTTTTTCGTCCGGTTGTGTTTACACGAGGCCATGAAGCCGTTTCTCACCCTCTTTCTTGCCACTGCCTCGCTCCAATCAGCCACCACCGACTGGCCGCGCTTTCTCGGCCCCACGGGCGCAGCCATCGTGCAGGAATCAAAAGCCCCACTCACGTGGAGTGACTCAGAAAACATCGTGTGGAAGGCTCAAATACCTGGCCCCGGCTCATCCAGCCCGATTGTGTTTGGTGACAAGGTTTTCATCACCTGCTGGACCGGTTATGGCGACAAAGAGGGCGCGAATGACAGCAGCAAACTCACACGCCACCTCATTTGCCTCGGTCGTGCGGATGGCAAGGTCATCTGGGACGCAAAAGTGCCTTCTGCGGCCGCTGAAGATCCATGGCAGGGCTTCATCACCGAGCACGGCTACGCCACACACACGCCGGTGACGGATGGCGAGCGTGTGTATGTGTTTTTTGGCAAAAGCGGAGCACTGGCCTTTGACATGACGGGCAAACAGCTCTGGCAGACCTCCTGCGGCACCGGTTCCGGCCGCATGCACTGGGGTTCCGCCGCGAGTCCGATTCTGGTGGGTGATCTGCTCATTGTGAATGCCAGCGATGAAGCACAGGCCATCATCGGCCTCGACAAACAGACCGGTAAAATCGTGTGGAAGGCCGAGGGCGAGTTTGGCATGGCCTACGGCACGCCGAATGTGTTTCAGCGGGATGGCGTGACGGATCTCGTCATCGCCGTGCCGCAGGAGTTGTGGGGAATGAATCCCGAGACCGGCAAGCTGCGCTGGTATGCCACACATGGCCTCAGCGGCAACGTCTCCCCCAGCCTCATTCCCGGCGGTGACACGGCTTATGTTTTCGGCGGTTATCCAGCCACCCGCAGCACCGCCATCAAACTCGGTGGCAAGGGAGACATCACCGCCAACGCGATTCTTTGGAGCAGCAACACGAGCTCCTATGTGCCCACCCCCATCCTGAAAGACGGCCATCTTTATGTCGTGAACGACCAGGGCTTCGCGACCTGCATCGACGCCAAAACCGGGGCCGATGTGTATCGTGAGCGTGTCATCGAAAGCAGCGGTAGCGGTGCTGGAGGCGGACGCCGTGGCGGCGGGAAACCGTTTTATGCGTCCCCCGTGCTCATCGGGGACAAGCTCGTCTGCGTATCCCGCAAAAACGGGACCTACATCATCGCCGCGAAGCCGAAATACGAACTCCTCGGCCACAATGTGCTCTCGCTCGACAATTCGCAGTTCAACGGCACTCCAGCAGTCAGCGCAGACCAGCTTTTCCTGCGCAGTGAGAAGGCCGTTTACTGCATCGGCATGAAGTAAGACGCGCCCCCAACGAAAGGCCGTGCCGCTGCTGGCGTAGTCATTCGCCCATGACTCGCTCCCTGCTTCTCGCCTTCAGCGCCTTGGCGCTTTTCTCTGTCAACGCCACCGCCCAGCACATCCGCGCCGGCATCATCGGCCTAGACACCTCACATGTGCTCGCGTTCACGAAGACGCTGAACGCCACGCCGCAGAAGCCGGAAGTGATGGGCGTGCGCGTCGTCGCGGCTTACCCTCAAGGATCGAAGGACATCGAGTCTAGCACGAAGCGTGTGCCGGAATACGTCGAGAAGGTCAAGGAACTCGGTGTCGAGATCGTCCCCAGCATTGATGTGCTACTGGACAAAGTGGACGTCGTCTTCCTGGAGACAAACGACGGACGCCCGCACCTCGAGCAGATTTTGCCCTGCCTGGAGGCGCACAAGCCGGTCTTCATCGACAAACCCATCGCGGGTTCCCTGGTCGATGCGATCAAGATCTTCGACGCTGCCAAAAAAGCCAGCATCCCGGTCTTTTCCTCCTCCTCACTTCGTTTCGGCAAGTCCACGCTGGCCGTACGCAATGGCAGCGTGGGACGCGTGAGCAGCGCAGAGACCACCAGCCCAGCGAGCCTTGAGGAGCATCATCCTGATCTCTTCTGGTATGGGATTCATGGCGTGGAGTCACTCTTCACCATCATGGGCACTGGTTGCCAGGGGGTGAAACGAGGCACCACCGCGGAAGGCAAGATCACGGTCACCGGCACCTGGGAGGGCGCGCGCACCGGCACCTTCACCGAGTCTAAAAGCTACGGCGGCAAGGCTGTGGGTGACAAAGGCGAGGACGCCACCGTCGGCAAATACGAGGGCTATGATCCCCTGCTCTTCTCCGTCGTGCATTTCTTCCGCACCGGCATCGCGCCGGTCTCCCCGGAAGAGACGCTGGAGATTTATGCCTTCATGGAAGCTGCGGATGAAAGCAAACGCCGCAACGGGGCCGATGTGACCATCAAGGAAGTGATGGACAAGGCGCTGGCCGCAGCGCGGAAATGAGGCCTCGCCGTTGCCTGCGTCCCTGCGGCGCGTGACACGCGTAAACGATGCTGTTCCGGGGCTTTGTGTGACAGTTTTCCCAGGGAAAACCGGCCCTTTCTTTCCCGCAAAATTGTTTCAACATTCCCGTTGCTGACTCGTCTGTATGGCGTGCTCACGCTCGTCGTGCGGCATTTCAAAAAACCCAACCCAAACACTCCAATGAACGCTCGCTCTCGCATCTGCACCGCATTCACCTGCGCCAGCATGCTGGCCCCAGGATGGCATCCAGCCCTCGCTGAAACCACGCCGCCCAAGGTCAACTCGTCCGATTTTCTGGCCAAGCTTGCCAAGGACGCCAGCCCGCTGCCAAACCACGGCCAGCTCCAAATGAGCTACGCCACCGTGGTGGAAAAAATCCTCCCTAGCGTCGTCACGATCTACTCCTCCGCGCCGATCAAGACACCTGAGGTGGATCAAATCCCGCCGCAGCTTCGCCCATTCTTTTACCGCTTCTTCGGCGCACCCGAAGATTTTGGGAATGAAGGTGATGAGGAGCAGACTCCCAATCCACGCCGTCGCGGCCAGCCACAACGCCCACCGCAGCCTGCGCCTGAAGATGAGCAGCATCAGCAGCGCGGCGTCGGTTCCGGCGTCATCATCACGACTGACGGCTACATCATGACGAACAACCACGTCATCGCCGATGCGAAAAAGATCGAGGTAGCCGTCGATGTGAACGGCAGCACAAAAAATTACACCGCCGAGGTCATCGGCGCTGATCCGCTGACCGACGTGGCCTTGATCAAGATCAACGCACCCGGCCTCAAAGCCGCCACGCTCGGCGACAGTGCCCAACTCCGTGTCGGAGACATCGTGCTGGCCGCAGGCGCGCCGATGGAACTCAGCCGTTCCGTCACGCAAGGCATCGTCAGCGCCCTCGGTCGTAGCAATGAAGGCATCGTCGGCAAAGGCCGCGTGCGTGGTTACGAGGACTTCATCCAGACCGATGCGTCCATCAATCCAGGCAACTCCGGCGGCCCGCTGGTCGATTCCCTGGGACGCGTCATCGGCATCAGCACCGCCATCTTGTCCCGCTCCGGCATGAATGCGGGCATCGGCTTCGCCATTCCGATCAACATGGCCATGAACATCGTCGAGGATCTGCTCGACGATGGCGTGGTGAGCCGCGGCTTCCTCGGCGTCCAGATCGCCGACTTGGATGCCACGATGGCCGAACGTCTCAAAATGAAGGAGCAGGGCGGCGCGGTGGTCATGATGGTCGGCGCGGATTCTCCTGCTGAAAAGGCAGGCGTGCAGCTTGAGGACGTCATCGTCGCCATCAACAGTCAGAAGGTGGACAGCAGCAGCCGCCTGCGCCTCATCGTCAGCGGCACCAAGCCAGGGAGCGTGATCCCCATCGAACTGCTGCGCAATGGCCAGCCCATGACCCTCAACGCCACACTCGAAGCTCTGCCCGAGGAGGCGCTGGCCGAAGTCGGCCCCGGATCAAACGGCATTCCACGTTCCGTCCCTCCGCAGCAGGAAAACACCTCCGAACTTGTCACTGGCGTCACGGTACAAAATCTCACCAAGGCCCTGCGTGAACGACACGACGTGCCGGCTGATATCAATGGCGTGATCGTCACCAAGGTCGATCCCGACAGCCGCGCCGCCGCGATGGGCGTCGAGGACGGCGATGTCATCTCCCATGTGAATCGCAAGGCAGTCGCCACCGCCGCCGAGGCCCGCACCCTGGCCAAAAGCAGTGACAAAACCGTCCTCCTCCGCGTCTGGCGCAAAGGCGACACGATGCTGCTCATGATTGGCAACAATTAACCTTCGAACGTTTCTTCAGCCCGCGCATGCCGGAAGGCGTGTGCGGGCTTTTTTGTGCCTTGAGTGCGTGAAAATGGCGAATGACGAATGCTTTCACTTTGCCATTCGACATTCGTCATTCTGCATTCGTCATTCACGCCATGCTCTTCGACGCCCACAACCACCTCCAGGACGAGCGCCTCGACCCTTGGCGGCATGAAATCGTCTCCTTGATGCCACAAACCGGCCTCGCCGAGATGGTCGTCAATGGTTCCTGCGAAGAGGACTGGCCTCAAGTCGCCAAGCTGGCCCGTGATCACTCGTGGATTCGTCCCGCCTTCGGCCTGCATCCGTGGCACGTCAAAGAACGCGGCTCTGAATGGCTCACGGTGCTCCGCAGCCATCTTGAGGCTCATCCCAACGCGTTTGTTGGTGAAATCGGCCTCGACCGCTGGATCGAAAATCCCGACATCGACACCCAGCTCGATTGTTTCCGCGCTCAAATGGCCCTTGCGGTTGAATTGGAGCGCCCGGCCACCATTCACTGCCTACGTGCCTTCGGTCTGCTGGAGGAAACGCTCCGCTCGATCCCACGGCCGCCACGCGGCTTCCTGCTGCATTCGTACGGAGGCCCTGCGGAGATGGTGCCCGCATTCATTCAACTGGGCGCTTATTTTTCCATCAGCCCGTATTTCGCCCATCCGCGCAAGGCAGCCCAACTCGCCACCTTTGCCAAAATCCCCCTGGAACGCCTTCTGACCGAAACGGATGCGCCTGACATGTGGCCGCCGGATGATTTAAACCCACATCTGCTGCAAACGACCGATGGTGCAGCCCTGAATCACCCTTTCAACATTCGCGTCAGCTACGAAATCCTCGCCAAAATTCGCAGCATGCCGCTGGAAGATCTGCAAAGTTCCATCGCGAAGAATTATCGAACCCTTTTCGCCTTCTGAGCATCAGTCTTGAGTCCGCTTGCGTCCTTCGTCATTCCCACCTTGCACCCTTCATCTGGCCCGCCATTTGCTCTTCCATGCCAACCATGCGCAAAACCAAAATCCTCTGCACTCTCGGCCCTGCTACGGAGAGTCCTGAAGTCATTGCCAACCTCATCGCGAAAGGCGCAGACGTCATCCGCCTGAACATGAGCCATGCCTCGCACGACTGGGTGCGGACTGTCTATGCCCGCGTCCGTGAAGCCGCCGCATCCGCCAAGCGCGAAATCGCCGTGCTCATGGACCTCACCGGCCCCAGCATCCGCACTGGCGATGTCGAGCAGCCTTGGCAGCTCCAAGTCGGCGACACCGTCGAATTTCGCTGTCTCTCGGATGTTGCGGCCTCCACGCAGTATTCCGTCAGCGTGAACTACCCGGACCTCGGCAAGGATCTCAAAGCTGGCGACATCATCATGGTCGATGGCGGCATGATCCAGATCAAGACCACGGAAGTGACGCCCAAACATGTCACCGGCACCGTTTTGACCAAAGGGGAGATGAAATCGCGCCGCCACATCAACCTGCCCGGCATCCCGGTGCGACTTCCTCCGCTCACGCAGAAAGATTACGCCGATCTCGACCTCGGAGTCGATATCGGCGTCGATTTCTTCGCCCTCAGCTTTGCCCGTGAACCCGGCCATCTTCAGCATCTTCAGCTGCTGCTGGAGCAGAAGCAGAGCAAGGCCCGCGTCATCGCCAAAATCGAAAACCAACAGGCACTCAACAACATCGACGCACTCGTCGAGGCCAGCGGCGGCATCATGATCGCCCGGGGCGACCTCGGCAGCGAGTGCCCCATCGAGGATCTGCCGCTCATCCAGCGCCAGATCGTCGAGCGCTGCTCCTACCATGGCCGTAAGGTCATCGTGGCCACTCAGATGCTCGAAAGCATGATCGAAAACCCCGTGCCAACGCGTGCCGAGGTCACCGACATCTTCAACGCCGTCATCGAGCAGGTCGATTGCGTCATGCTCAGCGGCGAGACCAGCGTGGGACGCTATCCTGAAAAATGTGTCGAGGTGCTCGACACTGTCATCAGCCGCATCGAGCAAAAATACCCCTCCGGTCGCTTCGCGAGTGACGCACCGCTCAAAACGAACAAGCACAAGACCGTCAAGGCAGCCATCCTGCTCGCCAACAGCATTCCAGGCTCCAAGCTGCTCGTCTTCACTCTCCGCGGCGTCATGGCACATCTGCTCGCCCATCAGCGGCCTGAGTTTGCGCCCATCTTCGCCTTCACGCCGAACCTGCACGTCTCCCGCACACTCGTCACCGCCCGCGGCGTGCATCCTTTTGTGCTCCAGTTCACCGAAGGCCAACCGGAGAGCAGCATTCGCGAGGCACTGGAGATTCTGCGCCGGGAAAACTTCATCAAGACTGGTGATCCGCTCGTCATCCTCAGTGACGCGCTCTACGATGGAGTCAATGTGGATGCCATTCTCCTGCGTGAGGCCTGATTCCGGCGGCTGCAATCTGCTTCATCACCTGCATCTATTCCCCAACCGAATGCGACCACCGTTTCTGCCACTGCTGATCTTCCTTGTCTGCGCCCAGGCGGCTTTGCAGGCGAGGGTCTTTGTCAGTCTCGTCGGAACGCTCTTGGAAGCAGAAATCACTGCGGTGTCGGGAGACAACGTCACCCTTCAACGCGTGAATGATGGCCAGCCACTCGTCGTGAGCCGCAAAACTCTCTGCAAGGAGGATCTGGCCTACATCAGCCGGTGGATGGAGGAAAACCCGGACAAAGCCAGCATGGCGAAGCCTGCCAGCGCCGACGCACCGGCCCCCGCACAGAAATACAGCTTAATCTGCGAGGTTCAGTCCTCCAAAAGCAACCGGGGCCCACCGGACGGCGGCCCACGCACCGTCGAGATCTCTTACACCTTCCATCTGCACAATCGTGAGATTAAACGCGATCTCGAAGGTGCCCGCGGAATGATCCTGACCTTGGGCAAAGACGCCACAAGCAACGGCGGTGATCTCGTCGTGCTGCAAAAAGTGCATTTCGATGTCGCCATCCGAGCGCAGTCCAAGATCGTGCAATCAACTGAAAAAGTGCTCCTGACCTATTACCAGGGTCTGGGGCCGCGCATGGGAGTGCTGGCCCACGGCTACCTCATTTTCATTCTCGACGCTGCCGGAAATGTGCTGCTTTCCCAGTCCAATCCCGTCGGCAGCACGAAGTATTTGAAGGAAGTTCAGGCCATCACCGAGGTGCCCTGCATGATCGACCGTGACTTCAAGCTCCAGCCCAATTCGTCGGTTCCCGCTGGCTACATTCAGTTCTAGGCCACACGGATGACGCTCACATGCCCTCCTGGTACACGCCGTAGTCGGTATTGATGCTCCATAGGTCATGTCTGGCGTTGTCGCCCAGATTTTCCGCCGCTAGCAGCCCCATGAGGATGCTGTGATCTTGGTTATTGTATTTGAAGGCCCCGTACCGACCGATGGCCGTGACATGCGTGAGTCTTGACTTTAAGTGCTCCATCACCACCGCCAGATCACGGCGGTAGCCTTTGCGGTAAACCGGGTAGCATTTCGGAATGCGGATCACCGTGGCATCCAGCACCCGCGCGTCCTTGATCAGGCCGGTCGAGCGTATTTCCTGCACCGCCAGCTTTTGCAGTTCCTCCGCGCTCATGCCATGCAGTTCATCGCCGTCCGAGCACCAGTATTCCAGCGCCAGCACGCTCTGCCCCGGCGCGCCACGGATACCCGCTGACCAGTTGCGGAAGTTCGTCACACGCCCCAGCCGCAGCTCGGGAGAATGAATGTAAAGCCACTGGTCGGAAAACAAATCCTCTTGATCCACCAACAGGTAAACCAGCAACGTGTGGCGATAGGCCAGCCCCGTGCATGCACTGCGCACTTTTTCCGGCAGGTCCGGCAGCGAGGCGCACAACGCCGTCAGTGGCATCGTGGAGATGAGATGGTCAAAGCGCAGCGTCTGGCCGTTTTCGAGCCGCAACGAATGCCCGTCCTCCGCCATGCCTGAAACCGGCGTGGCAAGATGCAATTTCCCACCCAGGCCACGAAAACTCGCCGCCATGCGGTCATACACCGCACCAGTGCCAGCGGCAGGATAATCAAACTGATCCACCAACGTGGCGTGCGAGCCGTTTTTCAGCCGCAGCATGCCGAGCGCCGCCTCACCAAGGGAAAATTTCTTGATGCGCTGCGCCGCGAAATCGGCATCCAGCTCATCGCAAGTGATGCCCCACAGCTTTTCGCTGTAGGACTTGAAGAACATCTCATACAGGCGGCGGCCAAACGCACCCACCACCCAGTCCTCAAAGCTTTCCGGCTCGTTTTTCCGCCGCAGCTTTTCGCCCGCGTAGCTCATGACACAACGCGCGGCCTGCCACGGCCCCATGTTGGCCAGCGCGTTCAGCGGACGTAGCGGATAGTCATAAAACAAGCCACCAAAATAGATCCGCGTCCGGCGGTCGATCACCTGGCGGTCCTCACCGGCCATCTCCGTCCAAAAACGCCGTACTTTGTCATCCCGTGTGAAAAACCGATGCGGTCCCAGGTCCACCTTGTGCCCCCACAGCTCAATCGTGCGCGACATGCCGCCCACGTGCGGCCCCGCCTCGAAAATCTCCACCTCCAGGCCGCGTCTGGCCAGTTCATGCCCGGCGGTCAGCCCAGCTGGCCCCGCGCCGATGATTCCCACGCGCTTCATGCCCGCGCCGCCTTTCCTGGCGTGAGCTTCGGCAACAGCACGCCGATTCCGGCCACGAGCATGATCACCGTCGGCACATGAATCTGCCACCGCGCCGTCGGCATGACGTGATAAAGCACCCAGCCCGCCGGAATGCCGAGCAGCGCGATCCAGCATGATTTCCGCCCCCCCAGCAACGCGCAGGCAAACACGCTCAGCACCAGCAGATCATTGTATGGGTTGCGGTAGGCCGGCAGGAACCAGTCCATCAAAAATGCCCAGGCCAGGATGCCCGCCAGCACTTCCATCTCATCCGCCTGCCTGCGGCTCCACCACCACACGCCGAGTCCCGCCACCAGCGCCAGGCCCAGCGGCCAGTCGGGGAAATTCAAAATACCCTGCCCTTTTAAAATGCGGATGATCGAGGAGTCCGCGTATTGCCGAACATGATACCGCGCCAGCGTGTCCAGCTCGATGCCCTCAATCGTGGCCGGATACGTCTCCGCAGGCGGTCGTGGCCGCTCCCCCTGCCGGTGCAGCGCCGACCAGTCCTTCATGCCGCTCAGATAATCCTGCCAGATTCCACCACGCAGGGCCATCGGCAGCAGGGCGAAAATCATCGTGCTGATCAAAGCCGCACGCCATTGCGCCCGGTCACGCAAGCCGATGAAAGGTGCCAACAACAGCAGCAGCGGAGGACGCACGCACAGCAGCAGCCCCGCCACCAAACCGGCCCAGTTCTGACGCTGCGAACGCGTCAGAGCCACCCACAACGACAACAAAAAAACCAGCAACGCATACACCTGCCCGCGATCCACATGATGCTTCCACGCGAGCGTGTGGCTAAAGCCTGCCACCACAGCCACCCAGGCCCAGCGCTTCCACCCCGGCGTCAGCAGCCGCCACCAAATCACACCCGTTCCGAGCAGGCAGGCCCACTCAATCACCAGCCACAAGACTTGGGCGTCGCCATACGACAATGCGCCCAGTGGCAGCATCAAAAACAGATAGGTCGGCGTCACCGTCGTCTGGCTCACCGAGGCCGCTAGGTTGTTGTAGGGATCACACAGCTCCTCCGCCGCCCCACGACGCCATTTGTAGTGAAACGGGTCCAAACCCTCCGCCATCACACGCGCACCGGTGATGCGATTGCGATAATCAATCGAGCCTCCAGTCGTCACCATCTTCCAGTCTCCGAAAAAACTCACCAACATCACCCCAGCCAGCGCCAGCACAGCCAGCAGGCGCAGGAGTTCGGAGCGTTCGTTAGGATCGTCGGACATGAGGCCAACTAGACTTCAACTCCCCGTCTTGAAGTCAAGCCGGGCCTTCATTCCTTCGTGACCGTTTCGTCCAGGTTCAGGAGCATCAGGCACAGACTCGTCCAGACCGCATGCTCGGCAGGATCAAGCGACTCGTCCCGCTTCGACTCCCCAACCGTCAGTAGTTTGAGCGCGGCGGCACGATCCGCACCCTGTTGCGCCCGCAATTGGCCAAGCTGCTGCTTCAGCAGTGCTTTTTCGGCCCCTGATGGCGCACGGCACGTCACCCACCGAAACGTCTGCTCCAGCGCCGCATCTTCGTTGTCACGATGTGCAACCCGCACCCGCTGCGCCAATGCACGGGCCGCCTCGACGTAGGTGATGTCGTTCAGCGTCACCAGCGCTTGCAGTGGCGTGTTCGTCCGCGTCGTCTTCACCGCGCAAACCTGCCGCGCCGCGTTGTCGAACAGCATCGTCGGTCCCACAATGCGCCGCCAGAAGGTGTAAAGCGTGCGGCGATAAAGCGCGTCGCCGTGATCCTGCACGTAGCTCTTTTTACCAAACGTCGCTTCCTCCCAGATGCCCTCCGGCTGATACGGCTTCACCGAAGGCCCACCGAGCCGTTCCTTCATCAAGCCGGACACAAACAGCGCCTGATCCCGAATCATCCACGACGGCATCCGAAAGCGTGGCCCACGCGCCAGATAACGATTCTCTGGATCAATCTCAGCGGCCTTGAAACTTGAAACATTAAACTTGGAACTTTGGCGATAGGTCTCGCTCATCACGATCAACCGCAGCAGCGCCTTCACATCCCAGCCACTCTCGATGAATTCCGCCGCCAGCCAGTCCAGCAGTTCGCGATGCAGCGGCACCTCCCCCTGCACACCGAAATCCTCAGCGGTCTTGACCAGTCCCACGCCAAAAAACGCCTGCCAGAAGCGGTTCACCGTTACACGTGCTGTCAGCGGATTGTCACGACTCACGATCCATTGCGCGAGACCGAGCCGGTTTTTCGGCGCGTCCTTCGCCATCGGCGGAAGGCTCGCTGGAACCGTGAAGCTGACCTTGGTTGTCGTCGGTTTGTCATACGCGCCCTTTTCAAACGTGAACGTCTCACGCGGCTGCGGCAGCGTGTCCATCACCATGACCTTGGTGACGTTGTTGCTGGCAGACACACGCTCCCGCACCGCCGAGAGCAGCTTTTGCAGCAGCTTCGCATAGGCCGCGTCCTTCTCCTTGAAATAACTCACCGCTTCCAGCAGGGGATCGACCCCACGGTTCTTTGGCTCCGTCTTCGCGATGTAGCTCGGCAGATTGCCCGGCAGTTTGATCGCATCGGATTCCGTGAGCGGTTTGCCTTCGGCACGCGGGAACTTCGTCAATTCAAACGTCTCCACCTCCTTCGCGATCAGTTCGACCTTCGCCGAGGTCTTTGTCACGCGCTCCAGTTCCGCTGGTGTGGAAATATCCATCGCTGGCGCCGCTTGGCCGCTGCGGCCCTTGCCGTCCTCACTCGTCTGGTTGAACACATCGTAGAGCGCGTAGTAGTCACGCATTGTCAGCGGATCGAATTTGTGATCGTGGCACTTCGAGCAGCCCATCGTCATGCCCAGCCACACCGTGCTGGTCGTCTCGACGCGATCCATCACGTTCTCCACCCGCGTCTCCTCGGCGATTCGCCCGCCCTCACCGTTGATCATGTGATTGCGGTTGAACCCCGTCGCCAGTTTCTGCTCCTGCGTCGCATTTGGCAGGAGATCACCCGCAAGCTGCCAAACCGTGAACTGGTCATAGCGCATGTTCGCGTTGATCGCCTTCACCACCCAATCACGCCACGGCCACATCGTGCGCTCGGGATCGCCCTGGTAGCCGTTCGTGTCGGCATAACGTGCCGCATCCAGCCAATCCCACGCCCAACGCTCCCCAAACTGCGGACTCCCCAACAATCGCTCCACCACCTCCTCATACTTCACATTCATCCCGTTCATTCCATCCGGCGGCAAACCGATCAAATCCAATGACACCCGCCTCAGCAACGTCTCCGCCGAGGCTTGCGGAGACGGCTTCATCCCCTTCTCCGCCAATTTCGCCCGCACAAAGGCATCTATCGGATTCTTCGCACCATTTGCCGGCACTTGGGGCCTTACAACCCGCTCAAACGCCCAGTGCTTGCCCCATTTCGCCCCTTCATCGATCCACTGCTTGAGAAGCTGCTTCTGCGCCTCGGTCAGCTTGCGGTTGCTCTTCGGCGTCGGCATCACTTCATCCGGGTCCGTGCTGAAAATGCGCTCAATGAGCGAGCTTGCGTGACTTTTGCCCGCCACCACCGCCTTGGCAGCCTTCGCATCCTTCTCCACATCCAGCCGCAGGTCGCCTTTGCGTTCGTTCGCGTCCTGACCGTGGCAATGATAGCAGTTTTCCGAAAGGAGCGGCTGAATGTCGCGCGAGAAATCAATCGTTGCCGCGCCAAGCGCGGAACTGAGGCTGAGGACGACTAAGACGAGGCGGATCATGACGTGTGCTTCATACGGTGAACGCAGGTTCACTGTTGCCAAGCATGCATGGCCGAACCTAGCATGCTGCATGCACATCCCGACCCTTATCGAACGCAAGCGTGACGGCGGCGTCCTCAGCGATGAGGAAATCCACGCCCTCATCTCCGCCTTCACGCGTGGGGACATGCCGGAGTATCAGATGAGCTCGCTGGCAATGGCCATCTTCTTCCGTGGCATGACGCCGGAGGAAACCGCCGCGCTCACCGACGCCATGCTGCACAGCGGCACCATGCTCACATGGAACGACGATGATCCCATCCGCGTCGATAAACACAGCACCGGCGGCATTGGCGACAAAACCTCGCTCGTCCTCGCCCCGCTGCTCGCCTGCGACGGCGTGTGGGTGCCCATGATCTCCGGTCGTGGCCTCGGCATCACCGGTGGCACGCTCGACAAGCTCGAAAGCATCCCCGGCTTCCGCACACAGCTCAACGAGGTCGAAATCCACAGCGTCATCGACCAAGTCGGTTGCGCCATGATCGGCCAGACGAGCGGCATCTGTCCCGCCGACAAAAAACTCTACGCGCTGCGTGATGTCACCGGCACCGTGCCAAGCATCCCGCTCATCACCGCCAGCATCATGAGCAAAAAACTCGCCGAAGGCCTCAACCGCCTCGTGCTTGATGTGAAATACGGCAGCGGTGCTTTCATGAAGACCGAGGCGCAAGCGCACGAACTCGCGCAAAGCATGGTGCGCGTCGGCCATGCGCTCGGCGTGCGCTCCAGCGTGCGATTGAGCGCCATGAACGAACCCACCGGCGAATCCGCCGGCAACGCCCTCGAAGTGGCTGAATGCGTGCGCTGCCTCAAGGGCGAAGGCCCTCAGGACTTGGAAGACATCGTGCTCGATCTCGCCTCCGCCGTGGCCGTTTCACCCCGCGTGGATTTGAAGAAGATGCTCCATCGCGGCGATGCCTGGGCCAAATTCCAGCAGATGGTCGCCTTGCAGGGCGGCAACGTTGAAGCCCTCGAAAAAATCACCTCCGTGCATCGCGCTCCGTTCATCGGCGAGTTCAAATCTCCCGCCAGCGGCGTGCTACATCGCATGGACGCGGGCGGCGTCGGCCACGTCGTCCTCGAACTCGGCGCCGGCCGCTCCAAAGCCGCCGATCCGGTCGATTTCGCCGTCGGCTGCGATCAAATCGCCAAGACTGGCACGCAGGTGCGAACTGGCGATGTGCTGCTGCGCGTTCATGCCCGCACGAAGAAGGCGCTGTCCATCGCACTCGAAGTTTTGCCGCAGCACATTGAGATCATCTGACGTACGTTGTTCGCGCTTCAGTGTGTCCTTCGATTTCAACTGAACACGCTGAAGCGTGAACAACGTACTCCAACCGCATGAACCGCCGCCGTTTCCTCCAGACCACCGCCACCGCTGCTTTGCTCCCCGAAATCGTGCAAGCCGCAGCACCTGCGACGCGCATCATCGACACGCACACGCACTTTTATGATCCCTCTCGTCCGGGCGGCGTGCCTTGGCCTGGGAAAGGCACCAAGCTCTATCGCACCGTGCTGCCTGCCGACTGGCTGGCCGTCGCGGCACCGCATGGCGTGAAGGAAACGGTCATCGTCGAGGCCAGCCCACTGGTGGAAGACAACCAGTGGATTCTCGATCTGGCGGCCAAGGAGAAATCCATTGTCGGTTTCGTCGGTCATCTCGACCCGGGAGCGGAGTTTGCCGCGAACTTGAAGCGCTTCGCTGCGAACCCGATCTTCCGTGGCATTCGCTGGAGCGGCAACTTCCTGCTCGATGAGGCGAAACGTGAATCCGTACTCGCAGGAGCCAAACTCCTCGCCGAGCACGGTCTGGAACTCGATTTGAACGGCGCACCGGCTTACCTGCCACACGCAGCCAAACTCGCCGCCGATCTTCCCGATCTCCGCGTCCTCATCAATCACCTTGGTGCTTCCGGCGATCCGCAGGCTTTGAAACCCGAGTGGAAGGACCACATCCGCGCCGTTGCGCAACAGCCAAACGTCTTCATGAAGGTCTCGGCCCTCGTCGAGCAGGTGAAGTGCGCACCCGGCGAGGCTCCGCGCGACACGGCCTACTACCTACCCATTCTCGATCATCTCTGGGAAACCTTCGGCCCCGACCGCCTCATCTACGGCAGCAACTGGCCCGTCTCCGACAAAGGCGCACCCTACGATGTCGTCTTCAAAATCGTGGACGAATACTTCCGCTCCAAAGGCAGCGAGGCCTGCGAGAAGTACTTCTGGAAGAACTCGCTGACCGCGTATCGCTGGATCGAGCGCCATTAACCAGCCGGAGTCAGAAATAAGAAGTAAAAAGTAAGAGGTGTCGCAACCTCTAACCTCTAACCTCTAACCTCTAACGCCCCACGCTTCACCGCCTCCCACGCCTCATCCATCTCGGCGAGGGAGAGCTTGCCGAGCTCCTTGCCCTGCTCGCGCAGGTGCGTTTCCATCGCGTGGAAGCGACGCACGAACTTGTCATTGGCGGCGGCGAGTGCGGACTCGGACTCGATGCCGAGCTTGCGGGCGAGATTGACGACGCTGAAGAATAGATCGCCGATTTCTTCCTCAATGTGGGCTTTGTCGCCGGATTGCACGGCTTCCTCCAGCTCGGCGGCCTCCTCGCGGATTTTATCGAAGACGGGCGCAGCGTCCGGCCAATCGAAGCCGACACGGGCGGCTTTCTTTTGCAGCTTCTGCCCGCGCATCAGCGCCGGGAGGCCGCTGCCCACGCCGTGCAACATGCCTTCGTGCTGCGTGCCTTTTTCAACGCGCTTGATGGCGTCCCACTGCGAGAGCACTGCGTCGGTGGTGGCCGCGCTGGCCGCGCCAAACACATGGGGATGGCGGCGGATGAGCTTCTCAGTGAGTCCGTGCGCCATCTGGTCGAGATCAAAGGCTCCCGTCTCGCTGGCGATCTCGGCGTGCAGCACGGGCTGCAGCAGGATGTCGCCGAGTTCATCGCAAATCTGCACGGGATCGCCGCCACGGATGGCCTCGGCCACCTCGTAGGCCTCCTCAATGACGTGCGGGATCAGCGACTCATGCGTCTGCTCCATGTCCCACGGGCAGCCGCCGGGCGCGCGCAGGCGGTGAACGACGTAGCGCAGGCGGGTGAGGGCATCGGGATGATTGAGGAGGTCTTCCATGCAGGCAGTTAGCGTGCGCGGCAGCCGGTGCGACGAGTATTTTTTCGGACCATCCTGAAACAGCGCACGGTAAATCTCCCCTCACCTAACCTCTCCCCGCAGTCATACGGCAGACCAAGCGCATGCTCTGCGCGGGGAGAGGGACAGGCAAGCTCTCCTGCTGGCCTGAGAATGACCATGCCGCCCCCTGGTTCAGTCCCTCTCCCCGCTGTGGTTGATCCTATGCTCAGCAGCGTGGCGCGGGGAGAGGTTAGGTGAGGGGGGATTCTGCCTCGTTTGTGTCACCCGGCAGAGACAGCACCCATTTCCTGGATGAACTGCCTTTTCGTCCACTCAAACTCAAGCAAAGGCCTGGATGAAGCTGACCTCTAGCGCGAGACCTTCATTCACGTTCGTGTGCAGGTGGCTTTCGAGCTGGCGGAGAATGCGAATGCGCTTGGCGACCTCCCCGGAGTCCCATTTTTCAGCGAGGGCGGCGGTGGCCGCTTGAAACTTCGGCAGATCGAGATTTTCGGCCCCGGCCTGCTGGCGGGCGACGTCGCCAAACCACGAGAGCAGCAGATCCATCATGGCGCTGCGCTGCTGGATGTACTCGGCCTCGATCTGCGCCTCCACCTGGTCCTCGCGCTGCTTGAGCCAGCTTCCATCGGTGGTTTTGCCGTAGTGCTCGGTTTCGCGCTCAAAGTCGGCCTCGTGGCGCTTTTTGAGGTCATCGTGAAGCTCTTCGAGGATGGATTCAAAGTCGGCCTTCAGACCGAGCGCACCGGAAAGCGTGCCAGCGGCACGGGCAGCGAGTTTTTCGAGCACCACGAGGAGTTTGTACTCGTGATCGGTGAAGCTGCGGGCACCGGCGGGCGGCATGAGGCCGATCTCGATGACGCGGGACTGGATGGTGGGCAGCAATTGCTCCGGCTGCGTGCTGAGCAGCAGCAGCAGCGTGTTAGGCGGCGGTTCCTCCAGCGTTTTCAGGAAGGCGTTCTGGGCCTGCACATTCATGCGCTCCGCATCGACGATGACGCCGAGCTTCCAGCCGTTCGGCGCGGCAGTGCGGCGGATCATTTTCTCCAAAAAGCGGATCGTGCCCGGATCATCGCCATCATCGCCGATGGTGATGCGGCGGGACTTGCTCTGCGGGCGCAGGACGATGGCCCCCTGCCCTTCCCAGGCCTCCAGCGTGCGAAACTGGGTGCCCACCATCAAGTCCAGCGCACGGGCCGCGAACTCCTCGTGCTTGGCCTCCTTCGGCCCCGTGATGAGATACGCATGCCCAAGGCGACCGTTGTCGCGAGCGCGGGTGAGGAGGCTGAGGGCGTGGTCGCTCTTAAACGGCATGGTTTTGAGCGGTGAGGAACTGCCAGATAGATTCGTGAACGACCTCGGGGGTAGCGGAGGCGACGATGATTTTCACGCGGGATGGCTCCGCACGCGCGACTTCGAGATAACCCTGGCGGACTTTTTCGAAGAAGGACTGCGGCTGGCTTTCGATGCGGTCAAGTTCACGACCGGTTTGATGGATGCGCTGCCTAGCGGTGGCGCTGTCCATGTCGAGGACAAGCGTGAGCTGCGGAAGCGTGCCACCGATGGCGAAGGCATTGATGGCACGGACGCTTCCGAGCGGCAGGCCACGGGCGATGCCCTGATAGACGGTGGTGGAGTCGAGAAAGCGGTCGAGGATGACGAAAACGCCCGCTTCGAGCAGCGGGCGGATTTTTTCGCGGACGATTTGAGCCCGGCTGGCGGCGAAGAGGAGTAGTTCAGCCTCTGGGGTCATGGCTGCGCCTTCTTTGGAATGCTGGAGGAGATGGCGGATGCTTTCGCCGATCTCGGTGCCGCCGGGTTCGCGCAGGACTTCGACTTTGCGGCCTGATTGCTCGAGACGCTCTCGCAGAAGGCGAATCTGCGTGGATTTGCCGCAGCCTTCAGAACCCTCGAAGGAGAGAAGGAAACCGGTGGATGGAGATGTGTCGAGCATGGCAGTCACGAAAAACGGTCCGCCTCGACACACAGCCGCCGCAGTGAAGCCAGACGGGATTGCGTTGCCTGGATTCCAAACATGGCACTTTGGAAAATCATCATCTGGACGGCTTTCAAAGCTCTGGCTTGATGCTGTCCGGGTCCACCCCGAGTTCACGCAGTTTGGCAGCCAAAGCATCTGCGCGCTGTGCCTCGGCAGTGGCGCGGCGGGTCTCGGTGGAGGCTCGGAGAGCCTCGGCGGTGGCGCGGCGGGCCTCGGTGGAGGCTCGGAGAGCTTCGGCAGTGGCGCGGAGGGCCTCGGTGGAGGCTCGTTGGGCTTCAGTGGCGGCGCGTTCCTGTCCAGTGAGGAGGATTTTGCCATGGGCGTCACACCAGCGCAGCCAAGTGGAGGGCGTGCCTTCAAAGACGCCGTCTGCCAGCGTCACGCCCAGGCTCATGCCATCAAACAACGGGGAATCTTGCTGACACTCCCTGCTGCCAGCGGCGCTGAGGGAAAAAACAGTGAGCGGACGCTCCGCAAGACACCGCAAAGGATCATAGACGACATACCATGAGACGCCGATCTGCTGGTAGTTGCGCAGCTTGGAGTCGAGTTCTCCGCCTTTTTTGTTCGAGACGATCTCCACGATGATTTCCGGCGGCTTGCCATCGTAGGTCCAGGCAAAATAGGCGCGGTGATCCTTTTCCCACAGATCCTGATGCGGCTCGACATGCGTTTTGACGAGAACGTCCGGCACGATGACCGGGCGGTTCAGCGACACATACACCCCCACGTTGGCCATGGTGATGAAAGGGAAACCGGGCTGCCACGAGGCGTAGAGCGACTCCGTGAGGAGACGCATTTGCTTTTCGGAGAATTGGTTGTCCACGGGCGTGTCGTCCTCGGTGATGAGATGGGAGACGTCGGGACGGGGCGGAAGATCCCCTTCTTCGAGGTCGTCCAGAGCAATGGCAGGCAGGATCTGCATGAGGTGAGAATAATCGCCTGCGGCGTTCCGCGCAAGGTGTGACTGCCGGTGGACCGAGCCAGATGGCAGCTTTACTCCCACTCGATGCTCGCGGGCGGCTTGGTGCTGATGTCGTAGAGCACGCGGTTCACGCCTTTGACGCGGTTGAGGATCTGGTTGGAGGCGTTGCGGAGCACGCTGTAGGGCAGCTCGACCCAGTCGGCGGTCATGGCGTCTTCGCTAATGACGGCACGAAGGCTGATGGCCTGCTCGTAGCTGCGTTCGTCGCCTTTGACGCCGACGGTTTTGACGGGAAGCAGAGCGGCGTAAGCCTGCCAGGTCTGCTCATACCAGCCGCTGCGGCGGAGTTCGCCGATGAAGATGGCATCGGCCTGCTGGGTGATGTGGACGCGTTCCGGCGTGATCTCGCCGGGGATACGGACGGCGAGGCCGGGGCCGGGGAAGGGATGACGCCACAAGGCGCGGTGCGGGATGCCGAGGCTGGCCCCAAGAGCACGGACTTCATCTTTGAACAACTCGGCGAGCGGTTCGAGCACTTTGCCCTGCGCCTTGAGTTCCATGATGCGATCGACGCGGTTGTGGTGCGTCTTGATCTTGCTGGCGATGCTGCCGCTGGTGGCGCTTTCGATGACGTCGGGGTAAAGCGTGCCCTGGGCAAGGAGCTCGACGTTGTCGGCGACTTTCCAAAACTCTTCGACAAAGAGCGTGCCGATGATGCGGCGCTTTTGCTCGGGGTCGGTGACACCTTTGAGGGCTCCGAGGAAGATGGCGCTAGCGTCGATCTGCTCGATGGGCACGCCGACTTCTTCGAAGAGCGCTTTGACCTCGGCGGTTTCATTTAAACGCATGAGGCCGGTGTCGATGTAGATGCAGCGCACCTTCACGCCCGCACGGGCGAGCAGCACGGCGAGCACGGTGCTGTCCACGCCGCCGGAGACGCCGCAGATGACTTCGCGGCTGCCGACTTCAGTTTTGATGCGCTCGATCATCTGCGCCTTGAACTCCTGAATGTCGAACTTGGCGAGCTGGGCACCGCTTTTAGTGAGGAAGTTCTTCAGGATGGCGGTGCCTTCGTGCGAATGTGTGACCTCGGGGTGAAACTGGATGCCCCAGCAGCGGTCGGACCATTTCAGGGCCACGGGAACGGCGTCTTCGTTGGTGGCGATGACTTTCGTCGTGTCGGCGAGGTTCGCACAGGTGTCGCTGTGGCTCATCCAGACCTGGGATTCGTGCGAGATGCCGTCAAAGAGGTCCTCGTGGTCGGTGACGACGAGATTAGCGGGGCCATACTCGCGGGTGACGCCGGGTTTCACGGTGCCGCCGTGTTTGATGTTGAGGAGCTGCATGCCGTAGCACACGCCGAGCACGGGGACGCCGAAGGACATGAGTTTGTCGTAATCGACATCCGGCGCATCCTTTTCCGAAGTGCTGCGTGGGCCGCCGGAAAGGATGATTGCTCCGGGGTTGGTGAGCTTTGCCAGCTCCGCAGGCGGATAGAGGTGCGAAACGAAGCCGAGCTCGCGGACGCGGCGGACGATGAGCTGGGAATACTGGGAGCCGTAATCGAGGACGGCGACTTCTTGGGCGGTCATGAGAGGGAAATGACGAATGATGAACTCAGAACGACAAACGGGGAATGCATCAATGCGGCTCGTAGTTCACGGGTTCTTCGGTGATGACGACATCGTGAGGATGGCTTTCTTTGAGGCCGCCGGCGGTGATGCGGACGAAGCGGGCCTTGGTGCGGAGTTCGTCGAGGGTATTGGCACCCACATAACCCATGCCAGAACGAAGGCCGCCGATGAGCTGGAAAACGACTTCAGCGAGCGGGCCTTTGTAGGGCACACGAGCCTCGACGCCTTCAGGGACAAGCTTGCCGGAGCTGTTTTGACCGTAGCGGTCCCCTGCCCCTTTGCGCATGGCTTTGAGGCTGCCCATGCCACGGTATTCTTTGAAGGTGCGGCCCTGCCATTTGACCATGTTGCCAGGGCTTTCAGAAGTGCCGGCAAGCAATGAACCAAGCATGACGAGATCGGCACCACCGGCGAGGGCTTTGACAATGTCGCCTGAGTAACGGATGCCGCCATCGGCGATGACAGTGACGCCTGCGGGCCGGCAAACCTCCGCCACCTCCTGCACGGCGCTGAATTGGGCCATGCCGACACCAGAGATGATGCGTGTGGTGCAAATGGAACCGGGACCGACGCCAACCTTGATGGCGGAGACGCCGGCTTTCATCAAATCGCGAGCGCCATCCGCCGTGACAACGTTGCCAGCGACGATGGGGACGTTGGCCCCGAGATTTTCGCGAAGACGGGCAATGACCTGCATCACGCGAGAGGTGTGGCCGGTGGCGGCGTCGATGAAGATGGCATCGGCACCAGCGGCGAGGAGCGCTTTGCCACGATCCACGCAGTCGTCTCCCACACCGACGGCTGCGCCGACGCGGAGCTGGCCGTTGGCATCCTTGGCGGCGTGGGTGAACATCTGGCGCTTCACGACATCCTGCTTGGTGATGAGGCCCGCCAACTTCCCTGCGGCATCGACGAGTGGGAGTTTCTCAATGCGGTGTGTGTAGAGGATTTTGAGTGCGTCCTCGTAGCTGGTCTGCGGGGTGCCGGTGGCTAGACGGGCACGCGGCGTCATGATGGCGGACACGGGCGTTGAGCCGTCGTCGATGTACCACATGTCTCGACTGGTGACCATGCCGACGAGAATGCCACTGGCGTCGATGACGGGGAAACCGCTGACGCCTTTTTCATGCATGAGGCGCTGAAGCTCACTGAGTCGCGTCTCAGGCGCCACACAGTGAGGATTCTGGATGACGGTGTTCTCCGAACGCTTCACCCGAGCCACCTGCTCGGCCTGGAGGTCGATGGGGATATTCCGATGAATGACACCGAGTCCCCCTTCACGAGCGAGAGCGATGGCGAGTTCAGCCTCCGTCACGGTGTCCATCGCGGACGAAAGGATCGGCACATTGAGGCCGATGGAGGCGAGTTTGGTGGAGACATTGACGTCTCCAGGCAGCACAGCGCTGTGCGCCGGCAGAAGAAGGACATCGTCGAAACTTAAAGCGAGAGAAGGCAGATCACCCATGCACCATTCAAGCGGTGATCAGGCGGCTGTCATGCGGAAATTTAGCTGATATGAGCCTGCTTGGTCACACTCTCAAAGTCTCAGAATCCTGGCTTGTAGTTGCGCGCCTTGCCGGTGAAGGGATCAATCTGAATGGTATAGAAGTTTTTGGGCAGGTTCTGAGCGGTGATCTCAGCACCGATGTCATAGGTGATGGTAAAAAAACTTTCCGGAAGTGTCTGGAAAATGAGGGCGGCTTGCGTGACCGAATTCGCACTTGCGTTAGCACCCACTTTTCGACAGGAACCATCAGGCATGAACCGGATGGCTGTGTAAGTTGCATCAGCAACGCCTGAATAGCCCGGAGATCCTCACTCTTTTATCTGGGCAGATGTTCCAGTGCCATCAGTGACGGTCATGACTTTAAAAAGCTGATAAGCTCTAAAAAGCGGGTTATCTCCGAATTCGCCGTTGTGACTATAAAAGCGCAACTCAAACGGCACATTTTGTGCAAAGGCCATCTGTTGAGCCTCAGAAATCGTTCCCATGAGTAAATCGCCAACAGATGAAAGTCGGGTTGACTGCATTGTCCGCATTAGCGCAGGTGTAGAAAAAGCCAGGAGCAACACAATAATGGTGACCACAACAAGCATTTCGATCAAGGTGAAAGCCCACTTGTTACCACGGCATATTTTTGAGGGAATGTTCATAAAAAAGAGCAACCGGAAAAGTTTTGCTGAAGTTTGTCTCAGAAGCTCCAACGTGCTTGCTTGAGAGCGATAGTTGTGGTGAACACCCGGTAGTTAAGTTTTTTTTCCAGTAAGAGTGTCTCAAGCCCTCCAGGATTGCCTTCATCTCCCTCAAGATCCATGGTAAGCAGCGGCCGTTTGAAAAAGGAGCGCAACGCTTGCCAAGACTTCCCCGCGCATAGTATCATTTTCTGAGCGAGACAAAAACTCGCCAGATCTTTCATCCAACGCGACCATGGTCACTTTGAGGAGCGGAGGCAATAGGTGCTGGGTACCTTGCGGGTTGGAAGTAGATGCACTTGCTCCTGGATTGACTTGTAAAGTTGAGTCATAGAGGTACGAAGGAGCAATGGAGTAGGGCTGGACGGAGGTATTACCCGTAGTCTCGATTTGTGGAGAAATAATCAGGGCAAGAATGTTTTCTGCCACTGGTCGGGTGAAGGCCCGAGTTGCAGCTGTTTCACTGTTTATGATCACACTGTTAAGCGCCGCAAACTCTCCTTCATTGAACCACCGTTTTCCGTTGTTCACACCTGTCTGCGAGTCCACCAACGGGCGTAAGGTGGAATCATAAATACGGTTCATTTCTGCGGTTGGGCTGTATTCCATGAGGCGGAGGCGCTGACGCGTGGGAACCGAGTTTAAGCTACTCAGAAACGGCGGCCGGAATGACTGATCGTCCCCCCACTCAACGAAGTAGCCTCGCCCGCAAAGGAGGTTGACCATGTTTTCCGTGTTCGTTTCCGTTCCGGTGGCGGCAGACAACCGAGTGATGCCTAGCGGCGCCTGGAAGAAGACCGCATGGCCAGGATAACTACTGGCTTCCCCTGCGGCTCCTGCCAGCACCTGTGTGGTCGGGCCACTGATAAACTGAAGCTCTGATTGGCGGATGTAATTCCTAGCACGCTTCACCTGCTGGCCGGCAGCATCCGTGCGCAGGGGGTCGAATTCGTTGTCCCAGTAAGTATTCAAGGTGGCCTGAGAAAGCGCTCGCGTCATGACATCGAAGGCCGTTCGTGCCTCACGGAACTGGGAGACACGCGAATTGGAGCGCACCCAAGTGCGCTGAACGATTCCCACGACCTGGGTCACCACCAGCATTAAAATGACCAAAAAAGTCATAGAAACAAGCAGTTCGATGAGGGTGAAAGCTACCCGGAAGCGTTCCAGGCGGGCTGTCTTGAGAAACAAAGAGCCAGTGGTAGGTAGGATCATGGCACGAAATAATCAGCGGGTTTTGGCAACCAAATGATGGTGAGTCGAATAGCTGATGCGATTCTCCAGACCAAATTTGAAGTCCGGATTGCTCGAGTTGGCAATTTTGATGATGAATCGTTTCAGGTAGGGCTGCGTGGCCCCGCTGAGCGGCAGGGATGCAGGATCTGCGGGGTCAATCTCAACGACATAAACAATCTCATCGGAGCCTGACTTCAGCTCGGTTCCCTGATCATTGAAGTATTTGGTCGTCGTTGCTACCGGGAGCAGATTGAACCTGGCATTTTCAAGATCACGGGCCACTTGTTCTAAAATATTGCTGCTTGAAGTAAGCAGGGCACTTTTACGAGACATCTCCAAACCCTGAGGTAACAGGCCAAGGAGCGTGATCAAAGCCAGAGAGGCGATGGCCACGGCCAAGGTAACCTCCACCAATGAAAAGCCCGAGACTGCGCGTTTGTGCAAACTAAGTTTCATGATTGTTTAAATCAGCATGTTGATTTTTGAGAAATCACGTTGTCCGGTCATGGACTGAAGCGCTTGCTTTCCAGTGTTCTGAACTTGTAGAAAGTTTCCAACGGCACTTCCGAAAGAGGATTGGTGCTCGCTGCATAATCCGGGATGACTGCGGTGTTATCTGTGGGATCAATGTAGCGCTCAATGAGGCTTGACCCACGATATTCACCTAACACCGCATCCTTGACGGGATCGAAGGTGCCCGGGTCTGTGGAACGCGCCTTGCGGATGACTTGGGCGCGCATGTGAACACGGAAGGTGTTGCTGCGCGTGGTGACGCGGCTGTAGAGATTGGAATAGGGGCGTTCACGGGTATTGTCTCCGGTGGGCGCGTGGTTCTGCCAGAACTGATCCATCACCGTCTGCAATTGGGTGCCGCTGGTGCTAGCAGTGATGCCACGAACGTTGGTAAGATCAGCTTCACCACTAGATTGATTCCTCACGTCAGGAATCAGGTGCATCTCACAGATCTGGCTGGGGCTGCGGAAAAGACCACGATAGCGCGCGACGGCGTGGTTGGAACCGGTGGCGGTGTGGCGGAATTTCTGCTCAAACTGAAACAAGGTTTTGGTGACATCGATCGGGCGATGCCAGAATTTGCGACCGTTGGCGCTGGTCGATTCATTCCAAAAACGGTCCCCGGAGCTGCTCCACATGCCGGAGGTTGCATTCTGCTGGTAGTTTTTGGCATTGTTCACATCAGGGTTCGGGATGGTGGTCAAGAACTCCCCTTTCATCAAGGAATGCATACCAGTGGCGCGCGTGATGTTCGTGAAGGGCACGATCTGATAGTTGAGATTTACGCGTCCGGCGACGGAGAGCGGCTCACTGATGGCGTAGGGCTCCACCACCGGCATGAAGAAGAGATCCAGCAAGTGGTGGTCACGCGGATTATTGTCTCCGGGGTGCCCGGTGGTGACAGGCTTGCCCAAGGAGGAGTGCGCACGAGCATAGGGGTGGAAGAGCAGGGTCTGCCAAGGTTTGCCATCGGGGAAGGTGACACCCGTGCCAGCCAAAGCACTGGTGCTGACCGCGCCACCAGGCCAGACACCGGTGGGCAAGGAGCCAAACATAACTGGGGATGAAACCATGCGATTCGGCGTCATGTACACGCCGCTGCGCCAGTCGTCACTGTTACGCCAAGGTTCATAGAAGTAACCGCTGCGGTAAAACTTGGTCGTGTTGTACCGGTTGAAGTTGGCAGCATGGAAATTCCCTTCATCCGGCTTGTTGACGTAGGCCCCGTCACGCGAGTTGGCGATGCCATTATCAAAATCACCATAGCTGTTGGCCACCGCCGCCCAAGCATCCGATGGCGGTAGATCTGGGATACGGCCATCTTCATAAGGCGCTTCTTTGACCAGGAACGGGCTGTTTTTTACATAGTTGTAGAAGGGCGATTGAGGATCCCGCATGGCGGCAGTCGGCAGAACACAGCCCGATTCACCACCTGCGCTATGCGTGGTGAAGCTATGAATGTTGCGGATCCTCTGGCCCTGACCGGCGGCCTCGGCCTGCTGCCAGACGGGGTGACGCACCCACATGCTGGCTGGCACCGTGCGGCGGGCGGCGATGAGTCGGTAATCCCCAATGGCTGGTACATAGGTGCGAATGACGTCACTGCCAGACCAAGGATTACCCTGTTCGTCATACAATTGAATATTGCCCTTATTATTATCTCTCGTGGATTCTGGCGGGATGATCCCAACGGTTGTGCCACTACTACCACTACCTGCGTTATTGAATTCGTTTTTCGTGTCGAGGCGGCCAAGAGTGAGCTGATCGTTGGCATCATCGTAGGTTGTATCATATTTCAGACCGGAATAGAGATCGGGTTGGGTGGTTCCATTGAAGTCAGGCCTGACCTCTCCCTGCATGCGGCCAAGGCAACCCATGCGGTTAAAGCACCACCAGTGCGGCGCTTGCAGGGATCGCCGCCAAGTCGTCACGCCAAAAGAATTGATATCATACCAATGATTGATCTCATTGCGATTAACCGGATCGGACTGGGGAGCCCCCCCTGCGGACATCCGCCGTTCGCCTGAATAAACCAAGGCGGGAGTGGGCAAGGTCATGTTGTCGAAGTTGATCTGGATAATCTGCACTGCTTTGGCGGTATCGCCCGCATCCGCGTGCTTGTCATAGATCTCGATCTCCCAATTACGCTGATCAAAGGTAAGTTGCATAGCGTCCGGGATGAAACGATTGGGGCTGTTGGCGCGCGCAGGGCCATCCACATACGGATCCGTGTCATCCCCCATCTGACTGACGCCGTAAGCCGCTACGGAACGCCCACCGGAGACAGAAGTAGGGCCAGCGTGTCCACCCAGTGAATAAACATTGCTGCTTTCATACAGATTACTGTTGGACTTGATGATGATGTCGCGCGTGGTCGGGAAGAGCTGCACCCCAGCAAGTTTGGCAGTTTTAGCAAATTTACCACGAATGACGATGGCCCATTCTGGATGGAATTTCGTCCAACCGAGCATGGGGCAGAATGTTTCCAGCATGAGCATGACTTGGACACGCTTCTGAGTCGGTCCAAGCGGCACGTCGGGGTCAAGTGTCAAATTCCAGTTTTGCGGGAAGTAGCCTGGATGCCGGGATGGATGTTTATCTTTTGTTGGATCAGTCGGGTCACAACCGTATAAAGTGCCGGTCGTGTCCGTTATAGGCGGAAAATTGGAGTACCAACGCTGAAATCCCAACGGGTTCAACGTGCCGGCAGGGGGCGGGGGGTAAGCGGCAGGCAAATATTCAGGCGGTAAATTTGCCGGCCCCTCACCTGCAATGCGAGTTGCCAACGCCTTCGGTGCGCTGCCACCGCCACTGAGCACGCCACCGCAATCTACTGCATACTTCTCGTCATTTTTTCCATCCGCAGTGCAGATGATCTGAAAACCGATCTCTGAGAGCGTGAACATTCGGCCAAAGCCCTGGTAAGTCTGCCCATTTTTCTCCCAGCGCGCGGGGGTCACTTGGCCGTGGCCGGGCAGAACACCCGAGTTGTCTGAAAGAACATTATTTCCCTGTTTTGTCCTAGTCCCGTCACTCAGGCTGCCACCGGCCTTGGGGGTGGCGCGCTGCTCCGTGTAGGTGTTACGTTGTTTTGAGAGATCTTCTGTTTTCTCATACAAATCGGTGCCGGAGACGCTGATATTACCATCCGAATTTAAGATGGCGGAAGGGTCGTTGTCGCGGGCGAGGACGCCATCGTAGAGGTTGGTAGAGCGGATGTAGTCAAAGAACTGCACCACCAGTTGAGCGGCATTTTGTGGGCCATATTTGGCGGAAAAATTCCCACTGCTGCCCAAGGCGGAGGTTCTGGGAAACTGCAAACCGGCCATCTGGGCAAAGAGATAATCCATCAACATGGAATTGCGCCTAAGCCCTTCGGATGAGCCAAAACCGCTGGCGGAGCCTGTGGCATCGTAGGTGGAGTTATGCGGCTCAGCTCGGCGGAAGATATAGCTTTTGTTCACCGCCGCACCACTGGTGCCACCGCTAAGGGTGGCGCAGAGGGCGATCATGTTGTCAAAACTGGTGCGGCGTTTTGGCCCCTGCCCCTCATCCGCCACCGGCCACATGGCCACGCGCGGGAGACCATGGATACTGAACTCAGGCGCACGGCTGTGGGCCGTGAGAAAGAAGCGGGAGCGCTCCAGCGTGTCGTGGTCCATCAAAAAGCGTCCTGACTGACCAGGGATCGCCACTCGGGCGGCGATGCGCCCGTTTGCTCCAAAATTGCCGCTTTGCAGGTCGTCTTGAAAGAGCATCTCATCCACGCTGGCGAAAAGCCGCTCTCTTCTAGCGCTGTCGAGATCCCCGTTGAGCGCGGGAGCACCCTCGCCATTGGCCGCGGAGAAATCGTCGTTGACGAAGGGCCGTGAGCCGGACTTGGAACCCCCGGTGGCAATTTTTGGCATAAGGCCATAGATCAGCTCCTTGGTCTCCACGATGCTGTTGACGGCGCTGGTGCTGAGGCCTGGAGCGTAGGGGTCTAGAGGGATGCCTGGGGCCAAAACAGCGCTGAGGGCCACGGTGGCGGGATGTCCGGGGTAGCGTTGATACTCGCCTCCGGCTCCAGGGAAGTTGGCCCACTTGGAATCACGTTGGTGATAGAAGTAAGGGGGACAGAAAAAAGTAGGTTCCGAGGCAGTGTTGACGTTAATTTTGCAGGATTCATCGTCCGCCCAAAAGGCCACACGGCCAACGATGGGGTTGATGGAGGTAGGCTCCTTGCCCGGCTGGGAAGGGACGAAATTGTTGGAGGCGTCCAAGGCACCCGGAGTGCCATCCTGAAGGATATAAATCCACTCCACCGGCATGGGCAGGCGCAGTCTGTCTGGATTGCCGGCTGCGTCTTCAGCACGAACCACCTCAGTGTAATTCACAGAGCCACCGCCACCAGTGATGACAGGCGTTTTGTTGTCATAAGAAAAGCCCTCGACCGCGACCAATTGCTGACTGGTTGACGGATTGGTTCCAGTGTAGGCGGCGCGAGGATCTATGATGGGGAAGAACACAGCCGTGGTGCCGCCGCTAAGCCCAGGCCGCACGACAGGCTCGTTCAAATCCACATAACGGGCCTTGTTCTCGGTTGCATTCCAAGCCGTGGGGACCTGATTCGCAGCACTAAAGATATCCGCCTCGTTGTTGCTGGTGATCACCATCTGTGAGCTGGAATAAAGCTTGTAAGCGCTCACAAAATTGCCGATCGCGTTGTAAACACGTGCCATGCCTGGCTGTGTGGAGTGGGTTGTTCGGTCTGCCGCTGCCGTTTTGGTGTTCTGGGCGTTCTGCAATTGCGCCTGGGTGATGGCCACGGCAACATCAGCCAACTGCTTGGCGGAACGGGCAGCCACAAAACTTTGGGTGGATTTGTACTCGGTGCGTGTCAGCGAAAAAATAGCCACGATGAGCATGGAAATCAGAGCCACGGTGGTGACCACCATGACCAGAGCCATGGCTTTGCGACGTTTTGCATGCGTGGAAGAAATGAGCGGAGCTTTCATATGAAGGACCTCGTTGAATTTGGCGAATAATCGTGATGCTACAAAAACGCGCCGACAACCGCAAGAGTATTTATTTTGTAACTACAAAGATGAGGTTTAAAGCTCTTTGAAAGAGGTGCAGAAAAGCTCTCCCCAATTCATCGGCGTCGTCTTCTCCAGCCCAGGGCCAACAAGCCCAGGAGCACAAGAAGCAAGCGACCCGGTTCCGGAACTGCGACTATGATGGTCCCCGTAGTGTAAAGCTGGCTAATGTCCCAGAACCTGCCGCTGCCGAGATTCGGAAGATCCACGACATTGGAGCTGAAAGTGCCGGTGAGATTGGAGAACGTGCTGGTGGGAACGATGCCCGCCCAATCAATGAGTTTCCAGGTATCCCCAACATTGAACGAAGCGGGAACCAAACCGTTGATGGCAGATACCACCAAGGTTGATCCAGACAAGTTGACGGCCGGAGTGCCTGTTTTGGCAAAAACAAGGCGATCCGCTTCAGCTGAAGTGACGTTTGACTGGTTGAGCAGCAGATCAAGACGGAGCCTGCCGCCAAGGTTCAGATCACTGCCGGTCTGCAGATTGATGGTCAGTGTCTGTGCCAGCAGACTGCCAGTCGTACCCACACTGAGGTTGGCACCAGAGAGAACATTGATGTCATTGCCGTTGGACGGAGCGATGGAACCGCTGCCAGACAAGGTGGCCCCCGATTGAACCGTAACGGCAGAGGAACCTGTGCCGGAGCCTGTGGGGTTGTTCACCATCAGGGTGCCGCTGGAGATCGTGGTGGTGCCGCCATAGGTGTTGGCACCCGTCAGGGTGGCCACACCGGTTCCGGTTTTGAGCAATGAGAGAATGTCATCGACAACCGTGGTGCCGCCGTCTGACTCACTGATGATACCATTGAAGGCAATGCCACTACCAGCGCTGGTGCCAGAGTTGATGGTAAGCGTCTTAGTTTCCCGAACCCCCGCCTGTATATCCTGCAGGGTAACACTATTGGTGAAGGTGACCGGGGTGGCGGAAACGATGGTGGTAGCGCCAGAACCATTGGCATTGACGTCGATGGCCTGCGTGACGCTATTGATCGCCGCGTTGCTGACCTGGAAGGTGACATCAGGGTTTGCCTTGTCTTGGACCCAATGAACGGGATTGGCGTCCCCGCCGTTGACGGCAGCGACGTCAGGAGCGGCCATGAAGAAGGTCTGGCCTGACTGGGTACCGCTGGTCACCGTGACCTGGGCACCGTAGCGCATGTTGGTCGTGGAGCTGAAGTCTGCAACACGCACCATGTTGATGGTCAGGTCATCATTGACCTGGATGATGGAATAGACGCCATTACGCTCTGGTTTGTCGGCCTCATCCTTTACTAGGATGGTCTTGCCGATATCGGCGGAGCCAAAGGTAACACCATCAATGACGCGGCTCACTCGGTAGAAAGCACCAGGACCGGAGTTAAGACTGCCAGAGAGAGAGATCAAACCACCGCCGGTGCTCTCAAAGAAACCACCGAGTGAGCCGACATTCTCAACCGCATTGCTGAGACTGCGTTCGACTCCCAACAAGGAACTGCCGGCTGTGGCAAAATTGGCATTGGCAAGCACGATGGTGGCGTCCCCAAGCTCAAGCGTGCTGCCAACGCCTAGAGATGAAGCATTGGAAACAATGAGCGTGCCGTTGCGCACAATCGTTCCCCCGTTGGCAGCAGAACTGCTGGCCTCTGTTAGCGAACCGTAGGTATTAACTCCCGAAAGTGTCACTGTGCCACCTCCGAGCAGGGTGATCCCACCGGTGCCGGAGATCACCCCTTGATAATTGGCACTGGTGGTGTTCGCAGTAAGCAGCATAACGTTGCCACCCGCGACACGGCCCAGTTCGATTCCACTGCTAACCGTGGTGGTGGAAGCAGAAGTGGCCAGGACGGAGATCCCATCACCATTGACGTTGCCGAACTTCATGGCGTTGGCCAGCGTGCTGCCTTGGAAGACCAGATTGAGCGCCATACCCGAGGAGCGGGTGTCTGTGCTGGTGCCTATTTTGATCAGTCCTGAACCAAACGCGTCGTTGTTCACTCCGACTAGGGTTCCTTCCGCAAGGCTTGTGCCCGCCATGTAGGTATTGACGGCCGCCAGTTCAAGCACACCATTGCCGGCCTTGATCACATGCCCGGCTTCACCTTCCAGCACACCACTGAGTCGTGCGTCGACGTAGGTGCTGGAACTGCCGCTAATAACCTCAAACATCCGGTCTTTGCGCCCCAAGTCGATGCCGTTGGCAAAGGTGAGGGTCTTGTTGGCATCCTGAGCACCCAGGATGAAAGAAGTATTGTCAAGCACGAAGCCGCCAGCTCCCCAAGTGACCAAAGCGCCACTGCCGCCAAGATTTACCGTGCGGTTGGTTGTGTAGGCGGCAAAACCACCCCCGCTAGTCCAGCCAACTTGGGTGGCGCCAGTACCCAGCCCGCGGGTGAAATCTCCGGCATTGAGTCCAAGCACACCCCCATCAAGGCGTAGGTGGCTATTGGCAGGAAGTGCGCCAGCAGAATCCAGCCGCAGCACCCCGCCTTGGACATATGTGTCGCCGGTATAGCTGTTGGCACCCGAAAGCACGGTGGTGCCATCGCCTGTGTGCACAAGGTTCAAGACACGATTGGATGCGATGTTGTTGACGATACTGGAAGCGATCACCAGCGGAGCCTTGGGGTTCCAGTTGTGAACTATGAGATCCACGCTGGTGCCGTCGGTATTGAGCAGACCGCTGGTCAGCAAGCCGCCGACGATGGAGTTGCGATGGTTACCGGCATTTGTGGTCTGCAGAATGGCCCCGGCGTTGATGGACAGCGTGTCGGCAATGGTGACTATGCTCGAGTTCATTGAGGAGGGAATTTCCGCCAGATATTCCGAATAGATCGTGGCTCCCACTGCGGATGTCGTGGCATTCCGACTTAGAGTGACCGTGTTGCCCACCGTATTAATGCTTACGATCCGTGCTCCACCATAGGTAAGCACTGACGTGGGGTTGGTTATCGTGGGTTTGGCGGACAAGGTGACCGTCGTGCCCGTGATGGTGACAATGGTCGTGCCAGCAGGGATGCCCACACCGACTACCGGCATTCCAACGGCCAAATTAGGATTGGGCGCGACCAAGGTGACATCGAAGCTGGCAGTGTTCGTGCCACTGGTGAGGGCGATGACATCCGGTATGCCGTTTCCTGTGACGACTTGGCCGACGCGCAAGCGCGAGTCGCTGATATTGGTGACCACATTGCTGCCCGAGCTAAGGTTGCCGCTAACGAAGGCATTATCAAAAGCATACAAGGTCGGTGCGGTATTGTCAGTAATCGTGGGAGCCCTGCTTAGATTAAAGGTGCTACCGGCCACATCGATGGCTGCGATGGAAGAGCCGAGAGGGATGCCATTGCCGCGCACGAGTTGTCCGACCTGGAGACGATTAGCCCCAGGGACACCTGTCACCAGAGGATCGGAGGCCACTGTGTTTCCAGCGGTGGAGAAATCATTGTTGAAGAAGAGGATGGTGTTCACGGCGGCATTGGAAACGGTGGTGCCGCTGAAGGAATCCTCCACCAATGTACCATCATGAACATTGCTGCGTGAGGTCCAGGACGCAGGATTGGCGATGAAATTGTGCGCGCCTTTGATATCGGAGCCGGTCAAAAGCGAGGTTGCGGGGTCCACAAAGCCGAAATCGTTGACACCCGGCACCAGAACGGAACGATTGGTAAAGGTAATTCGGGACAGGATGACCCCAACATCCACCAGAGCGCGACCCGCTAGAGAGACGCGTGAGTTAAGAGAACCACCTCGCACGTCAAAGAGCACCGTCCCCCCTTTTTGGAAACGAATAGCGGAGGCATTGTTCACATCCTGCAAGTTCAAGAAGGTGAAGGTGTTGTCTGAAATGCTGCCGGTGACACGAATGACGGACGCTCCTTCGAGCACCTGAAGCGTACCGATCATGTTTTGAGTGGTGTTCCTGCCGGTGACACTTTGAACATCGAGAGTGCCGCCGGACATGACCAAGTAACCAATGTCGTTGCGGATGTATTGATCCGTAAACGCAGGCGAGAGACGCAAGGTGCCGTCATCCACGACCAATGCCTGGAGGCCGAAACCGCCGAAGGAAGTGCCACGCATGTCCAAGGTGCCGTCACCACGTTTGCTGATCGAGAAGAACTCCTCGTTAGCGGGCGTCGTGTAGTTGCCCCCCAAGGTGAGCACGGTGTAAGCGTTGCCCACATCCCAAACCGCTGGCTGGTTGATAGTAAAACCGCGGTCGGTGCTGGCGTTCGTCCCGTTGTATTGGAGGATGCCACCGTTAAAGATAAGATTACCAACTGAGTTTCTCGATGCACCCAGTCCACTGGCGGTTCCAGCAAAAACCAAATTGTTGCTGCCAGAATAGATGGCTGAAACAGAGATCCTAATTTCTGTTGCGCTGAGGATAGCGGCTACCGTGGCCCCCTCGGGTATACCAGGCCCGGACACTGCCTGCCCTACACTCAACAGGGCGGAGGAGGGCACGGTGACAGTGTTGCTGCCACTGGAGGTGGACGAAAGAAGAGTCGCGCCAATCGTAGCGCTGGCACCATAGGTCAGATTGTTCTGACCGGTGGCCGAGACCGGACTGGAAATCTCGACAGTGTTTTTATCCAAGATACGGAGAACCGTCGCCCCCCCCGGAATCCCATTGCCAGAGATAGCCTGCCCGACCGTAATGCCCAGCGTGCTACCCACAACAACAACCGTACCGCTTTGGGTGTTAGCAGAACGGGTGAGCGTGAAAGCCGTGTAATCAGCAAAGTTAAGGTCATTGGTAGCTGAGGCAGTGGCATTTATTGGAGTGCCGGCCTCACCGATGGTGATCTGCGTCCCGTTTACAATGGAGAGAATACTCACCGTGACACCAGTCGGAATACCGGTGCCGGTTACTACCTGACCCACACTGAGCCCGGCCGTGCCACCTGGCACCGTAACTGTGGCACTGCCGTTGGATGTGGTGGCGGAGACCGAACCAGTCTTCTTGGTGAAAGTGCCGAAGGTCAGGTTGGCACCGGTGGTGGTGACGAGCGCGCCATTGGACAAGGTTACAGTGGTCGGACTATTGACGGCGGCGATGGTGACTCCTCCTGGCAGTTCCGCACCACTGACCGACTGGCCGATGGTCAGACCGGTGGTGTTCACAGTAAGCGTACGGCCAAGAGAAGGGGCGAAGGAGATAAGCTGAGTGCCAGCGGCGTAGCCCTCGATGGCCAGCGTGCGCAAAGTGGTAATGCCAGCATTGAGTGTGCTGACGCCGGTGTAGGTGTTCAAACCGGAGAGGATGAGATTACCCACGCCACTTTTATCCAGCCCGTTGACCACTGGAGCGAAACTCAGCGCCGTGGGCACGCCAGTGCCAGCCGAAGCATTGGCGCTCATCGTTAGCGTACCGATCTGATTGACTGCGTCAGTGACAGTGATGGTGTTGATCGTGGCATTTGCAAAACCGGTGCTGGTGACCACGAGCCCTGGCGCAAGTCCGACCAAACTGACACTGGTAATCGTGTTTGCACCGGAGGTGACTGTGCCATTCCGTCCGACGGGAGCTAGGTTCGCAATAATCGCGGCGATGTCGAGTGCGCCGCTGCCGGTGTTGTTTTGAAGGAGCAGCAGATCCGAGTTGGCACCTGCCCCGCCAGTGAGTGTGCCAGCGCCGCCGATCAAACCCGAATGGGCGGCCATGTTGTTGGTGAACAGGATACCGCTTGCTTGAACCGCATTGGTTCCCGTCAAGGTGATGCCGTAAGTACTGTTGCCTGCGACATTAGGTGTGTTGTTGAACCTCAGGGTGTTTATGGTGCGGGTGTTCTGAGTGCTGTTGCCGACCACATCCATATTGGCATTGACCGCCCAGTCATTTGCCAGAGGGCCGGGGAAGGCGCCAGTGTTCGTGTAAGTCGTCAGGCCGCGGATGAGCTTGTCGATGGTGCCGGTTGTGGTGGCTCCATCTTCATTGACATTGCTGTTGGTGGCCCAACTGGAGCCGCCCACCGTCGCCCAACCGCCAAGGATGCCGTTGATGTTGCCGGTGTCGGTGCTGGCAATATCATTCGTGCTGAAGTCAACCGTGGCCCCGGCCGCGCGGCCAATGCCGTTCAAACGTATTTTGTTGAGGCCGCTGCTGCGGAAGATGCGGTTAGCACCGGCGTTGAGCGTGATGCCGGCGATGATCTCCAGATGATTGTTGGCTCCCACACTTGAAGCCAGCTCCAAGGCACCGCCAAAGCGGCTGCCGCCCAGGTTGAGCGATCCAGTGTCAGACAACTTGCTGTTGTTGTTGCTGGAGTAGTCCAGTTTGAGCGTGCCGGCCAGCACACTATGGTTGGGCACCGTGGCGAAGGTAAGGCTGTTACGGGTAGTAGGATCCGCCTGACCGCTGAGAATCAGCGTGCCCTCGCCGAGCTGCGTGACAGTGCCGGCGCCACCAAACGTGGCTTTGAGTTCTAGACTCGATCCCTGTTCTACCGTGATGTTGGAATTGGCCGTGACGAAGAGCTGCCCAGCCCAGGAACTGTTCCCAGTGGTGGTGGCCAGAGTGCCGCCAGCGAGGTACATCGTTTGAACCGTGCTGTAGGCCACATTCCGCAGATCGACTGTGGCATTCTGTGTGCCTAGGCTGGTCAAAGCGTTGGTCCCACCGGCGATGATGATGCCCGCACCACCCGAGGCGCCGAAAGCACCATTGACAGTGGCGGCGAGGATGCCGGCATTGACAACTGTCTCGCCTTTGTAGGAACTGGTGGTGCCAAGTACCCAGGTGCCATTGCCGATCTTGTTGAGAGATGTCGGGCCGCCTTCACCATCACCCAATGCCAAATTGAACTTGTTGTCGCCGCGATTAGCCCCCCCAAGCGTCAAGGTGCGGCTGCCGGAACCAAGGAAGGCCACGGCGGGCGAGGATCCGTTGAAACCAAAGTTCAGAGTCGCTCCGAAGACCGCACCATCGGCGATGATGGCACCCGCGTTGTCACCAACGCCCAGCGTGAAGGAACGGTCGGTGAAGGTAGCGGCGTTGTCGAAGAATTTCAGCGATCCGCCATTGAAGACCAGATTAGATGCGGCATTCGAGGAGGATCCAATACTGCTGAGGGAGCCACCAAATCCCAAACTAGTCACACTAATACCGCCACCGTTGATGACCGTGGGACCACCATATCTGTTGCTAGCGCCCGCTAGCGTCAGAATGCCATTGCCGGACTTGGTCAACCCCAGAGTGCCCCCAGTATTCACGCCGTCGGAGAGCACTGCGCCATAAGAGAAACTGGTAGCGGTATTGACTGTGAGGATGGAAGTGGAACCGTATACTCCGTCGTTGGTGATAACGCCATTGCCACCGATACTGGAGACGGTGGTGGAATATCCATTCAGATTGATCGTACCACTGTTAACGATGCTGTAGCCGGAAGCGTTATAGAGGCCGGTGTTGCTCTCGAAAGTCACCTGCCCGCTGGAAAGAGTCAGCGTGCCACTGAACTGATTGCGCCCCCCCAAACGCAACTCGCCGCTGGCAATGAAGATGTCACCGACAAGTGAATTGTTGCCCAAAAGGGCAATATTGGAGCCGAGCTGGCGAATGAAACCGATGGTGTTGTTGCCAGTCAATTTGAGTGTGTTGAAACTGCTATACTGAAGGTTTTGGCCACTGCCATTGGCGACTGCTGCCGCAGAGAGCTGAAAAGTCGTTTCGTCGATGATGTTAGCAATCGTGGCACCATTGGATATACCGACTCCGGACACGGAAGCTCCCACCTCTAGGCCGGCTGTCGTAGCCACCGTCACCACGGTGCTGCCATTGTTGAACGTGGACGAGAGCGTGCCCGTGGTGGCTGACTGGTCTCCGCTGGTTTCGAGACCGCCCGAAAGGTTATTGTTGCCGGCCACGACCAGAACCCCCCTGCTGCTGCCGTCAGCGGCGAAAATCATGCGTCCTTCGGTGCCGGTGATGGTGTTGACCGCGCCGATGGTGAGCGTGCGATTGTCAGCCACCCGGAACAGGCCGTCTGCCGCGCCGAGCGTGATGCCACGGTTGGTGTCATTGAAAACGAGGTCCGTGCTGGCGCGCAGAATCCCGCCATTGATGGTCAACTGGTCAGCGACAAAGCTGCCGGGGTTCAAGCCGAGGTCGCTCTCGCGAGAGATCTGCAGCACACCTTCATTGATATACGTTTTGCCCGTGTAGTTGTTTGGCAGGGCAAAGATCAGCGTGCTGGTGACGGACGCATTCGGCTGCTGGGAGAGCTTGACACCGTTGTTGCCGTTTAAGGCCACAACCGTGGTGCCGGCGGCGATGCCAGCACCGGTCACCGTGGCACCCACCACAATTCCAGTGTTGAAGGAACCAGATGCCAAGGTCACATCGAAACTGTTCGGGTTCATCAACCCATTCGTGCCGATGCTGAGGGTCGGATTGAGCACCAAGGTGGAGGCACCGGCCTTGACGAGACTGGTGGACTGCTGGATGAAGTCAAAGTTGATGCTGGAGCCGACGCTCACGGCCTGGTCGAGGGTGATCTGGTTGTTGGGGCCACCGTCCACCGAAACAATCGTCGCTGGTCCTTGGAACCCAGTGGCGGAGACCAGTCGCATGCCCGCCATCAGTCCATTGGTGCTGGACAACCCGGTGACCACATTGGTGAGGTCCGCGAACGTCAGCGCCACATTGGAACCGCTGGCGGCCTGGTTGATTTGGAAAGTCGTGCCGTTGGTGATGCTGGCAATCGTCGTGCCATCGGCGATTCCTGCACCAGTGACCGCGGCACCGATTTCCAGACCAGTGGTGGACGACACCGTGACCGTGGTGCCGCTGATGGTGGTGGCGGTCAGGCCAGTGACGGCGGCGGAGTTGCCGCTGAGCCGGGTGGTCGTGTCGGCAATGACGCTGTTGATGTTGAGCTGGTTGGCCGGATTGGTAATGACCAGCTCGTATGGGTTCAACGAACCTGCATGTGTGCCGGCGATGAGCTTGCCACCCGCAATGGTATGGGTGTTGCGCGTGGAGAGAATGCCGCCGCTGTTAATGGTCAGGGAACGTTCCGCTGACGATGTCACCGGGTTGATGGTGATGGTGCGGCTGCCTGTGTCCTGAATATTGAGGGAATGAATGGCCCTGCTGGCCGTCAGACTCTGATTGAAGTCAATGACTTTTACATTCTGTGTCAAAGCCCAAGAGTCCGAAGCTGTCGTGCTGCCAGTGATAACGTAACCGTTGTCCACCCCTCCATTCGCACTGGCAGGAAGAGCCGTGACATTACTCCCTGTCATGGTGGCCCATTCGAAGAGCTCAACCCCGGAGGGGATACGATTCTTCACCGCCCAGCCGCCAATGATACCGTTAGTCAGCGTGGGAGCGGTGGTGATGTTGATGGTGCCGGCATCAGTAGTGCCCGTTACGGTGTCAAAGACTACCATGGAGCCAGCTGCACGCGCACCAAAGCTGCCAAAGGTCAGTGTGTTGGAGGCCCCGGCGGTATGGGCGCTGTAAACGAGGTTAGCACCATTCGCGAGGGACAGGCTGCCGACCGTTTCGGCAAAAGCCCCAGAACCGCCCGATCCAGCTCCCACCAGGGTCATACGACCAGCTTTGAGCACAATGGCGGCGGTGTTATTGATCCGGTTGCCATTGTTGCTATTAGCAACGGTGGTTGAGTTGGAAATATTGAGTCCCTGTTGCGTAGAGGCATTCCCGCCCGCAGTGCTTCCACTGCCAGCAATCGTGATGGTTGTGACGCCAGAAAGTGTGCCGACACTATTGGCTACGCTGAGGCTGCCAAGGCGCAGATCAGCCGCCAAAATATTGATCATGCCGGTGACTGTGCTGGCGGAGTTCACATTGAGGATGGCACCGTTGGTAACGTTGTCGCCAGTGCCACGCAGTGTCAGCCCACCAGACTGCACGTTGACAGGTCCAGCCCAAGTGACCGTGGTCAGTGCCTCAATGCCCCGGATGGAGAAACCGCCGGCAGTCACCGTGGTGCTGGTGTTGAAATTTGTGGCGCCCCCTGCCAAGACAGCAACACCTCCGCCAAATCTACCGGAACCGTAGGTCAGGCCCACGTTCGTGCCGGCGATTGTGGGTGTGGCGGACAGTTGATAACTGGTGCCATTGAGAATGCTAGAGATGGTCGCCCCCCCTGGAATTCCGTTGCCGGAAACGCTCATGCCCGCAGTCAGGCCCACCGTGCTGCCAACGGTCACCGTGGTGCCGGTGGTGGTATAGCTGGAAATGACAGCAGCATCGAAGTTGAGATTCAGCGTGCCGTTACCACCGTCACGGAAAAGGCCGCCGGTGCCGGAAACCACCCGGTTGAAGTTCCAGGTGGCACCATTGTTGATGCGCAGGCCCAACGTGCCGTTGTTGCCGATGGTGCGGGAGCCAATTGCGGTGTTGGCTGCGCTGCCGACACCATTGCCAAAGTTGGTGGTGCTTTCGAGCACGAGCGTAGCCCCAGAATTGATGAGGGTGCTGCCACTATATTGGATGTTGCCCAGTGCGAGCACCTGGGTGCCATTGCCGGCGACCGCGATGTTCAGCACACCCGATCCCGTGTTGTTGGCACGATCACGCAAGAAGCCGTTGAAGTAGCTCGTGCCACTGGTGTTGAAGGTCAGGGTACTGCTGGCGGACCCGCCCTCACCCTCCAGGTTTTCGATCACCCCACTGGCCGTGTAATCGGAAATGCCGCGCACCGTCTCGTTGAAGCCCATCAGCTTGAAGTAGGAGTTGTTGCCGGTATTGCCGGTGGAGAAGCTGCCGAAGCCCGCGTCAAAAGACACCAGCGAGGTGTCAGCGATCTGTTCGCTGGCACCCAGATGAACCACGGTGCTGCCAAGGCCACCCATGCTGACATTGCCGATCTTGAGGTCGCCGGGGATAGCACCGTTCGCGACGTAAGTGCCAAAGGTGGCGTTGGTGGCGGTGCTGCCGGTCGCGTCTGCGGAGAGGACGATCTGCGTCTGGTTCTTCACCGCCTGGATGATCGTACCGTTCGGGATGTTCGCATGGCCATTGATGACCATGCCGGCATACATGCCGGTGGTGCTGGCCACGGTGACCGTGCGGCGGGTGTCAAAGGTGGTGTTGACGGTCGCTGCCACCGTCGCCGGGAGCGAGATGACAAACTGTGTGGTGCTGTTGATCTGGGTCACTGTGGCCCCGGCGGGGATGTTCGGATTTCCCGAGATGGGCATGCCGACGTAGAAGTTGTTGGTGTTGCCCGTGGTCAGGTTGACCGTGGTGCTACTGACAGTGGTGGCGGCACTGGAGACCTGCTGGGTGGTGCCGACCGGGGTGGCGCTGACCACACTGGTGGTCTTGGCCAGCACGAGCTGCGGGTTGCCGGCGTCGCCGAAACCACGGCTAAATACGGTGGTCAGGCCGGTGTAGGTGTTGGCGGTATGACCGTTGAGGGTGATGCGTCCCGCACCCATGAAATCAATGCCAAAGGTCGATCCTGAGGCCTGGGAAATGCCGCCGCTGATGTCCATGCGGGCGGTGGCACCGCCGGAGTTCACATTGACACGCAGATTGCTCTCCAGAATGACCGGAGCGGTGATCATGTCCACAGCAACCGTGTTGCTGTTGGACTGCACCTTGCTAAGCAGGGCGCGGCCGTAGTCACCATTGTTGAAGATGAGGCTGCCGGCACCAGCGCCGCTGACAATCTCGAAACGGTGGGTGTTGTTCTGGTCGCCAATGACCAAAATGCCAGCCTTCTTGTTGCCATCCAGCGTGATCATGGCGTGCATGCCGCCCGTGGCGGAGGTAAAGGCGGAAACATTGGTGGTCATGTTGACGATGGCCCCCAAAGAGTTCGGAATGGAGGCCGGGCGCCAGTTGGCCGCCGTGTTCCAGGAGCTATTGCGGTCGTTGTTGAAGCTGTTCATGAGCACCGGCACGACACCAGGCTTGGTGATGGCGAGGATGATGCCTTGGGTGTTGAACAAGCTCACATCATATACGAGGCCACCGCCCAAGGTGGGCAGGATGAGATTGCCTCCACCAGAACCTCCGGTGCGATAGTTCTCACCCGCGTCAAAGCTGGAGAGTGCGCTGATCTCCCGCCAGTTGCCGAGGTTGAAAATGTCACCGCTCTGCGCCTTGCCGACGGAGGTGGCCTGGGTGAGGTAATTGTTCACGTCCAGAATAGTGAAGGCGTTCTGACCCAGCATCAGCATGCCGTTGACTTGGATGAAGTCATGCCTGTTAGCACCTGGTGTGGCATTCCAAGCCGTGTAATTCAACTCGCGATAGCCGCCGAGCGTGTCGTAGGTGCCTGTGGCAAGGGCGGAGAGGAGATTCGCCCCTCCGTTGAGCGTTGCCTGGTTAATATGGATAGTCGTCAGGGAACCATCGTTAAGCGCCAGATTACCGTTGAAGGTCAGCGTGCTACGATCAGCGCCGAAGTTGGTGCCAGGACTGAGCTGGGCACCACTGTTGAAGACGTGATTGGTGCCGTCGAGGAAATCGTTGATCAAGGTCCCCTCCGTGCCGTTGACTAAACCAGCCCCCCCCAATGTGCCGCCGTTATTCACTGTGGTGGCTCCGGTACCGGTGCGGTGAGTGCCGGTGGTGCCAACTTGCAGAATGCCGCCATTAACCGTGGTCGCACCCGTGTAGGTGTTGGCTCCGGTGATCACCCAGTTGCCAGTGCCGTTTTTAACCAGGCTGGTCACCTCTGCGCCATTGTTGCCAACAATCGCGGCCAGAGTGTTGGCACCGCTGTTTGTCCCACCCAAAGTCAGCGTTCTGGCTCCTGTGCCGGTGAAGCCCATGCTGCCCGCGTTGTTTAGATTGAGCGCCCCCGTGCCCGAGGCCTCGATACCCCCGGTGGTGCCGAGACTGAACAGCCGGTTCGTGGACACAGCCGCTCCGGTGTAGCGCAGCACGCCGCCGTTGATCACTAGGTTCGCAGCCACACCGGTGGAGGCGCCAATGTTGCTGTTGGAGCCGCCGTTGGCGAGGTTGGCAACCTGCAGCACCCCGCCACCGATGGCGGTGACTCCAGTGTAAGTGTTCAATCGCGTCAGCGCCCAGGTGTTGCTGCCGGATTTGGTGACGGAAGTAAGGCCAGTGTTGTCGGCGATTAACAGCGACATCGTATTGATCAAGGACGCTTCACTGGCACCGGTGAGCGTCAGAGTGCGCGCGGTGTTGCTGCTAAACCCCATGGCACCGCTGGTGTTGGAGAACACCAGCGCTCCCGTTCCTGATGCATCAATGATGCCAGTGGTGCCTAGGGTGAAGCTCCGGTCCGTGCTGGCACCGCTGCCGGTATAACGTAGTGTGCCGCCGTTGATGACCAGATTGGCCGCCGCGTTGCTGGAGGCGCCAATGGTGCTGGCAACGCCGCCATTTTTCAAGTCAGCGACACTCAGCACGCCGCCGGTGATGGTGGTGGCTCCGGTGTAACCGTTTCCTGCGGCGGCATTGAAGGCGATGCTGCGGCTGGTCTCGGCCGGCTTGTTGATGGTGACGTCATTTCCAGATACAGCAGTGACTGTGTAATCGCCATTGACGTCAGGATTACCCTCTGCGTCGGTTTTGTTGCCAATAATCAGCGTGTGACCTGGCAGCGTAAGATTGGCGGTGTCCGCCGGAGCCATCGCCTCACTGGTCTGGTTCATGGTAAAGCTGAGGCCGTTACCTGCGATGGAAGTCACAAATGACCCCGACTTGATGCCAGCTCCGGTGACGAGCTGGTTCACAACAAGCCCAGCTGCATCTGCGGTGATGGTGTTGGTGCCATTGATGACACCGTTGACCCCAACGAGCGAATTGCCCGGAGCCAGAATCCAGGTGCCAGCGTCGGTTTTGGTCAGGCTGGTAAGACCGGTGTTGTTGCCGATGGCCACCATCATGGTGTTGGCACCGGTGTTGACACCTCGCAGGGTCAGGGTGCGTGCCGTGGTCACAGCGTCGAAGCCCATGGCCCCAATGCCGTTGAAGACCAGCGCACCCGTTCCAGCCGACTCAATGGTGCCGCCACCCGTGCCTACGGAGAAGATACGGTCTGTGGTGGCTCCGGTGCCGGTATAGCGCAGCGTCGCATTGTTGGTCAGCACGAGATTGACCGCATCATCGGCAGACGTGCCAATACTGCTGGCCACCCCGCCGTTGGCAAGTGCGACCGCCTCCAGCACACCAGCAGTGATGCGTGTCACACCGCGATAGGTGTTGGCGACGTTGTTGAGTTTCAGCGTGCCGACGCCCGACTTGGTGAGGGACATACCCGCGCCGATATCACTGACTAGCGCATTCACATTCAGAGCATTCGCGGCACTGTTGGCAATGTTCCAAGTCTGGTTGGCAACGAGCCTGAGGGGAACACTGGCGGCAATGGTGTGCAACCCTGATCCGGCCTGCACGGTGATACCACCGGCTCCAATGCTGAGCCGGTCAGTGCCATTGATACTCATGTTGCCAATAGCCGAAGTTCCAGTGCCAGTGAAGGTCAGGCTGCCGATCTGAATATTGGCTCCCAACGTAGTGGCCAGATTAATGGCCGAATTTGCGGTGAGAAACACATTGTCCACGACGTCGGGCGCGAAGCCCGTTGGAGATCCTGTGGCAGCCGAGCTCCAGTTGTTATTTGTATTCCAGAAGCTGTCCACCGAACCATCCCAGTACCAGTTGTTCACGGTGGCGGTGGCAACCCTAAGCTGCAAAGCCGTGTTAGCTACGTTGTTGGCCAGGGTCAGGCTGTAGCCTAGGTTGGCGGTGAGCGGATCGTTGTCCGGATCGAACACCAGGCCGTTGGACGACAACTGGGCCGTGGAACCTGTAACCCCGGAGATGATGCTGCCTGCCACACTGGTGGTGATCAGGTTGAAAACACCACCATCCAAGATGGCAGCATCGGTACGAGTCGTGATTCCCGTGGTAGTACCACTGAGAACAAAGGTGTTGCCATCCGTAATAGATGCCACTGTCCTGTTCACGAGGGTGGCATTTGCGCTACTCACGATCGGCATGCCCACATAGAAGCCACTGGTGTCAGTCGTCGTTGCAGTCAGACTGCCGACGCTCGTCGTTATGTTCAGGGTTTGCTGGATCGAATTGGCGCTTGCAAGCGGGTTGATGGTAAATTCGGCCCCAAGTCCCGTGAAAACTACGCCACGGCTGACCGCGATCCTGTCGCTTGGAAGGGGACCGCCCACGCCGCCGGTGTTGATATCGAAGAACATGTTCACCTGTCCGCTGCCGGCACCACTGCCGATGCTGAGACCCGTGGTAGGCCCGGTGGTTTGCTGCTGGAGGTTGAAGGTGCTGATGGCATTGTTCGACATGTTAAAGGTGGAGCCGGGATTCAGTGTTACCGTCGCGCCCAAAGAGCCCACACCCGAAGATCCAGCAGCATAAGAAGTGACAGGTGTGACGGACAAAGTGGCACCCTGAGCCACCGTCATGGCCGTGTTGCCCAGCGAACCAGCGGAAAGCACCATTGAGCCAGTATTGACGCTCGTGGTCCCGGTGTAGGTGTTTGCCCCTGTCAACGCCCAAGTGTTGGTTCCATTTTTGACCACTGTGGTGGCGGCTGTGCCATTCGCGATCACCTTGGCGAAGGTGTTCACCAGACCCACGGCGGAGGTGCCGGTAAGGGTCAAGGTGCGCGCCAAAGTGCCAGTATGAGTCAGCGCAGGCACTGCGGGCAAGAATGACAGCGCTCCGGTGCCGGAGGAGTCGATCGTGGCTCCGAGATCGGTGATGGTAAAGCCTCGGTCCGTGGTGGCGGTAATGCCGGTGTAGCGCAGGGTGCCCCCATTGATGATGAGGTTTGTTGCTGCGTTGGAAGCAGCGCCAATCCCGCCAGCAGCACCTCCGTTACCCAGAGAACTGATGCTGATGACGCCACCATTGATGGTGGTGACACCGGTGTAATTGCTAACCCCGCTCAATGTCAGCGTGCCACTTCCTGTTTTGACCAGGTTGAGACGTGAAGCGTTGGCTGCAGTGAGCACGCCGGAGAAGACCGTGCTGTTGTTGTCGCCAACTGTAAAAGTGGAGGTAGCACCTCCGTTGGAATTTGTCACGAGACCAGCACCCGCCATGGAACTCACGGTTTCATTAAAACCAGCCAGATCCAGCACGCCTCCCTGGGCGACAGTTAGCGCAGACACGTTCGGAATGACTTCGGCTGCTCCCAAGCGCAGCACACCGTTGCTGATGGAGGTGGCACCGGCGTAGTTGTTGCCGGTGTTGGAGATTTGAAGCACCCCTAGGCCCGCTTTGCCGAGCCCTGCACCCGTGCCGGTGATAGCTCCAGTGAGGTACGCTGTCACATACGGGCTGTCCACCGTGATCGTGCGCAAGGCACCAATGCCGAGGTTTACCGCACCAGTCAAATAGAGGCTGTGAGAAAAATTCGTGCCGCCAAAAGTGAAGTCGCCATTCACGTTGATGGTATTGGCCAGCCAGGTGGTGTAGTTGAGGTTGTTGGTGGCTGCCCCGGTGCCACCCGCCACTGCCGAAAGCGTGTACCCAGTGTCGGTGATGCCAGAGGCCACAAAAGCCCCGCCCGAAACGTTGGTGCCGTTGACGGGCTGACCAGCGGTAATCAAGCGTCCGTTCGTACCGGTCAGCGTCACTGCCGCTGAAGCGCCGGTCGTGGTTGAACTGATCACGGTAAAGCCCGCAGCCATCAGCGTCGTGCCCTGGCCAATGCCCAGGGCTCCCGAACCCAGTGATCCATTGGCAATAGTCAAAGTACCAGCAGTGCTGGCAGTGGTTCCCGCACCCAAGATGAGCGTTCCTTCGTTCAGATTGAACCCATTGCTAAAAGTGTTCGCCGCGCTGACGATGAGGGAACCGCCACCGGTCTTCGTGATAGCCCCGCTGCCGGTGATGATGGGTGCCTGAATGATGAACCCAGTCGGGGACACGCCAGAGACGTTGATGACCGGCGCGGCATGGGAGAACTGCACCGCTGACAAGGAGGCAGTGGCCGCAGGCGCGATGATGGGGGAGGTGCCCAGGTTGTTGTTGACCACCGTGATGGCATTGGCAGCTGAAAGCACCAAGATATGCAGCGCGGTGGGAGTGTTGAAACGCACTCCCGGCTGGGTGGTGCCGCCGTCGTTGTTGAACGTGAGGCTGTTTAGCGTGGTGGTGGTGGCAAGGGTGTAGTTGAAGAAGTTCAGCGTCGCGCCACCATTGAGCGTCACGTTGCTGGTAGCGGCGATCTGGCTGGTGTTGGCGTCGAATTTGTTGGCGTTGGCGAACGTCACCGTGGCGTTGCTGATGGTAAGATCACCCGGGATCACAAGGGTGCTCGCTGCGCCGTTCAGATTGAGCGTACCCGCGTTGACATAGGCACCGCCGGTGAAGTCATTGGAAATGCCGGTGCCGGGGTTCAGGCTGAGCAATCCACCGCCACTTTTGACTAGGCTGATGGCACCGGTAATTTTGCTGTCGATGCTGGTCGTCCCTTGATTGGTAAAGACAAACAATTCCGACCCACTGCTCGTGAGCGCGGAGGCAGCGTTGCCAGAAACGATGGTGCTGGTCCCCCCATTGTTGGTAAGCAACCCGACACCTAGCGTCAAGGTCACCGGGGTGGTGCCGTTGCCCAGCGTTAGGACGTTGCCGTTCATGCGCAGGGAGTTGACAGCCTTGGACGCGGTCAGCGTGCGGGTGGTGCCATCATTGATATTCCAGGTGGTCTGTGTGGCGGCGGTGATATCCCCGCCGTTGTAGCCCACAAACACATTGCCCCCGGCGAACACATTGCCACCCACTGTGGAACCGAGTTCACCAAGACCCACACCATCGAGATAGGTGGCAAAACTGTTGCCGTTCACCACAGCCCAGCCACCAACAAGGCTGTTCACCAGCGCGGACGCGGAGAGGCCCGCGCCATTGACGGCGGAAACCAGGGCGCGGGCATTATTGTTGTTGCCGGAACCACCAAAGCCGACGCCGTTTGCGGCCACAAAATTGACCACACCGTGGTTGGCGACATCCCGCTGGAGGTTTCCTAGTGTGAGCTGCACGGCGCTGCCGGCGTTCACGGTCGGCACCAGCGTCACAATGCTGTCACCCCGGAGGATCGAGAGACTGTTCAGCGTCACCGCCGTGTCTGCGCCCCCCCCCCCACGAATGATCAGTGAGCCACCCTGGAGGCTGACGGGAGTTGCCGCGACTAAACGAGCCGGATTATCAGAACCCAGCGGATTAAGACCGGTGTTGTCCCAGTCCAGCGTGGCGAAGTTCACATTGACGGCGCTGGTGGCGGTGAGCGCACCATTGTCACGCAGCACGAGATTGCCGCCACGCAGGACCGTAGCACCGGTGTAGGTGTTCGCATTACTCAGAACGAGTGTTCCTACAGTGTTGTTGACCAGGCTGCTGGACTGCTCAAAACCAAGGTTGCCTGCCAGAACTCCGGCAAAAGTGTTGGTGCTATTACCAAGAAAACTGGTTCTGAGTGTGACTGCCGTTCCCGATGTGTTGGTCACCGTGCCGCCGACTGCCAGCGGATTGGTGGTGAACAATGAGCCGACCATCTGGTTAAAGCCGTTGAGATCAAGCCTACCGCCATTCATCGCCAGGTTTTGGAACGAACCCACTGTCACGGTCGGCGTCACGACGATCGTGTTATCCCCGCCGTTAAGCACGAGAGTGCCTTCATTGACGGTGGTCTGCCCGGTGTAGAAGGCGCGAGCGTTGAGCCGCAACGTACCCGTGCCAGACTTCCACAGACCGCCACCGTTCGCATTGCCCACATGGCCGTTGATGGCAAGGGAGGTAGTGTCGCCGATGGTGTGGAAGACGAAGAAGCCGCTGAAAGAGTTAAGCGCGGGAAGGTTCAGCCCGGCATTGCCCTCGAAGGCGATGACACCGCCCGTGCGAATGGACTCAGTGAGAATGCCTGCGGTCGAGGTGAACTTACCAAAGGCGGCCACGTTGGCGTTGCTGATACCGCCGCCGCTGTTAAGCATGAGGCTGTTGATGTTTTGACTGTTGGCCATCGTCGCATTGCTGCTGAGAGAAATGTTGGTGGTGGAGCCGTTGATGAGCGAGGTGGAGACCTCGTTGGCGGCCAGCGGACGCAACAGGTTCGCCTGCACAGAGTCCCGCGTGATGAAGGAAAGACCGCTGCCGTCAACGGCCGAACCGATCATGTCAGGACGGATCGTCATCGTGGTGGTGCCGTTGCCCGTCCCACCCTGGCCGCCGACAGTATTGAAGTTAGTCACGAATACACGAGCGAAATTGTTGATGGTGCTGGCACCAGCCGGATTAAAATCTCCGCGAATCCACAGCGTGCCGCCGGTTTGAACATTGGTGAGATTCGTCACGTTCAGCGTGATGCCAGAGCCTGCCACAGCGTCCAGCAACATCTCGCCCGCTCCGGCACCCACCGTCAGGGTCGTGAGGTTTTCCGTGACGCTGGTTGAAGCGTGCGGCACAATGACCAACTGACCGCCGTTGATGTTCAGGGTGTTTGCAGTGGCACCGGTCAATGGCGAAGCCAGGCGGCCGCTCACAGCAGCGCTGGTGTTATCCAGTGTGAGAACACCGCTCTCCAGAACAGTCTGTGTCGTCATAAGAGCCCTGCCATTCGCTCCCTGATAGGTGATTCCACCACCAGCAATGGTCACAGTGCCCGTGGACGCGGCTGTGGTGCTCTGGGTGACGTCCACCGTCATGATTCCGGTGCCTGTCTTGATCAGGTTGACCGCATTCGGTGTGGCATCATTAAAACGGTTGATCTGGCCGGAGAAAGTGGTGCTGGCGTTATTGAAGCCCACAGTCAGCGTCTGGGAATTTGCCACGCTGTTGAACACCGAACCGCTGCCCGCCAAGGATCCCCACACAGTGGCTTGGCCGTTGAGATTCAGTGAAGTTCCAGCCCCGAGATTCAGATCGGAGAAGCGGGAGCCACTGTTAAAGGCACCGGACAGGATGCTGCCAGCACTGACGTTTAACGCCCCCGTGAAGGTGGCCTGGTTGATCTGCAGAACGCCGGCACCATTCTTGGTAATGCCACCAGATGACCCCAGCAAACCACCCAAGATGAGTCCGGGAGTGGTTGGCGCGAAGTTGGTGAAAGTGTTGAAGTTGTAGGTGTTGACCGTGACCGTGTTGGCGGTCGAGCCCATATCAATGCGACCCACGACAAGCGGAGCCGCCGCCGGATTGAACGGATTGGAAACAATGCCGCCGGTGCCGATGGTGAGCAGACCTTCACCCGTGCTTACGGTGGGAGAGGTGGAGCCCCCGCCATTGCCGTTGAACACCAATCCATGCAGACTTTGGGTGCCCGCTAGGACCATCAGGCCGGTACCATTGATGGTCACGGTATTGGGCACGCTCAGCACCGCTTGAGTGTTTGTAGCCGTGGCATTCTGGCTCAGCGTGATGGTATTGCTAGTCTTCGACGAGATGGTGGTGCCAGCAAGAATGCCCGCTCCCTTCACGACCTGACCAACCACGAGATTTGAGGTATCAATGTTATTCACCGTGGGGCTGCCATCGGTGATTGACGCTGTCCTGACCATGTCGATCACCCCACCAGCCTGCTGGGCCAGGATGCCGCTGCCAGACTGGTGCCCGCCATTGATGGTGATGCCGCCGCCAGTGATCGAGCCGGTGGACCCCACGATCAAGACACCACCATTGATGACGGTACCACCAGTGTAGGTGTTGGCGCCGTTAAGCGTGAGGTTCGCTGCGCCATCGCTACCTGAGAAGACCATGCGCACTGCACCGGTGCCATTGTTCACGATGGCCGCGTCAATGATCGCAGTGCGGTTGGTGCCGCCATAGGGCAGCGCATGGATGTAGAGATCACTTGCGTTGTTCAGCGTGCCACTGGTGATCGTGCCATTGGTAATGCTAATGTTGCGGTTGTCGCCGCTATGGGCCAGAAGCAAACCACCCCCTTGGAGCGTTAGCCTGAAACCACCCAGATTCACCGTTGTTTGAGCGGTGCCAGGATTGACCATGGCAAAGGTGTTGACCGTGGTGTTGGCAAACAATGGCCCCACATTGGTTGAAGTGCGGATATTATCGGTGACCTGCGGCGCATTGGCCCCCGTGCCATTGAGCGCATTGATCGAATAGCCAGCGAATCCGGTCTGATTGAGCCTGCCAACGCCCAGTCCTGGGATGTAGCTGGCAAATTCACGGTCCACGACCGCCCATGGGCCGATGAGATTGTTCGTGAGACCACCGCCCACCGTGCTGGTGGCCGCGCTGTTGAGCGTGGTGATCAGGATGCGCCCATTACTGCCGATAGCACCGATACCGTTGTCTGGGAAACGCATCGTTGCCGTCGATCCGCCCGACCGGGAGAGCGAACTGAGGTTTAGGGTGGCCGAATTGATGCCGGTGCCGCCGTTAGCCGCCTGGATCATATTGTAACCTTCCGCCAGAACGACATTGCCCACAGACTGCGAAGTCTCGGCCTGAATCCGCCCCTGATAGACCAGACTGCCCCCGCGGAGGGTGATGTCGGCAGCGAGATTCACCCGATTTGCCAAAGTGAAGAGGACGTTGTCGTTGAGTTGCAGATGGGCGTAGTTGACGCTGATGGAAGATGTGGCGCTCAACCTGCCTCCGTCGGCGAGGAGATTGACGCCGCCAGCGAAGACGGTGGCGCCACTGTAGGTGTTGTCGTTCAGGAAATTGTACTGCTGCAGGCTGCTTTTGAGGAAGTTCATGGCACCAGCCCCAACCTCCTGCTTGATCACACCACCCCAGTTGAACCCACCGTTGTCTGCACCGACAATGAAGGATGCTTGCTGACCAATGGCGCTGTTGGTGATGGTTCCCGAATTGCCCTGCAATGCCGCTCCATCACCACGGGTGCCAAAGACGAACTGGGAGGTGCCGTTCAAGTCCAGCGTGGCTCCAGGCGCGATGAACATGAACTGGTTGGGCGTCAACGTGTTGTTCCCGCCACCCAGCCTCACCGTGCCGGCATTGATGGCAAAATTACCCGTCAAAGTCTGACCGCTGAGGTTGGCGACACCGGCCCGATCATCCGGCGCATTGATGACAAGCGTGCCGCCCAGGTCTTTGACCAAGCCACCACCGCCGGTCAGGAGGCTGTTGCTGGTGAGCGTCGTTCCTGCTGCCACCGCCAAATATGCCTGCGTGTTGAACTGGATCCTCAGCGCGCTGTTAAGAGTGTTGTTGCCAACCACGTTCAGGATGGCTCCAGCAGCTAGAGAAAGAGTGGCCCCTTGTGTGGTGATGCCGTTGCCGATGTTGATTCCTGTGCCATTGAGCTTGATCGCGTTGACGGCGCGGTTGGTCGTACCGAGTAAGGTAGGGGTAGCGGTGATGTTCATGGTCGCTGTCGCGGCGGCCGTGTCGATGTTATTGCCATCGACATAAGCGGCAAACACCTGGATGCCGTTCGTATTGGCCGCCGCTCCGGTGTTATCGTAGGAGACAAAGTCAGTGCCATTGAACGTCGCACGTTGAACTATATTATTGATAAGCCCGGCCGTGTTCGAACCTGCCGCGCCAGGCACAACCGTGAAAGTGATGCGATTGGTCGCTGTTCCAAGCGACGCTCCTTGGAACAAAGTGCTGCTGTCACCATTGTTGGCCCAACGGTCAAAAGTCAGGGTGTTCGTACCGCCAGGGTTGAAGTTGAACACGTTGGTTGCCCCGCGGTTGGTGGTCAATGTCCCCAGAGTCTCGGTGGAGCCCGCTCCGCCCGCGACAGTCAATGTTCCGCCATTCAGTGTCAGCGGCCGCGCACCGGTCATGTGATCCAGCCCTCCCAGCAGATTTAGCACGCCAGACGGTCCCTGCACCGTAATCGTTCCCGTGCCGCCGATGGTGACGCCGGAATTGATGGTGAAAATTCCTTCATTAACGACCAGCCCGCCGACAAATGAGCCGCTGGTCACACCCAAGGTGAACGTACCACTGCCCTGCTTGGTGATGGAGGCGACTGCTCCGAAACCGGTGGTGTTCTTGTTGATGGCTCCCGCTCCAACGAAGGTAAGTGCCTGCGCACTACTTAGAGCGCCATTAAGATTGAGCGTCATCCCGGTGTCCGCGCCGATGAACGTGGCGGATCCCAGAGTGATGGTGCCTGTGGCCGTGCTTATGCCAGAAAAAGCCTGTAATGCTCCCGCGCCATTGATGCCAGAACCGTTCAAAGTGAGCGGCTCAGCAGTGCTCACAGCGCTTAGTTGCAAGGCCGCACCAGTGCCCGTCACCGTTGTAACGCCGACAGTCGTCCCCAAAGCACTGGCATTCGTGACTCTGACCACCCCCGAGCCGATGGTTAGCCCCCCAGTCCAAGTCGTGTTCGCTGCAGCCAGCACCAACGTGCCATTGTCATTTTTTTGCAGCGTGTTGTTCACCGCCCCAAGACCAAAAGCGGTGTTCAAGGTCAATATGTTGCCCGCCGTCACCTCGATCGCGTTGGTGATCTGGTTGAGCACAAGGGTGCGGCTGGTGGCAAAGGTGCCTGTGGCGCGCAATCCCGCTCCCGTGGCTACATTGGCATTCAGAATCACGAAGTTGTTGGTGTTGCCTAGCGCAGCATCGCTATTCACCGCCACTAGCCCGGCTTGGATGTTCAATGCATTACGGGCGGTAATGGTCGGATTCGCTACTGTCAGCACCTTGCTGATGGTAAATGTAGTCCCATTCACGATCCCCGTGATCACGGTGCCGTCCGGCACTCCTGTACCCGTCACTGCCTGTCCCACGGCAAGGGAAGCCGTGGAGCCGGTGGTCAGCGTGGTGACTCCAATCGCTCCCGTGGTCGTGATTCCCGTCACCGGCGCTATGCCAAAGGTATTGGTGCCGGTGAAAGCAAGCGTGCCATCCCCCAGTTTAGTAATGCCAGAAGAGCCGCCAACGGCTCCAGAGAAGGTCAAGCCTTGCACCACATTGGAAGCGCTCGGCCCGGCGGGAACATTGTTGACACTGATGATCTGGTTGCTGCCGAGGGTGGCAGCACCCGTCAGTTCAAGGCCGTGGCCACTGTTGTTGGTCACGGTCAATGGTCCGCTGAGGGCAAAGGCGGCCATACGCAGCGTCTTGTTCGAAGCGGTCGTGAACAGCGGCGCATACGTGCCACCCAGCCGACCCAAAGTCAGGTTCACCGCGCCGGAAGGAACCAGTGTGATGCCAGTGGTGAGAGCTTCATTTTGCCCAGTGCCGTTGCCGTCATGCAGCAGCGAGAGATTGCCGGCGTTGAGGTTCAGGGTCACCGTGTTGCCAGCGGCCAGCGCGCCAAGCGCCAGAGTGCCGAGACCGGTTTTGGTGATGGCAATAGCCCCCGCACCACCTTGCTTCGTGATCGTTCCCAAGGCGGCTGTCATGCCGGGATTGATCACGTTAATGGCCACGGTTCCCGGCAGTGTCACCGTGCCGCTGAGTGTCAGGTTGGATCCGGCGGCCAAAGCGCTGTCAAAACTGAAATCACCTGCCGCGCTGACGTTGTTGCCGATGATGTAATTGCCGTTCGACAGCAAGCGGGTGTTTGCAGACATCGTCATGGCCCCCGTGCCAACAGGACCTGCGGACACGCCACCGAGAGTGCCATTGTTGAAGGTGCTGCCGATGCCGAACAAAATGCCACCATTCTGAAAATTCACGCCGCCGTTGAAGGTGCTGGCTCCACCAAGCTGCAGAAGTCCGCTGCCAGTCTTGTTTATAATGGCCCCGGTGCCAGTCATGATTCCAGCGATGTTCAGGGTGGGCATCAGCGGTACCAAATTCACGCCATTGGCTGTCACAGCGCTCACATCAAAGGTGTGCGAACCCGTAGTCAGAGCCAGGGATCCAAATCCCAGCCCGGCATTGAACGTCAGGGGATTGGTGGCGATGCTGCTGGAGGCGTTAGCTGAAAGCTGGAAGCGTTTGGAATCCAAAATCGCAGCAATGGTGGCCCCTCCTGGAATTGAGGCGCCACTCACTGGCATGCCGACAACGAGTCCCGCAGTGTTTTCCACCGTGACCACATTGCTGCCGCTGGTTACGGCTGCGGTCAGCATGCCCGTGGAGATGGTCGAAATGGCGCCGAGATTGGCTGAAGTGGCTGTGATGCCACCAGTTAAAGTCAGCACGCCAGTGTACGAACTCAGCAATGGACCGTTACCCCCGGTGTTGTTGAACACCAAATTTGCAAGGGTCTGGTTATAAGCTTGCAATTCCAGCGCTGATCCACCCAGCATGTTGAGCGTGGCAGTGCTGGCGATTTGGTTCGATGCGCCGAAAACCACTGTGGAAGTGCGTTCTTGGAAGGTGTTGCCGTTGGTGCTGGCACCACCGGTGATGGTTACATTGCCCGTGCCAAACGCCTGCCCGGGCGAATTCAACACCACAAAGCCTGAATTCACGAAGGTGCCGCCGGTGTAGGTGTTGTTGCCGGACAGCACCAACTCATTGGTGCGAAAGTCGTTGATGCCGGCGAAGCTGCCGCGGCCCTCGGTGCCGTTGATCACCAGTGTCACCGCACCACTTCCGTTATTCACGATGTTGGCTCCAACCAAGACATCGCGGTTTTGCACATTGGTGTTACCGTTCGCATAGCCGATTGCATGCAGATAAAGGTCTGCCGCAGTGTTTAGAGTTCCCCCGGCGGTCAGACTGCCATTCCCAATGATGATCGGCATGTAAAGGGCGCTGACATAGTCACGCCCCGTGGGTGTGGTGCTGGTGGTGTTGGCGTTGCCGTCCAGCGTGACTTGAATACCGTCGATGGCCGTCACCGTTCTGCCAAGCACGGTTGAACCCACCACGAAATTCTGTGGCGTGCTGGCCAGAGTGATGATGTTGCTGGTAGTAGAACTGGTGACCACCGTGACCTGGGCATTGGTGGTGCTGAAGCCTTGGGACGCGATCAAACCGCCGCTAGCCAAATTGAGTGTGAAGCCTCCCAGATCCAAGGTGCTGTCGCCAGAGACCAGCATCGCCAGGCTGTTGATCGTACGATTGCCGGTGAGGTAAGCAGTTTGCGGCAAAGTCAGCGCTGGGTTGGCGCTGCCGAGTTTTTGGGTAATGGTGAACTGGGTGCCATTAATGATCGATGCCACTCTGGCGTCGGCGGGGATGCCGGTGCCTAACACCGCATCTCCCACGTTAAGACCGGCGGTGCTGGCAACGGTAAGCTGGTTTTCCCCCACCACGCCAGTCGATACCACTGTCGGAAAGGTCATGCGCATATTCTCCGTGGCGGAGCCGTTGTTAAAATTCAGGCTGGTGTTCGTATTGATCGTGGCGTTGGCATTTCCGGCCAGAGTAAGCGTCGTTCCATTGATCGAAACCACGGTGGAACCCAGGAAGGAACTGCCGGCCACTAGGCCCGTCGGCACGCTTGCAAGCTGCACTTGGGCGCTCGCTATTGAGCTGGAGGTCACCGTGGCCCTGCCAGACAAAAGATTCGGCGAATAGCCGGCATAACCGACGCCGTTCAAGGCTCCCACGCCTGTTCCTGGGGTGTAACTGGCGAACTCACGCTCAAACAAGGCCCAGCCACCAATGAGATGGTTCGTCAGGCCGTTCCCCACATTCGTGGTGGTGACACCATTCAGACTACCGGTGAACACACGTGCCAAACTGCCCGGGGCACCATCGACATTGAAGAACCGCAGGGTGGCACGTGAACCAGCCTGCCGTGCCAAACTGGTGAAGGTAGCGGTAGAGCTATTGATGCCCGTGCCAGGTTCTGCCACATTGATGATGCTGTTGCCCTCTCCCAACGTCAGCGCACCGAAAGCCTCGGTGCCTTCGGTGCCGAAACGCGCACGGTACTCGAGCATGCCGCCACGCATCAGAGGTGCTGCCAAGAGTGGCCGTCCCCAGCAGTTGGGTGCGCCCGCCGTTCAGAATGGTGGCTCCTGTATAAGAATTGGCAGTGTAGATGTTCCAGTCGCTGAAACCGCCAGCGCTGGTGGAGCGGACCAGCGCCACATTACCCGTGATGGTGCCGGAGAAACTGCCGCCGTTGACCACCCCCAGCGTGGCCTGCGAACCGGAGCTGTTGATGACGGAACCGCCCATCCCAGGGGTGAAGTTGGCATTCTGAGCGACGGCCGTGTCAAAACGCAGGGCGTTGAGCGTCTGGGCCGTACCATTGAGGTCCAACGAACCGCCCTGAAGCAGGAAATCGTTGTTGTAGAAGATTGTGTTGGTGCCGCCATTGAGCCTGAGCGTGCCTTGGTTCACCACCGTGACCCCGGAATAAAACTGCTGGGTGGATAGTGTCATCACACCTGCTCCAGCCTTGGTCAAACCGCCCGCGTTGCCAGTCATAGCCGCCGTGACGGTGAGATCACCCAAAGTGTGAAAAAGGAACTGGCGGTTGCTGGAGGTGGACAAGCGTCCGCCGCTGATGCCAGCATTCCCCGAGAACGCCAGTACACCACCACTGTCCAGAATCAGCGTCTGGGCAGACTGAGCAGATGTTCCGCCACTGCTGTTCAAGGTCAGCGAATTCACGGTCATCGTATTCGCTGTCAATGCGTTCGAAACGCTGCCAACGGTTGAGAGCGACACATTCAGCGGTGTCGCCACGCCACCCAGGTTGTTGGTCAGGGTGGTGACCATTTCGCCAGCGGCCAAGGGACGCAGCAATCCATTTACTGTGTCTGCGGTGGCAAAAGAGGTGCCCGAACCGCCCGCAGTTGCATCAATAATCGCATAGGGCAGGATGCCCTTGTTGGTAGTTCCTGCCCCGCCCGCCTGACCGACGAAGACATAACCTGCCCCCGTTGCTTGGATGGTCGCGGTGCTTGCACCTGCGGCGCCCCCCAGATTGCTGCCACGAAACAGCACTGTGCTGCCGGAATTGCGCGTCACCGCTCCGGTGGTGAAGTTGAGCTGCTGTCCTGTTCCGGTTGCCAGCGTGATGATGCTGTGGCCAGGGTTCAATGTCAGCGTCCCGGTCGTCGTCTCCGTGGATGTGGCAGTACTGCTGCCATTGTAGGTTAAGACGCCGCCATACAGATTTAGTAGATGATTGCTGAGACGGTTGTCGAGGTTGGCAAAAGTGAAGTTTGCCGAACCCGCAGTCAGATTGGCATTGGCATTGGCCGCAAGCCTCACTGTCAGCCTGTTTGCTGAGATGGATGTCACGGTGGAACCCAGCAAGGCGGCCCCAACAATCAGATTTGCAGGTGCCGCGCTGGTCAGAGTCACCGTATTGCTATTTGTCGCGCTATTGACTTGATTGGTGAGTGTCCCGTTGTTGTTGCCTAATAAGAGGGTGCCACCAGGCGTGACAAACACGGTTCCTGCGCCGCCATTAGTGCCAGGAACACCTAATGTGGATGCTACAGCTAAAACGCCTTGGTTAACAAACAAGCTTTGTCCATTGAAGGCATTGGCAGAGGTCAGCGTCCATGTCCCGGACCCGGCTTTCACCAAGGAAGAAGCGCCGAAAGACAAATTGCCAGTGTAGTTCAACGCACTGGTGATGGTGCCGTTGCCTGCGCCCACCAGACCAAACCAAGCACCCCGGCTGCCACCGCCAGTGCCCACTTGAGCAGTCATCACCCCGTTGATGGTCAAAGACGAACCTGAGTCCACCCCGATGGTCGCGGCGCGATTCGTGCTATCCCCGCTGGTGGCACCGGAAAAGGTGATGCTGCCGTTCCAAATATTGGTTCCCGAAAGACTGCGCAGAGCGCCCGCACCATCAATGCCGTTAGACGTGTTGTTGTTGCCTGGAGTGAACACCAACGCTTCCGAAGATGTGATGTCACCCGTCAATTCGAGGGCTGCAGCCACATTGGCAATGAGCGTTGCACTGGTGGCGACTCCTGTGCCCAGATTGAACGAACCTGCATTCCCCAGGGCGGCAGCGTTACTGATCCTCAACACTCCCTGCCCCACGGTTAGATTGCCATTCCATCCTGTCTGCGCCTGCGTCAGCAGCAGAGTGCCACGGTTGTTTTTCTGCAGATCGAAATTGGCGTTCGCAAAGGTGAACGCTGAATTCATCGTCAGCATGTTCACTGCAGTGACCTCGAACGAGTTGTTCTGCTGGTTCATGATGAACTCCCGAGTCGTGGTGTACGTTCCTTCCGCCCGTAAACCCACAGTGGCTGAATTAGTGTTGGAAAGGATTTGGTTGGTAGAATTTCCAAGGCTGTCGTTTGTCCCCACACCCGAACCGGAACCTGTGAAGGCCAGCACACCAGCCGAGACGTTGACCATCGAATTCGCGTTCACGGTTCCGGTGGCCCCCGCCAGCGCCTGGTTGAGTGCCAATTGAGACAGCACCAAGGTCGGATCAGCCACCGTCACCGGCGTGTCCAAAGTCAGTTGGCGGCGTACCAAGGTGGGATTGTTCTGTGTGATATCCTGGCTTAGACGCAGGTCCGTGCCGTTGATGAAGATTTCCGCCACATACGTGCCTGCGGGAATGCCATTCCCTGTCACCGGCATGCCCACCCGGAAGCTGGCTGTGCCACCCTGTACATTCGTCACAATATTAGGCGTCGCACCATTCACCAAACCTGCGGTGGTGTTCGTGACGTTGTTGTTCACTCCGCCCACTGCCACTTTGGTTCCGGTGGGGATGCCGGTGCCAGACACCGGCATGCCAGCAGTGAACAAAGTATCGATAGCTACTCCTAGTGTCAGAACCGTGCCACCATTGGCTACGCTAGCCGCGAAGTTCTGCACGTTGATGGCATTGACGCTCGTGCCGGCATTGATGTTGGTGCCAGTGAGCCTCTGTCCCGCCACCAGTTTGGCCACACTTTCAACCGTCAAGGTCGACCCAGAACCAAACGCAGAGAAAATCACAGGGCCACCAAAGCTGTTTGTGTTGTTGCCGAGCAACAACGTACCGCCGCCGTTCTTCAATAGACTGGCCTGCCCGGTCACCTGACCAGTCAATTGCAGCCCGGTCACGAGGTTGGAACTATTGGCATTGTTCACCGTAAATGTAGGTGTTCCCGTCAAAGTGGTCGCACCTGTCACCTGCAGGCCATAGCCGTTGTTGTTGGCCACCGTCACGGTCTGCCGACCGGTGCTGAGACTGGTGATTTGCGCCAGTTTGTTCGCCGCCTGGGTGTAATACGGTGCCTGGGAGGTCGCTGTGCGTCCCACGGCGAGCGTGGCATTTCCCGTCAGCGAGATAGCATGATTGAAGGCAAAATTCTGTGCGCCGCCGCTGCCGTCGCCGTCATCCAGCATTTGCAGAGTACCGCCTGCCATGGTGAAGCTCTTGCCCGAGAGAGAACTCACCCCCTCCAAACGCAGATTGGAACCTGGCTCAAAATTTAGCGCACCGTTGAAGCCTGCGTTGTTCCCCGTCAGCGTCACCACCCCACTCAGGGAGGCGAAACCAGTCTGCTGCACCACGCCGTTGGCCAGCGCATTCACCGCACTGAGCGTGGTAACAGCGTTCTTCAGGGTGGAACGGATGATCAACGACGTTGTGTTATCACCGGTGATGCCACCGGCAATGATCAGATTTGCACCCGGGTCAGTGGCTGAGATTCCGCCGGCAATCGCATCCAGCACCAAGGTCTTGCCAGCGGCGATGCTGATGCCTCTGGAGGCACTGCCCAACGTGAGCGTGGAGGCGTTCGCCACTGACTGAATAACCGCATTCTGGCTGACCGTGACCTGATTGTTGAACACCGGGCCATTGCCAGCCGCAGTCGCCCCTTTGGAATCCAGCACCAAATTGCCTCGGTTTAGCATAATCCCTGCCGAGCCAATCGGATTAGACGCACCGGCAGCCGAACTGCCGGTCAAAACGAGCGTGGGAGTCTTGGCAAACGCCAGTGTGGGGGCACCGGAAACGGTTACGTCACCAGAAATGGTCACATTCAAACCAGAGATGCCGGTCACCACCGCACCAGCGGGGACTCCAGTTCCAGCAACGGTCATGCCCACGCTTAGACCAGTCGCGTCGGTAACGCTGAAAAAGTTATCGCCAGCGGTGGTTGTCGCTGTTTTCGACGCAGTCTGTCCGATCATCTGAATGCTCGTCCCTGCTACCAGACTGTTGGCACTGCTCGTTTGATTGAAAGACAACCACCCGCCCCCTTCTTTCCGGATCGTCATGGCCCGTCCTTCGTCGGAAACCACGCCATCAAAGGCCACATTCATGTCTGAAGCGATGGTTACTATATCGGTTAGTAAATCTGGCACCGAACCCGGCGTCCCAAAAATCGTCGGCGCCCCCGTAGTTCCGCCTAAACGCAAGGTTTTGCCAAACCCCGCACCGTTGCCCACCACCGTGTTGCCAAGCAAATCATAAGAATCCACCGACAGCGTCACCCCTTTGTTCAAGATCAGCCGACCAAGCTGCACCGAGGTGAAATCTGTGTCGGACAAACTAATCAGGGCATTGCCAGTAAGATGCACCGCATTCCCGAGCTGCAATGCGGTGCTGGAACCCTCCGGCGTGTTCACATCCGCCTGCTTTAAAGAACCGTTCGGTATAATTGTGCGTATCTGAGCAGAACCCAATTCTGTGCCAGCATATCCCAAGTTGATGTTCGCACCGCCACCACCCTGCACATAGTCAATCCGGATGTCATGTCGACCTGCTGCGAGGAAGATGGGGGCGCTGGAGAGGTCCCCAGTGCTACCATCTTTGTTGAGAATAAGATTTCCATCGATGAAGATCCTGCTGCCATCGTCGGAATTGGAGAAAAAGGTGTAAGCCCCCGCCGCCCCAATGTTTACCTGCCCCACCCACTGCACCGCATAATTGCTGACCGTTTGGGTAGCACTGTTCGAGTCCAAATACTGAATGGATGTGGCAGCTCCATTGCCGTTGAGAGATGAAACAATGTTCGTGGCAGTAGCTGGCAGCCCCAGCGTGCCAAATCCTCCCGGCACAGCCACTCCTGTGGCAGTGGCAGTAAAATCCACCCGACTGCTGTTACCTGTGCCGCTCGTTGCAAACACCCGACCGGAGAGCCCGCTCGTCGTATTACTGCTTCCGAGGATGTTTAGTTCAGAATCGCTCTGCAACGTGATCTTATTGCTGCCCAGAGGATTCCGGTTAGCAATGAGATCACTAGAGGCTACATCTACTGACAAGATCACCTTCTGCCCGACCGTGATGCCATTGCCACCACTAAGCGTGCTGGCATAACTGTTGCCGCCAGATCCCAATGTCAGCACTGCGTATCCAGTAGATCCGGTATATCCTGACGCATCATCAAATACAATCGACAGGCCGTTGGTGCCAGCCAGCGCGGCGTTGATCGCAACTGCAGTGTCAGCGCCAGCGGAATCCCCTTTGATGGTGATCGTGGGACTGCCCCCGGCAAAGGTCAGGCTATCCGTCGCAGAAGCAGCATTTAAAAACACCCCATTCGCATCAAACACAAGCCCACCCACGGTGACGGGGCTGGTGATGCCCACCAAGGTGGGGCCGACACCAGCGCTACCGAACACGGCTGTGTGATTGCCCGGGCTTGACCACGTTGTCGCCCCCATCGGAGTGGTAAGGGTGCTGCCGATGCTTGTGTCATTGTCGCCGAGCCACCAATTGGTGCCTGTCGTGTTCCAGTTGCCCCCCTCCTGGGGATCCGCCCCAAAACCTATGTCGGGTGCCCAGTAAAAAGTCGCAGACTGCAAAGGCGTGGCGACTTGCATGACGAACACCAGCACGGTCATGAACCAGCCGAGGAGGATGCGATTGTGTCGAAGTGTTTTCATCAAAAAAGGAATTTAGAAACTGCGGAGACAAAGGATGGAAAAGGATCTCGCCTTCAGGCGTTTTGGAGCAAGGCACATTTCAAAGTCACACGGCGATGGCAGGACGAGATTCTCGAATTCTGTCAGGCAGTGGGAACGTTTTTTCATGGGAGGCCAAAAGGACGACGATGGACGGCGCAAACTGGAATTTCTGCTGAAGTGTGACATCCAGTTCATGCTACACGTTCAGAATAGCGAAAATGCCCCGTGTACGTCAATGCAAATACATCGAACCTACCCATTTTGAGCTTTGCGAATCTTCAAGGAATCGCCACAGCGGTTCCGTCTAAGATTTCCACTCGGAATGCAGCCATTTCACCAGCGTCACGAGTCACCAGGACGCTGACACGGTGCGTTCCAGCGGCCAGATCGAGCGTCTGCTCGGCGTTGAGTTCCTTCAGCTCCGTCCCGTCCACCGCCACAACGATGCCTTTCACGGTGCTGAAACCGAGCTTCACCTTTCCGGCGCTGTCCAATTTGAGGCCAAACTGCACGATTTTGGGGAACCAAGGGTACATGCGCTGCGCGGCGGGGAGTTCGGCCAGCGGCAACTCGCCGTTCACTTGGCTGAGGGCCATCTGCCATGGGTAGGTATATTTTTCGTCGTTGAGGGCAAAACTGCCCACATGGCGGACGTGATCCACATCCTTCTGCTCCATCTTGCCCATGGCCTTCCAGGTGCGGATGTAACGGTTCGGTTGGGTTTTGTAGGCTCCTTCACGGCCCAATTCGCTTAGGAATCGCACCAGATCGACGAATTCGTCCTCCCGCAGGCTGGCGGTCATTCCCGGTGGCATCATACTCACCGGACTCATCTGACGGCTGGCGATGGCTGATTTCGCGACCTTCACGATCTGATTGGCCGGGTCACGAATCGTCAACTCCTCCGCGCCATCGTTCACGAGTCCGCCAGAGACCACTCCGCCGTCCTTTTTGCTCACGATGACCATGTGATAGCCTTCTTTGATTTTTTTGCTCGGTTCCAGCAGGCTTTCAATCAGGTAATCCACGGGCGCTGAGGCACCAATGCTCACCAGATTCGGCCCAAGGATGCCTCCGCTCTCACCGATGGCATGGCAGGTCGTGCAAAGCAGCTGCTGGCGACGATAAACCGCTTCACCTCGCGCTGGATCACCGTTTGTCTTCACTTTTTCGACCAAGGCGGCCATCTCCGGCGCGGTGAGCGGCTTGTCCATCTGCTTCACGCCACCCGCTGTTTTGAGGGCGTCGGCCAGCGGCCCTTGAATGCCGCGACTCGTCACCATGCGGATGCCTTCCACCGCCACGAGGTCAGGAATTGTCTTGCCGGCCAGTTCCTTCGCCAGCACGCCAGGCAGCTGCTTGTTTTTCAAAAACGCCGTCAGAACCGGCACGGCGCTCGCCACCTCAGCACTGGCTAGGAACGCCACCGCCCGTTTCGCCGCCAGTTGTGGCCCCACGCTGGTCAATCCGTCGATCATCAGTCCACGCAGGGCGCCGTCGGTCGATTCCATGAATAGTTTGTCGAACAAATCCCGCGTTTTCACCCCACCCAGAGCGGTCAGGCCGCGCATCGCGCCATCGCGGATGGCCGTGATCGTTTTGGAGTCCGCCAGCAGCGCCACCAGTTTCTCACGGGCGGGCTCCACTTTCCACAGACCGGCCAGAATGGCCGCGCGATGCACCACATGCGGCTCAGGACGGTCAAACCAGGCCATCACGGTGTCTTTCGCGCCTTCAGGAATGATTTTGCGATCCGTCGCCGCCTTTACCAGCGCGTCTTGCAAACCGATGTAGTAAGGCCCCATCGCTGCGTCATTGACCATTTCCGACAAAACCTTCGCCTGGGCCGCGTCCGCCGCACCACCGGCCATGTCGAGCACGGCAGCCGCATCCTCCGCGCTCAATTTCCCGCCCTTCAGCGCCGCAAACAACGGCGGCAGCGCATCGCTTCTTCCGGTGCTCTTCAGCGCATAGACTAGGTGCTTCGGGCGCTCGTCGAGCTTCAGCTTCCCGCTCACCATCGCAGGCATCCATACGTCCGCCTGCTCGCGGCAGGTCAGTTCGAGCAGGAAGTCGAGCGACTCGTCCATCGGCTGGTCCAGAACCTTGAGCGCAAGGTTGATCGCGCCCGGCTTGCGCATGTCGGCCAGCACGGCCAGCGCCCATAGGCGCACCTGCGCGTTTTCATCCGCCACGGCTTTTTCGAGCACCTTCATGGCGTCCGGGAATTCCTTCCAGCGATGGCTCAGGATGCGCAGTGCTGCTGCGCGGACACGGGCATCACTGTTTTCCCAAAGCTTCCGCCAAATCGTCGGCGAGAACGAGTTCACGCCCTCCCGCGCCCACGCGGCCTCCAGCAATGCATGCGCGTCAGATTCCTTCGTCACGTCCAGCTTCGCCGCCCACGCGTCGAGCTCAGCCGTTACTTTCACCGCACCCTGATCGCGCAGTTCGCGCTTGGCAAAGCGTCGCACATAGTTGCGGTCGCTCTTGAGCATCTCCAGCAGATCGCCCGTCGGCGCACCGGCGATTTTTGGCTTCGGACTCAATGGGCGGCCTTTCGCCGTCACCCGCCAGATGCGACCATGCTCATGGTCGCGACGCGGATCGCGGAAATCCACCTCGCCATGCTGGATGATCGGATTGTACCAGTCCGCGATGTAAAGTGCGCCATCTGGCCCGGTCTTCACATCAATCGGGCGGAAGGCCCGGTGCGTACTCGCCAGCACATCCGGCATCTGCTTGGCGATGTAGCTGCTGCCGCTCGGCGTGAGCTGGAAACGGTTCACGCGATTCCCACGAAAATCATTCAGCACGAACGAACCCTGCCAGTCCGCCGGAAAATGCGGGTCTTCGATGATTTCCATGCCGCATTGCTTCGGCTGGCCGGGACTCAGACCGTGCAGGATGCGCTTCGCTCCGGGCGACGTGGCAAACACCGAGCCGGGGAAAATGAAGTTCACCCCTTCCCCGCCCGCGCCATCGCAGGCGAAACTTTGTCCCCAGCGATCAAATTCAAAGCCCCAGGGGTTGATCAACCCCTTGCTGATGATCTCCGCCCGCCGCGTCTCCGGCCGGAATTCCCAAATGCCGCCGCCCATCAGTCTGCGCACCCCGTGGGGTGTCTCCATGTGCGTGTGGATGTAGATCGACTGCAAAAAATACAGCATCCCTTCCGGACCCCAGCGCATCGTGTGCAACAGGTGGTGCGTGTCCTCCGTGCCAAAGCCGCTGAGCAGGATCGTGCGCTCGTCCGCCTTCAGATCGCCATTTGTATCCTTTAAAAACAGCACCTCCGTCGAGTTCGCCACATAAAGGCCGCCATCACCCGGAGCCAGTGCGGTCGGGATGTGCAAGCCGTCGGCAAAAGTCGTCGATTTGTCCGCCTTGCCATCGCCATCCGTGTCCTCCAGCACCACGACTTGGTCTTTCGCCGCCTCGCCCGGCTTGATGTGCGGGTAGGTCGAGCTCGTCACCACCCACAGTCGTCCTTGCGCGTCCCAGTTCATCTGAACCGGCTTCTGGATCATCGGCTCCGCCGCAAAAAGGTTCACCTCAAAGCCCTCTGGCACGACGAAAGACTTCAGCTCCGCGTCCGGGTTCGCATCCGGTAAATCGGCGATAGAAGTCGGCTGCGAGGCGAGACAGAGGCCACTCCAGCCGAGGAAAATCAGAGCAAAACGGGAGATCATAATTGGGACCGCAGATTACGCCTGTGCCCCGCCTTTTTGGCAAGCATTCTCTCGGCGAATTCCACTCACGAATCCCCAAGGCATGCAACTGAGGCACCTGCGGCACGCTGGGGCAGAGATGCCGAACTCCCGCCCCAGTTTTCTTCGCCTCCGGCTCCCAGCAGGCGTGTGGCATCCGCCATGAGCACCCCAAAAATCAGCTGCACCGCGAGAGTTTAAGAAGGCGCATGAGGCAACGTTTTGAAAGACATTCTCTCGCGTCTTTCGGATCTCCTGCCGTGCATCCTTCTGGATGATCGTGATTCGTCACTTTCCGGCCTTTCCCACGCGCCAGACACGCCGCCGGGAAGGCCGGGGAGCGAGTGCAGGAGGCTTTCGGGACTCGATGCAGACTCCTGAGCATCGCGGCATCGGCCACAAGAGAGAGGAAAGCGATTTGTCAGCCCGTTACCCACTGACCTGCCCCCGTTTTCTCCGCTATCGCGATCTCGTCATCGAGCAAAAAGCGCAGCAACGCGATCTGCATCCCTTGGCACGGCGGCGGCACGATCAAGCTCAGCTACGTTGCCGACACCCCTGAAGCCCAGGTGAAGCTCCAAGACTGCTTCGCGCTCAGAGAACACCCAACGCTCTGCAAAGGCCGCCTCCCGGTGCAACTCCAGCTCTGCACGCCGGAAAGCAAACGGTTGGCTTCGACGAGTGATTGGCCGAGCTTTGTGGCCCGCGAATGGCCGAAGCACCGGCAGGCGGTGGCGAACAAGTTTCCGAGAGTGATCTGGCGGTGAATCCGCAAGTCGGAAACCCGCCCCAATCCATCACACCGCCTTGCCGCGGACCCGCTTTGGCTTCTCGGGAGCCAGCGTCATCTGCGGGGTAACCTTGATGCCCATGCGCTTGTAGTAGTCGAGCATCTTCTCCGTGGCCACACGGCCAGCTTCGAGCACGATCTTCGACATCTCTGACATCTCGCGCGGAGGCGCTTCTTGGAGGCTGTTGGAGGTGAGCATGGCGTGAAGTTGGTCGAGCGTGTGCGTCTCGCTGTCGGCAATCTGCCTTGGCGGCGGCATTTGATTGTCCCACAGGCCCCATTCATCGGCAAGAGGCAGGTAATCCTTCAGGAAATGCCTGCGGCTGCGGTCAAATCGGCGGCGCACATCCTCCTCAGGCACATCATGACCGCCCAGCCTCACACGCAAGGCCACACGGGCGACGGCCTGCGTGGCGGAGCCGATCACGATGTAATGCAGCAGGATGCGATAGCCGCATACCTTCGCCTCGCGGATCATCGCGACGAGAGTTTTGCCGCTGAGCGTGGACTCGATGGCAAAGCTGGCCTTCGCTGCGATGAGCGAACGCGCCTCCTCCAGCAGCAACCGTCCCGCCCGGAACGCACTGAGCGTGGGATCGAGCGGCGAGAGTCCTCGCGCCATCTCATCCGCATTCAAAAACCGCATCAGGCCCAGCCGAGGCAGCAACTCCCTCGCGAGCGTCGTCTTCCCCGCGCCATTACAGCCACCGAGAATGCAGAGGGTAGGGTTCATGGAGCGAATCAATAGGACACCACCATCAGTCCCGACACCCGACTAAACTCGTCCACGTTGTTGGTGACGACTCCCATGCCATGCACCAACGCGGTGGCGGCGATCCACATGTCATTGGCTCCGATCAATTGTCCTTTGGCTGCCAGCGCCCGATAAATCTCGCCATACTGCCAGGAGACATCAGCGGACCAGGGAAGGATCGGGTAGGGGCGGCATAGGCGCTCCCAGTCGCGTTTCGGGCTCGCGGATTGGCCGCAGGCCAGTTCGCCCGCCACAGTGAAGGTGATGTAGAAGCTCTCCTTTGCCCTGCTGGCAAAGAAGCGGTCAATCGTGGTCGTGATCCCGCGCTTGGCTTCCCGCTCGGCCACGATGATGAAATTCGTATCGAGGATCAGGCCCATGGATCGTCGGGAATGGGGTCATGTTTGGCCGACTCTTCCACCGCGTCCAAATACTTGTCACTGGTGCCACTTCCGCCGTTTCGGAAATAGTTGAGCAAGGATTCCCCGGTCGCCGGAGCATCCACCCAGACAGCACGACGCACGACTTCCGTGAAGGACTCGCCTCCGCGTTTGACCTGCCGAAGCTTTTCGTAGGCATCGAGTTCCAAGGTGATTGTCTTTGTCGCCATGCACGAAAAATACACGAGATACGATAATCGCCAACCGGAACATTGAGTCTCCCAGCGTGATGTAGCGCGGAAGGCTTGCTTTTTGAGGCCTGATTGATGGTAAAAGATTGGGGGTAAAAAATGACAGAGATCAGCGGTCTTATCTTTTACCCACCATCTTTTACCAGCCGTTCTTGAGGCAGCAGCACTCTACTTCGTCGCGCTCGGCTCCGCATTCCAGATCTTGAGGTCGTCGAAGAAGCCGTCTTTGCCCATGCAGCCGAATTCGACTTTGGACTTGGTCGGGTGGGCGATGCCGGGGGACTGGAGGAAGGCGACGGGCTTGCTATCAATGGTGGCACGCAGGGTGTCGCCCACGGTTTCGAGCATGAAGGTGTGCCAAGTCTGGGGATCGAGGCTGAGGGGGAAGGCGACGTTCTTCCGGCCAGCGGGTGTAGGGGGTTCGCCGGTGGCGCCTTCGGGTCGGGCGACGGCGAGGCCTTTCTGGTCCACGAGGGTGATCTTGTCCGCCGCGATGCGCGCCATGCAGAGGTGCCCGTAGTGCGAGCCGTTGAACTTCCGGTCGTCAAACTCCGCCGTGACGGACTGCGCGCCGCCGAGTTTGAAGCGGAACTCGATGACGCTGTCCTTCGTCGGGATGTCGTTGCCGATGACGGCCTGATGCCCTTTCACCGCAGGCTTGCCATCCTTCGCGGGGCATCGAAGCGCATCTGCGTGCCCTTCAGCGTGCCGTTCTCGAGGGAATACGTCGGCACGACGATGGCCCAGCCTTTGTCCTGGCCCAGCTCGGCCCGCTCGAAGTCATCGGAGAAGAGCAGTTCCTTCTTCTTCGCGATCGGCTCGGCGGGAATGGATGGCAGCTTCGGCGCATCGGCGGCGAAGGTGGTGGCGGTCACAAGGCAGGCGAGCGTGAGGAAGCGGAGGTTCATGAGCAGAGGAAACGCCGTTTGCTCAGTTGCTTGTCAGCTCATTGAGTTATCCTAGCCGTTTGCTTCCCTGCCTTGACTTCGCTCAGAGCGACTTGCTGCCGGGCGCGGAGGACGGCTTGGTGAAGCTTGCGTTCGAGCTGCTTCTTGGGCAGCAGTTTCGTCCAGTAGGTCGCCACATGAATGCCGCTGTTGGCGAGTTCGAGCAGTTCCACGTGCTCATCGTTCTTGCCTGCGCAAAGGATCATGCCCAGCGGCGCTTCCTCGCCGGGCTCGATGGCGTGGCGCTTCAGCCAGCCGAGATACAACTCCATCTGCCCTTTGTCCGCCGCCTCGAAGTCGCCGAGCTTGAGATCAATCGCAACGAGCCGCTTGAGCTTCCGATGGTAGAACAGCAGATCGAGGTAGTAGTCCCTGGCATCAATCTGCATCCGCTTCTGCCGCTCCAGGAATGCAAAGCCGATGCCGAGTTCGAGGATGAAGCTCTCCACCTCGCGCAAGATCCCCGCCTCCACGTCCTTCTCGGCATAGGTGTCCTTCAGCCCGAGGAAGTCGAGGATGTAGGGATCGCGAAAGACGAGGTCGGGCGTCAGTTTGTCCTCGCTGCGCAGGGCGGCGAGTTCCTGCTTGATGAGCTTGTCGGGCTTCTTCGAGATCGCCGTGCGTTCGTAGAGCATGGAGCCGATTTTCTTCACCAACGTGCGCACACTCCAGTTCTCCATACGGCACATTTCCGCGTAGAAGTCCCGCTTCAGTTCGTCGTCGAGGTAGATGATCGAACGAAAATGGCTCCACCCCAATTTTGCACACAGCGTGTGCAAAATGTCGCGGTCGGGGAAGACCTCGGCAAAACGAATCATGTTGGCAAGGTTTCGTTGGCTGAACCCTCGACCAAACTCCTTCTCCAATTGTGCAGACAGTGTGTGCAAAATCTCCTTTCCATAATCAGCACGCTTCTCCTTCAGCACGTCTGTGCGAATGCGCGAGCCGATCTCCCAATAAAGGAGCGTCAGACCCGCGTTGACGCTCCGGGCAACGGCTTCGCGGGCCGTGAGGATCAGTTCGCGCACATCCGCAAGCAGCGGCGCGGCAAGAGCGGCGGGCTTGGGAGCGAGCGTGCGAGGTTTGGGCTTGGCGGGCATGGCGAGGGCAGAGTAACGCGATCAGGCAGCTTCGGGAAAGGCGAATTGTCGCCGCAGTGCGGCGACGGGCGGCGAACATCCCCGACCGCCTCTATTCGGGCTGATCTTCGATCAGTCCATCTTCAGCGAGGAGTTTTGTCGTGTTTTACACCACGCCCCCTTTACCTTGCCGTCAGCTAATCAATGCTGGTGGCGCGAAAGGAGCATCTGATTCCCCGGCGAGCACTGACAATCGGTCGCGTAGGTGCCTCCAGTGATGTTTTATTTGCCAACCATACTGCGATGGCTCTTTGATCAGGTCAAAAAGGTCCTTTCGCATGGATGCGAGGTCTCTGTCACCTTCACGTTGAGGGCTCAATGAGAGCAGCGCTCGCTCAAGGGTTCTGCTTCGAAGATACCAGTTGGAATTTAAACCTCCGTCATCCAACGCATTCGCAATGGCGACCTCAGGCTTCACCGCGCAAACATTCAAATCCAAGCGAAAACGCTGAGACACTAAATCGGCAAGGTTGCAAACCTCACTCATTCCAAGGGGCCGCTCAAACTGACGTGCGCGGTAACGCCACTTGAATTCACGGATGATCCGCAATTTTTTCGGTGTCACTTGATGAGAATATGCCAATCTCGCGCAACCCATCCAAGATGCCGCTCAGAGAAAATCGATAGATGCCATGATTGGCCAGCATCGCTACTCCCAGAGAGCGCAAGCCAACATGCATGACGTCTACAGCCCAGTAGCGACCCGCCTGGGAGTCGGGTATCTCGTCCAGAACATGTAGCAACTCACAGGACTGAGCAATTTCGTGACAGTAACTTGAGCGCACACTAAACTGACTCATCAATTCTGTAAATCGGTTCTGACCGTCACAAATAACCGATCCTTCGATTTTCAGATGCTGGATGAAAAGCCCTTTTTGACTCACTGCACGCTCTAACCTGTTCCAAGTGAAGCAAACCGGAGACCATCCGAAACATTTGAATGTTTGCTGAGCGTTATGAAGTGCTTGGCGATCATCATCGACGACAAGAACATCCTGGCGCTTCGCTAAAATGGGTGGGTAAAAGCAGAAGGGATTTTGAGGTTTAGGTCTCCAGCAGGGCCTACACATGAAATCGAAAACTGAATCCAGCAGCTCTTGTGTCTCCCGCAGATTCATGGAGGCCCGCGGATTTTCTCCCGACATCATCGGCGAGCCTCTCTGAATCTGTGGCACACCCCGGAAGTGGGTGCGCAGTTTTTATCCTGCCTGACGAATGAGGCATGAGCCCCCTCACCTAACCTCTCCCCGCGTCCTGTTGCAGATCATGGGATCACCCATCGCGGGGAGAGGGACTGAAAAAGAGCGCGGTTTCGATGCAAAAGAGTCCCCAACAGTGCTGCCTAGCCGGAAGGGCCGCTTTCAGTTCCCTCTCCCCGCACACCGCCTGCATTGGGTCTGTCAGGTCTCTGCGGGGAGAGGTTAGGTGAGGGGAACTGTCACCACCTCATGCAGCGCCAACGCACTCATTTCCCGGATGAACCCAATTTTTGGCTCATCCGGGAAGTGGGTGCGCCGTTTTTGTCCTGCCTGACGAATGCGAGTATGAGCCCCCTCACCTAACCTCTCCCCGCGTCATGTTGCAGAGCATGGGATCACCCATCGCGGGGAGAGGGACTGCAAAAGAGCGCGGTTTCGTTGCATGAGAGTCCCTGCCAGTGCTGTCTGGCCGGAAGGCCCATTTTCAGTTCCCTCTCCCCGTGCACAGCCTGCATTGGGTCTGTCAGGTCTCTGCGGGGAGAGGTTAGGTGAGGGGAACTGTCACCATGGTTGATCCATCTCCGAATCTGGCATCTCTCGCCCTCCTGTGTCACCAGCTACCCACTCAATTCAGCGAGGCGGCATAAGTGCTGACGAAGCGGACTTTGTGCAAATTGCAGCAGGTGAATTTGCAGTGATGAAAATCGCAGCGATCGAATTCACAACTCATAAACAAGCAGTCTTCAAAAACACACTTTCTGAATTCAACCCCAATGAATGCGGTGTTGCTGAAGTTCACGTTTCGAAACGTCCTCTCTTTGACAACATTCTTGAGTCTTGTAGGCCTGAACTCATCCGGCTCATAATAGACATTCGCAACCTCGCCGCCGCTATCTACAAGACTGATAAGCTCTTGCTGGGACGACAACCGGGAGGCTGTCTTGGCGGAGTTGATATGAAAAAAGCTCTCTAACATAGACGAGTCAATTTAAGGGATTCCATTTTTAGACTTAGCGGGAAGCGGCGGCGCTCCATTCGTCGAGCTTCTGCTTCAGCAGTTCCTTGGAGGGCAGGTAGAGTTGATACTCCTTGGCGTGGATATTGGCGTCTTTGGGCAGGGTGAGTTCGACGACGGTTTTTTTGGCGGATTTGCAGAGGAGGAGGCCGATGGTGGGGTTTTCGTCGGGGAGCTTCACCTCGCGGTCGTAGTAGTTCACATACATCTGCATCTGGCCGAGGTCCTGATGCGTGAGCTTGTCGAGCTTGAGATCGATGATGACGTAGCAGCGGAGGAGGCGGTTGTAGAAGACGAGGTCCACGAAGTAGTGGTCCTCATCGAAGGTGAAACGCTTCTGGCGGGCCTCGAACAGGAAGCCTTTGCCGAGTTCGAGGAGGAAGTGCTCGAGGCGATTGATGATGGCCTGCTCGAGGTCGGTCTCGGAGTAGCTAGCCTGCGCATCGAGGCCAAGGAACTCGAGCACGAGCGGCTCCTTCAGCAAGTCCTCCGTCCTGACGATGACCTGGCCTTCTTTGGCGAGCTTGCGGATGCCTTCTTTATACCGGCTGAGGGCGAGGCGCTCATAGAGGCAGGAGGCTTTCTGGCGTTTGAGTTCGCGAACATCCCAGTCTACCTGACGGGATTCAATTTCGTAAAAGCTGCGTTCGTCTGGATCCTTGATGGTCATGAGCACGACGTAGTGCGACCAACTGAGAGTGAAGGGAGATTTGCGAGACGCTGTCTGGCAAATCTCGGCAGGAAGCAATTTTCCGGAAGCCTTCTGGACAATGGTTGAGTCGCCAGATTTTTCAGTCAGCGACTGAAAAATTGGGGCGTCGAGCAATTTGCCAGACGCTGTCTGGCAAATTGGAGAAACCTTGTGCTACCACTCAATGAAGAAGGCTCTCATCGCCTGAAGGTTTGATCGAGAAAACCCACGCCCAAACTCCTCCTTGAGCCTCGCAGAAAGCTCTTTCAACAACTCCGCGCCATACGCTGCACGCTTCGCGCCTTTTTGCTCGTGCTCGACGATGCGGCGGCCGATTTCGAAGTTGGTCATCACCTGGAAAGTGTCCACGACGGTGGACACGCCGCGCCGGGCGCTCTGGATGAGCTGGAGGACTTCGGTGAGGAGGGTGGTGAGGCCGTCCGGCTTCGTTTTGGCCGGGGTGATCGCTTTTTTGGAGACGGACGGCTTTTTCATGGATCAGGCTAGCTGATAGACTTCGGCACCGCTTTCGACGAACTCCTTGCTCTTCTCCGCCATTCCGGCTTTGAGAGCCTCTTCTTCGGCGAGCCCCTGCTCTGCGGCGTATTTTCTCACGTCCTCGGTGATCTTCATGGAGCAGAAGTGGGGGCCGCACATGGAGCAGAAATGGGCAGACTTCGCCCCTTCCTGCGGAAGGGTCTCGTCATGAAACTCCCTCGCGGTGACGGGGTCGAGGGAGAGGTTGAACTGGTCTTCCCAGCGAAACTCGAAGCGGGCTTTGCTCAGGGCGTTGTCGCGGTATTGGGCACCGGGGTGGCCTTTGGCGAGGTCGGCGGCGTGGGCGGCGAGTTTGTAGGTGATGACGCCGGCTTTGACGTCTTC
>JAPLUL010000167.1:0-13359 GCA_026397635.1 Verrucomicrobiota bacterium | reverse complement strand
CTGCCGCATCGCCATTTGGAAGGCGAAAGAGGCCGGACTTTCTCTCGGCGGTAGCGTCGTTGCTTCAGATGCCATGTTCCCCTTCGCCGATGGTCTGATCGCCTGTGCCGAAGCCGGTGCCACCGCCGCCATCCAGCCCGGTGGGTCCGTGCGTGACGAGGAAGTCATTGCCGCAGCCGACGAACGCAAGATGGCCATGATCTTTACCGGTCACCGCCACTTCCTGCATTGATCCTCCTTCTGAATCTGCTCCCTACCGAGTCATGAAAATCGCGTTGGATGTGATGGGCGGCGACTTCGCCCCGCAAAACCCCATGGGGGGCGTCAAGCTGGCCCTCGAAACCCTTCCTCAGATCGACAAAATTTATCTCGTCGGTCAGCCGGAAGCCATCGAGCGCGAGATGAAGACTCAAGACATCCCAGCGAGCGACAAGCTGGAAATCGTCTCCGCCATGCAGATCGTCGATATGCATGACAGCGGTCTCGATGCCGTCCGCAAAAAGAAAGACAGCTCCATCACCCGGGCTGTCGATCTCGTGAAGGAAGGCAAAGCCGACGCAGTCGTCAGCGCCGGACACACCGGGGCCGCCGTCACCGCCAGCCTCATCAAGCTTCGCACACTCCCGCACATTGAGCGCCCCGCCATCGCCGCCATCATGCCCAGCATTACGCAGCACTGGGTGCTCATCGACGCTGGAGCGAACCCAGACAGCCTGCCAGAGCATCTCGTGCAAAACGCCATCATGGGCAGTGCTTACGCCCGCCATGTGCTCGGTCGTGACAATCCCAGCGTCGGCCTCATGTCCAATGGCACCGAAGAGGAGAAGGGGAATGCGCTGTGCAAGGAAACCGGCAAGCTGCTGCGCCACACAACGGGCCTGAATTTCATCGGCAATGTTGAAGGACACGATCTGTGGGAGACGCCGCCGGATGTCGTCGTTTGCGACGGCTTCACCGGGAACATCATTCTCAAAAGCGCCGAGGCGCTCGCGCATGCGATTTTCAGCATGGTAAAGGCGGAGATCAAAAGCGGCTTTGTCACCTCCATTGGTGGCATGCTCGCCAAGCCGGCCTTCAAGCGCGTCCACACCCGTACCAATGCCGATGAGTTCGGCGGCATGCCGCTGCTGGGCCTCAACGGCATCACGATCATCTCCCACGGTGGTGCCTCTCCGCTCGCTATGAAAAATGCCATCCGGCAGGCTTGCGAAAACATCAAACACCAGGTGAATCCGCACATCGAAGCCGCTGCCACCGCCCATTCCATCGCTCTCCATGCCCGCTCCTAGCAATCAGCCTTTTTGCGCCTCCAGCATCATCGGCACCGGCAGTTACATGCCAGAGAAAGTGCTGACCAACGACGACCTGTCGAAGATCGTCGATACCAATGACGAATGGATCACCACTCGCACCGGCATCAAAGAGCGCCGCATCGCCGCCGCCGACCAGGCCACCAGTGATATGGCCTCCGAGGCCGCCCGCCGTGCCATGGCTGATGCCGGAGTGACCGCCGAGGACATTCAGCTCATCATCGTGGCCACCGTCACGCCGGACATGTTTTTCCCTTCCACCGCTTGTTTTGTGCAGAAGAAGATCGGTGCCACAAATGCGGTCTGCTTCGACATCTCCGCCGCCTGCTCCGGCTTCCTCTACGCGCTGCAAGTCGCGCGTCATTTCATCAACACCGGCAATCGCACCACCGCGCTGGTCATCGGAGCGGAAAAACTCAGCAGTCTCATCAACTGGCAAGACCGCAACACCTGCGTGCTCTTTGGCGATGGTGCCGGAGCCGTCGTGATCCGCCGTGATGACGAAGGCGGCATCAACGCTCCTGGACGTGTGCTTTCCACCGTCATGGGTAGCGATGGCAACCTCGCTGACCTGCTCAAAGTCCCCGGTGGCGGTTCCGCCTGCCCCATCACGGCCGAAAATGCCGACTCGAGGCCGAACACCATCCACATGGAAGGGCGCGAGACCTTTAAACACGCGGTCACTCGCATGCTAGAAGCTGCGCAACAGGCGCTCGAAATGGCCGGCCTGACCGCCGCAGACGTTTCCCTCGTCATCCCCCATCAGGCCAATGCCCGCATCATCAGCGCCATCGCTGACCGGCTCAATCTGCCGCTGGACCGCGTGTTCATGAACCTGGACAAATACGGTAACACCAGTGCGGCCACGATCCCGGTGGCCCTCGACGAAGCGAACAAAGCGGGCCGCCTCAAGAAAGGCGATGTGATCCTGCTCGTCGCCTTCGGCGGCGGCTTCACTTGGGCCAGTTCCGTCGTGCGGTGGTAAGTCGCCCGGCTTTCCATAGCCGGGTCTGGATTGCTTTCGGCTTTTGCGCTTTGCATCGCGGTTCAAACCGCCATATTCGCCGCCCTTCGTTCCCCCACTCATGGCATCGGCATCCAAGCGCATCGTTCTTAAATTCGGCTCCGGCATCCTCACGCGCACCGATGCGCCAGAGCCTGATCCCGTGCAGTTGCGCAAGCTCGTCGAGGCCGTCGCCCTGCTCAAACGGGCCGGGCACTCCGTCGTCGTCGTCAGCAGTGGTGCCGTGGCCTCGGGTTTGAAGCCCCTCGAATTCAAACAACGTCCCACCGACGTGACCACACTCCAAGCTCTCGCAGCCGTGGGCCAGACGCATCTCATGCACGCTTATGAGTCGCTGTTGCGTGATCATGGTCTGCACGTGGCCCAGCTTCTCGTCACCCATGAGGATTTCGAAAATGCCGACCGCGCACCCCGCGTAAAGGCCGTGCTCGACCGTCTCATGGAGTTCAACCAAGTCGTTCCCGTCATCAACGAGAACGACTCGGTCGCCATCGAGGAACTGCGCTACGGGGACAACGACAAGCTCTCTTCACGCGTGGCCCGTTTCTGGAACGCGGACATCCTGATCCTCCTCACCAGCGCCCCTGGATTGCTGCGCGACATGAAAAAGCCCGAGGAAGGCCCGATTCCTATCGTGGAGAATGTTGCTGACGTGATTCATCACGCCGAGGAAGAAAAATCCACGCTCGGCACTGGCGGCATGATTTCAAAGCTGAGAGCGGTGCAGGACGCCGTGCATGGTGGTGTCGAGTGCATCATCGCCTCCGGCCGCAATGCTGAGCAGATCCCCGGTTTGGTCGAGGGACAGGGAATTTGCACGCGCTTCCCATCCTCACGTTCGTAATTTCGCTTCCTATGGCATCACCAGACATCGCAACGCTGCTCATTCACTGCCCGGATCGTCCCGGACTCGTGCATGACGTCACCGGCTTCATTTTCTCACATCAGGGAAACATCATCGACCTCCAGCAGCACATCGACCCGGAGCAGAACGCCTTCTTCATGCGGCTGGAGTGGAGCCTGGAAAACTTCACGCTCGAAAAGGAGGAGATTGAGGCCCGCCTGCAACCCATCGCCCGCCGCCACGAGATGCAGATGCGCCTCAGCTTCGCCAGCCAGCGCAAGCGCATCGCCCTGTTCGTCACGAAGGAGAATCACTGCCTTTACGACCTGCTTGCCCGTCATGAATCTGGTGACCTGCCCGTGGATATTCCGGTCATCATCGCCAATCACGAGACGCTGCGGCCTGCGGCGGAGCGCTTCGGCATCCCGTTTCATCATTTTCCGATCACTAAGGACAACAAGACCACGCAGGAGCAGGCCATGATCGCTCTGCTAAAGCAGGAACGCGTCGATACCGTCGTGCTGGCGAAGTACATGCAGATCATCGGCCCCGCGATGATCGCCGAATTCCCGAACGGCATCCTGAACATCCACCACAGCTTTCTGCCCGCGTTTGTTGGCGCCAAGCCGTATCATCAGGCCTTTCAGCGCGGTGTGAAGATCATCGGCGCCACAAGCCACTACGTCACCGCCGATCTCGACGAAGGTCCCATCATTCATCAGGATGTGATGCGCGTGAGCCACGAGGACAGCGTGAATGACCTCGTCCGCCTCGGACGCGATTTGGAGAAAACCGTTCTCGCCAAGGCGTTGTGGTGGCACGCTCGGGACCGTGTTCTTGTATTCAAAAACAAGACCGTGGTGTTTGATTGATACCATCTTCTCACATGACCACCACCACTGCCATTCTTGCCAGCATCGTCTGCGGCTATCTTTGCGGCTCCGTGCCGTTTGGCTACCTCGCCGGAAAATTGAAGGGACTCGACATCCGCCAGCATGGCAGCGGCAACATCGGCGCCACGAACGCGATCCGCGTGCTGGGGAAGGGGATTGGAATTCCGGTGTTCATCCTCGACATGCTCAAAGGCTGGCTGCCGGTGTGGCTGGCGGCGGGCTGGATCGCTCAAAGCGGCGCGGAAATCGAAGTCATCTCCATCGGCAAGGTGCTGGCCGGTTTTGCGGCGGTGATCGGCCACATGTTCACCTTCTGGCTTGGTTTCAAAGGCGGCAAAGGCATCGCCACCACGGGCGGCGTCCTGCTGGGCATCTCGCTGGCCGGGATGATCGGCGGCTGGATCGCCTTTCTCGTGTTTCTGTTCGCGTTTCGTTATGTCTCGCTGGCTTCTTTGGCGGCGGCGGTCGGTGTGCCTACGGCCATGGCCATTCAGATGGCGCGTGAGGGCCGCTGGGACTATGTGCTGCTCGGATTCGGCCTGGTGGTCATGGCGCTCGCCTTCGTCCGCCATCGCGCCAACATTCAGCGCCTGATCGCAGGCACGGAGAGCAAGGCATTCACGAAGAAGACGCCGAAATCATGATTCAATCCGCCACAGTCATCGGCGCCGGCAGTTGGGGGACGGCGCTCGCTTCGGTTCTATCGTTGCGTGGCCTCAAAGTGCAATTTTGGGGCCGTGATGCCTACCTGATGGCCCAGATTCGCGATACACGGCGCAACGAGCGCTACCTATCGGATCTGGTGCTTGCGGACAATGTCACCGTTACTTCCGATCTCGCCTCGTTGCAGCCTGCGGACATGCTGGTGTTTGTCGTGCCCTCCAAAGCCGTCCGTGGCACGGCGGAACTCGTCGCGCAAAGTGGCGCGGCTTCTCAGGCGCGTGTGCTTGTCTCCTGCGCGAAGGGCATTGAACTCGAAACGGGCCGCCGCATGACGGAGATCATCGGCGAGTCGATTCCTGATGTGCCGCTGGCCGTGTTGACCGGTCCGAACCATGCCGAAGAGGTCGCGCGTCAACTCGCCACCGCCGCTGTGGTGGCCTGCCAGAATGATGAAGTCGCCAAATGGGTGCAGTCCTGTTTCACCCTGCCGTTTTTCCGCACCTACACCACCGATGACATCGCCGGTGCCGAATGGGCGGGCGCGATGAAAAACCCTTATGCCATCGCCGCTGGTATCGCGCTCGGTTTGAAGCTCGGCGACAACGCCATCGCCGCGCTCGTCACTCGCGCTCTCGCTGAAATGGTGCGTCTCGGCGTCGCTGAAGGTGGCCGGGTCGAGACCTTTTACGGACTCAGCGGTGTCGGTGATCTGATGGCGACGTGTTACTCCGCGCACAGTCGCAATCATCGCGTCGGCCTCATGCTCGGCCAGGGTAAACCATTGGCTGAAATCATCGCCAGCACCCGCATGGTGGCGGAAGGCGTGCCCAACACCGCCAGCCTCCATCGCGCCGCCAAAACGCGTGGTGTGCGCATGCCGCTGCTGGATGAGATTTACGCCTTGGTGCATGAGGGCAAGTCGCCCAAGGAAGGCATGCGCGCCCTCCTTTCGCGTGATCCTCGGCCCGAGGCAGATTGATGGTGCTCAGGTTTTGATCGGCGCGGATAATCGAGCGCCAAAGGCCTAGGTGTGCACATGGCGGTGAATTCATCGAAACTGCTGCGTATTGTCTCCTTCCATGCCGCTCCGCTTCGCCGTTGTCTTCTTGTTTGCTACCACTAGTGCCATTGCATGCTCGGTGCCGGTGTTTCGGTATGCCTTGGAGCATTGGGAGGCGGATGCGTATCGTGTGACGGTGCCGCATGAGGCGAAGGTGGAGGGAAAGTTCAATGTGATGAGAGCGGACGCGCCGAAAATCGAGCTGCGGCATCCTGCTATCATGCGCAACGAGGAGGTGGTTTGGTCGGCGGACTACAATGAGGCCAATGTGAAGGTGTTGGTGGATTCTCCGGCGCGCCAGCAGATCGCCGAACGTTTCGGCGCGGGTGAAAGCGCGGTGTGGGTGCTGCTGGAGTCCGGTGACAAGACAAAGGATGATGAGGCGTCCAAATTTCTCGAGGAGCGACTCGAATACCTCGCCGGAGTGATGGAACTGCCGAAGCTCGATCAGCAGGATGTCAAAAATGGCCTCCTGTCGGTCCCGGGCGATGGTTTGCGGCTCGCTTTTTCGACGCTTCGAGTGAAACGAGATGATGCTGCAGAAGGCGCGTTCATTGCGATGCTGTTGGCGAGCGAGCCCGATCTACGCGGATTGAACGAACCGATTGTGTTTCCAGTTTTTGGCCAGGGCAGGGTGCTTTATGCCCTTGTTGGCAAAGGGATCAAGGTGGAGACGGTGGATCGTGCGGCGCAGTTCCTCATTGGCTCATGCTCATGCCAGGTGAAGGAGCAGAACCCGGGTGTGGATTTGGTGATGGCGGTGGATTGGAAAAAGATGGTCAAGGATCAGGCGATGCCAGGCCAAAAACTGCCGGAACTGAGCGAGATCGTGGATTTGTTGCCGCAGACAGTGAAGATCCGTGACGAAACGAAATCGGAGTCGGTGAGGAGTGATCAATGGTCGATGTTGCTGTCGGGGGCGGTCGTAGTGCTCGTGCTGGCTTTGCTGAATCGTTTTTGGGGCTGGCGCGGCTGACCGTTATGTTCAGGCCGCATGCGGAACGGGCGTGTGTGGGCTGACCTCACAGACGGGCCAGCGCCTCTTTCGATGGCGATTACGTTAAGACGAACTCCTTGAGCAGCAAGGCAGGCGAGGTGCCAGAGGAGTGAGTGCTTGAGAGGTGGGTGCAATCGAGTTATAGGTTAACCCAGTGCGCCAAACGTCTCCCATGACTCCCCATCCGCCGTTCAAACGCCGTCAGATTCTCAAACTCGTCGCGATGACGGTGTTTGCCACGCTAGCGGCTTGGTATCTGACTGCGCTGTTGAGCTTTGCGGGGAACTCGTATGGCTTTAATAACCGCTTCTCAGAGATCGCGCTGGAGCATCACTGGTGGTACCTGGTTTGGAGCAATCTGGTGGTGCTGAAGGGCTATCTTCTCGTGGCCGTGGGCTATGTGGCGCTGATTTATCCGTTGGTACGTCTGTGGGGCAAGGCGCGCTCTTTTGGACGCTGGGGCATCGTATGGCGCACGCTGCTTTTTGCGGGACTGCTGTACGGTTTCTTCATCTTCAAGCTGATGCTCGAGAAGCCGTATTTTGGTGATTACAGCTACCTTCTGGGTTGGTATGACGCGATTGGGCAGTTCTGCGGCACCGGAGTCCAGACTGCGGTGCACGGTTTGATCACTCAGGTGTTTCCGATCACGGCAATGACTGCGGCGGCTGGCTTTTACTTGTTTGAGCTGAGGAAATTCTTCGCACGCGCGGCTCGACCGATGTTGTTTAGCTTTGCGGCTGTTCTTGGCGGTCTAGCGCTCCTGGCGGTGAGCGGTTATGGCATCAATCGTCTGCCAGAGGATGATGCGCTGCTGGCGGGGGGCAAAAAAAGACCGAAAAACATTCTTATCCTCGGCTCCGACTCGCTGCGGGCGGATCATTTGTCCTGCAATGGCTACCACCGCCTGACGTCGCCGAACATCGACCGCATCGCGGCGCAAGGGGTGAACTTCCAGCGCTGTCTGACACCGATTGCCTCCACGCTGGAGTCTCTCACGTCTATGTTCTCCTCGCAGTATCCGCACACGCATGGGGTGCGGCACATGTTCCCAAACCGGGCGATGGTGGACACTGCGAACCGTGAAGCGCCTTCACTAGGCGGTGCCTTGCAGAAGTTCGGCTATGACACGGCGGTAATCGGCGACTGGTGTGCATGTGGATTCAATGAGCTGCCGATGGGCTTCAAGGACATCATCGTCTCCGACTTCGATAACTTTCGCGTTTACCTGAGCGAAGTGGTCTTTCTGCATCACCAGATTCTGCCGCTGTTCTTCGACAACCGTGTCGGTCACAGCCTGTTCCCGAAGCTGAAGTCCTTCGCGAATTACATGACGCCCGAAGTGGTGACGGACCAAGTGATCGACCGTCTCAAGCAACGTGCGGAAGATGGTCAGCCCTTCCTGATGCTCGGCTACTATTCCTGCACGCATCTGCCCTACAAGACGCCGACACATTATGCGAAGCTGTGGACGGACCCGAAGTATGACGGCCCGCACAAACACGAACTGGCGCTGAATGTGGACGAGTTCATCGGCAATACGGACATTAATGACAAGTGGAGCAAGCTGCCACCGGAGGAGGTGGCGCAGATCACCGCGCTCTACGACGGCTGCACGCGCATGTTTGACGACTCCGTGGGCCGGGTGGTGAAGGAGCTGGAGCATCTGGGCCTGATGGACGACACCATCATCCTCATCACCGGTGACCACGGTGACGATCTGTTCGAGCCAAATTGCACCTTCGGCCACGGCACCACCTTCAACGGCGGTGATCAGGCGAATCATGTGCCGGCCATCTTGCACATTCCTGGCCTGGAAAAGCCGCAGAAGCACACGCACATCACACGCACGATCGACTTCGCACCGACGCTGCTGGATCTGGTCAAAGCGCCGCCGGAATCACGCTTCGAGGGGGCGAGTCTAGTGCCGTTGATCCGTGGTGAGAAAAAGAGCCTGGATCTGGCCTATTTTGGTGAGACGAGCTACCTGTTCTTCCGGCGCAAAATTCCCGGCGAAGAGCCCTTGTTCATTCCGCCGATGGATGAGACGACGTACATTGATCCCGACTTCGACTTCCACTTTGTGCTCAAGGACAAGTTCCAAGACGCGATTTTGAAAACGAAAGAGCACTGTGTGCGCACGGAGCGCTTCAAATATGTGCGCACACCGGGCGTGCGGCATTCCATCGAGCGCCTGTTTGACCTGCGCGATGATCCGCACTGTGAAAAGGACATCAAAAAGCAGTATCCCGAGGTCAAGGCACGTCTCGCCGCCGCCTTGGACCGCTGGCTGACCACGCATCAACAAAGCACCACGCAGGAAATCTACGGCATCCTGGGCGAGCAAACCCTCCAGCCTGCCACCGCGCCGTGAACGACGCTGATCTGCCACATCTGGTGATCGGCGCGTGCATGAACGTACACCGCACTCTTGGTCCAGGACTGACGCGTGACGCTTATGAGGAATGTCTGGCACTTGAGCTGCGTGAGCTGGAGTTTGATCTCGTGCGTCAGGTGCCGCTGGAATTCGATTATCGCGGCAAACGGGTGAAAACCGCCACAAAGCTCGATTTTGTCGTGAACGGCGTCTTGCTGCTGCAAGTCCGGGCGCAGGAAGCGGTTACGAAGCTGGAGGAGCAGCAGTTCGAGTCCGTTTTCAAGCTTAGCAAGCTGCCCGCTGGGCTGCAGGTGAATTTCAACGTGCTGACACTGCGCAAAGGCATTCGCCAGATCATGCGCAAACGCCGCGAGGAGTCCTGATCTCCCCTCAGCTCGCTAAGGTTGCTTCTGAACCGGCTTGCCTTTCAATGGCTCCGGCTGTTTCCCGCAGCGCGGCAGCATGAAGACCCCAATCATCAGCAAAACCGCCGCTGCGGCGACGATCGTGTATTTCTTGTCGTTGGATTTCTTCGCCGTGGGGGGCTTGCGTGGTGCGGCGTAGGTTTTGCGTTGAGCTGGCGCAGGTTTGTTTTGCCGTGGCATGGCGACATGGGGCCCGGCGGGAATGGGAATCGTGCTTGAGGTGACGTGACGCGCGCCTGGCTGCGTGGCCGGTAGTTTGATCGGGGCGGAGACGGGATGTGCGCTGAGGTTTACCAGGGGCGTGCTGGAGACTTCCGGCGCGAGCGGGCTTTCCGAGCGGGGCGGCAGTTCGGGGAGGGCGGGAGCCTCGCGCCGCTCAAACAACTCACGCGCCGCCGCAGCCTTGCGCGGGCGCTGCTCAGGGTCCGCAGCCATGAGATGCATGACCCAGGCGCACATCCAGGAAGGCACATGATGGGCCAGCTTTTGCAGTGGAGCCAGATCGTGCCCGATGTGCTTGTGGCGGATTTCCTTCAAGGCGCGACCGTCAAAGGGCGGGCGGGCTGCCAGCGCCTCATAAAGCACGCAGCCCAGCGCATAAACGTCGGTCCGGCGGCGCGTGGTGCCGTCCACCCACTGCTCCGGGGCGGTGCAGCGGTAGGCGCGGATCTGCGCCTCCTTGCTATCGTCCTTGGTGGCGAAACCCTGGCCAAAGCCCTGCAGGGTCACGCACCATTCGGTGGCGGACTTGCCGGTGATGCGCACATAGTCCGCCCGGATGCTGCCGTGTACGACGGCTTGGTCATGCAGCGCATCCAGCGCATCCAGAAGCTGCATGGCCACGACTTCAAACTCCTCGGCGGTCAGCGGCCCGCGCTCCAGCACGGCTTCCAGGGTCTCGCTGGCCGCAGGTGCGGCGGTCACGACGTAGAAGCCATCCTTGTCCGTGCCGAAGTCCATGGTCTTCTCCACATGGATGCTGTCGATGCCTGCAAGCTGGTTGAACAGCTCCGTCAGCCCCTCAATCTCCTGGGCGTTTTTCGTTTTGAAACGCCTCAGGCAGGCTTCCACTCCGCGTCTCTCGTCGCGAATCTGGAATAGCGTGCTGGCGGAATCCTCCTCCAGAGGGCGCAAAATCTCAAAACGTGCGGGCATTCTGTAAAGCTCGCGCTTGAGAGTGGATCGCGCAAGCTCCTTGCCACACTCCTTGTTTGCAGGCTAGATTTCCTGTTCCGACCAGCATGAGCGACTTTCTTGTCATCGACCACGTTTCCAAATCCTTCGGCTCCATTCGTGCTGTGGATGATGTGTCGTTGTCGGTTTCCCAAGGAGAGGCGTTTTCGCTGCTCGGTCCGAGCGGCTGCGGCAAGACCACGCTGCTGCGCATGCTGGCCGGGTTTGAGCGGCCTGACAGCGGCCGGATTCTCCTCGGCGGGCAGGATTTGACCGCGCTGCCACCGGAGCAGCGTCCGGTGAACACCGTGTTTCAAAACTACGCCTTGTTTCCGCACCTGAGCGTGTGGGAGAACATCGCCTTCGGTCTGCGTATGAGCCGCCGTTCGCGAGAGGAGATCCGCAGCGGTGTGGATAGGATGCTAGAGATGGTGCGGCTCTCCGAGCATGCTCGCAAACGCCCGTCTCAGCTCAGTGGTGGACAAAGGCAACGCGTTGCGATTGCCCGCGCTCTGGTGAATCGTCCTCAGGTCTTGCTGCTCGACGAACCGCTGGCCGCACTCGATTTGAAGCTCCGTCAGCACATGCTTTTGGAGCTGAATGCCATTCACGAGCAGGTCGGCACCACTTTCATCTACGTCACCCACGACCAGGGGGAGGCCATGAGCCTGAGCGACCGCATCGCGGTGATGAACGCGGGCAAAGTGGAGCAGATCGACGCGCCGGAGATGCTGTACGAGTCCCCAACCAGTAGTTTCGTCGCCGCCTTCATCGGCGATGCAAACTTCTTTACCGGCACCGCCGTCGAACTCCAGCACGAGGGCTACGTCCGCGTCATGATCGAGGGACTGGGTAGTCCGCTCGTGATCAGCAAAGGCGCGATTTCGTCCAACCGAACCCTGCACCTCATGGTGCGCCCGGAAAAAATCAGCCTCACGCTTCACCGTCCGTCCAGCGAGGAGCGTGTGAACGCTTTTCCCGGTGTCGTCGAGGACATCGCCTACTTTGGTCCGCACACGCGTTATCGCATCCGTGCGGGCGAGCATCGCGTCATGGCGCAGATTCAGCGCAGCCGCTTCAACGGTGGAGTGATCGAGCCCGCGCGTGGTTCCGAGGTTTGGATGAGTTTTCACCCGGATGAAGGACGCGTGGTGATGCTGGAGGGCGGCGCATGATCTCCCGCAGCCCGAGTTCGAAACAATGGCTGCTCACGCTGCCTTCACTGGCCTGGCTGGGTGTGTTTTTCGTCATTCCGGCCATCCTGATCGTCATCACAGCGTTTCGTCCGGCGGATCTGCATGGAGGCGTCGGGGCAGAGTGGACGATGGCAAACATCGAGGCGTTGCGAGATCCCGCCTGGCTGCCCATCGCCTGGCGCACTCTGGCGCTCAGTGCAGCTACCACGTTCATCTGCTTGGTGCTCGCGCTGCCGATGACCTTCCACATAGCCCGTGTCGGGCCGCGTTCGAGGCAGTTTCTACTCCTGCTCGTCGTCATTCCGTTCTTGTCGAACTTCCTGATCCGCATTTTTGCCTGGAAATCCCTGCTGCATCCCGAAGGCCCACTCACCAAGCTGCTCGTCAGCCTTCATCTCGTTTCGGAGGAGGCGCTCCTGCTGAACAACGTGGGTGCGGTGTTGCTGGTGATGATTTACACACAGCTCCCGTTCGCGATCCTGCCGCTCTATGCCGCCGCAGAAAAGTTCGATTTCACTCTGCTCGATGCCGCGCGTGATCTCGGCGCGGGGCCGTGGCGCTCGTTTGCCAAAGTTTTCGTTCCGGGGGTGCGCCGTGGCCTCATATCGGCGGCGGTGATGGTGTTTGTCTGCTCGCTCGGCCAGTACGTCATCCCGCAGATGGTGGGCGGAGCTTCGGATGAGATGATTGGCAGCAAGATCGCCCAGCGCGTGTTTGCGGACCGCCATCTGCCGCAGGCGTGTGCCCTGGCGGCTGCTTTGATGCTCGCGGTGCTCGTACCGATGTTTGTGGTGGCCGCGTGGCAGCGTTTTGGCCGGAAGGAGGCCGCATCGTGAGAAAATCACGGTTTCCAGCACTGCTGACGCTCGGCGTGATCGCGTTCCTGTTTGCGCCGCTGGTCGTGCTGGTCGTCAATTCCTTCAACGCCTCCCGTTTTGGCGGTGAGTGGGATGGTTTCACCTGGGGCTGGTATGAAAAGCTCTGGGCGGCGGATGAGGTGTGGGAATCCCTCGTCATCACGCTCAAAATCGCTGTTTCCGCCTCGCTTGCCTCCATGCTGCTCGGCACGCTGGCCGCCTATGCGCTGCACCGCTTCCGCTCGGGGCTGCAAAGTGCGCATTCCATGCTCATCACGCTGCCGCTGGTCATGCCGGACATTCTCATGGGCATGTCGTTGCTGGCCTTGTTTGTCCTCACCGGCGTCGAAACCGGGCTGATGACGATCTGGATTGCCCACGTCACTTTCACCATGGCATTCGTCACCGTCATTATTTCATCGCGATTGGCCGAGCTCGATAAATCGCTGGAAGAAGCCGCGATGGATCTGGGTGCGAACCGCCTGAAAATATTCTTCGTGATTACCTTGCCGATTATTTTCCCGGCCCTGATTTCCGGCT
>JAPLUL010000025.1:0-25757 GCA_026397635.1 Verrucomicrobiota bacterium | reverse complement strand
TCGACGAACACGCGCATGACACAGGCGTTGTAGTCGTCGTCAAAGGTGAAGCGCTCGCGGCTCCAGTCGCAGGAGGCGCCGAGTTTCTTCAGCTGCTCGATGATGATGCCGCCGTGCTTCTCCTTCCACTCCCAGATCTTCGCCACGAGGCCCTCGCGGCCGAGATCGTCGCGGTGCTTGATGACGCCCTGCTTTTTCAGCGTCTTTTCGACGACGTTTTGCGTGGCGATGCCGGCGTGGTCGGTGCCGGGCAGCCAGAGGACTTCCTTCCCCAGCATGCGGGCGCGACGGGCGAGGATGTCCTGGATGGTGTTGTTCAGCACATGGCCGAGCGTGAGGATGCCCGTGACGTTCGGCGGCGGGATGACGATGGAGTAAGCCGGGCGCTTCTCGCTCACACGAGCGGGATCGGCTTCAAAGCATTTGTCATCCAGCCAGCGCTGATACCAGCGGGCTTCGACGTCGGCTGGCGTGTAGGTCTTGTCGAGTTCGGGCATAAAAGGGGCGCGAAGATGGGGGAAAGTGGCCGCTTTGCAAACGCCGAGGCACATGCAAGCATGCATCCACATTGGCGATTGGCCCTGCCCTTAATCTTTTCGACCGTCTCCAGCAGCGCGATCCGGCGAAATACTGCGCTGCTTTGGCAAAGAAGATCGCGGATATTGAGGAAGAGCCGGGAGAGCTGCGCATCAAACTGGCAACGCACCGAAGCAAGCCGTCGGTTAACTCACTCGATCCCTTCGGGGTCGTCCCCGCCGCAGCTCACTGCCCCAGGCTCAAATACTCCCGCACGGTGTGGTTCATCGCACGTCGTGCGGGTGGGAAGCACTCCGCCACTTTCTCAAACGTCTCCTCCAGCGCAAACTCGTCCGCCAGCACATGCTTGCGGGCCGCATCGAGATGGCTGACGACCACCTGCTCGTAATAATCCACATCCGGTGCCCCGCGGCGTTCCGCGCGACGGTGCAAGAAGTCGGGATACAGGCAGGTCAGCACCAGGAACTGATTCGCGCACTGCACATGCAGGAAGAACTTGTGATGCCTGCTCGCACTCTCAATCGCCTCCAGATAATCGACGCTGTAGAGGCTGTCCACGCTGTGGTTGATGTCCTCCGGACCCTTCGTCGATGTGCAGCCGAAGTCCGCGCACACCACCGCCATGTAATCCGCCACTGCCAGTTCCTTGATGCCGAATTCCTTCAACGAATGCCGCACCACGATGAAAAAGAACAACTCCGGCGAGAGCAGCGTCGCCTTGCGTGAGACAACGACGGCGTCGAAGAGCTTGTCGTTGTCGAGGATGATCGGCACTGCGTCGGGGTCATCCATCATGGCCTTGAAGCCTTCTTTTCCGCGCTCCGTCAGAGCCAGTGTGTCACGGATAAAATTCCAATCCGTCGGGGTAAAACGGAGCCAGCAGCCAGGGCGAGGGAAGCGCGTCATGGAGATAAGGTGTGAACTGTCATCTACCTTTAGCATAAGCAATGCCACTTGAGTTGATCGTTTGGAAAGCGCCCCTTGAGTGAATGTTCAAACTCACCCACACGAACTCATAAAACCCTTTGGCGCATCCGTGCTTCGTGCTAAGCACGCCCATGCCCAGAACCGACGGACGCGCCCCAGACCAGCTTCGCAACATTGAATACATCCTCGACGTCGCCCCGCACGCCGCAGGCTCGGTACTCATCGCCTTTGGCAACACCCGCGTCATCTGCACCGCCTGCATCAACGAAGAAGTGCCGCGCTGGATGAAGGTGCAGGGCGTCAAAGGCGGCTGGCTCACCGCTGAGTACTCGATGCTGCCGTATTCCACGCTGGAGCGCAAAGACCGCGAAAGCTCACGCGGCAAGCCCGATGGCCGCAGCACTGAAATTCAGCGCCTCATCGGCCGCAGCCTGCGTGCTGTCGTTGATCTCGAAAAACTCGGCCCCCGCACCCTCTACGTCGATTGCGACGTGCTCCAGGCCGACGGCGGCACCCGCACCGCCGCCATCACCGGCGCCTGCATCGCCGTCTCCATCGCTTTCAACCGCCTGCTCGAAAAAGGCAAGATCACCCGCCAGCCGCTCAAGAAAAAGCTCGCTGCTGTTAGCGTCGGCATCGTCAAAGGCGAGACGCTCCTCGATCTCTGCTACACCGAAGACGCCGCCGCCGATGTCGATAGCAACATCGTCCTCACCGAAGACGGCGAGTTCGTCGAAATCCAGGGCAGTGGCGAAGAGGCCACCTTCACCGAGGCGCAGCTTCACTCCATGCTCGAATACGGTCGCAAGGGCATCAAGGAACTCGTCGCCATCCAGGACGAGGCCATCAACAGCGCCATGAAGCCCGCCGAAGGCAAGGACCTGCAAAAGCTGGCGGAATTTTTCGGCAAACGCTGAGGAAGAGTTGACGGTAGTTTACAGTTGTTGACCGTGGTTGACGATGGTTTGCCAAACCACCGTCAACAACGGCCAACCACCGCAAACTCATGACTGCCCTGCTCCTCGATCCCATCTACCAGCAGCATGATCCCGGTCCGGGGCATCCTGAGAGTGTTCAACGTCATGTTGCGATCACGAAAGCGCTCACGGAGGCCGGAATCGTCGCCAAAACGCAGTCGATTCACCCTCGCTCTGCCACGCTGGATGAAATCGCGCTCTGCCATGATCGCGGTTACAACGCCACAGCCAAGGCAGATGTCGAATCGGGCTTGGAAGACCTCAGCACTGGCGACACGTCGATTTGTCCGCGATCTTATGATGTGGCGATTCAAGCCGTCGGCGGTGTGTTGAACGCCGTCGATGCGGTGTTCGCTGGCAGGGCCAGAAACGCCTTCTGCGCCGTGCGTCCACCGGGGCATCATGCACGACCGGCTCAAGGCATGGGCTTCTGCTTGTTCAACAACATCGCCATCGCTGCGCGTCATGCGCAGCAGCAACATGGTGCGCAGAAGGTCGCCATCGTGGATTGGGACGTGCATCACGGCAACGGCACGCAGGACATCTTCTATGAGGACGGCAGCGTCTTCTTCGCCAGCACGCATCAGAGCCCGCTTTATCCTTTCACCGGCCATGCGGAGGAAACTGGCAGTGGAAAAGGCAAAGGCTGCACGCTGAACCTGCCTTTTCCCGCCCGCACCGGCATGTCAGACATCGGTGCGGCCTTCACGGATCGCCTTCTGCCCGCCATCGACCAGTTCAAGCCCGATCTGATCCTCATCTCCGCCGGGTTCGACTCTCGCATCGACGATCCCCTCGGTCAGTTCCGCCTCACCGACGACGATTTCGTCGCATTAACAAAACTCCTGCTCGCATCCGCCGCCGCCCATTGCCAAAACCGCCTCATCTCCGTGCTCGAAGGCGGCTACAACCTCAAAGGCCTCGCCAGCGCTGTCACCAGCCACGTTGGAGCGCTGTTGTGATCAAGGCGTCGGCTCCAGCAGATAAAACCGGCCCATGTGCTCCAGGATTTTCGCACGCAGCTCGTCGCCGTCGATCTCGCCGTTGTGACGGAAGATGACCTCACCACCAGGCGCGACAACGAGCGTATGCGGAATCGGGCCGGGCCATTCGGGATCGAGCGCCTGAATCAGCGCCTCACTGCTGGCCTCGTTGAAGAGGTAGGCGTTGCCCTTGCGGCCTTCCGCCTTCAGCGAGGGCTTCAGGTTGTCCGGCACGATGGCGTTGTGCTTTTCGAGGAAGGTTTTCACCGCAGGCAGTTCCTTCGGGTCGTCCATGCTGATGCTGATGAACTCAAAGTCGCGCAGGCCAAACTTGCGCGAGGTCGCGACGAGCTCAGGAAATTCCTTCACGCACGGCCCGCACCACGTCGCCCACACATTGAAGAGGCGGACTTTCTTCGTGTCGTTCTTCCGCAGCGCAGCGACGCCCTTCGCATCGATCCATTCGACCTCCACTTCACCCTTCTCCCACTTGTCGTTGTCGGTGACGACTTGATCTCGTTTGCCGAGCCACTTGGTGGAGCAGCCGTGGGGCTTTGTTTCGGCAACAGGCACCGGCTTGCCATCCAGCAGCGCTTCGATGGCATTGCGGGCATCAGGCGAAGTCACCGTGGCCTCATCCACGTAGCGTGAATCGTCCAACCAGCCTTGGTAGCGAAGCTTGCGCTCTTTGTCGAAGATCATCACATGCGGTGTGGCTAGGCAACCGTAAGCGAGCGCCGTCTTCTGCGTGTCGCCATCGTGGAGGTAGTCAAAGTTGAACTTCTGCTCCTCTGCATGGCGCTTCATCTCAGGGAAGCTGTCGTTGTACTTCGAGTAGCCGAGCTCATCAGGCCGCAGAGCGGCGGGATCGTTCGGATTGATCGCCACGAGCTTCAATCCTTTGCCCTTGTAGTCCTTCACCAGCTTCTTGATGCGCCCTTCGACCGCCTGCGAGGTGGGACAGTGGTTGCTGAGAAAGGCGATCATGAGGAGATCGGCGTCCGCGTAGTCCTTGAGCGCGTGTTTCTCCTCGTCGATGCCGATGAGATCGAAATCCGGCGCTGCGTCGCCGATTTTCAGTTCATGAAAGCCCTCAGGCATGCCCGATTGCTTCGCCTTGGGAGTTTCAGCATTCGCGATGGCCGGCAGCAGGGCCACCAGCAGGGAAACAGCGAGCTTGTACATGGTTGTGATCATTCGGGTTTGGCGGCTTGGCAATTCCAGCACAGGTCAAACGAGGCTGGATTGGATTCTTTGCACGCGGGGCAGAGCCATTCCTCAGACGAGGCGGGCGGAGGAGATTGGTATGAACGGAGCAGAGCGCTTGCCTGATCATAATCGGCATCGTTCAGCAAACACAGCGTCGGCTGAAGCGGCATGATGAAGATGTTGGCGAGTTGCGCGGTCGTTTCATTGCGAATGAAGCAGGGGATCTCCGCTTCATCGAGGATCGACTTGTAATAGCCAAGCCGGGTGGAATCCAAACTAGTCAACAGGTCGCGCATACACGTCAGAGCTTAGACCTCAAATTCATCCGCCGGATCAAACGGCGGCATTGGCACGTTGATGATCTTCAGCTTGCCAACTGCCCGATGCACGCAGCCGGGGCGAATCATCACGGTGGTCATCGGTTTGAGCGGAATGATCTCGCCATCGACCTCCAGATGGCCTTCACCTTCGAGGACGATGTAAATCTCCGTCATCTTCTCGTGGTAGTGCGCCTTGGAGTCCGCGTGGATGTCTGTGAGATGCACGGTGGCGAGCGTGTTCCAGTCTTCCTTGAACGCCCGCCGCGCCTGACCGCAAGGACAGGGCGTGGGCGGAATTTCATCAAGCTGGGCGACGGCGAAGCGAGGGGAGGACATGAAATGACGAATGAATATATCCGAATGACGAATGATTACTGGCGGCGGTGCTCTTTAGCAAAGGTTGCCGCGTCCCGGGCGGCGTGCATGACATAGAGGATGCGAACGCCTGTGTTGTCCGGTAGCGGACGGTAATAGATGAGGTAGTTCGGATATTCGGTGACGACGAACATGCGGATGCCTCGGAGGGTACGGCGGAGCGGGGAGTACTCGGTGCCCATCAAGGGCTTGCTGGCGAGAAATTCGAGGGTGCGTATAATGGCATGCTCTACCGCCTCGGCAGCGGTCGGATTGTCCATGGCGATGTAAGCCGATAACTCGATCAAATCGTTATCGACCTCTGGATGAACCTGCAATTCCGCATCAAGCATGACGGAGTTGCTGAACACGTTTCATCACCTTGGCGCGGATTTCTTCGCGATAGGCATTCATATCGGTGATGGTGATGAACGGCCCCTTGTCGCGCTCCTCCAGGATGTCTTCGAGCTGCTGCCGTGCCGGGTCCGCCTCGTTTTCGTCTTCTAAAGACACGGCGACAAAGGAAGCGAGGTAGCTTTCGGGCGACTCGTTTTTCTCCTTGGCCTTGCGGTTGAGGAGCGGCACCAGCGTTTCAGGAAGATGGATCGTGAACTCAGCCATGGTGGGAGATTAACATGCCGCTGGAATGGCGGCACGGCTTTTTTACAGGGCCGCCAGCGCCGCCGCGGCGACTTCAGCCGTCTGTTCCAGATCATCGCGGCTGTGGGCCATGCTGATGAAGCCGGTCTCGAACTGGCTGGGGGCGAAGTACACGCCGTGGTCGAGGCAGTGGTGGAAGAATTTGCGGAAGGCGGCGAGGTCGGAGGTTTTCGCGTCCTGGAGGTTGTGGACTTCCTTCTCGGTGAAAAAGAGGCAGAACATGCTGCCTTTGCGATACCAGCGGTAGTTGAGGCCCTTCTTCTTGAGCACGTCGAGCACGGCGGTTTCCATGATCTGGCCGAGGTTTTCGAGCAGTGCGTAGCCGTTTTTCTTCTCCAACTCGCGAAGCTGGGCCAAACCGGCGGCCAAAGCGACGGGATTACCGCTGAGCGTGCCCGCTTGATACACCGGGCCGAGCGGCGCGAGGTGATCCATCACATCGGCACGGCCGCCGAAGGCTCCGACGGGCAATCCGCCGCCGATGACCTTGCCGAGGCAGGTCAGATCGGGCGTGATCTTCTCCAGTTCCTGCACGCCGCCTTTGGCGAGGCGGAAGCCGGTCATGACTTCGTCGAAGATGAGCAGCGCACCGTGCTTGGTGGTGATGTCGCGGAGTTTTTGCAGGAAGCCGGGTTTCGGCAGGATGAGGCCCGCGTTGGCGGGATACGGCTCGACGATGACGCAGGCGATTTCGTGGCCTTTTTTGTCGAAAAGCTCTTCGAGGGCCGCTTCGTCGTTGAAGGGCAGCACGCTGGTCAATTCGGCAAAGGCTTTCGGCACGCCAGCGCTGTCGGGATTGCCATGCGTGAGGGCTCCGCTGCCAGCGGCGACGAGAAGGCTGTCGGAATGGCCGTGGTAGCAGCCGTCGAATTTCACCAAGCGATCACGACCCGTGAATCCGCGTGCGAGTCGGATGGCGGACATCGTCGCCTCGGTGCCGCTGCTGACCATGCGCACTTTTTGAATGCTGGGCACCCATTCGCAGATGGTGCGGGCCATTTCGACCTCATACAGATTCGGGATGCCGAAGCTGACGCCGTCTTTGGCGGCGTTGTGAATGGCTTCGATCACCGGAATCGGCGCGTGGCCGAGAATGGCCGGGCCCCAGGTGCCGATGTAGTCGATCATGCAACGGTCATCCACGTCGTAGATGCGGCAGCCTTTGGCGCGCTTCACGAAGAACGGATCGCCACCGACGTTGCGGAAGGCGCGCACGGGCGAGTTCACGCCGCCGGGGATGTATTGCTTGGCGAGATCGAAGAGCTTGGTGGAAAGGGGTCCGTTGGGCATGGCTGGTGCCACCGTGATGCCTCATGATACGACGCCGCGCAAGCGTCTTGCTCTCAGCGCCCCTCGAACCGGTCACGGCCTTTTGCCAGCGCCTCAATCTTGCGGTCGGCGATGCTGCGTTTGAGCATCCAGAAGCCGCAATCGGGGTGGATGAACTTCACGCGGCCTGCGCCGAGCTTTTTCTCGGCTGCTTCGATGCGGCGGGCGATTTCATCGGCGGATTCGATGTGGTTCACTTTGATGTCCACCACGCCGAGGCCGACGCCGATTTTGGGATCGAGTTCCTTGAGCGCGTCGAGATCAGCGGATGGACGGTGCGCCAGTTCGAGCACGAGATGATCTGCACGCAAAGAATTCAAAAACGTGATCAACGCGGACCACTCGCCTTTTTGGATCGTCTGACCGCCGTAATTGCCGAAGCAGAAATGGACGGCTTTCTGGCCTTTCACGGCATCCAGCACGCGATTGATGCCCGCAGCGGCGATGGGCGCATCAGCGGGATTGCCGGGGATGTTGGCTTCATCGACTTGGACGCAGTCGCAGACCAAATCAGCGGCTTGCGCAGCTAAAGCGTCGGCGATGGCCATGTTGAGCGCAGCGAAGTCGTGGTAGTGCGTGTCCAGCAAGGTGCGGGCGAGCATGTAGGGGCTGGTGAGCGTGAATTTGAACGGGCCACCGGCCACTTTGCCCGCACGGGCGCAGTCTTCGGCCAGATTGAGCACGCCTTCGGTGATGGGACCGCGCACGACGGCCGCCGGCTTGCTGCGGAAGGCCATTTCATGCTTGGCACGAAACGCGGCGGTGTCCTCACGGCCCACGCGGCTGTCGATCCCGCCGAGCTTGTGGACGAAGTACTCGATCATGCCGTTGGTGTCGGGATGATTGACATCGAAGCGATACAGCTCGCCATCCGTCGGCAAGTCGATGCCTGCCTGGCGCTGCGTGTCAAAAACGACGCGCGTGGCGTCGATCACGGCCTGCTCACTGGGCAGGGCGCTAAGCCAGTCTGGGACAGGGTAGGAGCCGACGGTGGTGGTTTGAATGCTCATGCTCGGCGATTGTGGAATGCTGAGCGCCTGATAGGAAGCTCGGGCACGATTGTCCAAAGGCGCGGAGGATTCGGCCATGGGAGGGGGAGCGTTCTCAGTTCGCTGTTGGAACGGAAGACCGCGAACTACTTCGCTTTCTTCGGCCCTTTGCCGCGGACGCTCATCTTGAAGGGGACACCGGGGGCGCTCCATTCGTCGCGGATGACTTTTTCAAGGTAGCGCATGTAGCTGTCGGTCAGTTTCGAGGCGCGATTGGCGAAGAGGACGAAATGCGGCACGGGGATGGCGAAGCCCTCGGCCTCATTGACCTGCGTGGCATAGAGCAGCTTGAAGCTGTGCGTGCTGCGGCCCAGAGCGCCGGGCGTGTTTTCGATGGCGTTGGCCAGCAGGCGGTTCAGGGCACCGGTGCCGATGCGGTTCTGCGCGCCGTTGCGCACTTTTTCGATCTGCACGAAGAGCTTGCCGATGTGGTCCTTGTTCTTGGCCGAGATGGCGACGAGCGGGGCGTAATTGAGGAAGAAGAACTCGCGGCGCATCAGCTCATCCAGAAACTCGATGCGGTCCTTCTGCGGGGCATCAGGGTGGAAGAGATCCCACTTGTTCATGACGAGGATGCAGGGCTTGCGCTCTTCCAAAATGATCTGAGCGATCTTGCGGTCCTGCATCTTGGCCCCGGCGGCGCAGTCGATGACGAGCAGGCACAAATCCGCGCGCTTAATGCTCTGCACACTGCGATCCACGCTGGAGATTTCGACCACAGTGTCGAGGTGGGCGCGGCGGCGGATGCCGGCGGTGTCGATGAGCTGGTATTTTTTGCCATTCCAGGTGGCCTGGATGTCGAGCGCGTCACGCGTGGTGCCGGGCACATCACTGACGATAGCACGCTCCTGGCCGAGGATGGCGTTCACGAGCGAGGACTTGCCGGCGTTCGGACGGCCGACGATGGCGAGCTTTAAGGGGCGGACGTTCTGGCCGGTCTTGGCGTCCTCTGTTTCGGTCGATTCCTGCAACTCAAGGCGCTCGGCCACGAGGGCCACGAGGTCGTCAATGCCATGACCGTGCGCGGCGCTGACTTCGACGGTGTCCTTAAAGCCAAATTTGCTGAACTCGCCGGCGTTGAGCTTGCGCTTGGGTGAATCGGCCTTGTTGCAGACGAGAATGACCGGCTTGCTGGTGCGGCGCAGCTCGCGGGCAAGGCTTTGGTCGATGGTGGTGATGCCATCGACGACATCGACGACGAACATCAGCAAATCGGCGACATCCAGGGCGATGGAGGCCTCGATCTGCACCTGGTCGGTCAAAACGTCGTCCGTACTGGCCCCGATGCCGCCGGTGTCCATGATCTCAAACCACGCCGGGCCGCGGCGGCACTGCGCGGTGATGCGGTCCCGCGTCACCCCGGCCTGATCGTGGACGATCGAGATGGTTTTGCCAGCGAGGCGGTTGAAGAGCGCGGACTTGCCCACGTTCGGGCGGCCAACGATGGCGACGGTTTTGAGAGGTGTGGGCATGCGAGGCTACTTTTGACAGAACGGACCGGATGCTCGCAGAATGAAGAGGAGCAAGCCGGGCCGGGGATGGTGATGCCATGCCATCACACAGAGAATCCCGTTAATCCAGTCCCCAATCTGGTTAATCCTGCCAAAACCAGGCTCAATCCGCCCCGGCGGCCTTCAACTGCCGGACGCCGTCCGCCAGATTGATGAAACCGGATAAGGCCGTGAAGAATCCGGCGACGATCGTGGGCCAGATGAGCCAGGCCGGCGTCAGATCGAGCAAAATCCACAGAATGGCCGCCATTTGGGCAAAAGTGGCCACCTTGCCAGTCCAGTGGGTGTGGATGGTGAATTTGCCCGCAAAGTGGTCGATGAAAAAAGCGCCACCGATGGAAATCAGGTCGCGACCGATGACCAAAACCGGAAACCACAGCGGAAAATGTTGCCGCCAAGCGGTGAAGCTGAGCAGGATAATGGCGGAGAGCATGAGTAGCTTGTCCGCCAGCGGGTCCAGGATGGCCCCCAGCCGTGTGTGCTGGTTGAAGCGGCGGGCGATCCAGCCGTCCAGCGCGTCGCTGAGCGAGGCGATGCCGAACACCGCCGCCGACCACAGGCGCAGGCTCTCATTGGCCGCCGCTTCACGCACGCTGTCGCCATAGTAAATCACCAGCCCGATGAAGACCGGAATGAGCAGGATGCGGAAGATCGTGATCTGCGTGGCGAAGTTCATCAGTCGCAGTTTAAGGCTCCAAGTTTAAAGTTCAAAGTTGAATCACTCAGCTTGAAACTTGGCACTTGAAACTTGAAACTTGATGCATGTCACGAATCGAGCCTGCGGAACTATTGAACGCCTATTGCGAGGGAGTCTTCCCGATGGGGGAGGACGATGGCTCCATCTCGTGGTACCGACCGAAGATGCGCGGCATCCTGCCGGTGGCGGAGTTTCATGTGCCGAGGCGGTTCGAGCGGTATTTGAAGCAGCATCCCTTTGAACTGCGCTGGAACACAGCGTTTGGGGATGTCATTCGCGGCTGCGCCGATCGTACGGAGACCTGGATCACGGACGCGATCATGGACACCTATGAGGAACTGCACCGCCTGGGCTTCGCGCACTGCGTGGAGGTGTGGCGGGATGGGAAACTGCGTGGCGGTGTCTATGGCGTGAGCATCGGCGGGGCGTTTTTTGGCGAGTCGATGTTCAGCCGCGAACCTCAGGCCTCAAAAGTGGCGCTGACGCATCTGCAATGGCGTCTGCACCAGCGCGGCTACCTGCTGCACGACACGCAATGGACCACGCCGCATCTCGCGATGTTTGGAGGCCTTGAAATCCCCTGCGCGAAGTATCTGGAACTGCTGCAGCGGGCGATTCTGCGGAAGGCAACGTTTGTTTGAGTCAAGGGGCCAGTGGGACCAGCTGGGTGAAGTCTTTGCACAAGCCACGCATTTCTCCGTGAATACAAGCGCGTGACGCCAGTTCACGAGCAGGACGGCGGGCTGATCCTGAACCCAACAGATGATTGCCCGTGTCATCAGTCAAAAGGTGGGACAACGCGTCGTGGGAATGCATGGCAACCACAAGGTCCTGCCTGACCGCTTGCAACCCCGCCCCTCATGCGGACGTTAGCTCAAACCGACCCCCACCATGAGCGACACGACTGCCACCGCCCCTAAATTTACCAACGCCCTCGCCAAGGAGCGTTCGCCCTACCTGCTTCAGCACGCGCACAATCCCGTGAACTGGCTGCCATGGGGCGATGAGGCCTTTGCGAAGGCCAAGGCCGAGGACAAGCCGATCTTCCTCTCGTCCGGTTATTCGACCTGCCACTGGTGCCACGTCATGGAGCGCGAGTCGTTTGAGAACGAGGAAGTCGCCAAGCTCATCAACGAGAACTTCATCCCCATCAAAGTCGATCGCGAGGAGCGGCCCGATGTCGATCTGACTTACATGACCTACGTCCAGGCCGCGAGCGGTCACGGCGGCTGGCCGATGAGCGTCTTCCTCACGCCGGAGCTGAAGCCATTCTATGGCGGCACCTATTATCCGCCGGAAAACACCCCGGGGCGCATCGGTTTCAAGAACCTGCTCAACGAACTGCACAAGGTGTGGACGGAAGACCGCCAAGGAATCGACGAACGCGCCGCACGCTCCGTGGAAAAGCTGCAGGAGCATCTCGACAACGAAAACACCGCCGTCGCCGACATCAATCACGACACGCTCGTGCAGAAGGCCTACGACGATCTCTCCGGCTCCTTCGATTACCATGAAGGCGGCTTCGGCAGTGCGCCGAAGTTCCCGCGGCCCACCACGCTGAACCTGCTCATGCGCATCCACCGCATCCTCGCTGAGCAAAAGGACAAGGATCGCGAATCCGAGAGCAATTGGGCCATGGAGATGACCGTCAAAACCCTGCGTGGTATGGCGAATGGTGGCATGCGCGACCACATCGGCGGCGGCTTCCACCGTTACAGCGTCGATGCGTACTGGCACATCCCGCATTACGAAAAGATGCTCTACGACCAGGCGCAGCTTCTCACGGCTTATGTTGAAGGCTGGCAGATCGCGCAGACCGCGCTGTTTGAGGCCATCACGCACAGCACCATCGCCTATCTCAAGCGCGACCTGCGCCACAAAGACGGCGGCTTCTTCTCTGCCGAAGATGCCGACAGCCTCGCCGCTGCCGATGCCGCGCACAAAACCGAAGGCGCGTTCTACGTCTGGAAAGCCGCCGAGATCGACGAGATCCTCGGCAAGGAGAACGGCAGCATCTTCCGCTACGCTTACGGTGCCCGCCGCGATGGCAACGCACGCCCTGAAAGCGACCCGCAGGGCGAACTCAAAGGCCTGAACACCCTCTACCGCGCTGTTTCGTTCAAGAAGACCGGCGAGTTCTTCAAAAAGTCGCCCGAGGAGATCAAGACCCTCATCGACGAAGGTCTAGTGAAACTGTTTGAAGCCCGCAACCAGCGCCCGCGCCCGCATCTCGATGACAAAATCATCGCCGCCTGGAACGGACTCGCCATCGCCGGCCTCGCTCGTGCCGGAGCTGCCTTTGGCGATGCTGAAACGATCAGCCTCGCCACCGGAGCCGCGCAGTTCATCCACGATCAGCTCTGCACCACACCCGGCAAAGGCCTGCACCGCTCCTGGCGCGAAGGCGAGCGTGGTCCGAAGGCCTTCGCCATCGACTACGCCTGCCTCATCCACGGCCTGCTCGATCTCTATCAGGCCTCCTTCGAGGTGAAATGGCTCCAGTGGGGCGTCGAATTGCAAAGCGAGATGGACACGCTCTTCCTCGACACGAAAAACGGCGGCTACTACAGCGTCCACACCGACATGCCGAACAGCGTCCTCCGCATCAAGGAAGACTACGACGGTGCCGAGCCTTCACCGAACTCCCTGGCCGCCCTCAACCTCGTGCGCCTCAGCGCCCTGCTCGCCAAAGACACTTGGAAGCAGCAGGCTGAAAAAATCTTCGCCCTGTTCGGCTCCACCCTGCAAAGCAGCCCCTCATCCGTGCCCGTCATGGCCATCGCCTTCGACCTGCACCATCGCGGCAAGCAGCAAATCGTCCTCACGGGTGATTCCACCACGCCCGAGTTCAAAGCCCTCGCCAATCATCTCCACCGCAAGTTCCTCCCCTTCGCCGCCCTCCTCCACGCCGATGGCGGCGCAGGCCAGACATGGCTCGCGACACACAACGAAGCCATCGCCGGTATGAAACCGGTCGCTGGCCAACCCGCCGCCTACGTCTGCCAAAACTTCACCTGCCAGGCCCCCGTGACGACGGTGGAGGAGTTGGAGAAGGTGCTGGGGAAATAGCCTTTCATTGCCATGTTGCGCCCATTCACGCCTGTATTGATCCTCTTGTTGGCATCTTGCCAGTCAAAGAGCTGAAATCCCGTTCTTGTTTTTGCCCGTCTTCATCGCTAAATCACGGACATGTCCCTCCAGCAAGATCGCGAAGAACTCCGTCAAATCCTCCAGGCCAAGTCTGTCAAGACTGGCAAATTCACGCTCGCCTCCGGCAAGGAGAGCGACCTTTACGTCGATTGCCGCGTGACGACGCTCGACTCACGCGGCGCGGTGCTGGTGGGACGTGTGCTGCATGACTTGCTGCGCCAGGAAGAAGCGAAGCGCGGCCTGAGCATCGGCTCGCTCGGTGGTCTGACGATGGGCGCGGACCCCATCACACTCGCGGTGGCGATGAGTTCCAGCCTCGCGGGAGATGCGGCGCCGGTGCAGGCGTTTGTGGTGCGTAAGGAGCCGAAAGGCCACGGCCGCGGCAAGCGCATTGAGGGCAACTTCATCACCACGCAGCCTGTCGTCGTGGTGGATGACGTGATCACCACCGGTGGATCGACTTTGAAGGCCATCGAAGCCATTGAGGAGGAAGGCGGCAAGGTCGCCTTTGCCCTCATCCTGGTGGATCGCTCCGAAGGTGGTCGCGAGGCCATCGAAAGCAAGGGGTACCCGGTCGTCGCCGCGTTCACGCGGGCGGACTTGGTGTAGATTCGACTGGCAGTCGAATCCGCAGGAAGCATTCGGCTTCGATTGCCAATCGAAGCTACTTGAGGCGCACCTGCGCGTAGTAAATCGCGGCTTTGTTGCCTTCGTGGCTGGAATAATACGTCACATGCAGCACGTCATCGTGCCAATAGAGGCCGGGGTAGCTGCAATCGCCGCCGCTGGGCAGTTCGAGCAGCGGAGTGAGGCTTTTTGAGGTCAACGTGTAGAGCACCATGTGCGCTCCCGGCGTGGCACCAAAGCCGCGTGATCCGGCGATGAGCTTTCCATCTGGCAACTCGATGAAATTCGGCCCGCCGAGCGGCACTCCGGCCGAGGCCCAGGTCCATTCGCGGTAGGGAGCCTTCGCTAGGCCGATGGCCCCTCTGCGATCTCCGCCCTGACGCGCCACCAAGGCCAGGGCGCTGCCGTCTTTGAGGAAGCGCAGCGTGGTTTCCGCCGACTGGCCGGGCACTTGCATGATGGAGGAAAGCTGCCAGACGGAGCCGTCCGTGCTGGCGTAAGTTTTGAGCGACCACTCCGGCTCGGGCGCGGGACCGCCGGAGTTCGGGTGGATGTTGAAACTGGCCGCGTAGAAGCGTTTGTCCGTCGGATTGATCGTCGCGCGCCAGAGAGTGTCCCCTTTGGCGAGGAGTTTTTGCAGCGGTGTCCACACCTTGCCATCCTGCGTGGTGGCGTAGCGCGACTGCCGGCCCTGCGCGGCGGAGTGGCCGGCGCAGAGCAGGTAGAGCCGCTTATTATCCGGCGTGACGATGAGCTTGGGATCTCGCAGATCCGTGCCTGCCTCGGCGATCGTACCCTGGTCGATCCACACTTTACCGGTGGAGGAAAGCAGAATGCGGATGACGCCCTCGCCCGTGGCCGAGCTGGATTCGCGGAAGCAGCAGTAGAAGAGGTTTTGGAACCGCGTGAGGTCAGTAAAGGCGTTGTGACCTGCCTGTTCCCAGATCTTTTCCACCGACAGGAGCTCCGCCTGGGGCACCTGTGCATGCAACTGACTGGTGAGGAGCCCAAGGGCACCGAGAACGATGGAAAACAGGCGTGTAGTCATGACAACGGTGAAGATACGCGGCAGGCGCGGTTTTTTACTTCGACATCTCCTCCTGCATGATCTGCATGACCTTGGGCATGATGACTTTCATCTTCTCCTGGGTCAGAGCCATCACGTCTCCCACCATGCCTGCCTGCTTCGTGACGAGCATCTGGCCGGTGGGCGTTTCCATGTGGGCGATGATGTCCGTGGCCTCTTTTTCGGAGAAATTTTTGCCATAAGCTTCGATGAGATCCGGCTTCATCTTCTCCCAGCTCATCATTTCCAGCAGCGTATCCTTCACCTTTTTGATGGCCTTGGCAAACTTGTCCTGCTGCTCCTGAGGTAGCGCCTTGATCTGGTCTGAGCTGGTGCCCAGGCCGGATTCAAAGCCCGCCACGAGGGAGGCCTCGAACTGCTTCTGCACTTGCAGGACGGTGATCAGTTTCTCGACAGACGCACGGTGGGAGGCGGCCAGCTCCGCATGCGCGGTGGCGAGGGTCAGGACGAGGGTGGCAAGAGTGATGAGTTTTTTCATGGCTGTGGACCGCCTGCGGCGGATGAGGCTGGTGGTTTAGCGCATCCGACCGCAAACGTGAAGGCCAAACCGTCACCGCACGAAAAAATCACCGTTTCTTTGGCCGGGTGGCAAAGAAGAGCGCGATGCCGAGGCAGGCGACGAGGAAGGTGCCGAAGGTCATCACCGTGAGCACGAGATCTCGCAGATCCTTGTTCGGAATGAAACCGAGCTTGTGGAAGTTGGTGAAGATGGTGGCTTCGAACTGGCGCTGCTTGTCGGTGTGGCGGGTGACGCTGCCGGTGGTGGTGGAAACGTACACGCGCGTTTCCAGGGCGTCGCCAGTGTCGAACCGATGCACCGGCAGGATGCGGAAGATGTTGAGGTACTCGGTATTGAAGGCGGTGAGGAAGTCCGTCTTCTTCACCTCGACTCCGGCGAGGAAGTTTTTCGCGATCTCGGCGGCGTAGGCTTCATCCTGGGCAGGATCGAATTTGCCATCAACCGCGCTGACGTATTGCGCGCCGCGTGAGGCCTTGGTGTAAATCTGATACCATGGCTGGCCGCCGATGCCGCGCAGATTGACCGCCTGCACCTCGGGATTGGGCTCGCTGAGCTTGGAGACGGCCTCGGCCACGGTGAGCTTGATCGCGTTCACATCCATGCCACCACCGGAAGGCCGCGCTGAGGGCGGCGGTGCCTGTGTGCGTGTCATGACGTTGTGGATGACTCCGCTGCCGGAGGCAAGGAGGACGGAGAGGCTGAAGGCGAGGCCGAGCCAGCGGTGGAGTTTGCGGATGAGCTTGGAGGACATGAGTGAAGACGTGAGAAGTGTGAGGTCAGAGTTGAAAGGGCATGGAGCCTGGCGCAAGGGACGCCAAGCTCTACACCAAACAGATCACCACTTGAATTCCACGCCCGCGTAGAACGCGCGGCCATCACCTGGGAGGAAGACGGCGCTTTGGGCGGGGAGGGTGGCGTTTTGGACGACGCCAGTGGTGGGCGAATAGTTTTTGTCTGTGAGGTTGCGGGCCTCGACAAAGAAGGAGGTACCTTTCTTGGTGCGGAAGCCGAATTTCAGCCCTAGCAGCGCATATGGGTCGGCAAAGGTCGTGCGCGCCAAGTCAGCGGCGTATCTACGCGGCGACCATTCCACATTCGGGCCGCAGTAAAATCCGCAGGGATGTTCATAGAGCATCTCGGCACGGTAGTAGAACGGCGGGATGCCGGGGAGCATGCGGTCACCCCAACGCGCGTCTTTGGCAAAACGGAAGTCGTTCCACAGGAAGTTCTGCCGCAGCACGATGCGGTCGTAGTCGCTGTCTCCCGAGGTGGTCAGGTTGCGCAGCAGGTCGGCATTCAGCGCAAACTCGACGCCCTGATGGATGGTGCGGCCCGCGTTGGTGGTGAGTGTGGCATTGCCAGGAACACCGAGCGTGAGCATTTCATCGTCGATCCATGCATAGTAGTAGCTGAAGTCCCAGGCGACACGACCAGCCTCACCACGCGTGCCGATTTCGAGCGTCGTCGCGGTTTGCGGCCTCAAAGCGACCAGCGCGGGCACACCGGCACCGATGGCGGTCAGTTCACCGAAGGACGGCGGCTCAAAGCTGCGGCTGGCGTTGAAGTACACCTGCGACTTCGGCGTCACCTCCCACAACAGGCCAAGTTTCGGGCTAAAGCCCCAAAATTCCTGACGGTCGTCGTTGTTCAGGCCGAACAGCGTCTCCTCGTTCAGGTCACGGTTCGCAAAGGTGACGGAGGAGCCGAGGATGAAGGACAGCGTGTCGGTGAGATGAAGCTGGTCCTGGAGGTAGAAATTCAGGTTCATCGACTGCAGCCGGTTCTGCGCCACGAGTGCGCCGCGCTGGCCGCCCACGTTGAGGTAGCGGTCGTCCTCCGCGTTGCCGTAGATGAAGTTCACACCCACGGTCAGATCGTTGTCGAGGCCGAGCAGATGATTGCGGCCGTCGTAACGCAGATCGAAGCCGATGTCGTTGCTAAGCTGATCGATCACCTGGAAAATAGGGTGATCCAGGTCTTTCCAGGACCAGAACAGGGAGAAGGCGAGCGTGTTGTCACCATCGGAATACGTCAACTTGTTGGCGAGGCGGAGGAGCTGGTAATCACGACGCTGCCTGCCCGCGAGACTGGCAGCGTTGGCCTGCTCAGGGTTGGCCTCAAATTGCGCCTTCGTCAGCGAGCCAGGGAGCTGCGATTTGCTGTCCACCCAGGTGAGGTAGAAGCGGTTTTCAAGGTTCGCACTGATCTTGGTGCCGATGTTGGCGAAGATGCGCAGGCTTTCCTGCTCGCTGTAATCACGGAAGCCGTCTGTTTGCGAGGAGCTGATGCTGGCATAGACGTCCGTGTTGCCGCTCACGAACCCGGAGGAGATCTGACCGCGTCGTGTGTTGAAGCTGCCGACCTCAAAGCGCGCCTGGAACGGTCTGGCTGTGTGGCCGGTGTTGGAGATGAAATTGACCGCCCCACCGAGGGTGGTGCCGCCGTATTGCAGGGCGTTCGCACCGCGATAGACCTCGATGTAGTTCGTCGCCAGAGGTTCGACGGCCTGCATGTCGAATCCGCCGTCTGCGAGGTTCAGCGGCACTCCGTCCTGCATCAGCCACAAGCCGCGACCATGAAAGGTGCGCTGGATACCGCTGCCGCGGATGGACAGGCGCGACTCCTCCGCGCCGAAGCGCGATTGGACGAAGACGCCGGGGGCGAAATCGAGCGCATCCTTGAGCGTGCTGGCACGGCCCCGTTTGTATTCTTCAGCATCGACGACGCCCGCACCACCGGGGATGGTTTTGGCGAGCTGTTCCTTCTTTTCCGTGACGCTGGGAACCGTGATGGAAGGGGATTTCTGGGCGGTGATGACGACCTCGTTGAGAGTCGTTGTGGGTGTTTGGGGAATAGGGGTCTGCGCGAGCGCAGCGCCGGTGAATGAGAGTAGAATGAGATAAGGGAACGGTTTCATCAAATGAGGATAGGAAATGATCGATGCATCAAGGACGGCATGGGCATGAGGAGCAGCCCGGACATGCGAAAAATAATCGCCCCCGCCCGGAAACGGCCGGACGGAGGCGTCTGAAGAAACGAGGCTTTCGCCTCGAACTCTGCTCTCCAGAAAGCGCCTCCACGACAGCCATGCGTGAAATGCATGCAGGCCCGTGTGCCTGCCGCGCGATGCTGCCGTTGTCAGGAGGTGGGCCGAGCCGGAAATCCATGCGCTGCCTTCATTCGGCAGCACGGTTTCACAGGTTCAGGCCAAAGACCGCCGGGGCGGTGGTGTGTCCGGTGTGTGACTCAACACATGAAGCTTTGCTTCGGCACGGACGGGATAAACTGGGGAAGGCGGAGCGCTGATGATGATGGCGGGAACAACGTCCGCGATGAGATGCAGCTTGAGCTTGCCATCGGCCTTGGGTGCCTGCTTTTCATCCGCCGGGGTGCCCTCAGTGGTTTTGGCCAGCTTGCACAGCGGGCAGGGATGCGCTCCATCGAACGTCTCGCTCACTGCCTGCGCCACCGAGCCTTTCTCCAGGCTGTAGGACACCAGCATGCCAGCCCAGGCGGCCGACTGGATGACGACGGTGTGCAGCCCGATGGAAACCATCAGGCCAAGCACCATGATCCATCGTGCGGCTGCGAACATGGCATGATTCAAGCGTGGATGGCTGCGGAGAACAATCAAAAACTGTGAAACGGACGATGCTCGGATCATTGCATCGTCTCAAACCACGCCAGCAAGTCGAGGATCTGCTCGGCTTTGAGCGAGTTCAGCAAGCCCGCCGGCATCGGCGAGACTTCGGAGATCGTGCGTGTCTTGATCATCGCTTTGCCGACTTCGACGGTCTCTGGAGCGAGTGGATTGGGCTTCAGCACCACACGTTCGTCGTCCTCGCTCTCCAGACTGCCGCTAAGGGTTTTGCCATCGCTGGTTTGCACCGTCACAAGGCGAAATTTCTCGTCGATGAACTTCGAGGGGCTCAGGATGTGATCCAGCAGATCCTTGCGGCCAAAGCGGGCCGAGACCAACGTGAGATCCGGCCCGAACACACCGGCGGGCAGTGTGGGATCGGCACTCACGCGATGGCAGAAGACACACTGTGTGCGGATGAGCGCGTCCTTGGCACTGTCGCGGTTGCGGGTTTTCGCGTCCATCGTCGCCAGCAGCGGCTCCAGGTCTTCGAGCTTCCAATTTTTGAAGGTGTGGCCCGGCAGCGCATGCGGTGAGAGAGCGGCAGGCTTGGGTGGATGAATCAAAGCAGCCAATTGCACCGCTTCGTGTGGTTTCAAGGCCGCCGCCAGCTCGCTGCGGGTGTCGCTGATGGCTTTGAAGAAGGTGGAGGCACCATTCATCTTTTCCGCGAGGTTCAACGCCTCAAACGCGACCTTTCGCTGCTCCAGCGTCCAGCCGTCTTTGAGATAACGCAGCATGAAGGGATAAAACAACCGGTCTTCGGATGACGTGGCTGCTTTGAGCAACGGCATCGTCTTCGCGATGACGGTCGGCGACTTCAAATAGACCAGCAGGCGGCAGAGTTCGCGATTGAGGAGGGTTTCATCGGCCGGGTAGGCCGCCCAGGCGTGCAGCTTGTCTGGGGTCGAAGGCTCGCCGTGACGTGAGATCGCCACGGAGATGACACGCAGAGCATCCAGAGTCGGTTTGCGAGCAGATTGCATCACCGCGTCGAGAATCGGCTCCAGATCGGCTTTTTCACCCACGCGGGCGAGTGCGAGCAGTTCGTGCATCTGGCCGGTTTGAAGAGCTTTTTCACGCCATTCGGCCACAGGACGGTCTTCGAGCTTCAGGCGTTCGACATGTGGTTCGAATCGTTTGCCAAGCCCCTCACCCCTTCCCTCTCCCCGAAGTGACTCATGCTGCTTTTCATCGCCTGGGCGGGGAGAGGGAGAGATCTGGCTCCCTCGCCCCGCTGAAGATGTGTTGAGGTCTTGAACTGGCTGCGGGGAGAGGGGCGCATGCGTCACACGATACAGCCCACTCTGCGTGCCACGGCCTCCCGTGATAAACCACATCGCGCCATCGGGGCCGATGCAGCCATCGGTGACGTTCAGAGGCCTTCCGGTCACGAAGTCTTCCTGCGCCGCGGTGTAAGTGGCACCGCTGTCTTTCAAATGCACGGCGATGATGCGTCCGTAGCTCCAATCCAGGATGTAGAGGGCGTTTTGATACTTCGTTGGAAACTGGGAGCCGTAACCGAAGTAAATCCCGGTCGGCGATGACAGCCCGATGTCGATCACACTCGGCAGCGTGTCCGCATACCACGCGGGATAACGCCCCGTGCCGCGACGCCAGCCGAAGTCGGCTCCGGGAACGACGTGCAGCACACGTGTGGGCATGTACCACGGCGTGCCGACATCGCGCTCCATGTCGGCGTCGAAGGTGAACAGATCACCGCGTGAGTTGAAGGCGATGTCGAGGGGGTTGCGCAGGCCGCCTGCGAGCAGCGTGATCTTTGAGCCGTCCGGCTTCACGCGGAGGATGTGGCCGGCGGGCAGCTCGACGTTGCCGTCGAACATGCTGCCATCCCAGGGATTCGGGATGAGCTGATCGTTGGCGTAGTTTTTCAGCGGTGAATCAGGCGCGATGTTCTCCGGCAGCAGCACGTTGTTGCCATGCGCGACGTAGATATCGCCATCAGGGCCGAGTTTGATGTGATTGCGGCCATGACCCACGCCGCCACCGCTGCGCATGAGTTCTTGGCGTTGTTCAAACACACCGTCGCCATCCTGGTCGGTCAGACGAAAGAGCGCCTTGGTATTGTTGGCGTTCGCGAAGAGCGAACCGTGCGCGTAGAGCAGCCCGCGGCACTCCAGCAACTCGTCGTCGATGACTTCGACCTTCTGATCGCCGCTGCCGCTGAGCGTGAGACGCAGCAGACCTTTCTTTTCTTTGCCAAGCGTGAGGCGGCCCTGCGGATCGAAGGCCATGGAGACCCACGAATCCTCACCCGGCTGCGCGGAGCGGATCAACTCGGCTTTGAAACCGGGAGGCAGCGTGAGAGTGGCAGGATCGGTGGCTTGATTCTGTGCGCCGGGCTTGGCGAGTTGCCAGGAGTTGTAGGCGTCGAAGGCTTTCTTCAAATCGAAGGGATTCGTGGCCGGATCGGCGTCGGTGGAGCCGAACACCTGTGCGTTTTTCCACGTTTCATCCGTCACGATCCAGCGCACGGCGGCGAGGTCACCGTTGAGTTCGAGCAAGGCGGCGGTTTTGGCCTTCGCGGTCATACGCAGGCCGATTTGATGCGATTGACCATCGCTGAGCTGTCTGGTCAGATCCGTGCCGGTCGCGCCTTCTGCCGCTTTCACCTTCGCCACGAGCTTCCCATCGACCGAAATCTCCAAGTCCGCAGCACTGGCGGTTAGCAGCACGGCCTTGAGCAGTTTGCCTTCATGCCGGACGTTTTTGGAGATCGTGACTGCCTCCGAAGAGGACAACCACAACGGCGCGGGAGGACGGTTGGCGAGTTGGGCGAGCGCAGTGAACGGAAACAGGAGAAAAAGCAGGAGACGAGACATGCGCTAAGAACGTGGCTTGTGGCGGAAGACTGTCTGAAGCAGATGTGTTGTAAAATCGGGCTGGCTTGTGGAGGCGTTGTCGGCTTTCTCTGTTGGCAGGAAATTTCACCATGAAGCGGACGAAGCGACCCACCCCTAGATCAAAGCCGACGCGCCCAGCCAAAGCCAAGCTGGGCATCAGCCTGGAGGAGCTGCGTGAGCTGGAACAGAAGGCCGTGCGGCTGGAAAAACTTGCTGGCCTGCTGTTGAACACCCCGCAGCAGGCTTTTTACCTCTACGACTACAGCAAACAGGAATTTGTCCTGGGCCATGAGCATGTGTCCGGCCTCTACGGTTACAAGGCGGGCGAGATCGAGAAGCGCAAGGGTGGGTGGTTCGGCATCATCCATCCAGATGATCTCGCGGAGTTCAAGGAGGCACACCGGTTGGTGATGGAAAGCGGCAGCGACGAGGTGCGGACCCTGCGGGTGCGGGTGCTGCGCAAACAAGGCGGCCACGAGTGGATACAGTCCCACATGCGGCCTTTTGAACGGGATGCGGAGGGTCGCGTCATCTCCGAGGCGGGCATGGCGATCATCATCACACCGTTGGTGGAGGCTGAACAAGCGCTGCGGGAGACGGAAGCGCGTAGCCACAACCTGTTTCAAAGCAACGCAGCCGGCGTGCTGGTGTTTGACGCTAAGTTTCACATCGTGGACGCCAATCCGGCGGCCTGCAGCATGCTCGGCTACCATAAGAAGGCCCTGCTGCACCTCGGCGTGCTGGATCTAACCGTACGTGGGAACCGTGGGGAGATGCGCCAGATGCTCCATGCGATGCAGACGGGCCTAAAGCCCACCCAAAGCCTGGAAACGACCCTGGAACGCCAGAACAACGAAACGCTGGACGTGTTGACCGCCTCCGCATGCTTGCGGGACGACCAAGGCAGCTTCGTCCAAGGCATGCTCATCCTGCTAGACATCACCGCACGCAATCAGCTGCAGCGGGAGCTGAAACGCGAAGCGGAGCTGACCCGAATTTTGATTGATCACGCGCCCGTCTCGATCGGCTTGCTGGGGACTGACGGCAGTGTGTTATGCGTGAACGCGGCAGCGGAGAAACTCTTTGGTTACAAGCTCAAAGTGGTGGCAGGCCGCAAAGTTTGGACCCTGCCGAGGGTGGATGCGGCGGAGGCAAGTGCCAGCCAGCGGCGCATTGAGATGCTGGCTGACGGCGGTGGTTCCATCCATTTCACCCGCCCGATGCACACGCGCGACGGCGAGACACGGCACATCGAGATCGCTCACACGGCGGTGAAAAAAGCCGACGGCAGCGTGGATTTCATCGTTACGACCGGAGTGGACGCGACCGAGCGGCGGAAGCTGGAGGTGGAGGTCATCCGCGTAGCAGAGCAGGAGCACATCCGCATCGGCCATGACCTGCACGATGGCGTGGGGCAGACACTCACCGGCATCGCCTCTCTGGTAGAGGCGCTGCTAGAGCGTCTGGGCGGTGAAGATCAAAAAGACGCACAGCGCATTCACGAACTGGTGAAAACCGCTATCACAGAGACGCGGCGTCTGTCTCACGGTCTCTCACCGGCAGCGGTGAAGAACCGCGGACTGGCCGGCGGGCTGATGCTGATCGCCGAGACGGTGCGGGAAAATTTCCGCCGCGAATGTGTCTGCCACGTTGACGATCCAGCACCCGAGGTCGGCCAGGAGGCAGAGATTCATCTTTTCCGCATCGCCCAGGAGGCAGTCAACAACGCCATCCGACACGGCGGCGCCGGAAAAATCCATCTCAGCCTGCGGCGCAAATCCCCTACGGAAGGCGTGCTGGAGATACGGGATAATGGACGCGGATTCCCAAGCGGGAAAACGGCCGCGCAGAGCGATGGAATCGGCCTGCGCGTGATGGAACACAGAGCGCATCTGATCAACGGCGAAATGAAGATCACGACTCACAAAGGCAAAGGGGTGCGTGTGCTTTGCCACTTTTCCCCCGCCCATGCTTAAGAATGGGTTGTTGACATTGTTCTCAAAATGAGTCACTTAAGCCCACCGTGAAAAGCAAAATCTATATACTTGACGACCATCCCATCGTTATCGAAGGGCTTAAGAAACTGATTGACCAGCAGGAAGACCTGCAAGTGATCGGCAGCGCTGAAGACGCCAACACCGCCATTCAGCAGATTGCCAAACTCAAACCAGACGTGGTGGTGCTCGACATCACCCTGAAAGACCGCAGCGGTGTGGATCTCATCAAGAAGCTCAAGGCCAGCCACCCGGAAATGCAGATTCTCGTGTATTCCATGCACGATGAAAATGTTTATGCCGAACGTTGCCTCCGCGCTGGTGCCATGGGCTATGTCATGAAGGGTGAACCCAGCCCACGAGTGCTGCAGGGCCTCCGCCAAGTGGCCGCTGGATCGTTCTTCTTCAGCGCTTCGCTGCTCGGCAGCATCGTCTCCGGCGGCGGACCGCGAGGCGGCTCCCGCGGCGAGCCTGCTCGCATGCTCAGCGACCGCCAGCTCGAAATCTTCGAAATGGTCGGACGTGGCTTCGATTCCCACAACATTGCCGAAAAGCTCGGCCTCAGCGCTAAGACGGTGGATGCCCACAAGGCCAACATCCGACAGAAGCTCGGCCTCGCCTCCGCACGTGAACTGCTCATGGAAGCCGTCCGCTGGGTGGAGAAATAGGCCGCCGCGTCATACTCATCTCATTCAAACCCAAACGGGCGGCAATCATGCCGCCCGTTTTCTTTTCAAACAGCGCGTGTTTCGGGCGGAGGCGTGAATTCCCCTGCCCCAACTTTCTCTGCCTTACTTTGATTTCGTTCCGAGACTTTGGACCGGCAGTATTCCGTCGTTCGAAACGGCGGCGATGCCCGCCACCGCAAACGCAAGCTTCTCCGACGATCTCGCACGAACGGTTGCGCGTCTGAAACCGCTGGGGCATAAGAAGCCATGGGCAGCGCCACTGAATCCGCCAGTTTCACCAAGCGCACCGGACAGTGGTTGATTTACGCACTGTTTCGGTGCGTAGAGGGCGTGTTGAGAGTGCTTCCGCTCGTCTTCATCTGGTGGTTGGGACGTGGGCTGGGACTGATCGCGTATGGCATCGGCATTCCTTACCGTCGGCTGGCACTCAACAACCTACGGATCGCTTTCGGGCGTGAAAAAAGCGCCGCCGAACGCCGCGCCATCGCCCGTGAGCATTTCAAAAGCCTATTCGCCAACCTGCTCTGTGGTTTCAAGCTGCCGCTGATGAGCGAGGCCGCGGTGGCCTCGCGCGTGAAGGCTGAAAACATGCACCACTTGAAGGAAGCCTTCGATGCCGGACAACCGCTGCTG
>JAPLUL010000197.1:0-2236 GCA_026397635.1 Verrucomicrobiota bacterium | reverse complement strand
CTGGCAGCCGGTGCAGGCGTGAACCTCGCCTTCAACGACCAGCTCAGCGTGCTGCTGAGCTACCAGGGCCAGTTCTTCCGTAGCGACATGAGCGCGCACATGGGTGCCCTGCGTCTGAGCTACAAGTTCTAAACAGGTTTGATTAGGTTAGGTTGGTTGATTGAATCAAACGGAAGCGGCATCTCACGATGCCGCTTCTTTTTTTTGCCCCTGAGGCACGCTGCGTCTCTGGCCCTACAGCCAGGCTAACCGCCGCGGCGGGTGGTTGCAGGTATTTCGGTTTAACCTTCCAGGTGCCCACCCGGAAGCTTGGGTTCTTCGTGCAGGCCGCTGGAGCGGTCGGTGATTTCCGCATCGCGCTGCTTGAGACAAGCTTCCTGTTCATTCCCTCTGCCACACACGCTCCCACGCTGCCTTGGCAAGGCGAGTGCGGCCACGCGTCAGCTCATTGGGTTAACCCGTCATGACGCTTTATCCATCTTCCCTTAGGTGGTTTAGGGTTTTCTGATAGCAGACGGCTGCCATTGACAGTTCCGGGCACACACTTGCCGCCCGGTTCTGAGCTAAAGACGAAATCATCACTCGCGCCAAGTCAACCCTACCCCCAGACCAGCACGCATGTCCACGAAGTCCACCTCCAACAGCCCGCGATTTTTAGGTGCCCAATTCCTCCGATTTTTGTCCTTACCACGCAGTCTGCTGACGACCGCCATGACCGGGATGACGATGATCAGCCTGAGCGTACCCGCCAATGCGGACATCACCATCCTGGGCCAGGAAACCGACGGCAATGTCGTGTTTTCATACTCGGGCAGCGTTATTCTCACGGGTCTAACGAAAACAGACCAATTTGAGCATGAACCTGGCATGCATCTTATTACACCTTGGGCGTCACACGTTGTTTTTCTCGATGCCATTGGAGATGTTTATGAAAATCCTTTGCCCGAGCCCGGAGCAATGTTCTCCGGCATTCAAGATTTTGGTCAGGGTTATCCGTCTCGTGCCAACTCTTCCACTGGTGATTCTTTTGCTTTAGGTGGTAATTTCGTCGGTGTTCCAGTCGGGTATCTCTCCGGCGATCTTATCGAGGGCACGATGACTTTCCTTGGCGAAACCTTTGCGAGTCTGGGGATTGATCCGCTACGAGGATACAAGGCTGCGCTTACCCCCTACTATGGAATTACCCTGTCCTTCTCCGGCGCACCAGCCCTCGCCGCCACCCACTGGCTGGGCCAGACCGACAATACATGGAGCGGCAATAACTGGGCCAGCGACGCGGCCGGCACTGCCACCGCTGCGACTCCGAAGGTGACCGACGACATCACCTTTGCCGCCACCGGTGCGGCCAATCAGCTCAACACCATTCTAGATGCCGACTTCACCATTAGAAGCCTGGAGGTCCACAGCGCTACTGGCATCTCCACCCCAACCCTCACCGCCCAAAGGCTTACAGTCAATACGGTCACCGTCGTCAATGCGTTGCTCTCCATCAAAAGTGGTGTCACCCTGCATAACCTCGGCAGCGTGATTGTAACGAATACGGGCACCCTGGCCGGTGCCGGGGCGGTGACGGCGGCGCTGAACCATAACATCTTCATCAACGGCACATTGAGCGCAGGCGATGCCAGCCTCGCCCCTGCGGCGGCGACGCTTTCACTCTCCACTTCCGGCAACGGCGCGGTGGTCATGGGTGCAGGCAGCTTCATCGCGGTGGATTTGTTCACCGGCGCAGCAGTTGGGGACAATACCGGACTGGCCAGTTCCTCTGACAGGCTCGATCTTACAGGTAACCTTGACGCCGCAGCGGGCGGCACCTTGGTCATCGGCAACCCCAATGGCATGTCCGGCTTCGCGGGCGGGGACCAGTGGCTGGTGGCGGATCTCAACGGCGGTGCGGGAACGATCACCGGAACGCTTGCTTTGAATGACTCGGCCTTGGGGCTTACCCCAACTCAAATCGGCAACTTCGACCAGACCACCGGTGTCTATAAGATCATCGACACCATAGGAGGCTTCAAAATGGCCGACGCCCAGAGCCAGATGCTCACCAACGGCAGCCAAACCGCCACCAGCGACGTCGGCAACCACATCTCCAGCCTGATGGCAGGTGATGGTGAAGAAGCCGCCAACAGCAGCCTCTCCGCCTCTCTGGATGAAGGTGTCGTCATCGGCCAGGGAGATGGTCCTGAAGACCCCATCGCCCGCAAGGTGCTGCGCTCCCGCCAGTGGGAACTTT
>JAPLUL010000091.1:0-53050 GCA_026397635.1 Verrucomicrobiota bacterium | reverse complement strand
GAGGGGACGCCGCGTGGGAATGGAGCGGGTTATGCTGATTGTTCGTCAATGCGGACCGGGCGATAGCCACCGATGCTCTTGAAGTATAGCAGGAGGAATAAATAGATCACTGCCATGCCGATAGGAAGCATCGCATCCGTTTTGAGCAACTTACGACAACCTGCGATTTCGGCTTCGACCATGGCTTTTTGATCAGCGGAACGCTTCTCAGGGGGCAGTGATTTAGCCTCTTCCAGCTTCTTGCCGTCCAAGGCGGATACAGCTTCAAATTGAAGCCACTTGCTGGAGTTCTCGGACTTATTGGCAGCAAGAATGGCTTCTTGACCGTTGGCCTTCATGTGCTCAGCGGTGAAGCGGTCTTTGCCATATCCCAGTCCTGGACCGCCAAGCTGTCCGACTGAGAGCATGGCAATGCCGCCCATGATGGACATGGCGACGGCACCGGAACGTGGGAAGCGGTCACCGACAACGGCGAGCATGGTTGGCCAGAAGAAAGTTTTGCCAATGCTGTAGATAAGCATCGCGCCAAAGGCCATACCAATGGCGGTGACTCCAGCGGCAGCGTAAAGGCCAACGATGGCGAACAGTGAGCAGACAAAGAGCAGGGCCAGCGGCGAGAGCTTCAGCTTGTCTTCAATCCAGTGAGCACAGAAGCGCAGGCCGAACATCATGGCGGAGGCGAAGATGAACAGGATCTTGCCTTGGGACGGACTCAAAATCGTGCCGTTGATGGCTTCGATCCAGGAATCTGTGCCAAGTTCCAGGGAACCCACGATGGCATGAGCCAGGAAGAGCACGAACAACATCCAGTGACCGAGGGCGAACTTCGTGATGACAGCCACCCAGACCAGGAAGCCAACACCAACGGCCATGGAAATGTAATCCCAGGTGCTACTGGCGAAGAAATCGGAGCTGGTGAGTCCTTTGAGAATGTTGCCGCCCAGCGCGTCACGCGTGAAAAGATAGAGGAAGAAACCGGCGACCGAGCCACCCAGGATGCCGACATCCTTCATCATCTCGCCCAAAGACAGTCCTTTGGCGGAGGCTTCGGAGCGAGGGAAGGACTGGCCGAAGAACATGAAGCCGTAAATGACAGTTGGCACGAGATAGAGCGCGAGCTGGGCTTTCCAGCTCCAGGAAGCACCGACGGCCAGAGTGATCAGGGCACCGATGATCATCCCCGCAGGCCAGCTTGCGTGCAGGATGTTGAGATAGTGGGTGCGGTTTTCAGGGAACAGCGTGGCCACAAGTGGATTGGCCACGGCTTCCAGAGTTCCGTTCGCCAGCGCGAAAGTGAATGTGCCGCAGAAAAGCGCGAGGAAAGCGCTTTGCTGATTCATCCCATCCGATGGGATCAATGTGATCACGGCGGAGATAATGTGCAGGAGGAAGGCAGTAACCACGAGCTTGCCATAGCCAATCTTGTCCACGATGACCCCGCCAATGATGATACCGAAGCAGAAACCGCTGAAGCCTGCCCCGCCGATAAGGCCCACTTGCAGGCCGGTAAACCCGAAGAGACGCGCCCATTCGGCGCCAATGCCGTTGCGGATACTGAAGCCGACGCCAGCGGCGAGAATGGCCATGAACCCGGCCCAGAGAAGTCTCATTCGATTATTTTCACTCATAAGATGCGTTTGTGTGTGGATGTGGTTGGGAAATAATGAGGCGGCTGCCTTTGCGGAAGCCGCCTCTTGAGTAGGTCTAAATCAGGATCAGTGGGACGCGTGGATGTCAACGGCCTTGTAGCCGCCGCGGGACTTGAAGTAAAGGAACATGGCGATGTAGCAAGCAAGCATGAAGGCGGGGAACATCGCCATCTTGCCAAGCGCGGTAAACTGCCCGCCTTTGGTAGCCTCGGCAATGGTGGCCTTGTCGGCTTCGGCGGTCACAGCAGCAGCCTTCGCGGGATCAATGGCCTTGTAAGGGCCGAGCACATAGCTTTTATCCACGCTTACCTGCCGCACAAGCGCTGGGTTCTTAGCAGCGATGAGCTTGGTCGTCGTGTCCTCCTGCAAACCACCAATGAAGGGGAACCCCAGAATCCCGACAGCCAGCATGCCAATGCCTGAGATGGCGTTGAGCGTGAGCGCACCGCCTTTTGGACTCTGCTCAGCCGTGATTCCAAGCATGGTGGGCCAGAAGAAAGTCTTGCCGAAAGCATACAGTGTTGCGGCCGCGAAGATGGCGACCAAGCCCGAGTTCCCGGTGAAGGAAAGTGCAGTAAGGCCGGCCACCGCTAGAATGGCGCTGACGATGAGTAGGCCGATGGGCGAGAGGCTATGAACGATCGGACCGGCAAAGAATCGAAGCACCATCATGATGGCAGAGGTGTAAACCAACACGAAGCCGGGATTGGCACCCGAGGCTTTCATCGGTTCTTCCATCAGGGAGCCAATCCAGCCATCCGTTCCGATTTCTGTCGTGGCGAGTGGCATCATGATGACGATCATGAAAGCCAACAACGGGCGACCAAAGCTTTTGGTGATCACGCCAAACAGGACGGCGACGATTGCGGTGTAGATCCATTTCGCGTTAGCGCTGAAGAATACGGACTTTAACTCAGGCACTTGATCAAGCTGGGCGAAGATGAGCGCAAAGGAGACGAAGGCACCGAAAATGCCGAGTTCTTTGAGCATGTCCACATAGCCCACACCCGCAGCTTCGCGCTCGTTCTTGGGGAAGGTGGCACCGAGGAGCATGAACAGATAAACTACAGCCGGAACCAGCACGAGACCCAGCACGATGCGCCAGTCGCCTGTCTTAGCCACATCCGCTAGGGCGATGGTGCAGAGTCCGCCGACGACGAGGCCACCGGGCCAGCCTGCATGCAGGATGTTAAGCCACTTTGTCTTGTCTTTGCTGAACATGGTGGCGACGACAGGATTGATAAAGGCTTCCACCGTGCCGTTGCCAAGGCCAAGGATCACACTGCCCCAATAAAGCAGGTTAAAGGCGCTCTTTTGTGCAGCAATCAGCGCGTCTCCTGTGACGCCCTGAAGGGCACTAAAGGCCATAAACGCCATCGCTGTGTAGATCAGGTAGCTTACGAACGAGAACAGCATGGCAATCTTGTAGCCAATGCGGTCGATGATGAGGCTCCACAGGATGATTGAGATGGCGAAGGGCCAGATGCCTGCGCCTTTGAGCGCCCCGATGGTGCCCTTGTCGATATTCAGCACATCACCCAGGCGCACATCGCAGAGATACATGCGCGAGAAGAAAGCGTACGAGGTGGTGATGAGGGCGATGAAACAGCCCCAAAACAGGGCCATGGATGGTTTGTCGTCGTTACTCATGAGGATAGTGGGAGCGTGTTGGTTGGTCTTCGGAAGGACATCACCAAACGTTCCCATGAGGATCTTTTTGGCGAAAGAGGCGCCGTTTTAGGCATTGCCAGCGCTTTGAACAAGTAAAAAATGTGGATTAAACGATCCGCTTTCGTTCCAGGAGCGCCTTGACCTGCGCCTTGACGCCGTGCGCACGGGGCCGCATGTTCGCGATGCTGCCGGGGGGCGGATCGATTCCCGGCGGCTGTTCTTTTTCCGACCCTCATGTCCCTTTCCTTCTCTCTGAAGAATCCGCGCCTGTGCCGCGTGATGTGCTTTTTCATCGCCGCGAGCCTGCCGCTGGTCGCCGAGGCCCAGGTCGTGCTGAAGGCGCAGCCGGTGCTGGATGAACCCAAAGCGGATGTTTCCAAGCTGCCGCCCCCGCCGAAAGAGGATTTGAAGGCCTCCTGGCAGACGCAGAAAGAGGCGCGGGCGATGACGCTGAGCGTGCCTGCGCCACGCGGGCAGATTGTGGACCGCAATGGCATCCCCTTCGCGCAAAACCGCGCCGCGAATTATCTGGCCCTCGTCATGCCCTACCTGGAGGGCGCGAGCGATGCGCAGATCGTGGCGTTTGCCAAAAAGACCCTTGACGCAGCGAACCGTGCGCTGGGCAAAGCTTGGTCACTCTCGGATGACAAGCTGTTGCTGCATTACAAGCACCGCCGCTGGCTGCCGCTGGTGTTTTCCATCGAGGAAGGCCTCAATGTGGAGATCACGCCGGACATGGAGGAGAAATTGGCCCCGCTGCTGGGCACGAATCTCGTGCTGCAGCCGTCTTACCTGCGCCATTATCCGCAAGGAGCCACCGCCTGCCACATCGTCGGTTACACGGGTAAGACGCGCCCGCTGCCGACTGGGCCGATCGTGGACGGTGACCCGGTCTTTGAGGAAATGGAGGGCCGCGAGGGCATCGAAACTGCTTTTGACAGTGATTTAAAAGGTGCGCCAGGCATCGTGAACGTGCTGTTCAGCCCGGATGGCAAGCGTTTGTCCGAGGATGTCCGCCGTGTGCCGAGTCCGGGGCGCAATGTGGTGCTCTCCATCGACTACAACTTCCAAAAATACGCCGAGAACGCCCTTCGCAAGCACACCACCAGCGGGGCGATGGTGATCATGGACGTGACAAATGGCGACATCCTGGCGATGGCCTCGAACCCCGGCTTTGACCTCAATGAATTCGTCCCTGGCATCCGCCAGAAGCGCTACGAGGAGCTGACAAAAGACCCGCGCCTGCCGCTTTATCCGCGGGCGTTCCGCGGCGAGTATCCGCCGGCCTCGACCTTCAAGATCGTGACCGCGCTGGCCGCTCTGGATAGCGGCAAGGTCACGGCGAAAACCTATTATGACTGCACCACCGCGCTGGAGGTCGGCAACCGTGTCTTCCACAACTGGAACAAGGAAGCAGAGGGTTCGATGACGGTGGTCACCGCCATCAAGCGCTCTTGCAATACCTGGTTCTACCGTGCAGCGCTGGACTCGGGGGCGGATTATCTTTCCAACATGGCCCTGCGTTTAGGCTTCGGTGAGCGCACGGGTATCCCACTCAAGGCGGAGGGGGCGGGCTTTGTGCAGACCAACGCTTGGTCGCAACAGAATCTGGGGATCAAGACGCAGTCCGGTGACTTGGCGAACATGGCCATAGGCCAGGGCCGCGTGCTGGCCACGCCGCTGCAAGTCTGCCAGTGCATGGCTGGTCTGGGCGACGGCACGCGCATCCCACAGCCACGGCTGGTTTTGCAGGTCCAGGACATGGCGGACCGCGTGGTGATGGCTTACGAGCCCAAAGACCGCAAACGCATCGACCTGAACCCGGATCACCGCCAGACAGTGATCAATGGGATGGTGGCCGTGGTGAATGGCGCTGGTGGCACAGGCCGCTCTGCCGGGATCAAGCACGCCGAGATCGCGGGGAAGACCGGAACCGCGCAGTGGAAGATCGCCAAGGATCAAAACTTGGCCTGGTTCACCGGCTTTCTGCCCGCCGGGAAGCCGATGTTTGCCTTCGCCGTCGTTTATGAAGGTGAGCCGGGAGAAACCGTCAGCGGTGGCCAGAAGGCGGCACCGATCGTGCGTGAGGTGTTCAACAACATCTTTGAGAAAGCCCCAGCCGATGATCCGATGCTGCTGGCGATGAAAGACGTGCCCAAGGCCGAGGTGGTCGAGGAGGAGGTGCAGGATGGCGATGGCGGAGGGGACAGAGTCGTGCCAGCCAGCCCGGCTCTGCAACCCAGCACCGATAAAAAAACCCTGGGCGGTTTCTTCAAACGGCTCTTTGGACGCGACTAGCATTTCCCAATTCTGATGAATATCCAGCTCGCCACCGTGTGTGACTTCGCCGCCGACTACAACGGAAAGCTGTGCATCCAGGGCGCGTTCGATACGCTCTGTGCGCAGGCCTTCCCGGTGGTCCATCCGCAGTGCTCCATCGCCGTGCGGGCGGTCTTCATGCCGGATGACGCTGGGAAGCACGAGTTTGTCATCCGCTGCGTCGATCCTGAGGGGAAGGAATGCCTGCCGCCGATGCCTGCTGGGCTGGAGGTGACGTTTCCCTCGTCCTTCATCCCCTTCGTCTCGCGCAACATCGTGTACACGCTCCAGCGGGTGAAGTTTGAGCGCCAAGGCCTTCACCGCTGGCTGGTACAGCATCAGGGTGATACGCTGGCCAGCATTCCGCTGCGGGTGACGCTGTTTGATGAGCGCCGCTCCGCCATCGGCCCCGCCGGCTGAGCCTGGGGGCTGAGGCTGTGACTTTCTTATGACCACCATCCATCCCAAGTCAAAAGAGGAAACCGCCACACCCGCCGGAACACCGGTGCGGCAGTTATCCGTCTTCCTGCAAAACCGCGTGGGAGCGCTCATGTCCTTGGTCAAACTGCTCACCGAGCACCACATTGAAGTGCTGGGCTTTTCCCTGCAGGACACCACCGAGTTAGCCCTCGTGCGCCTGATTCCGAGCGATCCTGAGACCGCGGAGATGCTATTCATTGAGAAAGGCATCCCGCACGCGCTGGTTCCAGTCACCGTGGTTGAGCTTCGAGAGACCGGACGCTCCCTGGCGCAGGCGCTTGCCGCGCTGCTCTCCGCCGAGATCAACATCAACTTCAGCTACCCGCTTCTTGTGCGCCCTGCTCAGATGCCGGTTCTCGTGCTGCACCTCGACTCGCCCGATTTCGGAGCTGAGGTGCTCTCCAACGCAGGCTTCAAAGTGCTGATGCAGGAAGATCTGAGCCGCTGAGCCTTGGTTGATGGCGGGTGGTTGATAGCCAGATGGGCCGCAGCCCCTCTAGTCAGTCCATCAACCATCCACTCAAAACCATCAACCCTACCGCTTGGTCATGAAAGTCGGCGCGAGTTTCGAGACAAATGCCCGGGCATCCTCCAGCGCACCAAGCTCAATCAGCGGATCTTCCTGGCCCACGATTTGTTCCGGCAGCGGAATGTAGATGGACGCCATGGACCAGCGGTGCTGGATATTGCGGAAGATGGAGTCAAAGTAGGTCAGCAGGATGTGCTCATAGTGCTCTGGGCAGGTCGTGCCGTCTGAGCCGATGTACCAGTAGAGGTTCAGCGCCCGCGTCCGGAGCCGTGTGCCGTTGGGCGCTTCCTTGTCATGGAAAATGCGCAGCAGCGTGGCGGTGATCTCACGTCCATCCTCCAGCAGGATGGGCACATGCGTGCTGTCCGTCACCGTCCAACCCTGGCCGGGCAGGCAGACTTCCGGGCGGTGCAGGCTGCGCTTCGCACGCCCGCTGAGGATCACCGTGGCCATGAGCTGCCTGCCAGTGGTGCTGCTGTAGGTATTGCGCACGAGCTTCACCCCCTCGTCCAGGATGTTTTTTTCCTGGGCCGTCATGTCAAACTCACGCCCCTGGTAATCTCCCAGGCTCAAAGGCAGTTGCAGTGCCACACCGGGCTCGGCGACGTGGAAGCTGATATCCGTCCCGGCGCACAGCCCCAGCGTGGCCAGCGGCAGCAGCAGCGCGGCCGCTAGTTGGGACAGCGTGCGGCGCGGCAGCGGTATAGCGGAGACACCCCGCGCTCCAGAGCCAGCGGCGTGTCGTTTCAGATTGCTCTTCATCTCCCGCCCCTCCAGCAGCCAGCACAAGGCGAACATGCCCGCCAGCGCCACGCCAAACACTGCAAAGCCGGCGAAAGTGTGAAACGGAGACATCTCCTGATGGTCCCCCATGCGCTGGCCCACCGCGAAATCCGAGCCAAAAGCCAGCGTGCCCGCCACCAGCAGCAGCAGTCGCACCACATTGCCCGCCACGGCCAGCGGCACCGAGCAGACAAACAAAATAAGCCGCGAGCGTGGGTGTTTCAGCGCCAGATAGCCCAGCAGCGCGGAGATCATCATCAGCGCAAAAAGTGAATTGATGCCGCTGCACTTGGCATCCACATCCAAGCTGAACAAATCCCCGGTTTGGGTGCCCTTTTCTGCCTCGGGGGCGGATTGCAGCGCCGAGCCTTCACTGATCGTCGGCTGGCCGATGAGATTCAGCATCGAGGCCGCCATCGCCGCCGTCCTGGGCCGCAGCGGGGAGGCCACGGAGTCCTCCAGCGGCTGCATCGGCCAAGTGAAGAACAAAAAGAGCCAGGCAAAGCCCAGCGTCCGCATCCACGCCCAGCCCAGCACCAGCAGGATCATGCCTGCCAGCACAAACTGCACCGCCAGAAACGCTGGGTAACCCGTGTCCGCCTTGTAGCCCAGCCAGTAGCAAAACAAGCCCGCGCCCAGTGGCAGCAAGCCGAGCCAAGTGCCCAGCCAGGGCAGTCTGCGCAGTTCCTCGCGCCGCAGCCACACCAGCCAGCCCACCAGCAGCGGCACCAGCAGGCAGAACTGCCAGTCCGCATATTTGCTCACCCACTTGGCCCAGCCATGCAGCACACTGTGACGCTGCCCGAATTCCCATTGCTGATAAGGCCATGCCAAAAAAAGCAGCGCCAACACCGTCGGCAGCCCCCAGGCAGCCAGCCCACGCAGCAGCCCTGGCCGTAGCCAGCCACCGGCTCCGGACTCTGGAGGTTCTGACAAAACGACGGATGTTGTGGATTCTGTTGCCATGAGCTGGGTTGACGCGCAAAGGCTGGCCTTGTTTGTTGCCTCTGGCAACTTTCATCGCGTAACGTATTCCCCACTCAACATGGCAAAAGATAAGAGAAACCTGACTAGGCTCCTCGAAAATGTGCAAGACCAGGAGTTGCCGGCCACCGCCGCGATCTGGCGGGACGCTCCTTCTGCTCCCGCAAAAGACCTGCCCCAATCTCCGGATCCACTGATGCCTAGAAGTGAATCCCCCGCCGCCAATCTAAAGCGTTCGAATCTGATTTACCGGCATCTGGTCATCTCGATCGTCACTTCGGCGGCCATGGGTCTTCTGGTGCTTTGGTTTTGCCAAAGGTTCTACCAACAGGAGATTGCGTCCCGGCTGGCCGCGCAAACCACGGTCACCACCAAGTCCGCGCAGCCTCAAGCCGCTGCGGTCGAGCTTGCCAAAGCGGAGGAAAAAATCGCCGCCTTGCAGCAGCAGCTCGATGTCATCCGCCGCGAGCAGCTCATCGCGCAGCAGAGCACGCGTGAGTCCCTGGAGCGCATTTCAGGCGTGCTCAAAAATCCGCAGCTTGCGCCCCAGCCCGCCATCCCAGCCGCCGACCAACCGGGCACAGCACGCATCGCCGATGCCGCGCCGCAAATCTCCCCCACCCAGGCGGAGTTCATCCTGCTCAAAGAGCGCAACCGCCTCATCCAGTATGGCGACGAGGCCATCGCCACCGGCATGCGCAAGCCGCTCTCCGCCATCGTCGAGTATTTGCGTGATCCCGGCACCCAACAACTGCAGGAGGCCGCCCAGGTCGAGTACATGCGCGTCGTGCGCTCCATTCAGTTCCTGCAGCGTGATGATCCTGGCTACCGCCTGCCCGTGGCCGAGCTATTCAAAGGCCAGAACCTTCGTGAGGAAGCAGATGTGAAGCCCGACGCGCTGCTCCAGCTCCTCGCCGACCATCAACAGCCCTGGGAGGTGCGCGTGCGTGTTTGCTTCCTGCTCCTCGGCAGCAACGCGCCAGAGACCAACGCGAAACTCATCGCCGCCATCAAAGACGACCCCTCGCTCGAAGTCGCCAAGCACGCCCAGCTCGCCCTGGAGCAGCGCATCAAGCGCCGTTTCCGCATCTTCGACATCCCCGCCATCGACGAATGGTGGCAGGCCCAGGGCCAATAAACGCCCCAATCACAAACTTCCGCATGAAAACTCTCTTCCTCACCAACGAATACCCTCCTCACATCTACGGCGGAGCCGGCGTCCACGTCGAATACCTCTCCCGCGAGTTGGCGAAGCTCATCGAGGTCGATGTACGCTGCTTTGGTGACCAGGACAGCCGTGGCGAGAATCTGACCGTCAAAGGCTTCGGCCTCGACACGAAAGATTGGGACTGCCCGCTGAACTTGAAGTCCGTTTTCGGCGCACTTCAGCGCTGCCTCGATTTCAACACCCGCGGCATTGATGCCAGCATCGTCCACCTGCACACTTGGTATGCGCACTTCGGCGGCATCCTCGCCAAACTGAACTACGGCGTGCCCATGGTGCTCACCGTTCACTCGCTGGAGCCGCTGCGCCCCTGGAAGCGCGAGCAGCTCGGTCATGGCTATGATTTCACCGTCTGGCTGGAAAACACCGCACTCAAAATGGCGGATGCCATCATCGCTGTATCCGAGGAAACGCGCCTCGACCTGCACAAGCACTTCGACCTCGACCCACACAAGATTCACGTCATTCACAACGGCATCGACCTTGATGAATACCATCGCGTCGAAGCGCCGGACGTGCTGAGAAAGCACGGCGTCGATCCAGACCAGCCCTACGTCCTCTTCGTCGGCCGCATCACACGCCAGAAGGGCATCATTCACCTCGTTCGCGCCATCCAGCATCTGGATCCCGGCTTCCAAGTGGTCCTCTGCGCCGGAGCGCCCGACACCGCCGAGATCAAAGAGGAGATGGAAGCCGCCGTGAACGCCGTGAGCGCTACCCGGCCCGGCATCGTGTGGATTCAGTCCATGCTGCCCGCGCCGGAAAAGATCGCCATGTATTCGCATGCCGACGTGTTCTGCTGCCCGTCGATCTATGAGCCGTTTGGCATCATCAACCTGGAGGCCATGGCCTGCGAGACCGCCGTCGTCGCCACCGCCGTCGGCGGCATCAAAGAGGTCGTGGTGGAAGGCGAGACCGGCTTCCTCATTCCCATCGAGCAGCAGACCGAAAGCCCGTTTGAGGCCGTGCATCCCGAGAAGTTTGCCCGTGACCTTGCCGCAGGCATCAACAAACTCATGGCCGATCCCGCACTGCGTCAACGCATGGCCCTGGCCGGCCGCCAGCGTGCCGTGGACCACTTCAGTTGGCATTCCATCGCCCGTAAAACCCTCACGCTCTACAAGACGCTGGCGGTGTGATCCGCCTTCGGTCCAGGTAGGGCGGCTGGACCCCAGGCGCCGGGTTCGGCAGCGCTCAGTGAAACAGGCTGCCAGCCTGTGGGATTGGAACCACAGGCAAGCTGCCTGTCTCACGGCGCCCCGCCTACCTCCTCAGCGCCAGGATCAGCTCATCGAGCTTGTTCACGATCTGCTGCACCTCGGCCTGCGTGGGTGGATCACTACCGCCAGCCCCAGCAAAGCCAGGCCATTGCTGTGGCTGCTGGTTCCGGCGGGAATGGCGTCGATGAGATCCATGAGGCCGTTGAACTGCCCGCGCAGCTCCTGCGCTTTGACCTGCACGTTGTGGGGAGGGAGCTTGGGATCGAAGGGCATGGCGTTTGAAGACTAGGGGCACGCCGCCTTCAAGTGCTGGCACACAGCCTTCAAGTGCTGGCAAAAGGAACCAGAGAAATGGCTGGAGAAGATCCAGCACTGGGAGCGTGACGGGAACCTGACCTATAGTGAGGCGGATAATCTGGCGCAGTGCACGAACACGGCCTTCGGGGATCTCTTTCTCGACCAACCACCAGTGGAGAAGCTGCCGATCCCGGACTTCCGGACGGCAGGCAGTCAGTCGGTGCAGGGCATGAGCATGGGACTGTTGGACGTGATTTACCAGAGCCTGCGGCGGCAAGATTGGTTTCAGGATTACCTGCGTGAGACGGGGAGTGAGAAGCCGAGCTTTGTGGGAAGTTTCCCAGTCGGCAAATCTGTTCTCAACGGAGCGGCAGAACGAAGTGAAGGGACCATTGGCAGGTGAATGATCCTATTTTTTTGCCACCGATCTTTTTGTCATTCCTCTCGGCTGAGTCGGTCATGAAGAGGGAAGCGGACGAGGGCGTCCGCGCTCCAGCCACAAGTCGCTCGCGCGCTACAAGCCCTTCGCGGTGTGATCCGCCTTCGTCTTCTTCACCAGTCGCACGCCCTCAACTCGCATCTTTTTGTCCGCCGCCTTGCACATGTCGTAAATCGTCAGCGCGGCGATGGAAACGGCGGTCAGCGCCTCCATTTCGACGCCGGTAGGTGCCACGGTGATGGCGGTGGCGGTGATGTGAACGGCCTTGGGCCGCAGTTCGAAGTCGATCTGCACCTTGCTCAGCGGAATCTGATGGCAGAGCGGGATGAGATGCTGCGTCTGCTTGGCGGCTTGAATCCCGGCGATGCGCGCGATGCTCAGCACGTCTCCTTTTTTGATCTGATTGGTGCGAATGAGATCGAGCGTGGCCGGGGCCAGCACGATGCGCCCTTCAGCCACCGCCTCACGTCTCACGGGCGGTTTGGCGGAGACATCGACCATGGCGGCTTCGCCTTTGCGATTGAGGTGAGTGAGCTTGCTCATGAATTCTAGCCGCCAATGGCGATCATCTTGCGGTTCGGCTGGTAGTTGTCCCGAAAATCGTGCTCTTTGGGCTTGCGGGCGACGACGTTTTGGAAAAACGCGGCCAATTCGGCATCCGTGCAGCCGCCGCGCAACACGGCACGCAGGTCGAACTCCAAATAACTGCCGAGGCAGGGCCGCAGCTTGCCGTCACAGGTGAGGCGGAGCTTGTTGCAGTTCTCGCAGAAGTGCAGGTTCGTCATCGCGCCGATGAAACCAATCCGCTGGCCGGTGGCGGGGACGCGATGATAAAGGGCGGGGCCGTTGGTCTTGAAATCCGGTTCTGAGATGAGTGGGCCGGTGGTCTGCTCGACGAGCTGCTTGGCGGTGGCGACGGGGAGGAAATTCTCCTCGCTAAGCACTTCCTGGGTGCTGACGGGCATGAGTTCGATGAAGCGCAGCAGGGCGTTTTTTTCGCGGGCGAATTCGATCAGCGCGGGCAGCTCGCGCTCGGTCTGGCCCTTCATGAGGACGCAGTTGAGCCGGATGGAGTCAAAACCGGCCTCAATCGCGGCGTCGATGCCCTCCAGCAGGCGTGGCAGCAGATCGCGGCTGGTGGTGCGCTGGTAGGTGGCGCGGTCGAGCGAATCGAGGGAGATGTTGGCGGTGCGAACCCCGGCTTTGACGAGCCGTTCGGCCAGGGTGACGCCGTTTTCGGTTTTGGCGAGCAGCGTGCCGTTGGTGGAGATGCCGACGCCTTCGATGCCGGGTATTTTCGTCAATTCGCCGCAAAATTCGGCGATTCCGGGGCGCGTGAGTGGCTCGCCGCCGGTGACACGGATGCGCTTGATGCCGAGCGTGGCACCCACACGCACGACCCGCGTCATTTCCTCATAGGTAAGCGTGTCCTCCTTGGCGAACCAGGGCTGCTCCTCCTCGGGCATGCAGTAACGGCAGCGTTCGTTGCACCGATCGGTGACGGAAACGCGCAGGTAAGAGATGCGATGGCCGAAGGAGTCTTCCACGGACGGTTTAAACCACAGTCTTTGCCCTGTCTCAAGGCGAATGCCTATTACTAGCACTCACACGGCAACGGCATGCGCATGGTGAAAGTGGTCTCCACGCCGGGCGTACTGACCAGCTCGATGGTGCCGCCATGGGCCTCGACGGCGCGTTTGACGATGGAAAGGCCCAGCCCGGTGCCTTTGACCTGAGAAGCGGAGGAGTGGTGCTTGTTGCCACGGTAAAAGCGCTTGAAAACGAAGGGCAGGTCATGCGCGGGGATGCCGATGCCGTTGTCACTCACCTTCAGCACACACTGGCTCTTGTCCCAGTGGCCGGAGACTCGGATGATGAGACCGGGGCGGGTGTTTTCTTTGATGGAGTTCTCGATGAGGTTCGTGAAGATCTGATCCCAGTAAAAGCGGTCGCCCGTGATGCGTCCGCCGTCCTTGGGGAAGTCGAAGTCGATCTTTACATCTTTTCCCTCCAGCATGGGAGCAAGGTGATCGGCGGCGTCTTGTGCGCTGGAGCGGACATTGAAGGGCTCACAATTCAGCGGCGTAGCGGTGTCTTCCAGGCGTGAGATGGCCAGCATGTCCTCAATGATGCGTGCGATGCGCTTCGTGTGCTTTTCCATCACATCCAGACTGCGCTTCATGGCAGTGGGGGTCAGCGGCGTTCCGCCATCCTGCAGCATCTCGATGTACCCGCCGATGAGTGTGAGCGGCGTGCGCAGCTCATGCGAGGCATTGGCCACGAAGTCTTTCCGAATCTGCTCGGTCATGGCGGCTTCGGTCACGTCCTGGATCATCAGCCAAGCGCCGCCGCCAGATTCTGCGGCAAGCGGGGCGGCCTCAATGAGAAAATGCCGGCCGCTGAGGTTGGTGCCGGTGCAGGCGTCCGACGACAGCATCTGAATGCGGCGCGTGGTGTGGCGCTTTTCCTGAAGAGCCTCCTGCACGAGGCCAGTGATCTGATGGTCGCGCACTTCTTCAATGAGAGAGCGTCCAGGGCGGATTTCCGAGCGGTGCAGCAGTTCAGCGAGCGGTCGGTTCGCATAGCGGATGCGCAGATCATCCTCCATTAAGACGAGCCCCTGGCTGATTTCATCGAGCAGAGACTCAAAGATTCGACGCTGCTCGGACTGCCGCCGCGTTTCCTGAAGGTCATTCCAAATGCGGATTGACTGTTCCGGCAGTTGATCGGCGTCCCGCGCCCGCATGCCGATGGATTTTGCCACGTGTTCCCAGCGCTTACGCCAGTATTTTTCACGTTGCAGCCAAACGCCAAAGCAGGCCGCCAGCAGAATGAGTAAAAGAAGACTCAGTGACGTCATGCGGCAATGGCCTCCGGCAATTCAGTCTGAAACTGGAAGCCTGTGCCGCGAATGGTGACGATGTGATTGCCCGCCGGGCCAAGCTTCTCGCGTAGGCGCTTGATGTGCGTGTCGAGCGTGCGGGTCGCCACGTCGCTGTTGTAGCCCCAGACCTCGCGCAGGAGATCGGCGCGGGTGTGGACGGTGGCATCGTTTTCCATGAGCGTGGTCAGCAGTTTGAACTCCGTCGTGGTCAGGTCAAGCGGTGAACCGTCCAGGAAGAGCTTCATGTTCTTGCGGTCCAGCATGAAACGGCCGCGGAGGATCTCGGACACATGCGTCACTTTCTTCACACGGCGCAGGATGGCGCTGATGCGGAGGTACAACTCACGCGGGCTGAAGGGCTTGGTGAGATAATCGTCCGCTCCCATCTCCAGACCGGCGATCTTGTCCGTCACCTGCGCTTTCGCGGTGAGAATGATGACCGGGATGTTTGTGGTGCGGGTGTCAGAGCGAAGGCGGCGGAAGATTTGCATGCCATCCAAGCCAGGCAGCATCAGATCGAGCACGATGAGGTCCGGCTGGTGCTCCACAGCGGCGGGCAGCGCCTGTAGGCCGTTGGCGATGCAGAGGTAGTCGTGCCCTTCGCGTGTGAGGTGCAGCGCGATCAGCTCAGAAATGTCCGACTCATCCTCGACGATCAGTATCTTGCTCATGTTGTGTTACTTTTCTGCTGCCTAACTGCCTGTGGGGCAAAAGAATGATGGTGACGAACGTGTCACATGGCAACAGGCTTGCTTCACCCTAGTTTTCCCCCAGTGTCAATTTCGTCACGCTTGACGGGTTGGACGGGACTGCCTGCTGCTCTATCCGAAAAATTAATCTTTCACAGCCCATGCGGGTTCTCATCGTCACAGACACGTTTCCTCCCGACATCAACGGTGTCGCGCGAACGCTCAACACCCTGGGTGAGGGACTTGTACGTCGGGGCTGTGAGGTGAATGTCATCACCACCGTCGAGGAGGCGGAGGCGGGTGGTTTGCGCCGCCATGTCATGCACTCCATGCCGCTGCCCGGTTATCCTGGTCTGCGCATGGGTTTCAGCTCCATTCGGCAAATCCTTGAGATCTTCGACGAGTTCCGCCCTGATGTGCTCTACGTCGCCACGGAGACGCTGATGGGCATCGCCGCGATTCGCGCGGCCGGAAAGCGTGGCATCCCGGTCGTGTCAGGATTCCATACGAATTTTCAAACCTACCTGGAGGATTACCACCTGCCCGGCATGGAACTGCTGGCCAAGGGCATTCTGCGCAGCATCCACAACCACACCGCCCGCACCCTAACGCCTTCCACAGACACTGCCGCCATGCTGGAGCGCTGGGGCATTCAAAACGTCGGTGTTTTGGGTCGTGGCGTGGACACGGGTCTGTTTGATCCTGCGCACCGCAGTCTTGAGCTGCGCCAAAGCTGGGGCGCTGACGAATCGACGCCTGTGGCCGTGTATGTTGGCCGCATCGCCGCAGAAAAAAACCTGGAGCTGGCCATACGGGCCTTTGCGGTGTTTCGTGAGGTGCAGCCGCAGGCGCGCATGGTCTTCGTGGGGGACGGCCCACGACTGGCAGCGCTGCGGGAGGAGCATCCTGAGCTCATCTACGCCGGTGCTCGTGTGGGAGCGGATCTGGCCGCGCATTACGCTTCGGCAGATGTATTTCTCTTCCCCAGCATCACTGAAACCTTTGGCAATGTCGTGCTGGAGGCCATGGCCGCGGGTCTCGGCGTTGTCGCGTTTGATTACGCTGCTCCGCGTCTCCTCATCCGTAGTGGAGAGAACGGCTGGCTCGCCCCGCTGAGTGACGAAAATGCCTATCTCGCCCAGGTGCGGATGGCCGCCGCCGCATGGAACCACTCAGCGCTTCGCTCCGCCGCCCGCCAGACTGCATTTGATCTCGGCTGGGAGCGTGTCATTGCACAGTTCGAGCAGGAGCTTTCCGCCGTCATTTCACCCGCCACACACTGATCTCATGACCGAAACCTTGGAACCTGAATCTAGCGGCAAGACGAAGCTCCGCTTCAAGACCATCTTCATCTCCGACGTGCATCTTGGCATGCCAGACTGCAAAGCGGCGCAGGCTTCCCACTTCATCCGCAACTGCCTCTGCGAAAAGCTCGTCCTCAACGGCGACATCATCGACGCTTGGCACCTGCGCCGCCTGGGCGGTTGGAACAAAGGCCACACCCACTTCCTCCGCACCGTGCTGCGCAAGATGGAGAAGGAGAACACCCAGATCATCTACCTTCGCGGCAATCACGACGACATTCTCGACCGCTTCATCCCCATTCAGTTCGACGGCTTTCAAATCACCGACGAACACATTCATCACACCGCCCAGGGGGACTATCTCGTCGTGCATGGCGACGGATTCGATGCCGTCACCACCAATCACGCTTGGCTGGCCAAGATCGGGGGTCTCGGCTACAACGCCCTGCTGCGCATCAACCGCACCTACAACTGGTACCGCCGCCTGCGTGGCAAGGAGAGCTTCTCCCTCAGTGCCTGGGTGAAGCACAAGGTGAAATCCGCCGTCAGCTTCGTGGGGAAATACGAGGAGCAGCTGCAAAACCTCGCCCGCCAGCGCCACTGCAAGGGCATCATCTGCGGCCACATCCACAAGCCTGCCAACAAACTCGTCGGAGACACGCACTACCTCAACTCAGGGGACTGGGTTGAGTCACTCACCGCCATCGTGGAAAACTTTGACGGCACCTTCGAGGTCATCAATTACGACACCTTCTGCCAGCGAACGAACCGTGTGCCCAAAGGTGACGTGCCTTCTGCGGTGGTCGCCAATGAGGTCGGATTCCCCTCTGAAACTTCTGTGAATCCGATGTAGCGAAAACGTCACAATCGGACATTTTACAACATGCACGATCACATTCTGTCCACCTTCAATCATTCCCTCGACCGCCTGCGCCAGGATGTCTTGGCCATGGCAAGCATGGCCCGCAAAAACCTCGCCAGTGCCATGCGCGGTTTGCTTGAGCGTGACACCGATCTTTGCAACAGCGCCATCGCCGCCGACCAGGACGTCAACGAGCTCGAAAAGGCCGTGGACAAGCACGGCATGCAGATCCTGGTGAAGTTCCAGCCCACCGCGCATGACTTGCGCCAAGTCATGGGCACCATCCGCGTGGCGAACAACCTCGAACGCATCGCCGACCAAGCCTCCAGCATCGCCAAACGCGCCCGTCTCATCAACAACCTGCCTGAGTTCTCCGAGATCAAGCTCATCCAGCCTGTGTACTCCTTGTGTGACCACAACCTTGATGCCAGCATCCAGGCCTTCCTCAATGCCGACCCTGAAGCCGCCGCCACTGCTCGCCTGCTCGACAAGCAGCTCGACGCCGCCGAAAAGGATCTCGACCGGGAGCTGATCAGCGTCATGGAGTCCCACCACTCCTCCCTCGAAGGGTACATCCACCTCATTTTCGTCGCCCGCTTCCTCGAACGTGTCGGCGACCACGCTAAAAACATCTGCGAAGACACCATCTTCATCGAACGCGCCGAGGACGTACGCTTCACCAAAGACAAGCGCGCTGAAATTTCTGTGGCGGTTTGAGTCTGCGGCATCATTCACCCACCACGCTGAGCACAATACTCCGCGCGTGAGGCGCACGTCGGTGCTCGAAAAGAAAAATACCCTGCCAGGTGCCGAGCGCGAGACGTCCGTTCACCACCGGAATCACCTCCGATGTTCTTGTCAGCGCCATGCGCAGATGGCTCGGCATATCATCCGGTCCTTCATGTGTGTGGACGAAGTAGGGCGTGTCCTCCGGCACGAGATGATCAAAGAAGCTGTGTAAATCCGTGCGTGCGGATGGATCGGCGTTCTCATAGATCACCAGACTCGCGCTGGTGTGCTGCACGAACACGGTGGCAGTGCCGGTGCGGATGCCGCTGGCCCGAATGATCTGCTGGCAGCGCTCCGTGATCTCGTAAGTGCCTTTACCTCGGGTTGGAATCGTGAATGAATCAGCGTGAGCGGCCATGGGAGCAGGGTTAGAAGCGGCCTTCTTTTAAATCAAGCAGCGCAGCGCCCAGATGCGCCGCCACATCGCTCGCACACACGGCCTCGGCGGCGATGGAATGACGCACGAGTGTGATTTCAGCCGCACGACCGCACAACCATGCTGCGAGACCGGCAGCGCGATGCAAGGGCACGTCCTGCGCAGCGAAGGCGGCGCACACGCCGGTCAAAACATCGCCCATGCCGCCGCTGGCCATGCCAGGGTGGCCAGTGGTGTTGAACAGCGTCGGCTGGCCGCTGGTGGCGATGACCGTGCGCGCTCCTTTCAGCAAGAGCGTGCGTCCGGGCGCTTGTTCGGTGAGCGCTTCGACGACCTTGCGGCGGCTCATGCCGTGCCAGCCGGGGAAATTTCTCAACAAACGGTCCAATTCACCGGGATGTGGCGTCAGCAGGCGCGGCAGCTTGGCGGTTTGGTCCAGCACCTCGGGATGCTGCGCCAGCATGGTCAGCGCGTCCGCATCCACGACGGTTGGCATCTTCGCCTGCCTCAAGACCTCGACAATTTCCTTCTCGTCATCAAAACCCAGTCCGGGGCCAATGCCGAGTGCGTCGAAGCGCATGTCCAAAACGTCACGGTAATCATCCACCGGCAGCACCATCACTTCCGCAGGCACACGCGGCGCGATGAGCGGATAAACGTCCTTTTTTACCAGCAGCGTGACGAGGCCCGCGCCCGCGCGAATCGCGCCTCGGCAGGCCAGCTCCGCGGCGCCGAGAAATCCCCGTGATCCGGCCAGAATGCCGACACGTCCGGCCTCGCCCTTGTGCATGTCATTCGCCCGTCGCGGCAGCCAGGCACGCAAAACACCCGGAGTGAGGGCCAGCGCCGTCGGATCGCCCTCGCACCTCGACAATTCAGCCAGCGGCACCAGCGCGATGCGGCCCACTTGATGATCCGCGCCGTCTTCGAGCAGACCGGCTTTGATCTGTGCCACCACGGCCGTCACATCCGCCTCGACTGCGTCTTTGCTGGCATCGCCATGATCGCCGTCAAGGCCGGAGGGGATGTCCATCGCGAGGGTCAGCGCGTGTTGGTGCTGCCGCAGCGAGTTCATCTCACGCGCCAGCACCTGCATATCTGGCTTCATCGGCCCCTGCGCACCGATGCCGAGTAGGCCGTCGAGACTCACCAACGGTCCCGCAGGGAAATCAAAGGTCGTCGCGTCCTCAATCACGCGCAGTTGGCCTGCCAGAGCGGCGAAATGCTCACGCGGCAGCTCCTTCATCGCCTCAGGGGCACAGCACAGCCGCGCATGCAGCTTCCAGCCGTCCGAGATGAGTTCTCGCGCCGCGACGAGCGCATCGCCTGCGTTGTTGCCTTTGCCGAGAAACAGCACCAACGCTCCCGGTCGCGGGGCAAACTGCCGCACCACGTTTGCGATGCCTCGCCCCGCTTCTTCCATCAATGCCGCCGCGCTCACTCCGGCTGCGAACGCGGCTTCCTCGCATTGCTGCATTTGCCGGCAAGTGGTGATCATGGACGTTCGGCAGCTTGCATGACCAGAGCCTTGAGCTCCTGAGCGGAGGGCAGTGTTTCCTGCGGTGTGAGCGTAGCAGCTCGGGCAACCACACGGGTGCCCTTGGCCGCAGTGTCCAGGGCGCGGGTGATGCGGCCTAGCTGGCCAACATCTGGCGCTCCCAGCACAAAGAGATGCATCACGCGCTCATCATCACGCCTCAACCCGTCTTGCAATTGCGCCATCGCCTCGGGCGTGTCTGGGATCACCGCGAAACGCAAGGACCGCATGACGGGCTCGCCAGTCAGTTCATGCGCGACGCTCATCAATTCCGCGATGGCTTGTGACGTTCTGCCAAACCGTGTCGCGTCCGCATCGTAAAGCGCCAACACCATCACCATTTCGCGCGGTCGTGTCTTGCCCGTGAGTTCTGCATCGATGTTCGACTGCTCGGCCCCGAACCGCACCCGCCGCACCGTGTAGCCCATGTTCTCTGCCCCCATCGTCGATTCAAGATAACCAGGAATGCTCAGATGACGGTCCGGCTGCATCAGCGCCTCACGCACGATGTCCGCGTGCTTCTGAATGCCTTCGAGGCTGATCGTCCGCCGCAGCGCCATCGCATACTTGAAGGAGCGATCCGCCGCCTGATCCTTCTTCCACTGCCAGATGCCAAAACTCGCGATCCCCAGCAGGATCGTGCCCAGCGGCAGCATCACGAGGGCAAAACGAATCCAGCGTCCAGGGTCAGCGTTCGGTTGGGTGGCAGCGGTCATGGTTGCTTACCTCATAGCAAGATTCAGCGGAAAGCGAAAGGCGAGAGTGGTGTGAAGTCAGAGGTGAGAAGTGAGACGACTTCAGACCTCTCACGTCTGACTTCTCACCTCTCACCACCCCCGCCTCGCGCTCTCCGCTTGAAACCTCTGCCGTCCTGCGGCATGTCCGCCGCCCCTTCCACCCACCATGTCCGCCGAACGAAAAACTCTCGAAGAACGCGCTCAGATGTCCGACATCGACCGCCTGCGCCACTCCTGTGCCCATGTGATGGCCACCGCCATCCTGCGCTTGTGGCCGAACGCCCAGTTCGCCTACGGCCCGCCGGTGGAGAACGGCTTCTACTACGACTTCGACCTGCCGGACCACCGCATCACGCCGGACGACTTCGAGAAGATCGAGGCGGAGATGAAAAAGATCGCCAAGGAGAACCAGAAGTTCGAATGGAAGGGCATCAGCCGCGACGAGGCGAAGGCGATGGCCCAAAGCGGCCGTCTCGGCGGCTTGAGCGAGCGTCCGGGCAACCCCAGCGTCTTCAAACTCGACCTCATCGACAAAATTCCTGAAGGCGAGCAGATCAGTTGCTTCCAGAACGGCGAGTTCATCGACCTCTGCGCCGGACCGCACGTTGGTTACAGCGGCAAGTGCAAGCATGTGAAAATCATGTCCGTCGCCAGCGCCTTTTACATGGGCGACGAGACCAAGCCGCAGCTCCAGCGCCTCTACGGCACCGCCTTCCCGACGAGTGAAGAACTCGCCAAGCATCTCGAACAGCTCGAAGAGGCCAAGAAGCGCGACCACCGCAAACTGGGCAAAGAATTGAAGCTCTTCCACATCGACGAGGACGTGGGCCAGGGACTCATCCTGTGGACGCCGAACGGCGCGATCCTGCGTCAAGAGTTGCAGAATTTCATCAGCGAGGAACTGCGCAAGCAAGGCTACTCGCAGGTCTTCACGCCGCACATCGGCAAGACCGTGCTCTACAAAACCAGCGGCCACTTCCCTTACTACAAGGACAGCCAGTTCGCCCCCGTCATCGAGAACGACGACCTTGCCAAGGTCATCAAGGAAGGCTGCGGCTGCTGCGAGGTCATGGAGCGCCTCGGCGCTGTCTCCGCAAAGCTGCGCAGCCAGCTCAATGAGCGTGCCGGCACCGAAGTCGTCACCGAAGACCGTGTGATGGCCGATGACAAGCTGCTCGACGGCTTCCTGCTGAAGCCGATGAACTGCCCGCATCACATCAAGATCTACGACAGCCAGCCACGCAGCTACCGCGACCTGCCCGTGCGCCTCGCCGAGTTTGGCACCGTGTATCGCTGGGAGCAGAGCGGTGAGTTGAACGGCCTGACCCGCGTCCGCGGCTTCACGCAGGACGACGCCCACCTCTTCTGCACCGAGGAACAAGTCGCCGCCGAAGTCCTCGGCTGCCTCAGCCTCGTCAAAATCGTGCTCAACACCCTCGGCATGACCGATTACCGCGTCCGCGTCGGTTTGCGCGATCCAGACAGCAGCAAGTTCACCGGCGATCCTGCCAAATGGGATGCCGCTGAAGAAGCCTGCCGCAAAGCCGCCGCCACGCTGGGTGTGCCCTTCACCGAAGAGCCCGGCGAGGCCGCGTTCTACGGCCCGAAGATCGACTTCGTCATCAAAGACGTCATCGGTCGCGAATGGCAGCTCGGCACCGTGCAGGTGGACTACGTCCTGCCCGTGCGCTTTGACCTGAGCTACAACGGCCCGGACAACAAGCCGCATCGCCCCGTGATGATCCATCGCGCCCCCTTCGGCAGCATGGAGCGCTTCTGCGGCGTGCTCATCGAGCACTTCGCCGGTCATTTCCCGACTTGGCTTGCGCCGGAGCAGGTCCGCATCCTCACCATCAGCGAAAAGGCCGATGCCTTCGCCGAGGAAACCTACGCCCAGCTCAAGGCCGCCGGCCTGCGCGTCGCGCTGAACAACGACGCCGACAAAATCGGTGCCAAGATCCGCAACGCCCAGCTCGACAAGATCCCCTACATGCTCGTCGTCGGTGAAAAAGAAGCCGCCGTGCAATCCGTCGCCGTCCGCCACAGCAAAAAAGGCGACCTCGGCGTCAAACCCATCGCCGACTTCCTCACCGAGATCACGGCGGAGGTGCAGGAGCGGAGGTTGTAAGCCGCTTGTTGCACCAGACTCGTCCCGGAGAGCGGCATCTGCGGGAAGTGCTGCTGAAGGTTGATCCACCCTGATCCTGCCACTGACTGCCAGACAGCGGTTGGACGGAGCGCGGATTTTTAATCCGCAGCAGGTCGTCGCAGCATTGGCCCGTGGTGGGGTGGTCAGAGCGCCGAGGTGATTGCGCTGCTGCTGCGGACTGCAAGTCCGCGCTCCTTGGAGCTTTACTCGCCTGGCAGCGGCTCGGTGGGCCAGGTTTCGAGCCAGGGGAGTCCGTAGGCGTTCAAATCGGCCATGAAGGGGTCGGGATTGAGCTGCTCGACGTTCCAGACGCCGGGCTGGCGATACTCAGACGGATTGGTGAGGAGCTGGCGGGCGGCGATCATGGCGGGGACGCCGGTGGTGTAGCTGACGCCCTGGGAGTTGGTCTCCGCGTAGCATTCCTGATGATCGCAGATGTTATAGACGTAGTAGCGCTTCGGCTGGCCGTCTTTGCCGGTGCCTTCGATCCAGTTGCCGATGCAGGTCTTGCCCTTCGTATCAGCGCCCAGAGTGCCGGGCTCGGGCAGGAGGGTTTTCAAAAACTCAATCGGGATGATCGGCGTGCCTTTGTGCATGACGGGGTCGATGCGGGTCATGCCGACGTTCACGAGCACTTCCATGTGCTTGATATAGGCGTCGCCAAAGGTCATCCAGAAGCGGGCGCGGCGCATGGGGATGTGCTTCGTCAGCGACTCCAGCTCCTCATGGTAGAGGCAATAAATGTTCTTCGGCCCGATGCCGTCCGGGAAAGGGAAGCTGCGCTTGATTGCCAGCGGCTTCGTCTCGACCCACACGCCGTTTTCCCAATAGCGGCCGTTGGCGGTGACTTCGCGGAGGTTAATCTCGGGATTGAAGTTGGTGGCGAAGGCCTTGCCGTGGTCGCCCGCGTTGCAGTCGAGGATGTCGAGGGTGTCGATCTTGCTGAAGTGGTGCTTCAACGCGTAGGCGGTGTACACATTGGTCACGCCGGGGTCAAAGCCGCAGCCAAGCAGCGCGGTGAGTCCAGCTTTCTTGAACTTGTCCTGGTAGGCCCACTGCCAGTGGTACTCAAACTTGGCGACGTCGCGCGGCTCGTAATTCGCCGTGTCGATGTAATGCACGCCAGCTTCCAAGCAGGCGTCCATGATGGTGAGGTCCTGGTAAGGCAGGGCGACGTTGATGACGACCTCAGGTTTGAAGCTTTGCAGCAGTTTCACCAACTCGGGGACGTTGTCAGCATCGACGGCGGCGGTTTGAATCGGGCGCTTCAACTCAGCAGCGATGCTGTCGCACTTGGTCTTGGTGCGGGAGGCCAGCATGATCTCGCCGAAGACCTCGGGCAGCTGGGCGCATTTATGAGTGACGACGCGGCCAACGCCGCCGGCTCCGATGATGAGGACTTTATGAGACATGAGAGGAAAATGACGAAATCAGAAGGATGAATGCCGAAGGTGAAGACGAAGGCCGAGTCTAGCAGGGGCGGGGGGATTGCAAGCGACGGAAACGCCGCCTGCGAAATGATCCCTTCCGCCCCTCAGACCGTCGCCATGCGCGGCATCAATGGGTGTAGGCAGTCTCGCCGTGCTCGGCGAGGTCGGCACCCATGCTTTCTTCCTCAGGGCTGATGCGCAGGCCGATGGTGAGGTCGATGACCTTCAGGATCACATAACTGGCGACTCCGGAGAGCACGATGGTGTAAATGGAGGCGAGGATTTGAGTCATGAGCTGCTGGCCGATCGAGAAATCGCCCAGACCACCCGCGAAGGCGGTGGAACCGAAGACCGCGACGAGGATGGTGCCGATGAAACCGCCCACGCCATGCACGCCGAAGACGTCGAGCGAGTCATCGTAGCCGAACTTCTTCTTCAGTTTCGCGCAGGCCATCCAGCACAGCAGCGCGGAGAGGCTACCGATGCAGATGGCACCGATCGGCCCCACCTTGCCCGAAGCCGGGGTGATGGCCGCCAGACCGGCGATGGAGCCGGTGGCGATACCCAGCGCACTAGGCTTACCGCCGCGCACCCATTCGATGAGCATCCAAACCACCGAGGCCGCGCAGGCAGAGAGATGCGTGACCACGAGCGTCATGGCTGCCGCACCATTGGCCGCGAGCTGGCTGCCTGCGTTGAAGCCAAACCAGCCGACCCACAGCATGCCCGCGCCGGTGATGGTCAACGGCAGATTGTGCGGCATGAACTGCCCCTGAGGGAAGCCTCTGCGCGGCCCAACCATCACGCAGGCCACCAGCGCCGCCACGCCGGCGGTGATGTGAACGACGATGCCGCCGGCGAGGTCGATCACGCCCGTCAGGCCGAGAAACGCGCCCGCCTTGTGCCACACGCCGTAGCAGCACGGCACATAGACCACGAGGCTCCACACGATGCTAAAGACGAGAATGGCCTTGAACTTCATGCGCTCCGCAAATGCGCCGATGAAGAGCCCCGGCGTGATGAGGAAAAACATCATCTGATAGGCAAAGTGCAGCAGCTCAGGAATCGTGGGGCAGTCGGCGCGGGTAGAGGCGGTCGTCACACCGCTGAGGAACATCTTGCCGAAGCCGCCGATGAACGAGCTGCCATCGGAGAAGGACAGCGAATAGCCGCAAACCAACCAGAGCAGGCTCATCACCGCCGTGAGCGCAAAGCACTGCATCAGGATGGAAAGCACGTTCTTGGACCGCACTAGACCAGCGTAAAACAGAGACAGGCCCGGAATCATCATGAAGAGCACCAGCGCTGTCGAGACCAGCAGCCAAGCCGTGTCTCCGCTGTTGTTAGTGGAGCCGTCAGCGGCATGGACGGTGGTGGTGGCGAGGCAGAGCGCGGCCATCACGGAAAAGCTCCGTTTGGCTCCGCTCCCGAGGCACTTAGGCAAGGGATGGGTCATGGTTGGTTGGATTGGGAGCCGCGATGCTAGGCAGATCGCGCCACCTGACAACTTTGTTTCCATCAGTGGATTTAGCCCCTCTTTGGCCATCAGAAACATCTCAAGAGGTGGGTGCGCGCACGGATTTTACTGCGTTGCCAGCTTCGTTCTTGCCCCGCACCCGCCGGACGGGCTAGTTTGTGGCATGGCCCAGGCAATCATGAATCCCGAGGAGGTCCGGCGTTTTGCGCAGGAGCTGAAACGCTTCAACACGGACATGCAGCAGCGCGCCTCATCGCTGCAAAGCCGCTTCGCCGCCCTGGGGGAAACCTGGCAGGACGCCGAACATGAAAAATTTGCCGCCGAGTTCCACACCACCATGCGGACGATCAAAAAGTTCATGGAAATGTCCGAACAGCACACGCCCTTCCTGCTACGGAAAGCACAGCGTATTGAGGAATATCTCAACCAGCGCTGAGTCATGGCCGACCAAGCTCGCATCTCGAATCTCGATGCCATCGAGTCCTTCCGCTCGGCTCTCATCGTCTTCATCAGCAAGACACGGCAGTCGCTTGAAATGGCGCAGGACGCGGTGAAGAAGACGCGGAGCTGGCTCCAGACGGAGCAGCCGGCTTACTGGTCAGCCCAGATCAGGCAGCGGCAGAAAAAGCTCGATCAGGCGCAGCAGGAGCTCATGAGCGCGCGGTTGTCTGAGTTTGTGGACACGCCGAGCACGCAGCAGATGGCCGTGAGGAAAGCGCGTGCTGCGCTGGAAGAAGCGCAGGTCAAACTGGAGCGCACCAAGGCCTGGGCACGTGATTACGACCGCACCGTCGATCCACTAGCCCGCAAACTCGATTCCTTCCGCGACTTCATCGAGAACGATCTCGCCCTAGCCACCGCTCACCTCGTAGAGATCCAAAAAATTCTCGACGCCTACCACGAAACCCCGGCACCGACCGCGAGTTCGGAAACCGCGAATAAGCCATGAACCTCATCCAAACCGCCCGCGAACTCTCCGAGCAGTGGCATGCCACGAAGGCGCACTGGCGTGATGCCAAGGCGCTGGAATTTGAAAAACGTTACCTAGAGCCGCTGCCGGGGCTTGTCAGCCGCACTGGGGCGGTCATGAATGAACTCGAAACCATCCTGAAAAAGATCCGCAAAGACTGTGACCAGCTCCCTTGACCTACGCGCCTCGCGCATTCACACGCTTCACACTTCATTGCGAGACGCGGTCGGCGGCTTTGCGCGGCGCAGCGAGCAAATCCTGCGTGAGACCCGCGCCCGCCGCTATTCGACCGAGCAGAGTCACATTCAGGAGCTCGAAACCTCCGACGCGCAGACCGCCGCGACCCTGGAGGCGATGTCCCAGGAGTGGGACGAATTCGCCGCCAAGGTGCGCCAACGACATGCGGCACGCGCGAGTTCATTCAAACGCTACGAGGACCGCATCCGGCGAGATCTGCCGGTCATGATGCAGGATGCGCGTGAGAGCTGGCTGGGCAAACAGCAGCTACGACGCAAGCAGGCGGAGGTTTTGAAGATTCATCAGCTCGCGAAGACACGTGAACTGGCCAATGCGTTGCTGGAACGATTGGAAAAGTTGATGCAACGACTGCTCGCCGTGCAGAAGGCTTCGGGGGAGCGTCTGCAACGCAAGGAGAACGCCCGGCCCGAACCACAGATCGCGCTGGAAGACATGACGGCGCGTGTCGAAGGGATCGAACGACATGCCACGCTGCTGGAAGGTCAAATTGCTGCCACTCAAACGACGGGGCTTAAAAAACTGTTCTCACGACCCACGGTGGACATCCAGCAGCTCAGCCGCGCCGTGCTCGAGTATGAAAAGTGTGCCGCCGAGATGAATGCCTCGCGAGATGCCGCTGAAGCTCAAGTGCAGGCGGCGTTTGATCAAACCGACGCGCAGATCACCGCTGAATGGAATCGGGCGGACGAAGTGGCGGAGCATTTCCGCACAGCGATGCAGAAACGCCTCGCCAAGCAGATTCCAGCCTGCCTTGAGCGCAACGCACGATTGCTGACCCGCAACTTGGAAAGCCTCGCGGAGCAGAAAGCTGAGCATTTGCACGATGAGGTGAGTGCTCCAGCCGCACAGCAGCGAAAGCAGATGATTGACCAGCATGCGGACGCCCTTGCGGCATTGGATGCGGTGGCGGCAAAGCGTTGGAAAGACCTGCTGGCAGAGTGGAATCAAAAGGTGCTGCCCTTGCTCGCCGAAGTGGATGAGATCAGCTCCAACACCGCCTCCCATTTCGTGCCGTGGAGCGCGGAGTATGCGCCATGCGCAGTGTTTCCGCGCTCTAGCCGTCTGGGCAGCCTGGAACTCGATTTAAACGCTGCTGCTGAGCTGTTCGCGAAGGAAACGCCGCTCAGTCTCGCCAGTCACGAACAGATCACGCTGCCGCTGGCACTCGCGTTTCCGCAAGAAGGCTCGCTACTCATCGAAACCGATGACGAAGGCGGCAAATGGGTGGCCGAGGTGATGAATGGCGTGCTCTTCCGCCTGCTGAGTTTGGCCCCGCCGGGGAAGGCGGCGCTGACGATCATTGATCCCGTCGGTCTGGGGCAAAACTTCGCCGGATTGATGCATTTGGCCGATTACGAGCCTGCTTTGATCAACCGCCGCATCTGGACGCAACGGGATCACATCGAGGAGCGCCTCGCCGAGCTGAACGAGCATGTCGAGAAGGTCATCCAGATGTATCTGCGCAATGAATACGCGACGATCACTGAGTACAACGAGCAGGCGGGCAGCGTGGCGGAGAAGTATCACTTCCTCGTCATTGCCGGGCTGCCCGCTGGGTTCAGCGAGACGGGCATGGCGCGGCTCAAAAGCATCGTCATGAGTGGTGCGCGCTGCGGCGTCTTCACGCTCATTCACTGGGACCGCCGTCACAACCTGCCAGACGGACTCAGTGCCGAGGATTTGCACAAAGGCAGCCTGCGCCTCGTGCGTGAGAAGGGCATGGTGAGTTTCAACGGCCTCAGCACACTCGCGCTCGATCCCACGCCGTCAGATGCCATCGCCGCTGAGCTGGCGCATCAGATCGGACAGGCCAGCATCGACTCGAACCGCGTGCAGGTGCCGTTCAGCGTCGTCGCGCCGAAGGAGATGTGGTCGGAAAGCACCACCAACGAGCTGCGCATCGCGGTGGGACGCACGGGAGCCACGAAGCTGCAATACCTCGCCATCGGCAAAGGCACGCGGCAGCACGCGTTGCTCGCGGGTAAGACCGGCTCCGGCAAATCGACGTTGCTGCACATCATCATCACCAACCTCGCGCTCACTTGCAGCCCAGACGAGGTGGAGTTCTACCTCATCGACTTCAAAAAAGGCGTGGAGTTCAAGTGCTACGCCGACGCCAAGCTGCCGCACGCCAAGGTCATCGCCATCGAGAGCGACCGCGAGTTCGCGCTCAGCGTGCTGCAACGCATCGACGAGGAACTGCGCCGCCGCGGCGAGATGTTCCGCAAGCTGGGTGTGCAGGATTTGGCCGGCTACAAAAAAGCGGGCGGCACCGAGCCGATGCCGCGCAGCCTGCTCCTCATCGACGAGTTTCAGGAGTTCTTCGTCGAGGACGATGCCGTGGCGCAGGGCGCGGCGCTGTTGTTGGACCGCATCGTGCGTCAGGGCCGTGCCTTTGGCATTCATGTATTCCTCGGTTCGCAGACGCTCGGTGGTGCTTATACACTGGCCCGCACGACCCTGGGGCAGATGGTCATCCGCATCGCCTTGCAGTGCAACGAGGCCGACGCCGCGCTCATCATGGACGACGGCAACACAGCGGCGCGCTTGCTCTCCCGACCCGGCGAGGGCATCTACAACGACGCCGCTGGCGCCATCGAAGGGAACAGTCCTTTCCAAGTCGTGTGGCTCACGGATGAAGAACGCGACGCGCACCTCGCTCAAGTCGCCCAACGGGCCCAGGAGTGCGGTTTCGGCGCGAAAAAGCCGATTGTCTTTGAAGGCAACATGCCCGCCGATGTGCGCGACAACGCGCTGCTGGCCAACGTGCTCGCCACTCCGGCCACAAAGCCGCCTGCTGAGCCGAAATGCTGGCTGGGTCTGCCCAATGCCATCAAAGGCCCCACCGAGGCGCTGTTTCCGCGTCAGAGCGGCCGACATCTGCTGCTCATCGGTCAAAACGACGAGGCCATCGCCGCGATCATGGGCCTAGGCATCCTCGCGCTTGCGGCGCAGCATCCACGTGAACGAATGCCGAAGTTCTATCTCATTCACGGTGCTCTCGCGGGCACAGCGGAGTGCGAGTTCCTCGAAAACGTCGCGCAAGGACGCGCCAAGGTCTCGCAAGGCCATGAGGCCGCCGAATTCATCGCGGAAATCCACGCCGAGATGAAGCGGCGTGCCGACGAGGGCAGCGCGGGCGATTCGCCGGTCTTCCTGCTCGTGCATGGCCTGCAAAAGTTCCGCAAGCTGCGCTACGAGGAGGATTTCTCCTTTGGCGGCGATGACACACCGAAGCCCGGCAACCAGCTCAACGAGATCATCGCCGAAGGCCCGCCGCTGGGGATTCATCTCATCACCAGCCTCGACACACTCAACAACCTCAACCGTAGCCTTAGCCGCAAGGCCGTGAGCGAGCTCGGCATGCGCGTGCTGTTCCAAATGAGCGCCAACGACTCCGCCAGCCTGATCGACTCCCCCAAAGCCAGCTCCCTCGGCCTGCACCGCGCCCTATTCTATTCCGAACACGAGTCGCGCCTGGAGACCTTCAGGCCGTTCGCGTTGCCGGAGCCGGTGTGGGTGAGCCAGGCTGTCGCCTCTGCCTCGTGCGCGATACCCACAGACCGTCAATGAACAGCGCTGCCGCTAACTCGGAACGATTACCCGCGCAAGCTAGACAACACGCCATTGCCTCGTCACAATCAAACCCATGAGCTTCTTTTCTCTCGAACTTTGTGCCGGCGGCGGTGGCCAAGCCCTCGGCTTGGAGGGCGCCGGATTTCACCATGTCGGTGTCGTGGAGTATGAGCCGCAGTATTGCACAACCCTCAGGTTGAATCGCCCTCATTGGAATGTGCTTCAGCAAGACATTCGTGACTTCCAGCCGAGTGCCTTCGGTGACGTTGATTTAATTGCAGGCGGTGTGCCCTGCCCACCGTTCAGCATCGCGGGCAAACAACTCGGTGGAGACGATGAACGAGACATGTTTCCAACCGCGCTAAACATCATTTCCAAAATTAGGCCGCGTGCCGTGATGCTTGAAAACGTTCAGGGTCTGGCATCCACCAAGTTTAACTAAGGCTATTCCAACGTGGCAAAATCGAAGGTCAATTCAGAGGTCAATTTGTCGATTTCGTTGGTGGCAAACGCCTGACACGCACGATAAAGCCCCTCAACCTTCGACTGGATCGCTGAACGAGCATGATCAGACCAAGCGATGTATTTGGTAAAGGGTTTCCTAAAATCTTGGATTCGAGCTTGTGAGCCAAGAAGCATTTCCTTTCGCTGTGAATCATCAGGCCAAACCGAAGTCCAGTAGTTACAGGTTTTGCACCCAACATCGCAGCGACTCGTGTCGTGTGATAGAAACGATCCCCATCCGTTCGGTGCGAGATGAAGAACTGCTTGTTGGTCATCCCTGCGCTTTTCACTGTTACAGCGCCGGCACGCCACAGCGACATTGCCAGGCACATGCAGGCCGACGCGGAATCGGTTCATGCCATCGAGATGCTCAACCACAGCTCTATCATGTTCAAGATCGCGATTGCAATATAGACAACGATGGCCAAATGCCCCGAGCACACAGGCGAGATAATCGGCACTGGCGACACTGCTGCCGCCTACTTCACACGCCCGCCGACTTACTTCGTGCAGAAACATGCTCACCAACTTGTTCGCCACATCGGATTTGGCCCGGCCTGTAGCTTTTCGCAGAGCCTGACTGGAATCAAAGTTCATCTGCGGCCCTCCTTTTTGGCGATGGTCCACCGCTATCCTGCATCCCAAGCAACCACCGCACGTCAACCTTGAGAGCTTCTGCCATTCCCTTCAGCTCAAAATCGAAAACGCATCGCTGACCGTTCTCCACTTTTGTTATGGCGACTCGGTCAAGAAAGACCTGCCGTTTGGCAAGGCGTCCGCTCAGTTCGTCCTGAGTAACATCAAGCGCCAGCCTAGCTCGTCGCACTTGATGCGCGACAACATTGCGCGGGCCGCCGTCAGCGGATTTGGAATTCTTCATTCCCTACTGGTTAGCAAGGCCACTTGCGTTTTGTGTTCTTATGACGAACATTCCGTTCGTGTGAAGAACTTACCCCCGCCATTCCCACTTCCTGCCAAGCACTACGGGCAAGAATGCCTTAATCACCTCATTCGTGATGTCCTGCGCCGTGATCGCCGAACATGCCAGATGTGTGGAGCAGACGAATCATGCAGATGCCCCTACAATAAAAAGCAAATCTCCCTCTTTATCCGAATCATCAAACCGACGGCTGAAGGCGGTATGCCGGATACAAACAATTTGCGGACGATCTGCTCAACATGCGCTGATGGATTGAAGTTCGTAGCACGAGCCAACAAATGCCTGCAAAATGCAGCACCCATCAAACCTGATCGACTACAGCTTCTCGCCCAAATCAGGCGCGCAACACTTACAGACCAGAAGGAAGTGCTTGAATGGTTGTTACAGAAGTTCAAGCTCAAGGCGTTCCCAGTCGAATGAACGAGGGGAATGGAGGCTGCTTGCGGGCACTCGAAAAGCGTCCTTGAGACATTAGTGAAACCTCAGTGCCTTACATCTCAAGCTCCAGCGCCTCGACACCTTCATAGCGCTCGCAGAGCGTAGCGATCTCGTCGGGGGCCATGACCATGAAGGCGGTGGAGAGAGCGTCGGACAAGGCGGCGGTGGGAGCGAGGGCGTAGGTGCGGCGGTTTCTGAGCGGAACCGGCGTGAAGAGACGCGGGTTCATGATGTGCGCGCCTTTGACGGCGAACCCGGAGCCGCTGACGGCGCGATTCGTGAGGGCGAGTGATTTGGCACCTGCGCCGAGGGTGATGGACCAGGCATCTTTGCCGCTGGGAGCACCGATGGCGAGGATGGTGCTGTCTCCGGCGTTGAGGACGAAGTTGCTGATCTTCCAGTCTTGCAAGAGATCGGCGGCCTGGTCGAGGGCGTAGCCTTTGCCCATGGCACCGAGGTCGAAGATCATGTTCGAGGCATGCACGGTGACGCGCATGGTTTCCTCATCGAGGTCAAAGCGATGGCTGCCGATGATGCTCTGCGCCTGGGCGAGCACTTCCTTGCTGACTTGGCGCGGCTCGCCCTCCTGCGTGACGAACAGGCTCATGAGCGGACCGATGGTGATGTCGAACGCGCCCGCGGTCTCCTGATGCATGGCTTTGGCGAGCGCAAGGCAGTCCCACGCGGCCATGCCGACGAGGACGCTCTCGCCTGCCTGGAGCTGGCCGAGGCGGTAGATGTCGCTGCTGGCGCGGAAGCGGCTGAGTTCGTCCTCAAGTCGGGCGATTTCCTGAAACACGGCCTGCGCGGCCTGCGCGGCATAGGTTTCATCCGCGTCGGCGTGATTGATGATCACGTCGAAGGTGGTGGCCATCGCGTGCTGGGTGAAGCGATGGTGCTGGGGTGCGGTCTCGCTCACTGTTTTGTGGCCTCCTGCTGTTTGCGCAGGGTGTGACGCTCCCAGAGAGATTGCTCGACCCAGAGATTGAGCATGACGCCAGGGCGCAGGCCGAAGGGACCCTGCATGTGGTAGGTTTTACCGGCGAATTTGGCCTCAAGTGCGGGCTGCATGTCGAGTTCGGCCACGATGACGCGAGCGTCGATGGTTTCCGGCAGTGTGGTCGTATAGCGGACGGATTGGATGTCGCGCCAATACCACGGCAGCGGCCAGCCAGCATCGCGATGAACCACAAGGACATCAAAGGCACCATCCGGTGCGGTCTGCTGAAGCTCGCGCACCTGCGGCAGGAGGCGTAGCAGGTTGCTGGAGGTGTGCGAATAGACGTAGGGATTGCGCGAGTCGGCCGCGTAAAGATGAATGGCGAGGCTGGTCTGCGCGATGAGGTGGTAGAGACCGAAACCCATGGCGACCCGGAAAACGACACGGGTAAACTTGCCGGTCATAGCCTGCGAGATGGCCGCCGCGCCGACGCCTGCCAGCAGAATGAGCGCGTGCTGGCCGCTGAGGATGGACCAAGGCGTCTTGTAGGCGAGGAAGGAGTAGATGGCGAACAGCACGAGGGTGTACACCGTGAGGAAGACGAGGAAGGCCTGCCGTGGGGCGTTCTTCATGTGATTGCCAAGAAAAGCGTGGGCCATGCCGATGAGTGCGAGGCCAACAATCATCGCCTCGCTCCAAACCAGACCGTCCTTCCGCCAGGAGAGGAGCGTGAGGTAGTAGTGCCAGGGTTTTTCATGCCCGCTGCCGCCGGAGCGTTCGAGGTAGTTCAGGTAGGTCAGTGCGCTGTCCTTCACGGCCTGCCAGTCTTTGAAAAAGCCTGAGTAAATCGTGACGCTGGTCAAAACGGCCACCACGCTGACCCACAACCAGGGCTTGGTGGAGCGCCCCCGAGTCGGACCTATGGAAAAACCACTCTGACGCGGGGCGAATTCCCCGATCAACACTTTGGCGACCACGAGGCCGACGATGCCAGCGACGACATTGATGACGAAGGTTTCCTTCGTCGCATGCTGCATGCCGAGTGAAAAACCGGCGAGCAGCAGCCACCTGCGGCTGCCACCTTGAGACCAACGCCACAACGCCGCGAGAGTGAGCGTGATGAACAGCACCAACGGCACCTCCATGATGAAGTAACGCGAGTAATAGACCATCATCGGCGAGATGGCCATGATGAGCATGGCATAGCCAGTGCCGAGCCTGCCGAGCGCGTCCCGCAGCAGCAGAGTGGAGAGCAGCAGCAGCAGACCGCACATCACGGTCACGGTGCGGAGTTGAGCCTCCGTCCAGGTCAAGGAATCCCCCCAACCGGCGAATTTGGACCAGACGTTGGTGATGTAATGCAGACCGGGGCCGTGGAAGTCCTTCGGATCGTATTGGAAATGGCCGCTGCTTTGGAAGTCGGCGAACTTCATCGCCAGGATGGCCTCATCGGTGTGCATGGGGCGCTCGCCGCGTGCTGGCAGGCGGTAGTAGGCACCGATGAGGAGCGAGACGATGGTGAAAATCGTCAGGCCGAAGAGACCGAGGGAGTTTTTAGGGTGGGAAGGCATGAAGCAATGACAGAGCCAAAAGGCGAGCAGGATTAGACGAGCTGGCGATGCTCCACGAAAAGCTGGGTGCGCCGGTTCCGACGCAGCATGAACCGCTCTTGGACAGGCTGGAGAGTTTCGCTGCCACCGTGCTCGATGACGAGCGTGACGGCCTGCGGCTGCACCTGCATTTCAACGAAGCGAAGCACCGGCGTGCCGCGTGTGCGGAAAAAACAATGCAGGGGGATGTGCGGATGGGCGGCGTTCCACAGCCAGCGGGCGGGGGTGAAGCGCTCCTCGTCCATGAGAGCGCAGAGGATTTCACGGATGAGCAGCTCACCGTGCTTGCGGGTCCACTTCCAGGCTTCACGGCGGTTCATCAGCTCGTTGAACTTGGCCACGAGCGGGTTCGTGTGCGCCTGCTCCATCTCCTGGATGATCTCGCGCGCATGCACGGCCATCGACTTGCGGAACTCCTCAGGCGTGATGCGCCCGCTGTCCAGCCAGCGGAATAACTGCTGCGGTGTGGGTACGGGGTCGGTGGGAGTCATCGCTTGAGCGCGAAAAGTGGCGTGCTCGCGGCGCTTCGCAAACGGGATGGGGGCCGTGGAGGCGGAAAGCCAGGGCAGACGAATCAACGTGTTTTTTTACGAGAAGGCGGCGGCCCGGCGGCTCCCTCTCCCCAGCTTTTGACATGGCTGCTTCAATCTCATCATCTGGGGAGAGGGTTGGGGTGAGGGAAGAGCAACAGCTGCTTCGAAGCCGTCTGCGCCCCTCACCTATCCTCTCCCCGCATGAATGCCTGCCCGTTTGCGATGCCTTTTCGCGGGGAGAGGGACATGAATCAATCCTCCCCCGGCACCACGTTCATTGGAATGTCGAGAATGCGCAGGAGATTGTGATAACGATCCGTCCAGAGGCGCACGTCGTGCTTCAGTTCGACTTCGTTGCCCTCGAGATCAGGCGGCGTGGCGGCGAGGAAGGCCGCGTTGTGGGTCACCAGGATGTAATCGGTCGAATCATGGTCGCCATCGCTGCTGGTGGCGATGCGGGTGGTTTTAAAGCCGAACTCAGCGGCGATTTTTTCGATCACGGGTGCCAGTACGAGGTAAGAATTGGTGATGTGGACGGCGATGATGCCATCCGGCTTCATGTGGCGCTGGTAGATGCCGAAGGCCTCTTTGGTGAGCAGATGGACGGGCACAGAATCGCCGCTGAAGGCATCCAGCAGCAGCACATCGAACTGCTGGCCGGTCTCGCGCTCCATGGCGAGTCGAGCATCGGCGATGACGACCTCCAGTTTCGCGCCGCGTTTTTTGAGATCGTCGAGGTAGGTGAAGTGTTTTTGCGCGATGCGAACGACTTCGGGATTGATGTCGTAGAAGCGGTAGCGGTGCCCGCTTTTGGCGTAGCAGGAAACGGTGCCCGCGCCCATGCCGACGACGCCCACATGGGCCTCCGGGCGGTCTTTGAGGCTCTCCAAGGCCTTGCCGATGCCGGTGTGGCGGCCGTAGTAGGTGGTGGGTTCCTCACGCAGGCTATCGCCGAAGTTTTGCAGGCCGTGGATGATGCCGCCGTTGCTGAGTTGGCGATATTTCATGTCGAGACCGGAGTCGTGGTCTTCGGTGACGGAGAGCATGCCGTAGAAGTTGCGCACGCGCTCCAGCTTCTCCTCGCGCTTGAAGCCAAGATCGCACATCAGCAGGATGGCGACGCTGAATTGAATGCCGAGCAGCAGCATGGTGACCAGGCCGATACGCAGACCGCCACGGCGAATGGCGCGGATGAATAGCCACAGAATGCAGGCCGCGATCACGCCGAGGACCCCCCAGAGCATTCCCATCGGCAAAGCGGCTTCCATTTTGAGCTTCTCCTCAATCTGCGCCTGCGTGATGACGCCCTGTTTCACGATCACCCAGCCCTCGTAGGCCAGCAGTGGGGCAACCACGGCCAAAATGAGCCATTCCCAGGCAGATTTGACCCGCCAGACTGAACGAAGCATCACAATGCAGGCGAGAACGTACACCGCGATGAGCGTGATCGGCCATTCAGCGAAGGTGGTGAAGAAACGCGGCGCTCCCAGGCTCACAAACAGGCCACCCAGCGCTCCACCAGCGGACATGAGCAGGTAAAACTCGGTTAGCCGACGTGGTGCGGGCTTGAGACGGGTCAGCTCACCATGGCAGAGCATGCAGGCAAAAAACATCGCACCAAAGGCCCAGCCAAGCTCCCAGATGTAATTCGGCGTCCAGTCGAAGTGCCACCAGCCCTGCTTCTCCAGCCGCTCCTGGGTGCAGGTGAAGAAGATGAGCGGCAGCGCAGGCAGCGCCCACACGGCAGAAACTCGCGCGTACCAACGCTCGTGCTCAAAGCAGATGATGAAGGTCAGCAGGTAGAGGCTCAACGGCACCACCCAGAGGAAGGGAATGACTGCCACGTCCTGGCAAACGTGGTTGGTGGCAGAAAGCAGCACGCAGCTTGCCAGCGCGGGCAGCAGCACCCAGAGGATGCGCCGCAGCCAGCCGGGATGATCGGCCGCGGTGTCGATGGCGACCGGGGGCTGAGACGCCACATCAAGAGCATGACGGCGGTCCATCCACACGCCGGAGAGCGAGAGCACAACGAACGCGCCAAACGCCACGGACCAGAGCGTCGTCTGCTCCACCACATCCCACCGCACCTCGAAAAACAGCGGATAGCTCAGCAGCGCCGCAAGGGAGCCGATGTTTGACAGCGCATAGAGCCGCCACGGGCTGCCACCGCCGCTAGTGCGCGTGAACCACACCTGCACGAGCGGACTGGTGCTGGAGAGCACGAAATACGGCAGACCCACGCTCACCGCGAGTAGCAGCAGGATGCGCAGCGCGGGATCTTCGGTGCCGGTGGGCTTCCACACCGCATCCGGCGCGATGGGCAGCAGCGCGATGGCCGCGCCAAGCAGCAAACCGTGAAGAATGCCCTGCCATTTGCGCGGCAGCAGCGTCAGCGTGTGCGCATAGGCGTAACCGGCGAACAGCACGATCTGGAAGAACAACATGCACGTCGTCCACACGCCCGGACTGCCGCCAAACCATGGCAGGATGAACTTGCTGATGATCGGCTGCACTTGGAACAGCAAAAATGCGCTGAGCAGGCTCAGAGCGCCGAGGATCAAGCCGGGAACGAAGCGGGAGGCGGTCAGAGAGGACATGCGGGTGAGTGAAAGCGCAGGCTCACACATGGGTTTCTGCTTGGGAAGCAAAAAGGATGTAAGCGCCGCGTCAAAAGTCCCGCGCGCAGGACCAAGCCTCTTGCCCATGGCCTGCGCCGCTTCATCATGCCGCATCATGCCGCCGCCCCCTCGCCGTCCGTTCCGCCCTCGTCCTCCGCAAACGCAAGCTCGTGAGCACGGTACGTCCTGGGAAAAATCAGCGGACTGGTATGACCGCATCATTGGCGAGCGCGGTTCCGAGTTGTATCAAGCCGTTGTCATCCCGCAGGCGCTGCAATTGCTCAATCCGAAGCGTGGCGAGCGTGTGCTCGATCTCGGCTGCGGCCAAGGCGTGTTTTCACGCGCTTTGGCCCAGAAAGGCTGCCAGGTGACCGGTGTGGATGCTGCGCCGACTTTGATTCAAAAAGCGCGAACCTACCCGGTGAAGCCGCCGGTGCGTTATCTCGCGCGTGACGCAGCGCAAATCGAGGATTTGGGCGAATTCGACGCCGCCTCAGCCATTCTGTGCGTGCAAAACATGGAGCACTTGGATGTCGTGAGCGCCGCATCTGCGAAAGTGCTCAAGCCCGGTGGGCGCATGCTCTGGGTGGTGAATCATCCGGCCTTCCGCATCCCGCGCCAGTCGAGCTGGGGCATCGACGAGCCGCGCAAGATTCAATACCGCCGCACCGACGCCTACAGCAGCACGCTGAGCATTCCCATCATCATGCACCCCGGCAAAGCCGACAGCGAGAGCACGGTTTCCTTTCATCGCAGCCTGGAAACACTCACTGCCTGCGGTTTCAGCGCCGGTTTGCGGCTCAGCGGCATCGGCGAGTGGTACTCGCACAAGGAAAGCCAGCCCGGACCACGGGCGAAGGCGGAGAACCGGGCGCGGAAGGAGTTTCCGCTGTTCCTGGCACTGCTATGGGAGAAGCCGGCGGTTTAAGCGTCGATGGAACCACTCATGAAGGAACGAGTAAGCCGTTAGAAGTTAGCCGTCGCAAAAGCCTGCTGCGGGGGCCAGCGCGATGACGGCCAGAAAGATCGCACGGGAGCTGTTCATGAACGGGATGGCGATCTTTCACCAACCTACCGGCTTGTTTGTGTCATTTTCTTTCAAGAAGAAGGCGGAACCACCGAGCGAAACGCACTACTTCTGATAAATCGGCAGGAAGTGATGATGCACCGAGAGGCTCAACAGCGCGAGCGAGGTGGCATACACGGCTCCAGCGCTTTTTTCATTCCCATTGCGCGGATACCAACTCCCATCCGGTGACTGCGCGGCGATGAGCGTTTGCTCGGTCTTCTGCCGTGCGGTCGCGGCATGATCGCCACCGCGTTGATACATGCCCTGCGCGTAGTAGTAGCAGCCGTAGAAGAACCAGGGTTCGTTGATCTCTGGCGGGGACTTGAGCAGCCAGTTGGCGGAGCCGAGCACCTCCGGCGTGTCATACTGACCGCAGACTTGGAGCGAGAGCAGACCCGCCGCCGTGGTGGAGAAAGTCTGCCGGCCGCCGTAGGGCTCGTAGCTGAACGCAGCGGCGTCGCTCTTCGGATTTCCGTTTGAATCACGCTCCACGCGGTAGCTGCGCTTGATGTAGGCCACGGCGTTGTCGATGCCTTCTTTGGGGACCTCAAAGCCGGCGTTCTTGGCCGCACGCAGGGACATGACCTGCCAGACGCTCACAGAGATGTCGCTGTCGCTGGAACTCGGCTCATAGCGCCAGCCACCGCGGTTCGCCTCGCTCTTGGGAACCTGCTGGGAGCGCAGGATGAGCTGGACGGCTCCCTTCAGCATGCCCTGAATGCGCTTGTCCGTGGCCTCGTCAGGCGCGTGGCCGATCATCTCCGCCAGCATGAGGGTGATGATGCCGTGGCCATACATGCGGGAGCGGTCACTACGGCCCAGGTAGCCGTTTTCATCCGGCTCGATGCCCTCCACCACATAACGCAGCGCCCGGCCGCAGGCCTGCCCCTGGGGCGTGGGATCGTCCGGCATGTGACCGACCGAGGCCAGGCCCATGAGCGCGAGCGAGGTCATCGCCGCGCTGTGGGAGGGCAAGTCGCCCCGCTTCGGCTTCGAGTCGGATTTTTCATCCACGATGTGGCCAGAGCCTTTCTGCTGGCGGATCAGCCAGCCCACGGCCTTTTCCACTGCCGCTTTGACCTGCGGGGAAATCAGCTCCGGCTTCGGGGTCTGGGCGACGAGGCTGCTCGTGGCGATGAGAAGGATAAAAAGAGGCCGGAAAATGCGCATGCGGGTCAAAACGATCCCATGCACCCTCATCGTGCGTTCATCCACGGAATTTGCGGCTCATGGCGCAGTTGCTTCCAATTATTCCAGGCCAGCATGCCGAAAATGATCAGCGTGAAGATGCCACCACCCACGCGAGTCTGGGCGCGGATGTCCAGCAGGCCGAGCACGCGGTTTTGGAGACCAAGCCAGAGCACATCCTCGAAGGATAACACGGCCAGCACCACCACGCTTACGATGCTAATGACCAGCGCCTGACGCAACTTGCCACCCCCCAGCAATGCCTGACACAGCCGCCCTCCGTCCAGCGGAATGACCGGCACCAGATTGAGCAGCGCCCAGAAAATACTCACCACCGTGAAGCCATCTAAGGTCTCCCGCAGCCAGGGGGAGGGTACACGCCACAGCGTCATCGCCCAGCCCACGGCCAAACCGACCAAAATCTGCAAGACCGGCCCCGCCGCGCTCACCATCAGATCCTCCCGTCGTGTCAGCCCCCGGCTGCCCTGCGCCAATCCGCCGAAGGCATAGAGCACAATCCCCACGCGCCGGTCGCCGCAATTTCGCATCATCAGCGCATGCCCCAGCTCATGGATCAGGATAGAGACAAACACCGCCGCTACCCAGCCAAGCAGTCCGCGCAACTGCTCCGGTGAGCTGGCATTCAGCGCACCGCCCATCAGCGAGGTGTTCAGCCAGAACATCCAGTGAATCATAACGGGGAAGCCGAGGAAAGTGAAGCGGAGCATGAGATGAGTGGCGGGATTGAAGGGACAGAAGTGAGAGGTTAGAGGTTCAGCCGTGAATGTTCAAAGCGTGATGTTCGCTTTTCCTTCCCGGAAATCCATTTGCCGAATCCCGCCGGGCGTGTACTATCGCGGCCCTTCAGAATGCCAACATAGCTCAGCGGTAGAGCAGCGGTTTTGTAAACCGCCGGTCGTCGGTTCAATTCCGACTGTTGGCTCCACTTTCAAGGAAGCAGGCCAAGACCTCTAGAGTCCGATTCTGGCATTACCCCACGTTGATTGATGTTCGGCGCGGAACGCCTCCAGCTCGGCACTGGCCCCGATCACCGGCTCAGGAAAGGTTTCTTCCAGCTCCGCCAGCCGCGTCTTGCGCCAGTCTTCCGCGGCGGCAGGTTGGGATCCGTTCAAGGTCAAAGTTTGGCTGGCAGGCGGCATCAGCCGCGCCACTTCCTTCCCGCCGTCCACGAAACGAGGACATAAATCTCATCAATAGAGCCCCCTGCCCTGCGCGGCACCAGCCGTGATATTCATTTTCTCAACAGCCGCGCAGCATAAAACCCATCAAACGCGCCCGTCTCTGGCGTGCGGCGTAGTTCCTCCTCCAGCGTCCATTCGTCGCCGTGCTTGACCAGAAAAGCCTGCACCTGGCGCTCATTCTCGCTCGGCAGGATGCTGCACGTCGCATAGACGAGCTTTCCACCAGGCACGACCATGCGGCTATAACTTTCCAATATCTCCGCCTGCAACGCGGTGAGGCGGTCGATCTCCGCGTCGCTCAATTTCCACTTCGCATCAGGATTACGGCGCAAAACGCCCAGGCCAGAGCATGGCACGTCGAGCAGCAAACGTTCCGCCTTTTGCGCGAGACGTTTCACCGTCTTCGAGCCTTCGATTTCCCGTGCTTCGATGATGTCCACGCCCGCGCGGGAGGCACGTTTCCGCAGTTCGGCCAGTTTCCAGGCATGAATGTCCAGCGCGAGGATGCGGCCCTTGTTGCGCATCAGTGCGGCGAGGTGCAGCGCCTTGCCGCCACCACCGGCGCAGGCGTCGATCACGCGCTGGCCCGGCTCTGGCTGCAAAAACGGTGCGATGAGCTGCGAGGCCGCGTCTTGCACCTCGAACAGGCCGTCCTTGTAGGAGGCAGTGCCAAACAGATTCGCCCGCTGCTTCAAACGCAGCGCACTCGGCACGTCCTCGACGATCTCCGTCTCAAATCCTTCCTGCCCCAGCCGCTCACGCAGTGCACGTCGATCGTTTTTGAGCGTGTTCACCCGCATGAATACATCCGCAGGCACGTTCAGTGACTCACGCAGCAGCGACCAGGCACTGCCGAGTTCCTTTTCACCGCGCTGCTCCAGCCAATCCGGAATCGCCGCACGAATCGCGGGCGAGGCACCGTCCTTGGCTCGTTTCAAAACATCGGCCGGCCGCACCTGCGGCGCAGTTTCATCCACCGGCAGATCACGGCCATTGACGATCCAGTAAGCAGCCCAGACACGCCACAGACGCTCTGGGGTGATTTCCTCCGGCTGCGTATGCTCCGCATCGGGCAAACCGGCCAGGTACCAATACCAGCGCCACCAGCGCACGCATTCGTAAATCGACTCCGCGAAAATGCGCCGGTCCCGGCTGCCCCATTTCCGATGCCGCTTGAAGGTGAACTCAATCACCTTGTCCGCATACCTGCGCCCGACAAAGACATCCCCCAGGGCGACAATGATTTCATCCAGCAGGTGCGGTGGCAGTTTCATGCGCTGCCGATACGCGGCGCAAGCCGCGCATGCAAGCCATCAACACACCTCTGTGGCACAGCCTGCGATCTCCTCCGCGAGGCCAGGGATTTGCGCGAAGGTTTTGGCTGGCGTGTCACGCAAGGCGGGCACGCGCAGGCCTTCCGTGGGCAGATTTTTCAGCAGACGGTCCAATGCCTGGCCGAAGGCGGTCACGGCAGCGCCTTCTTCCTCGGCGTCATGACGCAGGCCATTGAGCAAGGCCACATGCTCATAGCGCGACAGCCATTCCTGCGCCCGCGAACGATAACGCTCGATGATCAGGCTCATGTAACCCTCCGCCGAGCTCGGTTCCGACTCCCGCAGCACCTGGAAGGCCAAGCAACGCGCCACATCAGCGGCGGCGGTGATCAAGCCCGGCTCATTCACGCCCACTTCCTCATGCGAAAGGCTGCGGTGCCTGTGCTCGAAGTGAAAACCAAGATCCACCTGACACTGGTGCTCTCCGGGCAGATGACGGAAGGCCTCACACAGCAAAGCGATCTCCAAGCCCCAGCCACCGGGCAGGCTGAAATCCTGGAGCGCGTCCATGTCTGCCGCAAACTCGCCAGAAAGCGGGTAGCGGTAGCTTTCGAGCTGTTCGATGAGCGGCTGGGCTCCGAGCACATCACGACAGGCCTGGATCAGCGGAAAAATCAGCAATCGGGTCACGCGTCCAAACAGGCGGTCCGACACACGGCTGTAGTAGCCTTTGGCAAAGCGGTAGCCCATGCACGGATGCAGCAGCGGGTAACACAGCCGCCACAGCAGATCCCGGCTGTAGTTCAGGATGTCCGTGTCATGACTGACCACCACGCCTTTGAAGCCACGCGCCTTCAGCCAGGCGATGCCCATCCAGATGTTCGACCCCTTCCCCGCATGCGCCCCAGGCAGCCCGGCATCTGCCATACGCTGATACACCTGGGTCAGGCGCGGACCGTCATTCCACAAGATGTGCGCCCGCTTGCCTTTGAGGTTTTGGCGGCAAAAGAGCAGCGCACGATCGTGCTCAGCAGCGTTCATGCCGTTCATGCTCAGCACGACTTCGCTGATGTGGCGGGCCTGCGAGACTTCCTCCAGGATGCGCGGCAGGGCCGGGCGTTCGCATTCGGCGTAGAGCGCGGGCAGCAGCAGCGCCACCGGCTTTTTTTCCTCCCAAGCCAGCATTTCCTGCTCACGCTCGGCGCTGTCCGCGTGGGCGAGGTGGTGGAGAGTGGGCACGCGCGCGTGCTGATAAAAATCTGCCATGTGGTCGGTGGAGACGCTCACTTACGCATGCCACGTGATTGTGAAACGATTTTGTTCAAATCTGCGCTGCGGGATCGACATTGCGCGGCAGTGGGCGCGGCTCTTCCTCGCCATTGAGTGCCAGCGTCTCCATATCGGGGTCGATTTCGGCGGATTCCGACTCGATCTCGATCTCCTGCCGCCACTGGCGGGAAATCCATGGCCGCGCCAAGCCGTACAAAAGGTAGCTCACGAAAATGACCGAAGGCATCCAGTGCCAGTTCATCACCGTGAAGGCAATGACCACGATGGTGATGAGCACCCAGTGGAACGAACGCTTGGTGCGCCAGTTCACCGCCTTAAAGCTCGGATACTCCAGATTGCTCACCATCAGATAGGAAAGCAGCGCCATCAGACCGGCCAGCGCGAACTTCCAGTTGCCGATCTCGCGCTCATTGCTGTCCAACCAGATGATCAGCAGTGTCAAAGACGAAATCACACCCGCCGCCGCCGGGATCGGGCAGCCGCGGAAGCTTTTGCTGCTGCTTTTCACATCCGCCGCCGCGAGACAGTTAAAACGCGCCAGCCGCATCGCCCCGCAAACGAGATACACACACGAGATCAGCCAGCCGAGACCCTTTGGCGTGTCGATCTCTTTCAAAACGATGTCATGCACCAGCAGCGCTGGTGCCACGCCAAAGCTCACAATGTCCGCCAACGAGTCGAGTTCCCGCCCAAACGGGCTTTCCGTGCCTCCCATGCGCGCCACGCGTCCGTCCAGCGCGTCAAACAGGCAGGCCAGCAGGATGAACACGATCGCGTAGTGGTAATGCGTGTTCACCTCAAAGTGCCGCCCGTCGAAAATTTGCAGAATGGCAACGAATCCACAGAGAATATTTCCCGCGGTCATCAAAGTTGGCAGCACCGGGATGCGGGGTTCGTGAGCGTAAGACATGGCTGAAAAGGTGAATGCAGAATGAGGAATGTCGAATGACGAATGAGACCACGAACCAGGATGCCCTGGCAGCTTGCATTGCTTGGTTTTGCCGTTATGGCAGAAACCCGGCATTTAGAATCATTCAAAAAGCCCGCCGCCAAGCTTCCAGACATTCGTCATTTCCCCCATGCCTTCCGAACTTCCACCACTGACCGGTGACATGACCATGAGCCAAGTGCTCCAGGCCTATCCTGGAGCGCAGCGGGCGTTGTTTGCGCGCTATCACATTGGCGGCTGCCGCAGTTGTGGCTTCCAACCCGGTGAAACGCTGGCCCAGGTCTGTGAGCGCAACGAAAACATCCCGGTGGCCGAGGCCATCGCTCACATCCAAGACAGTCACCAGGGCGATACCTCACTCCAAATCTCCCCACACGATTTTGAGCAACTCCGCCGTGCCATTCCTGACATCGTCATCCTTGATGTTCGCACCCGCGAGGAACATGAAGCGGTCAAGCTGCCTGGTGCCCGCCTGCTCACCCAGGAACTGGTGCAGGAAATCTTCACCAGCGGCGACAAGACGAAAACGCTCGTACTCTACGACCACACCGGCTCCCGTTCGCTTGACGCGGCGGCCTATTTCATCGGCCACGGTTTTGCGGAGACCAAATGCCTTAGCGGCGGCATCGACGCTTACAGCCAGGAGATTGATCCTTCCCTGCCCCGCTATCGTATCGAAATCGAAGCCTGATTCCCTCTCATGGACGAAGCCACCCTCCAGCAAGCGCTCACCAACACACAAAACCTGGGCGAAATGCCCGATGCCGACGCCGTCGGCACCGTCGGCAGCCCGGATTGCGGTGACATGGTGCGCCTGTGGATCAAATACAAAGACAAGGACGGCCAGAAGGTCATCGACAAGGCCAGCTTCCAGAGTTTCGGCTGCCAGACGGCCATCGCCGTCGCCAGCATCGCCACCGAGTTAATTCGCGGCAAGACCAAGGCCGAAGCGCTCGCCATGTCCGCCGAAGAACTCAGCCAGCCGCTCGGCCCACTGCCACCGATGAAGATCCACTGCGGCCAGATGGTCGAAGGTGCGCTGCGTGCAGCTCTTGAGGCAGAGGGCAAAGAGCCAAGGGTAGAAAGTCCAGAGTCTAATCCGTCCCATGACCAATCCGGCACCCTCGCCGATGCTCTCAATCTCGCCGGCAAGACCCAGGGCAAAATCAAGATCGTCCTCACCAGCTAATTTAGTCATTCGTTCATTCACCATTCGTCATTTTCCAGCATGCACTCCTCCCTCGAACTCAAACGCGAAGTCGAAGCCGTTCAAATCCCCAGCGGCGACATGATCACACTGCCCATCGGCATGAAGGTCATCATCACCCAGTCCCTCGGTGGCACCTACACTGTGGCCACAGACTTCGGCTTGGCCCGCATTCAGTCGAAGGATGTCGATGCGCTTGGCATTGACCCCGAAGCCTCCAAAAAAGAGCAGGAAAGCACCTCCTCAAACATTCCCGCCGATGTCAGCGATCTCGAAGGCCAGGTCTGGAACCAGCTCAAGAATGTCTATGACCCGGAAATCCCCGTAAACATCGTCGATCTTGGCCTCGTGTATGACTGCAAGGTCGAGGCCGACGCCGAGGGCAAGAACAAGGCGCTCGTAAAGATGACCCTCACTGCCCCCGGCTGCGGCATGGGCCCCACCATCGCCGCTGACGCGCAAAGCCGCATCATGACCATCGAGGACATGGACGACGCTGCTGTGGAACTCGTCTGGGATCCGGCCTGGAACCAGGGTATGATCAGCATCGAGGGCAAGATGAAGCTCGGGATGATCTGAGCCTGCTTTGAGCCAGCCAAGAGGTGCTCAGCGCCTCTTGAAAAGCTGGTGATGTGATTCAAAGAAAAAGCCGGACAGCGTGAGCTGTCCGGCTTTTTGCAGTCAAGTGATTGGACGAGGAACGGATTACTCCGCGTTTTCCTCAACGTAACGCACCACGTCGCCGACGGACTGAAGCTTTTCAGCCTCTTCATCGGGAACGTCGATGCCAAACTCTTCTTCAAAGGCCATCACCAGTTCGACGGTGTCGAGCGAATCGGCGCCGAGGTCTTCGATGAACTTGGCTTCGGGGGTGACCTGCTCGGGATTCACGCCGAGTTGTTCAACGATGATGTCTCGGACTTTTTCTGTGATGTTTTCTGCCATAGAGAGGGGGTGGGTTAGTGGGGCGGAGCTTTAGCGGCTCACTTTGCTTTGGCAAGGGAAAATCGAGGGTTTTTCCAACGCCCTAAATCAGCCTCATGAAGCACCGTCGGCCGGGGCTTCGGCCTCAGGCGGTGCGGGGTTGACTTTTTCGATCAATTCGCCGCTGAATCGGGAAAGCAAGCGCGTGAGCACCAAGTCGGCCCCGGCGAATTTCAAATCGTCGATGGCTACGCGTTTTTCCCCACCTGACTGAGTGCGATGCCAAGCGTAAGCGAGGCCCTTGTGCTCCCACTTCCGCTTGTCGATGCGGAAGACGTCTGAGAAGGCGATTTTGATGCCCTCGGGGGTGGTCCAGTGGTCGGCCTCAGCACGCAGGGTTTTGCTCCGGTTTAACAGAAGCACGACGCCAGTGATGAGGGCCCCGGCGATGCAACCGTAGCCGAACCAGAACTGCTCGACGATCTCGCGCTCGCTGTAGAGCTTGGGATCTTCATCCCAGCCGTTCTGCGCAGCGTGGCTGACCCACTTCGGCGGCTCGCCCTCGCTGCCAGTGGGCAGGCCTTTCGCTTTCGCATCAGTGATCCACTGTTCGAGGCGGCCTTCCAGCTTCGCCTGGTCAAAAGACGGGAGGAATTCGGTCGTGAACCATTCCTTCTTCTTCGCGAGAGCGACGGACTTCGGATAGCCCCACACACCGTCATAAAGAAAAACGAGACCAAAAACGAGCATCAGACCCGCGAGCATGCCCATGCGGCGGTAATACCAGGGCGTCACACGACAGATGATGGGGGCAGCGGGATCTGCCGGGCTAGAAGAGAAGGATTCCATGAGGCGTGACTCAATCGCTGCCGCTGGCGGGCGCAACAGCGGATTTTGTGTGACAATCTGCGCACGGTTTTGCAATGTCTCCGTGCTTCTCTTGTGCCGCACGTCGCGTAATAGGAGAGCAAACCCCACTCACAACACCATGATCTTTGATCCCTTCTACCTGCTGATCTGCCTTGGCACGACCGCGCTGGCCATGCTGGCCTCCTGGCGCGTCAAAAGCGCCTACAACCATTATTCACAGGTGCCGGCCAGCTCCGGCATGTCCGGCGCGGACATCGCCCGGCGCATTCTGGACCTCAACGGCATCCGCGACGTGACCGTGGAATCCACCCACGGGCTACTGAGCGACCACTACGACCCGACGAACAAGCGTCTCGTGCTCTGCGAGGAAAACTACCACGGAAGAAATGTGGCAGCGCTCGGTGTGGCCGCGCATGAGGCCGGACATGCCCTCCAGCACCAGCAGCTTTACACCCCTCTGCAATGGCGCATGGCGGCGGTGGGCATCACCACCATGGCGGGGAATATCATCCCCTTCCTTGGCATGGGCCTGCTCTACTTCGCGCCACGCATTGCCATCCCGGTCCTCGCGGTGTGCTTTGGCATCGTGATGGTGTTCCAGCTCATCACGCTGCCGGTGGAGTTTGACGCCACGGCTCGTGCGAAGCGCATCCTAGCAAGCACCGGAGCGATCTCCCCCGGCGCGGAAACTGCAGGCATGAGCAAGGTGCTGGACGCCGCAGCGCTGACCTACGTCGCGGCCTTCATCAGCGCCCTCGCCACCTTCCTTTACTACGTCATGCACATGCTGGGCGGCCAGCGTGACGAGGAATAAGCGGCGCGGATAAGCTTTCCCTCACGGCGGCGTATGAAGCTCATGCGCCGCCTTCTTTTTGCCCTCGCCCTGCCCTGCTTCGCCTGCGCCGATGACATCCCGCCGATCCGTGGCCTGAGCCGAACGAATCTGCTGGAATACAAGACAACCGACGGCACGAAGAAGATCGCCGCGACACCCGCCGAGTGGGAAAGCCGACGCAAGGAAGCGCTGGCAGGCTTTCAGCAGATCGCCGGTCCCCTGCCTAGCGCAGAGATGCGCTGCGCACTGGATCCACAGGTCATCGAGGAAGTCGATTGCGGCAGCTATGTGCGCCGCTTGATCACCTATACCTCGCAGCCAGACGGCAAGGTGCCTGCTTATCTCTGCATCCCGAAAACAACTTTGGCTGGAACAAAATCGCCCGCCGTGCTCTGCCTGCATCCGACAGAAAACAACATCGGGCACAAGGTCGTGGTGGGTCTTGGCGGCAAACCGCACCGCCAGTATGCGCAGGAGTTGGCAGAGCGTGGCTTTGTGACGCTAGCACCGAGTTATCCGCTGCTGGCCAAGTATCAGCCTGACTTGAAAGCGCTGAACATGCCCAGCGGCACGATGAAGGCCATCTGGGACAACCTGCGAGGCCTCGACTACCTCGAATCCTTGCCCTTCGTGGACAGCTCACGCGGTTTTGCCGCCATCGGCCACTCACTCGGCGGTCACAACGCCATCTTCACCGCCGTGTTTGACGAGCGCATCCAAATCATCGTCTCAAGCTGCGGCTTTGACTCGCTGCTAGACTACTACGGTGGGAACATCAAAGGCTATGTGCAAGAGCGCTACATGATGAAGATGCAGGACTACCTCGGACGCCCGCAGGACGTGCCCTGGGATCATTACGAACTCATCGCCTGCCTCGCGCCACGCCATGTGTTCGTCAACGCACCACTCAAGGACGCGAACTTCCGCTGGCAGAGCGTGGACCGCATCGCCGCCGCAACTCTGCCTTTGTTTAGGCTGCATCAGGCAGAGTCACGGCTGCAAATCGTTCACCCTGACTCCGAGCACGATTTCCCAGACACCGAACGCTTCGCCAGCTACGAGCTGATCAAGCGCGTGCTGCGGCGGCCTGCTCAATGATGCGCACCAATCGTGGGCACAGCAGCGAGTGAGAAAACTCCGCACCGAGCGCCTGCGCCGCCGCATTTACCGGATGCGGGCCGAGCAGCATCGCCGCGCGGATCTGCGCCACGATCTCGCGCGCATCGTCATTGCGAGCTGTCCGCGCCTGCAGCGGATCATTCAGACGCCGCGCCAGATCCGCACCATGGCTCTGCTCCGGGCCGATGAAGAGGAAGGGAATGCCCAGCGTGAGGATGTTGTAGATTTTGCAGGGGTGCACGATGCCCACAAACGGCTCCCCCATGACCACAAGGTGCAAATCCGCCGAAGAAAGCGAGCCAGACAGCTTCTCCATCGGCTGGTAGGGCAGACAGGTGATATTTTTCAGCGCCCGATCCTGCGCAAAAGCCTGCACCTTCTTGAACTCGCTGCCACCACCGACAAACAGGAAGTGAAGCTGCGGGTCCGACTTCAGCTCATCCGCCGCCGCCAGCACTCCATCCAGCGGATGACAGGGGCTGTGATTGCCCGAGTACATCACGATAAACTTGCCTGTGAGTCCGTGCTCCGCGCGAAACGCCGCACGCGCCGCAGGATCGTAAGCGATCGCTTGGTCGTGCGACCATGGCGCATCGATGTGAATCACCTCCTCACGCACGCCCTTGGCCATCAAGCGTTCTGCCATGAAGCGATCCAGCGCGATGATGCGTGAAGCCCGGCGGAAGCTCCAGTTTTGGATGAAAGTCAGCGTGCGCTCAACCAAGCCACCAGCCTTGAGCCATCCGGCCGCCACCGCTTCATCAGGATTCAAGTCCATCACCCACGGCACCACAGCCCCGCCCTTGAGCCGAGCCGCCACGGTGCCCAGCGTGGAGATCAGTGGCGGTGAAGTGAGGCAGACGGTGACATCATGGCGTGGCAGGAAGAACACGATGCGCGCCGCGTTCAGCCAGAAGATGGCGAAGTCCACCAACCGCCGCCACTTGGCATTCTTGCCAAGGCCCGGCGTCCAGATACGGCGGATGTCGATTCCCTGCCAAATTTCACGCACGGGAAAGCGTTTCGAGGGATCATCGTAGCCCCTGCTGGAGCTGACCGCCGTCACCTGATGGCCGGCTTTGCTCAAACCGAGAGCCAGATCCGTGAGATGCTGCGCCGTGGATACGTGGTCTGGCTGGAAGCACTGATTCAGGAGAAGGATGCGCATGGATGAAGATCAGTTGAAACAAAACGGGACGGAAATCAATCCGGCTCGTCGTGCAAGTTTCGTCACCCGTTCGAGCTCAAAGGGACTTCGCCCCTTGCTTGATCTCGTCGTAGATCCACTGGTAGGTGATCTCCAGGCCGTCACGCAAGCGGGTGGAGGGCTCCCAATTGAAGACGGATTTGATGAGCGTATTATCGCTGCTGCGACCGTTCACCCCCTTGGGTGCGGCGAGGTTGTAGCTGCGCTTGAGTTTCACACCTGCGATCTGCTCAGCGATGTCCACGAGCTGATTGATGGAAACCATTTCGGCGCTGCCGATGTTGATGGGATCGGTAAAGTCACTGTTTAGCAGCATCTGGGTTCCGAACACACAATCGTTAATGTACATGAAGCTGCGTGTCTGATCCCCAGTACCCCAGATTTCTATTTCGTGATTGCCGCTGATCTTTGCCAGCGCAACCTTGCGACAGACGGCGGCGGGCGCCTTCTCCCGACCACCATCCCACGTTCCAAATGGGCCATAGACGTTGTGGTAACGCGCCACTCGCGCCTTGAGACCAAAGTCCTCGCGGAAATGGCGGCACATGCGCTCGCTGAAAAGTTTCTCCCAGCCGTAGCCGTCCTCCGGCAGCGCCGGGTAAGCATCCGCTTCCTTGAGAGCAGGGATGTTGTATTCCTTCTGCTTGTCGCCGTTGTACACACAGGCGGAGGAGGCAAAGAAAAAGCGCTCCACCCCGGCGTCTCTGGCGGCCATGCAGAGGTGGGTATTGATCAAGACGCTGAGCATGCAGAGCGTCTTGTTGTTCTCGATGAATCCCATACCGCCCATGTCTGCGGCGAGGTTGTAGATCGTCTGTGCCCCCTTCGCGGCCACGTGGCAGTTTTCCAGCAACGACAAATCAAGCTGGAGATTTTCCACCGCGTCGAATTTTTGATACCACTCCTCGAAGGGCTTGATGTCAATGGCACGGATACGCGTGTGGCCTTTGGCAAGAAGATCGGCGACAAGTGCGCCGCCGATAAAGCCGCCGGCTCCAGCGATGGTGATGAGGTGGGTTTGACTCATGAAGTGTGGTGCGATGTTTGTTTTTATTACGAGAAAAAGTATTTTAAATAAAGCAGACAGATTGGAAGTCTTTTTTGACGTACCCCATTCGGTCAACTTCTCAAATAACAGGTGCTGCAATCATAGGTTTGAAAAAGCCTCAAGCCCCTCATTCATGAAATCCTCCAGGAGCAGGAGACAACTCGGCCAAATAGGATCCGTCCTGGCCGGTGATACCGGTGATGAATGCTTTTTTCATGAACGACTCGGGGCAGGAGAGGCATTGATGCGTTTTTCCAGCAGCCGCAATGAGAGCATGATCTCCGCTAGAGTGCGCTGAAAGGTGTAAAACCAACCCGCCCAGCCATCAAACACCGCACGGCGGAACAGCAGCGTGTAAAAGAACACCAGTGGCGGGCCCAGGATCATGCTGCGACGGATGCGATCCTGCGGGCTGAGTTCTGAAAGGGCAAGCATCAGCAGTTTGTCTGCCTCCAGCTTCGCGTACTTGTCCTGGGAGGAAAACCAGCGGCTCAGTGGCTTTCGGTCGTCGTGATCGATGTGCGTGTTCAAGGATGCAGTCTGGCCGGAGAACCGCAGGAGCTGGGTGTGACCGTCTGGCACATACCGGCAGCGATCTTTGCGGAAAAGGACCGCACGAGGCGGGTAAAGGCATGAGCGCAAAGGCTGGCC
>JAPLUL010000151.1:0-19009 GCA_026397635.1 Verrucomicrobiota bacterium | reverse complement strand
CAGTCGCCCTACGGGCTCCTTGCATTGCGTGCACGCAGCAGCAACACTGAACGCCTAACCCTCGGTGTCATCACTTCTGAGGCAACGATCCCTTCCTCCCGCGCCCTCCCCGGTGTCATTTACTTTTGAGGCAACAAGCCAGGACTTTTTTCACATCGGGAACGTCACGCGCGGGGTTGGATTTTTTCTTCGCGAAGCAGGCCTGACTCGCCATCATCGGGCACACTTCAGCCATGTTCGCCTACTACCTGCACGATCTCAGCCCACATCTGCTCAAACTCACGGATCAGATCGCCGTGCATTGGTACGGACTCTCGTATGTGCTGGGATTTTACCTGACCTACCTCGTGATGTGTTTCCTGGCTCGTCGGGGGCTCTCGGAGATCAAGGAAGAGGCGGTGGCGGACTTCATCACGATGGTATCGATCTTCGGCCTCGTGCTGGGTGGGCGGCTCGGCTACCTGCTGCTGTACAATTTTGACGAGTTCATCCGCGCACCGTGGATTTTCTTCCTGCTCAATCAAGGCGGCATGGCGAGTCATGGCGGCATCGCGGGCACCACGCTGTTTTGCGGCTGGTATGCCTGGAAGCACAAGATTTCCTGGGCTGGCATCGGCGATTCGATTGTCTGCGGCGCACCGCTGGGGGTGTTCCTGGGCCGCATCGCGAATTTCATCAATGGGGAGCTGTTTGGCCGCGTGACGAATGTGTCCTGGGCGGTGAAATTCCCCACGGAGATGCTACACGAGGATTTTTACCGCCAAGGTGGTCAGCCAGGGCTGATTCCCGAGGGATTGATGCATAGCCCGGACATCATCGCCCACTTTGAGAAGTTTCGCGGTGGTCGTGCCGAATTGGAGGCCGTGCTGCATCCACGTCATCCCTCGCAGCTTTATGAAGCACTGGGAGAAGGACTCGTCCTGAGCGCCATCTTGATCTTCATCCGTCTCCGCTTCCCGCGTCTGCGCCAGGGCATCATCACCGGGCTCTTTTTCATCCTCTACGCCATCGCCCGCATCGCGCTGGAGTTTGTGCGGCAGCCGGACAGCGGCTCGTCCATGATCCTGGGCCTGACGAAAGGCCAGTTCTTCTCCACCTTCATGTTCATCGTCGGCGGATTGTTCATCGGCTACGGTCTCAAATGGGGCAAATCGCCACCGGGAGCGGTGCAGCGAGCCTGAGTCTTGAAGCGTCAGAAGGAATTCATTTTTATGGCTGGCAACCAACGCGGCACTTGACGCGGTGCGGCTGTGTCCGCGAAGGTACCATTTAACCTTCGACCGCCCCAACGCGTTCATGTCTGCCCCCAGCCCCCAGCCCGCCGCCACGCACTCCAACTCTGCCATCCAGGCCGCGCTCGCGTTGGTGGAGGCGCAGCGTGAGGCCGTGAAGGAGTATCCAGGCAAATCGCTGAGCCTGGTGCGCGCCTTGCAGGCGCTGGCGGATGCTCAGCGCGATGCAGGAGATGTGGCAGGCGCGGAGGCGGCCTACCGTGAGGCGCTGGCGGTGTCTGAAAAGCTCGAGGTGCCGCCGGACGCGCTGGCAGATGTGCGCACCAGTCTTGCCACATTGCTGGACTTCAGCGGGCGGGAGGAGGAGTCTTTAGCGATCTATGAGGAGGCGATCTCAAACCACGAGGCACTGGGTGGCGACAACCTGGAGGTGGCGGCGCAACTGAGAAACAATGTGGCGATGACCTACAAGGGCATGGGCAAGCTGGCCCTGGCAGAGCAACATTACCTGCGGTCCCTGGAGACCCTGGAAAACAAGCGCGGACGTGAGTCGGAGTGTGTGGCCTGCGTGTACAACAACCTGGGCAGCCTGTATTACGCAGCGGGCTTTCCTGATCAGGCCAAGGAGATGTTTGAAGATGGGCTGAAAATTCGCTTAACCGTGCTGGGAGAAAACCATCGTGACGTGGCGCAATCGTACTGCAATCTGGCCACAGCATGTCATGAGCTGAAGGATAATGAAGCTTCCAAGGAGTATTTCGAGACCAGCCTAGCCATCCTTGAGGCGCAGTTGCCTGCCGAGGCGGCGAGCTTTGAGGCGACCGCCCTGGATTACATGGCGATGCTGGACATCATTGGCGAGGAGAGCAAGGCTGCGGCCTTTAAGAAGCGTCTGGAGAAGGCTTTGGCTGTTTGACGCACCCTGCGTTTGCCAAACTGGTAGTCCGCAATGTAAGATGCCCCCATGTTCAAATCTTCCGCCCCTCTTGAAAAAATCTGGACCGGTGCCCCCGTGTCCAACGGGGTAGCACATGCGGTGGTGCATGTGCTAAAAGATCAATTCGACGAGCCAGACCAGGACAGCATCATGCCAGACATGGTGGCCGCCGAGATGGCGCGGCTGCATGCGGCGCTGGACGTGACGCGGCAGGAGATCGAGGAATTGCAACGCGTGATGGGCGGGGAGTCGGGCAGCGCAGAAAGCGAAATCTTCGAGACGCATCTGTTGATTTTACAGGACTCGACCATTTTGAAGCAGACCGAGAAAACGGTGCGCGAGCAGTGCGTGTGTGTGGACTGGTCCTACTACAAACTGATGTGCAAGCACATGAACGCGCTGCGCGGCCTGGATGATGCCTACCTGCGGGAGCGCTTCCTGGATGTGAAGGACGTGACCCAGCGTGTGATGCGGCACCTGCGTGGCGAACTGATGCAGCACCCGATGTTCGACGAGCCAGTGATCATCGTGGCGCATGACCTGACGCCCTCGGACACGGTGCAGCTCGATCGCAGCAAAGTACTCGGTTTTGCCGTGGAGACTGGCAGCACGGTCTCACACGCGGCCATCATCGCCCGCTCTCTGGCGATTCCTGCCGTGGTGAAGCTGCATGGCATCTGCGAGGAGCTTCACAGCGGTGACACAGTGCTGCTCGATGGCGAGGGTGGTCTGCTGATCCTAAACCCCACGGCTGAAACGCTGGCTCGCTACCGCAGCCGCGAAGAACAGGCGGAGCGACGTGAGGATGTGTTTCAACTGGAGCGCCACGCCCAAGCGCAGACCGTCTGCGGACGTTCGATTTGCGTGGGGGTGAACGCGGAATTCGTGGAGGAGGCAGAGATCGTGCAGGACTGCGGGGCAGAAGAGGTGGGCCTATTCCGCACGGAGTTTCTGCACATGGAGAATCCAAACGCCACGGAAGACGAGCTGGCTGAGTCCTACTCGCGCGTAGTGCGCTCTCTGGCACCGAAACGCGTGGTGTTTCGCACCCTGGACCTCGGTGGGGACAAGGTGGACGAGCGCTTGGCCTTGGAGCCGGAGCCGAATCCCTTCCTCGGCTGGCGTGGCATCCGTTTATCCTTGGGGCTCAAACCGTTGTTCAAGCGCCAGCTTCGCGCCCTGCTACGCGCAGGCATGCATGGGAGCGTGGGCATCATGTTTCCGATGGTTTCGGGCGTACAAGAGGTTCTGGAGGCCAAGGCGATCCTCAGCGAGTGCGCGGACGAACTCACGGCCGAAGGCGTGAACGTGCCAGATGAGATCGAAGTCGGCGCGATGATCGAAATCCCCAGCGCAGCGCTGTCAGCGGACTTGATTGCAGCGGAAGTAGATTTCCTCAGTCTCGGCACCAACGACCTGATTCAATACACCATCGCGGTGGACCGACTAAACGACCGCGTAGCAGGCCTGTACCAGCCCACGCATCCAGCTGTGCTGCGCCTGATCGGCATGTCGGTGCAGGCGGCGCGTAGCGCGGGAATCCGCATCGGCATGTGTGGGGAAATGGCCTCAGATCTCACGCTCACGCCGCTGATGATCGGCCTCGGATTGAATGAACTGAGCGTGGCCTCGACGCAAGTGGCACGCGTGAAGCATGCCGTGCGCCGTTTGACCGTGAAAGAATGTGAGGAGCTTGCAGCTCTGGCCGAAAAACAAACCAGCCCGACCGAGATTTTGCATCTCAGCCGGGCGGTGGCGGAACGCTGCTACCCCGAACTGTTCGAGTAAGCGCGTGAGTTCAAAAAAGAATCACGCAGCGAGCTTGCTGCGGATCTTGCGCACGGGTTTCACCGGTTTCGGAGCCATGGTCGGGCGGAAGGCGTCGCCAAAGAGATACTGGCGGGCACTGTCCACTTGGCCCATGACGCGACGCTGCCATTTGCTGTATTCCTTGCCGAGGAGCTCCTCGGCGTCGCCGTTTTGCAGGGCGTTGTCCAGACTGATGCGTTCGGCACTGAGTTCCAGGTGGAAGGTGATCTCCGGGATGTGCAGTTCCACGGCCTCGAACATGTCCATGACGCGGGCAGCGTAACTCGTGTCCCAGACTTTATCATCCTCATCGTAGCAGCTCGTCACCAAGTGGGCGACGAGATACTCCGCGTTGTCGGAAAACACTTCTGCAGCTTCGGACACGATGTCAAAACTTTCACGGTCTGCTGTGACTGGCAGCACCACAGATAGGGCGATCCCCGCTGCCTGAAGTGTCTGTTCCATCTCGGTGCTCAGGTAGAACTTGTTGAAGAAATCACCCAAGCCAGTGCCGACATCCAGGATCGTCAACGGCGAGGCTTCAAAATGTGCCAAAAACTTGTTCGGCGTCAGCGTGCTAGCGTCGAGTGGGATAGAGCCTGCTGGGGTAGGCGTGTCCTCCTCAGTCAGGGAAAGGAGTTGATGCGAAACACCATACTGCTGGAGGTAGCGGCGGAAGCAGAGAGCCAGAGTGCTCTTGCCGGTGCCGGGATAGTCGTTCTGGATGAGGATGAGCTTCTTCATATTGTTTTAGTGCAAATTGCACGCCCATTATGCAAATTATGGAAAGTATTTCAAGAGTGAATATTTATATTTCCATAATTTCAATGCCTTAACACGGCTAATCAGAAGTCGTTACGCAGGGAGCGCATCGTTTGGAGCACTGGGTTAACCAATGGTCAGAAAATGCCTTTTTGACTCAACTTGTCGCGGTAATAAGGCAAATTCCAGCCGAAGCCGCCCTTGCGCAGCTTCATTCAAGCACTACTATGTCGGCTCTCAGCACCTCCTACCCCGTGGTGTAATGGTAACACAGGAGATTTTGATTCTCTCGTTCAAGGTTCGAATCCTTGCGGGGTAACCACCCAAGTTGGTTTTTCAGCATGCATCGGTGTTTGGAGCTTTGGCTGACTCACTCGTCGGTGAGAAATCTCAAAAATGCCGCCAGTGTGGCCTTTTCTTGCTCACTGCTCTGAATCCCAGCACCTGGATGTTTAGCGAGTATCGGACCAATCGTCGCTGATCGACCCGCCCCAGTGCTGTAGCGCGCCACCACCTCCTCCAGGGGTGCCAAACTGTCCATCATGCATGTAAGGCGCGGTCAGGGCGCACATGCGTAGGCTGGGCACCTTGAATTTGCCGCGATCTGCCTCGTTTTGAGTCGATTTCATCTGTCCCGTGTCCTCGGCACTCAATTCGAGGCCGTTGTTGGCAAAAGGCTGGATCGCAACAAATCCCGCCATGGCAGTGAAAGCAGTCCGCGTCGGGGTGGCCAGAAGCAGCAAGGCCAGGGATTTCAGCAAACGCGGTGAAGGTGTCATCTCACCAGCGACGCTGGTGGTGGAGTTCGTTTGCGTTGAAATCTCCGGGAAGGCATGCGCCGCCAGTTGATTCACGTTCCATTTGAGGCCATGAGCGGGGCACCACATGTCCGACCCTCACGGCTACGAACTCCTCGACAGCGGCTCTTTCCAGAAGCTGGAACGCTTTGGCAGCGTCGTGCTCTCCCGCCCCTGTGCTCAAGCTGTCTGGCAGCAGACGCTACCCAAGGCCGACTGGCAAAAAGTGACCGCCACGTTCTTCCGCGACGGCGGCAATCAATGGCGCGGTCGCGACAAACTGCCCGAAACCTGGGTAATCGACGTCGATGGCACGAAGTTTCAGCTCAGCTCCACCGACTTCGGCCACCTCGGCATCTTTCCCGAGCAGCGCGATCAATGGCGGCGCATCCGTGAAACCTGCGCGGAATATGCCAAGCGCCACGGCAGACCGGCGCGTGTGCTCAATCTCTTTGCCTACTCCGGTGGCAGCACACTGGCAGCAGCGCTCGCTGGCGCGGAAGTCTGCCATGTGGATGCCTCAAAGGGCATGGTCGATTGGGCACGCAAGAACGCCGCGCTCAACGGCCTCGAAGAGAAACCGGTGCGCTGGATCGTCGATGACGTGACGAAGTTTCTGGAGCGCGAACTGCGCCGCGAGCGCCAATACGACCTGCTCATCCTCGATCCGCCCAGTTACGGTCGCGGCGCCAAGGGCGAGGTCTTTAAAATCGAAAACGATCTGCCGCCGCTGCTCGCGCTGCTCGGCAAACTGATGTCTCAGCAGCCGCTCGGCGTGCTGCTGTCCTGCCACACGCCGGAACTCACGCCCATCTCGCTCCATCACATGCTTCTGCAGCAGTTTGGCCGCAAAAGTGGCCAGGTGGAGCATGGTGAGATGCAGCTTCGTGGCACATCGAATGTCCTGCCCGTCCCCAGCGGCAGTTATGCCTGGTGGCTCGCCTGATTGAGCATTCGACATTCCGCCTTCGTCATTCGACATTTCGATAATGCTCAGCTTTCTCCTCCGCCGCGCCTTCAGCAGCGTGATCGTGATCTTCTGCGTGATCTCGATCACGTTCGTGCTCGCACGGATCACGAAAGGCGGCCCGTTTGACAAGGAGAAGGAACCACCACCGCACATCAAAGAAGCGCTGCTCACGCGCTACAAACTCAATGGCACCGTGTGGGATCAATACACTGCCTATGTCGGCTCATTGCTGCGTTTCGACCTCGGTTTGTCCACCCGCTATCGCGACTGGCGTGTCTCCGAGTTGCTGCGGCAAAAAATGCCGAACTCCTTCGCGCTCGGATCGTTGGCCTTCGTCATCGCAAGCTGTGCAGGCGTCTTCCTCGGCAGTCTGGCTGCCATGAAGAAGGACACTTGGATCGACCGCTCGGCCATGTTCGGTGCGCTGCTGTCCATTTCGATTCCGTCCTTCATCAGCGGGCCGTTTTTGATCGCCGTGGTGGCGCTTGGGCTCGGTTGGCTGCCGGTGGGCGGCTGGGGCACGTTTCAGCAAATGATCCTGCCCGCGATCTGTCTCGCCGCGCCTTACATCGCCTACGTCGCCCGTTTGATGCGCAACAGCCTGCTGGATGTCTTGAAGAGCGACTTCCTGCGCACCGCCCGCGCCAAAGGTCTCACCGAAACCCAGGCCGTGGCCCGGCATGCGGTCAAAGTGGCGATTTTGCCCGTCGTGACCTTCCTTGGGCCTCTCGCCGCGCATTTGCTCACGGGTTCGATGATCGTCGAAAGCGTCTTCAACATCTCCGGGGCCGGCATGATCTTCGTGAACTCGATTCAGAATCGTGATGTCTTCCTGCTCGGCGGTGCCGTCATCGTTTACTGCGCGCTGCTCGTGCTGTTCAACTTGTTCGTGGACGTGCTTTACACGCTGCTGGACAAACGCATCAAACTCTATGCCTGATGCCGCCGCTTCAGCCCGAATCGCGCGGCCCGATGGCTGGCAGATCCTCAAGCGCAACCGCGCGGCGGTCATCGCGCTTGGCTTTCTCGTGGGATTGTCGCTCATCGCCATCGTGGTGCCGATGCTGCTGCCAGAGTCGTTGAAAGTCACCAGCAGTGCCTCGTTTGTGCCCCCCATGCAGCATGCAGCAGAAAACGCCGCCCTGCATGTGCTTGGCACGGATGTGAACGGCCAGGACATGCTTTACCGCATTCTGGCCGGTGCGCGTGTGTCGCTTGGCGTGGGGCTGGTTGGTGCGCTCATCAGCCTCGTCATCGGCACGCTCTACGGCATGATCAGTGGTTATGCGGGCGGCCGAGTCGATGCGCTCATGATGCGCGCCGTCGAAGTGCTGCAATCCGTGCCGCGCATCCTCTTCATCATGATCCTCATCGCGGCGTTGGATGATTATGTGAAGGACTGGGTCGATGCCTGGCGCCTTGCCGCCCAGGCACGGAATTGGACCGGCCTCGCCAGCAGCATGAGCGATTTGAAGGCCTACTCGAAGGTGCTCGTCATGATCGTGTCCCTCGGACTTGTCGAATGGCTCACCATGGCGCGCATCGTGCGTGGCCAGGTGCTCGTGCTGCGAGAGATGACTTTCGTCACCGCTTCAAAAGCGATGGGACAGAGCAATTGGGGCGTGCTGGGTCGTCATCTACTGCCAAACCTGAGCACCATCATCCTCACCTACCTCACGCTCACCATTCCTGCCGTCATCCTCGACGAATCCTTCCTCAGCTTCCTCGGTCTCGGCATCGAAGACCCCGCCGCCAGCTGGGGTTCGCTGCTCAAAGACGGTGCCCAAGTCATCAACCCACTCGAAAGCAAGTGGTGGCTCCTGGTGTTCCCTGCCCTGCTCATGTCTGCCAGCCTTTTGGCCCTCAACTTCCTGGGCGACGGTCTGCGAGACGCGTTTGACCCGAAAAGCGGGGAATAGCCATGCAAGCACGCGCTAGAGCGCCGCGCGATACAGCTCCACAAAGTCTTCCACACTCGGCAAACGCGGGTTGAACTGTGCGGTCCACTGCTTGGCGGCCATTTCGGCCAGATCACGGAGGCTTTCCTCTTTCACCCCATAGTCGGCGATGTGGCGGGGCATTTTCGCTTCCCACAGCAGCTCGCTCACGCGGTCGGCGAGGTCGCCTTCGAAGTAGCTTTCATACACGGCGGCGATTTCGGGCAGTTGGGAATTGAAACGGATGATGTGCGGCAGCATCACGCCCACAGCCTCGCCATGCACGACATGAAATTTCGCGGTGAGTGGGTTGGCGCAGGAGTGCGCGGCCCCGAGCATGCTGTTTTCGATGGCGGTGCCGGCATAGGCCGCGCCTAGCAGCATCATGCCACGAGCTTCGATGTCCGTTGGGTCTCGCAGCACCCGGCTGAAGCCGGAATGGCAGAGACGGAAGCCCTCGCGGGAATAGAGCGACGACAGGGCGTTGCGCTTGTTCGTGACGGCCGTTTCGAGCGCGTGGGAGAGTGCATCAATGCCAGTGCAAACGGTCACGCGCTGAGGTTGTGACACGGTCAGCTCGGGATCGAGGATGGCGACCTTTGCCGCAGCCTTGGGATCACCACAGGCCATTTTGACGTGTGTTTCGGCGTCGGAGATGAGCGCATAGCTCTGGCACTCACTGCCGGTGCCTGAGGTGGTCGGGATGGCGATGAGCGGCAGCATGGGCTTCGCGGCCTTGCCGGTGCCCCAGTAGTCGTGCATGCGACCACCATTGGTGAGGATGAAGTTGCAGCCCTTTGCCGTGTCCATGCTGCTGCCGCCGCCGAGGCCAATGATGAAGTCTGCGCCAAACTCTCGCGCCACTTTCACGCAGGCATCGACATCCTCGGTGCTCGGGTTTTCCCGCACGTTACCGAAGATCTCGACCGCAAGGCCGACCTCCCGCATAAAACCTGCCGCACGCTCGGAATAGCCCGCTTTCACGATGCCAGGATCACTCACCACCAGCACGCGCGTGCCGCCATACTCACGCGCCAGCTCGCCCACGCGGGAAAGCGTGCCGTTGCCGTAGATGAGCCGCGTGCGCGGCTGGTGATCGAAGGGGGCTAGTGACATGATGAATGGCAAAAGAATTGTGGCGGGTGTGAGAGAGTTACTTACCAGGGATCTTCTTTTTAAGTGCGGATCGTTGAGTCACACCCCGATGGAAAATGCCCAAGCCGAAAACGATGATGCCACCAAAAATGTAGTAGATGGGGCCGCTTCGTTCAATGGCATCGTAGTAGCTTGCCACAGTACAGCCGATCCCCAATGCCGTCACCAAGAGGCCGAATTTAATGTTCCCAAAAACGCATCTGCGTTCGCCGCCCCGCCGCGCCACACTGTGCGTCAATCCACGCAGCTGCGCCAGTGGCAGTGTGCATGACATTGACAGGCGCGAGCAGTTTCGCCCAGGAACTCAGTAACTGGATACCAGAAATCCTGACTATCATGCTTCATGAGGGCCGTCCCCGAAATAATTTTCTGGCGATAGTCAGTCTCGATTCCCACCCGAGCGTATTGCCGAGGCTGTGCGGTAATCGAAGACTTTACCAGATATGGCATCTCGCGTTGAAGTTACGCACAATCAATCGAGCGGCGCTTGTAGAGGAACTCGAACATGTTGCCCTCGTGCGGCTGATCCCAACTGATCTTCATGGTGCTGATCGGCCCGATGTTGAGGCGGTCGATGTCACCGCACTCGAGCAGGTCGTTGATGAAGGCCTCGTCCTGAGTGATGGCGGTAACGATGAGGCTGTAGCCGATGCGGCTCAGCACTTCGCCCTGCGGAATCTCCAGAACACTGGCGTAAGGGCAAAGGAACTCGCGGTTGGCGAGCGGGTGCTTGTTGTCGGAGCACCAGATGATGGTAGGGCGCAGGAAGGTGCCGCCTTGGAATTCGGTTTTGCGTGGGCCGTTGCGGAACTGCGCGGTCACATCTTCAGCACCGGGGATTTTGAGGTCGTTGTCGATGGCGCCGTCGATGTAGTCAGCCATTTTGACATTGGCGAAGCCAGCGAGGCGGGCGTTTTCGTCTTCGGAGGTCGTCGGCATGAACGGGCCGAGACGCTCGGCGAGTGCGGTGGCGATTTCCTTGCCGTATTTCGGCACGATGACCGCAGAAGCGTTGATGCAGGAACGGCCGCCGTTGTCGCTGATGGAGGCGACCATGACATCGAGGTAATCCTTCCAGTTCTCGATCTTGTCCTCGCCGATGATGATCTTGCTCCAGCCCGGGCCATGAACCTGCACACTCGGATTGCCCTCGTACATCTTTGCCATGGCCACGTCGCCGAAGACGAGATTGCGACCGCTGAGTTTGACGACTTCGCCACTGCCTTCGTGATCGGTGGGATAAAAACCAAAGGCTTCTGGCGGTGCACCTGCGGCGATGAAGGCCTGGATGAGGCGAAACGGCGTCCAGGGCTCCTCACGGCCCGGCTTGATGACCACCGGGATCTTCAAGGCGATGGCGGGCAGCCACAACGAGTTGACCGCTGGCGAATTACTCGGCATGACGAGGCCCAGGGACTGCGTGGTGGGGAAATAGGATACGGGGCAGCCGGACTGCGTGCCGAAGCCGCGATCAATGACACTCAAATCCAAGCCACGCGTGAGGCCGTTGAGGATCATCTTCATGTTAGTCAGCGCGAAATGCAGCTTGGACATGTTGCGTTTCACCATCACATGCGGCAGACCGCTTGTGCGGGAAAGTGTCGCGATGTATTCCTGCGGCGTCTGCGTGTGACCTTTGTCGCCCAGCGGCAGCGTGCCATTGAGGAAAAGCTCGCCCGCCTTCGCGGTGATCTCGATCAACTGCTCAACCGTGAATTTTTTCAGCGACGCCCTTGCCTCACCGATTTTCGCGAGATCCTTGCGCACGATGCCAGCATTGACCTGGCTGATCTCGGCGCAAACCTCGCCGGTTTTGTGATCTTTGACCTGCGCCTTGTCGAGTGAGTCATAAGGGCGGCCTTTGCGGAGAGCAGGAAGATGGGGAATGGACATTGGGCTGTTTTTTTTGAGGACGAGAGGTTTACGAGTGGCGGATGTTTGGGGCAACGGAAAAACTGGCCCGCGCGGGCAAGTCTTTCAGGCGTCTGCGGCACTGCCCGGCGGTGAGTTGTCTTTCGGGAGCAGATCGGGCGGAATCATGTCAATCAGGGCGGTCGAATGATTGGAGTAATATGGGTAATCAGGATGCGGCGCGCCCGGCTCGCCCACGGGACGGTAACGCCAGTGTTTGTACATCCACAGCCAGCATTCGGGGTGCTCACGGATCGCTTTCTCGAAATGATTCCACACCCGCTGGGTAAGTTCGCGGGTATCCTCGTGCGGACCCGGCTTGATGGCCTCAAAAATGTTCACCTCGTATTTTCCGTCAGGCAAAGGACGGCAGACGCCGGTCATGATGGAAAGCCCAAGCCTTTTCGCCAGCTCCACATGCAGGGTGGGCACACAAGTCCAGAGACCAAAGCATTGGATGGCTGCAGCCGCCTTACCAGGCGCGATGTTGAGGTCCGTCAGCAAACCCGCATGCCCCTGACGCTTGAGCGCCTTCATGAGCTTGAGCATGGCGCTAGCTTGTGGGATCACGTCGTGGCCAGAGTGCTCACGCAGACGCTTGAAGACATGCGTGAGGGTCGGGTTTTTGAAGTCCTGAGCCACCACGGTGAATTTAAAACCGCGAAAGCCCCACACCATGCTCACCAGCTCGAAATTGCCGAAGTGCGGCGTGACCCACACCCCTCCAGTCTGCCGCGCCTGTTCTTCATCCTCGGGCTTTGGCAGATGAATGGTGAAAAACTGCGGCCAATTCTCTGCCGTGAGCCGCGCGGACCAGAATAGGTCGAGGAAGGTGCGGGCAAAAACTTGGTAGGAGCCACGGGCAATGCGCTTGCGTTCGGCCAGCGTGTAGCGGTCACCGAAGGCACAGCGCAGGTTGTCCAGGGCGGTCTTTCGCCCCCGTGAATCGCCAAGATAGGCCACCGTGCCGATGCCACTTGAGAAGGCCAAAATGAAACGCCGTGGCAGACGCGGCAGGAGCCATGCGGCGGACTCGATCAGGGCGGTTTCAAAGAAATAGCGGAGCTTCTTCAAGTGGCGTTTGGTGTTTGGAAAAATCGCGTTACGATGGCGCATGGCATCGCCCAACCTCAACAACATTCTCAAGCGACTCCTCAAGCAGCCGACCGCTCCGTTTCATGAATACCATGTGCGCGCGGAAATCGAAGCCCTGCTCAAAGACTGCCGCCATGTGAAGTTGAAGCACGACAAGTTCGGCAACCTGCTGGCCACCTACAAAAACGGCAAGTCGAAGAGCAAGCCCACCTGGGTGCTTGCCGCGCACATGGACCACCCAGCTTTCATCAAGCCGCCCGGCAGCACCAAGCGCGATGAGTGGGATTTCCTTGGCGGCGTGTCCGCCGAAGTGCTGCAATCGGGCGTGAAGCGTGGCTTGCGCAAGGCCAAGGGTCAGATCGCCACCTGGAATTTCCCGGTGAACGTCACCAACAGCCGCATTGAGGCCACGGCTTGCGACGATCTGGTCGGCTGTGCCGCCATCGTGATGACTTTCCTCGAACTCGCCAGCCTGAACATTCAGACCACGGTGCATGCGGTCTTCACACGTGCGGAAGAGGTCGGCTGGCTCGGTGCCTGGCAGGTCGCGCAGAAGTGGCCCTTCGGCAAAGACAGCGTGTTCCTCTCTCTCGAAACCAGCCGTCCGGTGAACGGCGCAGTCATGGGCGGCGGCCCCATCATTCGTGTGGGTGATCGTCTTTCCATCTTCGACAGCGAGGCTGTGTCCGTTTTGATGACCACGGCGAAGGAGCAGGGCATCCGCGTGCAGCGCTGCCTGCTCGACGCCGGTGCCTGCGAGGCCACGGCCACCCAGGCGGCGGGCATCCGCAGCGCGGGCATCTCCATCCCACTCGGCAACTACCACAACATCAACGACGCCCGTCAGATCGCCCCTGAGTTCGTCATGATGGACGATTTGAAGTCGCTCATCAACCTCCTCAAGGCCCTCGTCGCCACCAAGCACGACGGCATCGGCGAGCGCACCATCCGCGAGCGCGTGGAACTGCGCATGCAGGAGCATGCGGAGCATCTCAAGGCGGGAACGAAGCTGTTTAAGTGAGGGGTTACAAGTTTCAGGTTTAAAGTTTCAAGTCTTCGGACCTGGAACATGAAACTTGTAACTTTAAACTTGGAACTTCTGCCACCCTCGCCTTCTTCCGCGCCCCTATGTCCAGCGAGCAGCGCAAAGCCTTTCCATTCTCTGAGTTTGAACCGAAGTGGCAGGACGTGTGGGAGGCCAAGAAAGCCTTCCGCACGCCGAACCCCGGTGATGCCGACTTCGATGCCTCGAAGCCGAAGTACTTCGTGCTCGACATGTTTCCGTATCCTAGCGGCGCAGGTTTGCATGTCGGCCATCCCGAGGGCTACACCGCCACGGACATCATCGGCCGCTTCAAGAAGATGTCCGGCTTCAATGTGCTGCATCCCATGGGCTGGGACGCCTTCGGCCTGCCTGCGGAGCAATACGCCATCAAAACCGGCCAACATCCGCGTGCGACAACGGAAAAGAACATTGAAGGTTTCCGCGGTCAGTTGAAGCGTCTCGGCTTCGCCTATGACTGGGATCGCGAGGTGAACACCACCGACCCCGGCTACTTCAAATGGACGCAGTGGATCTTCCTGAAGCTTTACAACTCGTACGTGAATGACGAGGGCAAAGCCCGCCCCATTGCCGAACTCGAAGCGCAGGGCCTGAGCCGAGAAGAAATCGACCATCGCCGTCTCGCTTATGTTTCATCCGCGCCGGTGAACTGGTGCCCGGAACTCGGCACGGTGCTGGCGAATGAAGAGGTTGTGGACGGCAAGAGTGAAGTCGGCGGTTTCCCTGTCGAGCGTCGTCCCATGCGTCAGTGGATGCTGCGCATCACGGCCTTCGCGCAGCGTTTGATCGACGAACTCGACGGCCTCGACTGGCCGGAAGGCATCCGCATGCTGCAACGCAACTGGATTGGGCGGAGTGAAGGTGCGGAAGTCAAATTTAAGGTCGCTGGCAGCGACGAAACGATCACCGTCTTCACCACACGACCCGACACGCTGTTTGGCGCGACTTACATGGTGCTCGCGCCCGAACATCGTCTTGTGGATGAAATCGTCACCGAGGAACAACTCGCCGCCGTCGAGGAGTATCGCGAGAAGACCGCCCGCAAGAGCGATTTGGAGCGCACGGAGCTCGCCAAGGAGAAATCCGGTGTCTTCACCGGCGCTTATGCCATCAATCCGGTCAACGAGGAGAAGATCCCGATCTGGATCGCCGACTACGTGCTCCAAGGCTACGGCACCGGAGCCATCATGGCCGTGCCTGCGCATGATGAGCGTGACTTTGAGTTCGCGAAGAAGTTCAATTTGCCGATCAACCAAGTCGTGCAGCCGCCCGAAGGCAAAGATTGGCAAGGCTTCACCGACAACGGCACAGCGATCAACAGTGGCTTCCTTGACGGCTTGACCACTCTTGACGCGAAGCACCGCATCGCGTCCTGGCTCGAAGAAAAAGGCCTCGGCAAAGGCACGGTGAACTTCAAGCTGCGTGACTGGCTCTTCAGTCGTCAGCGATACTGGGGCGAGCCGTTCCCGCTGGTGTGGGAAGATGGCAAGCATCGCAGCATTCCTGAAAGCGAGCTGCCGCTGCTGCCGCCGACCTTGGAAGACTTCAAACCGACGGGCACCCCCGAACCGCCACTGTCGAAGGCCACGGATTGGGTCCGCTACTCCGCCACCGCGACGCGTGAACTCAACACGATGCCGCAGTGGGCGGGTTCGTGCTGGTATTACCTGCGTTACTGCGATGCGCAGAACAGCGAGCGCTTTGTCGGCGAAGCGGCGGAGAAGTATTGGATGGGCGGTGGCAAGCCCGGCGGCGTCGATTTGTATGTCGGCGGCACCGAGCACGCTGTGCTGCATCTGCTTTACGCCCGCTTCTGGCACAAGGTGCTCTTTGATCTCGGCTACGTCAGCACGCCGGAGCCGTTCCAACGTTTGGTGAACCAAGGACTGATCATGGGCGAGGACGGCCAGAAGATGTCGAAATCACGCGGCAACGTGGTGAACCCCGACGATGTTGTTGCTGAGTATGGTGCCGATGCGCTGCGCCTGTATGAGATGTTCATGGGCCCGCTGGAGCAGGTGAAGCCGTGGAGCATGAAGGGTGTCGAAGGCGTGTATCGCTTCCTCGCCCGCGTGTGGCGTCTGGTCATGGAAGTCGATGACGAAGGTGTGTGGAGTGTCTCCAAGGCGCTGCAAGACCTGCCCGCGAACAAGCAGCTCACCAAAGCGCTGCATGAAACGATCAAAAAGGCCGGTGAAGACATCGAGAAGCTCAGCTTCAACACCGCCATCAGCCAGATGATGGTTTGCACCAACGCCTTCACCGGCGCGGAAGTGAAGCCCGCTGCGACCATCGTCACCTTCCTGAAAGTGCTCAGCCCCTTCGCCCCGCATCTCGCGGACGAGCTGAATGCCCGCATCGCCAGCAAGTTCCCTGCCCTGGCACACCCCGGCCTGCTCAGCGACGCCACCTGGCCGACCTACGATCCCGCCGCGCTCATCGAAGACGAAGTCGAAGTCGTCTTCCAGGTGAACGGCAAGCTTCGTGACAAAGCCCGCGTGCCGATTCAGGCCACCAAGGAGGAGATCGAAAAGATCGCCCTCGCCAGCGCTCGCGTGCAGGAGTTCATGGAAGGCAAGCCGCCGAAGAAGATCATCGTCGTGCCAGGTAAGCTGGTGAACATCGTCGTGTGATGGAGTGGTGCGCAGACCGGGTTGCCGATCTTTACCCATAAGTTCGTTGTGGGCAAAGTCTGCGCCAGACATCGGTAATAGTGCGGAGCTTGTTGAGGCCCTGCCACAGCACCTGCGCTCCATGGGGGGACGTCACTTCTGGGCATGTCCGAAAGTTTGTGTGTCGGGGATTTGGCGATGTTTTTTGCCCCTGGTGGGGCCTTCGCCGCTCTGGAGAAATGAGTTCCCCCTCAACAGACTATGCGCCTCACGAATCACTTCCCTGCGGACGCGATTCGGGAACGGGCCCGATCTACAGCCAGAGATTCGCCGGTTAGTGAGAGTGGGAGCCCCCCGCCTCTACGGTCTGGATGAACTCAAGGAAGACGTCCGGTTCCGAAACAGCGGCCTGGCAGTGCCTACGCATGAAATCAAAAACTGAATCCAGCAGCTCTTGTTTCCCCCGCAGATTCATGGCGGCCCGCGGATTTTCTTCCGACATCATCGGTGGGGCACTCTGAATCTGCGGCTCATTCGGGAAGTGGGTGCGCAGTTTTTGTCCTGCCTGACGAAAGCGTCATCCGCCCCCCTCACCTAACCTCTCCCCGCGTCATGTTTCACATCATGGGATCACCCATCGCGGGAAGAGGGACTGCAAAAGAGGGCGGTTTCGATGCAAGAGCGTCCTGACAGCGCAGCCTAGCTGGAAGGCCCGCTTTCAGTTCCCTCTCCCCGCGCACCGCCTGCGTTGGGTCTGTTTGGTCTCTGCGGGGAGAGGTTAGGTGAGGGGAACTGTCACCATGGTTCATGCAGCGCGAACGCACTGACTTCCCGGATGAACCGAATCTGCGGAAAATCATCGGCCTACTGTCTTGAGACCGAGGGTGGATTTTGGGTGCGTATGCGCTGGTTTACAGGTGCCTCTAACCAAGCCGGGACTTGGCAAGTCCCGATCTTTGAACGAGCACATGGCGTGATGCCTCCCTCCCGACTCGATTTTGAACTGCAAGCACGTGCCAGCGGCTCGCGGGCGCGTGCGGCGACGTTTCGGACGCTGCATGGGGTGATTCAAACGCCGCTATTCATGCCGGTGGGCACCCAGGCGACGGTGAAGGCGCAGACGCCGGAGTCGCTGGCAGCTTCGGGATCGCAGATTTTGCTGGCGAACACCTACCACCTGCTGCTGCGGCCGGGGCCGGAGGTGTTTGAGAAGATGGGCGGCATTCATCGCTTCATGAAATGGCCCGGCTCGGTGCTCACGGACTCGGGCGGCTACCAGATCTTCTCGCTGCCGCATTCGCGGTCGATGACGGAGAAGGGCGCGGTGTTTCAAAGCTATGTCGATAACCGCCGCATCCTGCTGAGCCCAGAGCTGAGCATTCAAACGCAGCGCAGCATCGGCAGCGACATCATGATGGTGCTCGACCAGTGCATTCCGAGCACGGCGGATGAACAAACGGCGCGTAAGGCCCTGCAGGTCACGCAACGCTGGGCCGCCCGCAGTCTCGCGGCACGCGAAGATTCGCCGCAGTCGCTGTTCGCCATCGTGCAGGGCGCGTTGTATCCGCATTTGAGGAAAGAAAGCGCCGCCGGGCTGGTGACGATGCCGTTTGATGGCTTCGCCATTGGTGGACTGGCGGTGGGCGAGGAAAAACATCAACGCGAGGATGTCTGTGAGCTTACCGCTGCGATGCTACCGGAGGAGCGACCGCGTTATTTGATGGGCGTGGGCATGCCGATTGATCTGCTGGAGGCGGTGCATCGCGGGATGGACATGTTTGACTGCATCATTCCCACCCAGGTGGCAAAACGCGGCACCGCCTTCACCTCACGCGGCATCGTTGAGCTACGGCGCAGCGTGTACAAATTCGCCGACGTACCGCTGGATGCCGCCTGCACCTGCCCGGTGTGCGCCACACATTCGCGGGCCTACCTGCATCATCTCACGAAGACGCAGGAGACGCTCGGCTGGACGCTCATCGGCCAGCACAACATCCACTTCTACCACCAGCTCATGCGGGAGATCCGCGCGAGCATTCTCGAAGATCACTTCCTGCCGCTCTACCATGAGAAGCGGGCCATCTTGGCCGAGGAGGATCTCGATCATCCGGTGAAGCCGCCCAAACGCGGTCAAAGCTCCGCCGTGAGCGAAATCGGCCAGTTTGAACTCCACGGCTCGTCGATTCGTCATCTCGATACAGGTGCCGTGGTGCCGATGGAGGTCCGCGAGGAGCTTCCAGAGCTTGTCGAGCTGCTGAAGGCCAAACATGAGACACCGGTCATGGTCTTGGATGAAGGGCTGGGAGCTGGCGCAGCGGCTTTGTCGGCCATTTTGGTCTATGAGGCTCTCGCTCAAAAGCAGCCGGTGAGGCCGATGCACATCGTGAGTGTGGCGGAAGATCTGGATGCCTTGCGTCTCGCGTTGACGCACAAGAAAATCTTCCCCTGGCTGCGGCATGGGGCCGCTGACACGCTGTTGCATCGTGGTGAGTGGCAATCCCGCTTCTGCAAAGGATTGAGCTGGAGCCTCGCGAAGAATGAAGAGCTGCCAAAGCCAGACCTGATTTTACGAGCAGCGGCATCAGACACGAAGGCGCAGGACTTCACGCATGGATGTTTAACCAGCCCTCAGTGAGGCGCCGCCGTGTTTGGCCTGCTTATTTCTCACACTCTCTTCGAAGACCCGCTCCGTCTGATGCGACGTGACATGTAGCTCGGAATTCCGATTC
>JAPLUL010000126.1:0-32138 GCA_026397635.1 Verrucomicrobiota bacterium | reverse complement strand
ACTCCCTTGGCCTTCGAGCAGCCTTCACACAGGTTTACCGTGGTCATCTGACCGTTGATGATCTGGGTGAGGAAGACCGAGGCCTCATTCTCGCATACGTCGCATTTCATGGTTTCAAACTGTGCGGCTTTCGTGCCATATGAGGTGATACGAACGGCGGCCCGTACTGGTTATGACAGGTATTTCCCCGCGTCAACCAATGCCCTGCCCCGCCAACCATTCGTCCAGTTCAGCCTGCAACTGGTCATGCTTCACAAAGCTGTAGTGAAATGTCCGAAAACCCAGTCGTCTGGCGGTGGCGATGTTCGGCTCCAGATCGTCGATGTAGAAGGTGCGGGCCGGTTCGAGACCGAATTTTTCGATGGTCTGGCGGAAAATCTCCTCCCCTGGCTTGGCGGAGCGGGCGAGGTGGGAATATACGCCTTCCTGAAAGTGCCCAAAAAGAGCGAACTCACGGAGAAAGTAGTTTTTGTGCAGCTCGTTCGTGTTGGAGAGCAGATACATCGGCAGCTTCCCTGCCAGCGCGTCCAGGCTCGACTTCATCGCTTCGTTCTGCGTGAAAATTTCGCACCAGATGGCCGCGAACTCCGCTGGTGTGCCTCTAAACCCGATCCGCTGCATGCCCAACTGCACAAACTCCGCATCGCTTACGTCACCGATCTCATACGGTCCCTTGATGCCATCAAACAACGTCAGCACCGTCTCCGCCGGATGGTCACAACGCTCCGCCAGCCGCCTAGCAGCGATGTCGAAATCGAAATCGATGAGCACTTTGCCAACATCGAAAAGTAGGGCGGGCGGAGAAAGGGGCATGACCTGTTTATGCCTGCTGAAATGAACCACGCCAGACGAAATCATCTCCATGAAGGACGTTTCCGGTTTGTGGCAGCTTTGACACCGATATCCCATTGATCCAAAGATGCGCACTTCAATGCTGTAACTTATGTCATCCCGCCGCCGCCTGCCTTTTCCAGACCTGCCGGAGCGCCGCCGCTCCCGCATCCACTGGCCCACGTTGATCACGATCCTCGTGCTCGGCATCGCCCTCATCCTGGTGATCCGGGCCGTGCAACGCCCCAGCATCAGCGCCTTGCCCAATCTGACTTCACCAAAACCGCCGGAAAAGAAGCCGATCAAGTAATCCTGCGACTGTATACAATGAGCGCTGCTGCCACGACACCCAACGCAGCGTTCAGCGTCCACAGCACCGAAGGATAATGATCATAAAGCGGCATGTCGAGCGCGGAGCTAGCCGTGTTCCCCGCACACCAAGCAAAGCTGAGAAAACCGAATTAACGCCCGCGCATGTCCTCCGGCGCAAGACTGGCGATCCAGGCAGCCCCAAAACCGCCCAACGAGTAAGCCGCCACGGCCAAGCCCGCTTGGGCGGCAGTGTTCCCGTTTCGGGTGATGAACAATGCCAGAAACGGCACGACGAAAACGCCGAACCGGTTGACGAACGTGGCTCCTACAAGAACCCAGAAGGGCCGTGGCAAGAGATGAAGCTGGGACAACAAAGACATGGTTGGAAACAGAAAAAGTGGTTCATGGAAAGTTGGAAGAGGAGCAAGTACGCAAAACGGGCCGGCTCATGTGAGCCGGCCCGTTGAAGGCTTTCAAGGTGCTGTGTGCGTTTCGGATTACAGGCCTTTGCTCACAATGTATTTCACGAGATCGACGACTCGGTTGGAGTAACCCCACTCGTTGTCATACCAGCTCACCAGCTTGAAGAACTTGCTGTTCAGCTCGATGCCGGAGCCGGCGTCGAAGATGGAGCTGTGCTGGTCGTGCATGAAGTCGGTGCTCACCACTTCATCGGCGGTCCAGTTGAGGATGCCCTTGAGGTAGGTCTCGCTGGCCATCTTCATGGCGGCGGAGATTTCCTTGTAGCTGGTTTCCTTCTCGGTCTTCACGGTGAGATCGACCACGGAGACCGTCGGCGTCGGCACGCGGAAGGACATGCCGGTGAGCTTGCCCTTCACTTCCGGGATGGCAAGACCCACGGCCTTGGCAGCGCCGGTGCTGCTCGGGATGATGTTGATGGCAGCGCTGCGGCCACCTTTCCAATCCTTGGCGCTCGGGCCGTCCACGGTCTTCTGCGTGGCGGTGTAGCTATGGATGGTGGTCATGAGGCCTTCGGCGACGCCGAAACCTTCCTTCAGAAGAACGTGCACCACGGGGGCGAGGCAGTTCGTCGTGCAAGAGGCATTGGAAATGACGTGGTGATTGGCGGCATCATACTTCTCATGGTTCACGCCCATGACGATGGTAATGTCTTCTTCCTTGCCAGGAGCGGAAATGATGACCTTCTTCGCACCAGCGTCGATGTGGCCCTGGGCCTTGCTGCGCTCGGTGAAGAGACCAGTGGACTCGATCACGATGTCCACGCCGAGTTCCTTCCAAGGAAGGGCGGAGGGACCCGCACGCACGGCGAGGCATTTGATCTCGTTGCCATCGACCACGAGGATGTCGTCCTCAGCGAGATCGGGGCTGCTCTTCTTGGAAAAGACGTTCTCACGGGCTTTACCCTGCGTGGAGTCATACTTCACAAGGTAGGCGAGGTTGTCCGCAGGGACGAGGTCATTGACGGCCACGACCTGGATTTCCTTGCCTAGGAGGCCCTGATCACAGATTGCGCGAAAGACGAGGCGGCCGATGCGCCCGAAACCATTGATGCCGATTTTGACCATGTTATTTGAGGTAGTTTGGATTTTTTGAGGGCGGCAGTCCTACCGCCAAGGGGGGAGGGTGTCAACCGCCGAGGCAGCAGGATGCAGGCCAGGAAAAAAGCCTCACGCCAATCCCGCTTTGCGCACCTGCTCGACCACCCATGCCGTTTCCTCGGCATCCAGCGAAGGTCCGGGGATGCGATCATAGCTTTCATCCCAATACGAGCCTGTGCGGTAGCAGCGGTCCACTAGCGGCTGGAGCGCCAGCACCACGTCCGCATCCGTGGGACGTAACGGGATACGGATGTTTGGCAGCGTGGAGCGGAGCGGTGTCTGATAGACCTCTTTTCGGTCCGGGTTCGTGCCGCGTGTGACGCAGGCCAGGTAAAAAGCGCCGTCCTTTTCGCGCAGGCTGCTCTGAGGCACCGCCACCGTATGCCGCCCGCCGCGCAGCAGGTCGATCTCCACCACGTTCACACCGCCGGGAAGGTAATCGCTCCGTTTGCTGATGTAGCGGTCGCGTCCATCACCTTTGTTCGTCGGACTGAGCACCTCAATGACGGTGATAATGCGTCCGTTGCCGTCACTGATTTCCAACCAGCGCTCCGTCTCCTCTTCCGCAATGATGTACTCCGGTGTCGTGGCGATGACGGCTCCATCGGCCTCGCTTCCCGAACTAGGCTGCCAGCTAGGCGGCACGCCACGCCGCCAGGACTCGACGACCGCAACATCGGGCCTTAGGATGCGGGATTTATCGTCCGGCTCTGCAAGGCTGATGTTTTCCTCCCCACGTGCTTTTAGTCCGGGTGGAAGCAGTCCAGCGATCTCATCGCGGATGTATCCAATGATCGCCAGATGCACATCCGGCCAGAAGCGCTCCAGAAAAGGATTCATGCCCGGAAAGGGATTGTTCTTGTTCATGGGCTGAAAATAGCCGCCGCAGACGGCCTTGCAACGTGCCATCTGACCTCTGCCACCATCGAATCACTACACTTGTAGTTTCCAACTCACGACAAATGTAGTGAAGTGGCATGTAATTCAAAATAATCATGCCGCTCCCCGACATAGCCGAATCCGAATGGTCCATCATGGAAGCGCTCTGGGAGTCCGCACCACAGACCGCCTCCGAAGTGACCAAAATCCTGCGCCCAACCACCAACTGGGCCGAGAACACCGTCCGCACCCTGCTCACACGTCTGGTTGAAAAAGGCGCGCTCAAGACCGGCGAGAACGCCAGCGGCACCCGCACTTACATGCCCGCCGTGAAGCGCGAAGCCTGCGTCCGCGCCGAGGGCGAGTCCTTCATGCAGCGCATGTTCGGCGGCGCGGCGAAGCCCCTGCTCGTCCACTTCGCCCAAAACAGCAAGCTCACCGCCGATGAGGTGAAGGAGTTGAAGAAAATTCTCGATCAGAACCTCAATTCATAACCAGTCATGAACACACTCCATACCATCTTCGACTGGCTCATTGCCGCTGACCTTCGCGCCTTGCTGCTCACGCTCGTTGTTTTCCTGCTGCAAGCGGCTTTGCGTCGCTATCTGACCGCGCGCATGCGCTACGCCCTCTGGCTGCCGGTGCTCATCGTGCTGCTCATGCCGGTCTTTCCACAGAGCCGCTGGAGTGTCGAAAACGTTTTGACCAAGCCGCCACAACCGGTTCAGACCACCTTAGCGCCCAGCGATTTCAGCCCGAGCGCGATCCCGCTCGATCAAAGCCCGCCATCACCTGCGCCGAAGCCCATCGAATGGAAGCGCCTATTCATCATGACTTGGTTCACCGGTGCTTCGGGCATCCTCCTGTTCGGCAGCATCTCCTTCATCATCACGTTGCGGCGATTCAAACGATCACGCCATCCCGTCAGCGACGAACTGACCATGACGCTCGCTCAAATCGCCCGCGAAGTCCGTCTGCGCCGCATCCCCCGCATCTGGATCGCTTCCGCTATTCATAGCCCGGCGGTCACGGGCTTTCTGCGGCCCACGCTGCTCCTGCCGGCGCAATTTGCCCGCTCCTTCACACCGGCGGAGACGCGACTCGTCCTCAAGCACGAGCTCATGCATCTGAAGCGCCATGATCTACCGCTCAATGCCCTCCTATGCGTTCTTATCGCGCTGCATTGGTTCAATCCTCTGCTCTGGCTCGCCTTCTTCAAAGCACGCCTCGACCGTGAAGCCGCCTGCGACGCCCAAGTGCTGCAACACGACAGCACCGACCGCCGCCGCGAATACGGCCACGCACTCCTCAAACTCGAAACCGCCTTCTGCCCGCGCGGCCTCAGCCTCGGCTTCGTCGGCATCTTCCAGCGCGGCACCGCCCTGCGCTCACGCATTCAGTCCATCGCCACTCAACCCAACCCGCACCCCATCATGAAAACCACGCTCAGTCTCTGCATCGTGCTCCTCACCTTCCTTGGCGTCACCAAAGCCGCCCCGCCGGACAAAAACGCACAGCAGGTGCTGATTGAAGCCAAATTCATCGAAGTCAGTGAGGAGGCCAAGGCATTGCTGGCGCCTTTTGATACCGCTGCTGCTTCATCGAGCGTCAGCGGGATGCTCAATGATGTTCAATTCAGCGCATTCATGAAGAAAGTCGAAGGTGCCAAAGGAGTGGACATGCTCACCGAGCCGCGAGTGATTACCCGATCCGGCCAGGAGGCCAAGATCGAGATCGGTCGCGAGTTCGCCTACAAGGACGCCGACGGCAAATCGGCCACGAAACAGGTCGGCACCACGCTTACGCTGCTTCCCAAAGTGACTGGAGAGGATCAGATCGATTTGGATCTCTCACCGCAAATCGTGGAATTTGAAGGCTTTCTGAAGCACGCGAACGGGTTGAAACAACCCATTTTTCAAGAACGCAAAGTGACTGCGAAAGTCAGCATGACTTCCGGACAAACCGTCACCCTTCGCTTTCCTGCCACCTCCACGAAGCAAACCACCGAAGATCGCTCGGCAGGGCGCGTCACCTCAAAGACGGAAAACGTCACCAAGCACACCCTGGTCTTCGTCACCGCGCGTCTCGTCAATCCCGCCACCGGCAAACCGCTTGATCCCAAGCCTGCGGCCGAGAAAAGCCCGCTGCAGGCCAAGCGGGAACCAATCCCCGCCGAGGTCCAAGCGAACAAGATCATCCTCCCCAAGGTGCAGTTCCAAGACGCCACACTCACAGAAGCCGTCGAGTTCCTGCGCGTCAAAAGCCGCGAACTCGATCCCGAGAAAAAGGGCTTGAACATTCTCATCAAACCAGGTGGTAATCCCAATAACAGGATCACCATGCAGCTCAAAGATGTGCCCGCCTATGAGGCACTCCGCTACTGCGCAGAAATCGCCGGACACCAACTCAGTGTCGGCGAGAATGCCTTCATTTTGAGTCCCTTGGTCGAAAAGTGATCCATGCTTGAACATCCTGCAATCATCTCGCAGGTTACTCGTCTTCATGGCATCCCCCCTAGCCCCCGACCTCACCCTACGCCTCCGCGAAAATGCCTGGATCGGAGATGCTGTGCTCGAACTCTATGTCCGCAGTCATATTCTGCGTCAGCAAGGCAAGGTCGATGCCGAGATGAAAACACGCTTCACCTGCAACCAGTTCCTCTCCTGCCACGGCAATCCCACTGCCGTCGAGGCCGACATCGGCGTCATCTACCAGCGTGAAGGCCTCGAAGCCGCCTTCACCTGGATTCGCGAAACCTTGGAGCCGCTGTTTATGAAGCAAGAGGCCAAACGCAAGCGCCTGGGCAAGTAGGCGCTCACACGCGTTGCCCCAGCGCTTTCAGCTTTGCCTCGCCCTCGCTCCACGGCACCTCGTGCGGCAGACGCTTCGTCGCTGCCGCCAATGCAGCGGTGACACCCGCCGCCTCGCCCATTGCCACGGAGTTACCCGTCACACGATAGCTCGCATGCGCGATGAAATCGCCGCTGATGTTACGCCCGGCCATCATCAGACCGTCCACATCCTTCGCGATCAGTGCCCGCAACGGCACATCATACGGCTTCACCTTCACGCCAGCGTTGCTGTAAGCCGCCGTCTTGTTCGCCTCCTTGCTCAGCGCGTGAATGTCCACCGGGAAAGTCGGGCGGACGACCGCATCGTCATAGCGAGCGCCCGCGATGAGATCGTCTTTATTCACCGTATAACGTCCCGCGATGCGCCGCCCATCACGCACGCCGATCTGCTCGGCGGTGGCGGCGATTTGCAGCCCCTCCCACGGCCCGCCAAGCTTGCGCAGACCGTTCACGATCTTGTTCATCTCCGCGCGCGCCATCACGGTGGCCTCAGTGATCTTCGCCGCATCGAAGCACGGCACGCCATATTGATGATTCATCATCACCAGCAGCAGATTGTCCCGCACCTGAAACAGCGTCGGTTTCGCATAAGACGGGAAATGCCCCGTGCGCTCGATCTCAGCCTTGAGTGTGTCTTTGGCGACGTTGTCGGCCTTGCTCGGGTCCGACTTGTGAATAAACGCCTTCAGCGCTGCCACATCCTTGCAAACCAGCAGCGCATTGAGCGACATCGGCTGGCAGGGACAGGAGTCCGCCTCGCCATACTCGAAACTGCATCCCGCGAGCGCCCCGAGATCACCATCGCCCGTCGTGTCGATGAAAACCGGTGCTCGCCACGCCTGCCGCCCCGATTTCGACTCTGTCACGATCGTCGTCAGCCTACGCCCTTCGCGATACGCGGCACTCACGCGCGTGTGGAGCTGAAATTTCACACCTACCTCCACAAACATCTCCTCCAGCAGCAGCTTCATGCCCTCCGGCTCATAGCAGATGCTTCCTTTACTCGTGCCACGGCGCATGTCGCGCTCATCGAGACGCTTCAGCAGCTCTTGATTGAAGCCCGGCTTGTCGAAATCGAGCAGATAACCCAGCAAACCCGCCGTCCACACACCGCCCAGGCAGCCACGCCATTCAAACACACGCACCTTCGCCCCAGCGCGCGCCGCCGTGATCGCCGCCGCGATGCCCGCCGGTCCCGCACCGCACACGATCACATCCGCGTCCTCCACCAGCGGCAAATCCTTTGCCGGTTCATGAAACTGGCCTGCAATCGCCTTCTCCACCTCCGCCGCGTTCATTATGCCCGGCGTGACAAGCGCTCCCGAAAAAGCAGCGCGAAGGAAGGAACGGCGTTTCAGATCGTTGGATGTGGCTGGAGTGTCCATGGTGGAAAGAGTCTGAATCAAATCACCTTGGGACGCCATTCTTTATCGCATGCGCTTTCTCGTCTTCCTCGCTCTCAGCGTCCCGCTTCTCGCCCAACCACCCAGCATTGAGGCGGGACGGCAGCATTGGGCCTTTCAGCCGCTGAGCGCCACGAAGCCGCCCGCCGTGAAAAACACCGCGTGGCCGAAAAACGACCTCGATCGCTTCATCCTCGCCGAACTCGAAGCCAACGGCCTTCAGCCCTCCCCCGAAGCCAATCCCGCAACGCTCATCCGTCGTGTGACGCTCGACCTCACCGGCCTGCTTCCTTCGCCGGAGGAGGTTGCCGCTTTTGTGTCAGCCAGGTCTGACTCGTCCGACAAGTCCGACGCCTACGAAGCCCTCATCGACCGCCTCCTCGCCAGCCCGCACTACGGCGAGCGCTGGGGCCGCCACTGGCTGGATCTCGCGCGTTACGCGGACACCAGCGGCACGCACAACGACCTGGACCGCCCTCATGCGTGGAAATACCGCGACTACGTCATCCGCAGCTTCAACGACGACAAACCGTATGCCCGTTTCGTCGCCGAGCAGATCGCGGGGGATGAAATCGACGACGCGGATGAGCAAAGCCTCATCGCCACCGGTTTCTGCCGCAACGGCACCAGCAATGACGACAACATGGGCAAGACCGACGATGCGCTGGCACAATACCGCGCCGACCAGCTCGACGATGTCATTGCGACCACGAGCAGCGTCTTCCTCGGCCTCACCGTCGGCTGCGCCCGCTGCCACGATCACAAAACTGACCCGCTCCTCCAGCGCGATTACTACAGCCTACTCGCCGTCTTCAACGGCACCGAAAAATACGGCCTCGTTCCCGGCACGCAGGACAAAAACGACAAGCGCATCAAGATCGATGAGACCGCGAAAGTCCACGCACTCATCGAAACCAGCCCACAGGTGCCCGTCACACGCATCATGCTCCGCGGCAGCGCCTTGAATCTCGGAGACGAAGTCGGACCTGCTGTTCCGACGCTCTTCAAGCCTGTCTCGTTCCCATCACCTGCCACCCAGACCTCGCTTCGCCGCAAAACCCTCGCCGAATGGATCGCCGCTCCCGACAACGCGCTCGCTTGGCGTGTCATCGCCAACCGCATCTGGCAGCATCACTTCGGCAAGGGCATCGTCGCGAGTCCGAGCAACTTCGGCTTCACCGGGTCCAAGCCCACACAACCCGAACTGCTCGATTATCTCGCCCATCAGCTCATCGCCAACGGCGGCCATTTCAAACCGCTGCACAAGATGATCCTCATGTCAGCCGCGTATCGGCAATCTGCCGGCCCTACGCCCTTGGCTCTTCGCCCTCAGCTCCTCCGCATGGAGGCCGAAGTCATCCGCGACTCCATCCTCGCCGCCAGTGGCAAGCTCAACCTCAAACTCGGCGGCCCCGGCATCAAACCACGCCTGCGCCCCGACCTCCTGCCCACCAGCCAGCGCAACAAATGGCCACTTCTCAAACAAGAAGGCCCGGAGCAGTGGCGGCGCAGCGTTTACATCTATGTGAAGCGCCAGCTCCTCATGCCCAGCATGGAACTCTTCGACGCACCCACCACCACCGACAGTTGCGCCATGCGACTCGACAGCACCGTGCCCACGCAGGCTCTCGTGCTCATGAACGACGAATTTGTCGAAGAACAGGCCGCCTTCCTCGCCCAACGCGCGACCTCTGATACGCTCGAAAAAACCATCCAACGCATGTTCATGCTCACGCTGAGCCATGAAGCCGATGCCAATCGGCTGCAGCAGTCCCTCGACTTTGTGAAAGCCCGCGAAGCCACGAGCACGCGCGATCAAGCCCTCGCCGACCTCGCTCACGTCTTGTTCAACAGCAGCGAGTTTGTGCATATCCAGTGAAGTGCCGCCTGCGTCATCATGATGCGTAACACCAGAAGTATCTACAAAGCGGCATCGTGCTCCAAAGGCGAAGGCGCCGGGGTTTCCCCCGACGCCTTCATGTGGATCGGCCCTCATAAGCCGGATTCTGTGTCCCCGACATCTTGCGACGCCTGGCTGTGATCATTTATCTGTCAGGCTGAGTGACCAGCCCGCCCCTGCTTGCGCAGTGGTGCGACTATTACCCGGAGCTATCCATCCCTTGCGGGACTTGCGGCCAGGCGGGCCTTTCTCCTGTTCTGTCTTGCACCGCATGAGGTTTGTCGTGCCCCCTTCCTCGCGGTTGGGGCGGTGGGCTCTTACCCCACCGTTTCACCCTTACCCACCTTCGCTCTTGCGAGCTACGGAGGGCGGTTTGTTTTCTGTGACACTGTCTGTGACCGCGGCTTGCACCGCAGCCCCCACGCTTTCACGTGGCATGCTGCCCTGTGGTGTCCGGACTTTCCTCTGGCATCCTGCCTTGCAGCAAAACACCAGCGATCACTCCGACCGACCCACCGCCAGAGTAGAGGGACGAAACGCAATGTCCAACCTCAATTCCCGGCAGCCGCTTGGAACAGTTTCATGAGGGTGCGCTCTTCGGTGTATTGGATGTCACTGATCTTCCGAGCGTCGCCCTGCTGCGCGAGCATGAAGGTGATGCGGATCTTCTGATCGAAATTCATGAAGCTGCTGTCATTGGCCACGCTTGTTCTTTTTTGGCTCCTCCGGCAAGGTCTGGCCCTTTTGCGCGGCTTCCCATTCGGCGTAGCCTTTTTTCTTGCGGTTGCCGAGGTACTTGTAGGTGTCGAAGATCGCGCCGTTACCGAGCACACGCGGGTCTTTCTCGTCCTTGAGCATGGACTCCATCTTCTCGCGCAGTTCCTTCTTGGTGTTGGCGAACTTCGGATCGTTGGCGAGGTTTTTCAAACATTCGGGGTCGGTGGCGATGTCAAACAGCTCCTCCTCAGCGCGATAGGCGAAGGCGAGTTCGTAGAACGGTCCCTTGTTCTCGACGATCCACGCTTTGGTGGGGCTATCATCGCAGTTGCCGAAGCCGGTCTCGGGATTGCAGGCAGGCCAACGCTCGGGGTGGTAGTTGTGGCTGTAGAAAAACTCCGGCGTGCGGATGGCGCGCACGGGATAGCCCCAGTCGTTTGGACGGCCAATGTCGTGCCGCTCTTTGCCAGCGAGCATGATTTTGCGTTCTTCAATGAAGCCGCTTTTTTCACTGCACAGGATGTTCGCGAGGCTTTTGCCGGTCATCTGCTCGTGAACGGGCAATCCGGCCAGTTCGAGATAAGTCGGCGCGAGATCGCGGACGTTGATGAAATCCTCTACGACACGGCCCGGCTTGATCCCCTTCCCCCAACGCATGGCCAATGGCAGATGATAGCCGTCTTCATAAATCTGGCCTTTCACGCGTGGAAACGGCATGCCGTGGTCGGAGGTGACGATGATCAGCGTGTCTTCAAGCAATCCCTGCGTCTCCAGCATGTCCATCGCTCGGCCAATGTAGGCGTCGGCATATTCGACCTCGATGGCATAGTCGGCGAGATCGCCGCGCACAGTCTCGTTGTCGGGGAAATAACCCGGCACCTTCACATCACTCAATTGCTTGCCGAGGCGCACGCCCGAGTGAAGTTCGTAGCTACGGTGCGGCTCTTGGAAGCCCATCCAGAAGCAGAAAGGCTTCTTCGCATCGCGCTGGTCGAGGAATTTGGCGAAGTTGGCCGTGTAATCGTTCTTGCCGATGCCGCTGGCGGGCGGCTTGGCTTTCACCTCATCAAAGCTCGGCCCAGCAGGATTGCGCGTGCGGCCATTGAGCTTGAAATCGCCCGGCCCCCAGCCTTTGCCGGTCAAACCGATGTCATAGCCGCCTTTTTCGATCAGATCTGGATACACGGCGAATTTCGGCGGGAAGATGCCGCCGTGGCAGACGGCCTCCTCAAGCTGCCAGGAGTTGCGACCAGTCAGTATCGTCGCTCGACATGGGCTGCACTTCGGATTGGAGGTGAAGGCATTCTTGAACAACACGCCCTCCTTCGCCACGCGGTCGAAGTTGGGCGTCTTGACCCAGTCACAGCCATAAGCTCCCGCGTGCTGCCAGCCCCAGTCGTCAAAGATGATGAATAGGATGTTCGGACGCGGTGCGTCGGCAGCCTGTGTGGCCGGAAGGAACGTGAAGATGGCGAGCGCGAGCAGAAGGAACTTCATGCGCGGTGAAACGCGCACGCAGACCCCAACTTGCAGCCGCAGAAAGATCGCCCAAGGAATCCAGCAGACTTCCAACGCCGATCTATTTTTTGATGCGGTAGAGGTTGCCTTCGGTGCGGATCAGCAAATCAGAGCCGATCACGGCATAGGAGGCGAGGGAGCGCTCGCCGAGGTCGTTTTGGGCGAGGATTTCGAAGGTCTTGCCGGGTTTCACGACGACGCCGAGACCTTTTTCGTCTTGAAGGTAGAGTTTGCCGTCGGCAACGAGCAGTGAGGCGGAGATGGGGCCGGTGCAACGCTCAGAGTAGTGAATCTGGCCGGTTTTGGCGTCGGCGCAGGTCAGGATGCCATTGTCGGCCACGAAATACAGTTCATCGCCAATCACCGCCATGCTGGGATTGTGCGGCACGGCTTTGTCGATGGTCCAGGCCACATGCGTTTCGGTCACGTCTCCTTTGCCGTCCACCTTGATGGCCTTGAGTACGGGTTTGTCGTAGCTGCTGGAGACGAACACCATGCCGTGCGCGTAAACCGGGCGCGGGACGACGGAATAACCCTCGCCATAATCGCAGCGCCAGATTTCAGTGCCATCCTTCGGGTTGAGCGCGTTCACCACGCCGCTGCCGGGGCTGATGAGCTGCTTCTGGCCGTTCACGTCGATGAGGAGCGGCGTGCAGAAGGAGAATTTCTTCTTCGCCTCCGACTGCCGTGCGAAGGCCCAGCGCTGCTTGCCGGTGGTTTTGTCGAGCGCGATGACTTTGGGATCTTTTTCAGCATCGGCGGAGAAGATGAGCAGGTCTTCAAACAGCACCGGGCTGCTGCCAGCGCCGTGCACTGGCGAATACGCGAACTCCTGCGTGGCCCAGATCGTCTTTCCCGTCACAGCATCCAGGCAGGCGGTGCCGAGGTGGCCGAAGTGGACGTAAAGTTTGCCCTCTTCATAAACTGGCGTCGGGCTGGCATGGCTGTTTTTGCGGTGCATGCGCGGCGAGGTGGCGGTGAAGATTTCCACGTCCCAAACAGGCTTCCCCGTGGCCGCGTCGAGCGCCAGGGCATGCAGGGAACGGTCCGCCTTCGGATCTTCCACGCCGCCTATCGGCAGTGCGGAGGTCAAATAGATGCGCTCCCCGATCACCACTGGCGAAGACCAGCCCACACCGGCCACGGCTGCTTTCCACGCAATGCCCGCCGTCGGACTCCAAGTCAGCGGCAGATTCGTGGCCTCCGACTGGCCTTGGGCATTGGAGCCGCGGAATTCAGGCCAGTCGGCGGCAGCGACGTTGTTAGAAAGAGCCAGCGCGAGACCAGCGGCGGAGAGAAGGGCGTTTTTGGAAATCATGCGGCGCTTCATACGACAGATGGAGCGCCGGACGATCAAAAATCACGCCCCTTCCGGCAGCGCGACATACGGATCTTCGTTGAGCACGACTTTCTTCGAGCCGCTGAGGAGCTTGATCCACTCGCGCAGGCAGCCGAGGAAGATGACGGCGACGGCGAGGAGGAAGAAAGCGGTGACGACGGTATCGACGGTGAAGTTGAACTGCTGTGCTGCCCAAATCTTCATTTCCTGCGGCGTGCCTCCAGCGGCCATTTTGTCGCCGTAGAATTTCGCGCCCGAGATGAAGCCCATGCGCGGGTCTTTGTCGAAGAGCTTGATGTAGCCCGCCGTGAAGGTGGCGCTCATGAGGAAGAGCAGCGGGATCACGGTGACGAGCAGGTAGCGGGCCTTGCCCATCTTGATGAGAATCGTGGTGCCGAGGCAGAAGGCGATCACCGCGAGGAGCTGGTTCGCGATGCCAAACAGCGGCCACAGCGTGTTGATGCCACCAAGCGGATCGACCACACCTTGATACAGGAAGTAACCCCAGGCGGCGACGAGTAGGGCGCTGGCGAAAATGTTTGCCGGAAGGCTGCGGGTGTTGCCCAGCGGCTTCCAGATGCCGCCGAGGAAGTCTTGCAGAATGAATCGCCCGACTCGTGTCCCGGCGTCGATGGTCGTCAAAATGAACAGCGCCTCGAACATGATGGCGAAGTGATACCAGAACGACATCCAGGCCGGACCAAAGGCACGTGCAAACATCTGCGCCATGCCGACGGCAAAGGTCGGTGCACCGCCGACGCGGCCAAACATGGTTTTCTCGCCGATGTCGGCAGCCAGTTTGTCCATTCCAGCGACGGTGACGGGGAATCCAGCGGTGGAAATGACCCCGACGACTTCCTGCGGGGCCATGGTCTTGTTGATACCGGCGTTGATGGCGAAGTATTCGCCGGGTTGCAGCGCACAAGCGGCAACGAGAGCCATCAGGGCGACGAGCATTTCTGTGACCATCGCGCCGTAGGCCACGCTGCGGATGGAGTCTTCGCGATCGAGCAGTTTGGGCGTCGTTCCCGATGAAATGAGCGCGTGGAAGCCCGAAATGGCTCCGCAGGCGATGGTGATGAACACAAACGGGAAAACGGAGCCGAGGAAGACGAGGCCGGTGCCATCGACGAACTTCGTGAGCTTCGGCATCTGCAAATCAGGCGCCACCCAGATGACCACGACGGCCAAAACGGCCACGGTGCCGATCTTCATGAAGGTGCTGAGGTAATCACGCGGCGCGAGAAGCATCCAAACTGGCAGCACGGAGGCCGCGAAGCCGTAAATCATGATCGACCACGCGATGGTCTCGCCTTTGTAGTCGAAGAAGTGCTCGATGCCCCATTCCTTGAGGTTGCTGCCAGCCCAAACGCTGACGATCAGGCCGACAATGCCGAAGATGGTGATGTCACGGACGCTGACTTTGAAGATCGTGTGACCAAATCCCATGATGAAGGCCAGCGGAATCGTCATCGCGATGGTGAACAGGCCCCAAGGGCTTTCGGCGAGCGCTTTGACCACCACGAGGCCAAGCACCGCGAGCAGGATCGTCATGATGGCGAGCACGGAAACCATCGCCACGAAGCCGACGACGGGATTGACCTCTTCTTTGAGCATCTGCCCCACGGATTTGCCGCCACGGCGGATGGATGCGAACATCACGATGGCGTCATGCACGCCGCCGCCGAGCGTGGCACCGATCAAAATCCACAGCATACCCGGCAGATAACCAAACTGCGCCGCAAGCACCGGCCCCACCAGCGGCCCTGGTCCAGCGATGGCAGCGAAGTGATGGCCGAAGACGACCCATTGGTTCGTGGGCACGAAATCCTTGCCGTCCTGCTTCGTGTGTGCTGGCGTGGCGCGGTGGCCATCCAGCACAAGCACCTTGGTAATGAGCCACTTGCTGTAAAAGCGGTACGCGACCGCGAACGAGCACAAACCAGCGACGACAATCCACAGAGCGTTGATGGTTTCGCCTTGGTGAAAAGCGGAGAATGCGACGGAACCGGCTCCAAGCGCGGAGATGGCGATCCAGATGAGAATTTGCAGGGCTTTGGGCATGGTCGTGGCTGTTCGCGGTTTTCAGTTACTTCGCGGCCTTTTTGGCAGGCTTCGGCGGTGGCGGCTCGACGTAAGGTGGATTGGTCATCGCTCCGGGAGCGGTTTCTTTGAGATTGGGGGTGAGTTCGGCTTGAACGTCTCCCAGGGCCCATTTCACGCCGCCGACCAGGATGTTTTGGAAGGTGGGGTTGGTCCAGACGTCCTCACGATGGCCCATGGCGGTGTACCACACGCGACCGTTGCCCTCTTTGCGTGCCCAGGTGCTCGGGAAAGCTGGGCGCTCGTATTCTTTGCCAGTCATGGCCGGAGAATCGATCACGCTGAGCACATGGATGTCGGGCGTGAAATCCTTGAGCGAGTACCACTCCTCCTGGAAGCCATATTCGGTGCCGACATTCTCAAAGCCGGGGAATTTGGGATTGGTGACGGTGTTTTTAGCGACCTGCTGCGCCCCGTGCTTGATGAACTCGCCACCGAGGAAGCGCACATACGCGTCTGCCTTTTCACCGTGGTTCAAATAGCGGTCGGGGCCTTTTTTCGACTCGTTGTTGGTGTGGAAGGTGTCGCTGGCGGAATGGGTGCCGACAAACCCCTTACCCGCTTTGACATAATCAAAGAGCGCTTGCTTGCCCTCGGCTGACATCGGCGGCTGCTTGTCGGTGCCTTCACTGCAAAGATCCCCGGTGGTGTAGAAAAAGACGGCGTCAAACTGGTTCAGGTAATCTTTGCTGAATTTGGAGCCGTCTTTGGAAAACTCGAAGTCCCAGCCGTTCTTCGCGCCGAGTTCGAGCAGCACTTTTTCCGCATGGCTGGGCTGGCCGTTCTTCCAGGAGATGACGCTGTGTTCGAAGCCGCTCGATTTCGTGAAGAAGAGGATCTTGCGCTTGGCAGGAACGGCGGCAAACGCCACAGCGCAGACGGCGGCGGCAAGTAGCAATGGGGCGACGAGTTTTTTCAGCATGGCGGGCGATTCTGGCGGGTTTTTGAAAACAAGGCAAGGCAGTGTTGCACGCCTTGTCATTTCACGGGGCATGCGTAACGATGGCGGCCCATGACGCGCGATATTCTCAATCTCCTGCTGCTGCCGCTCTGCGCGCTGCTCTGCCAATGCGGCAGCTCCAGTGCGGGCATGCGCTGGGTGTACAAATTTGCTCCGGGGAAGACCGCGATCGTCATCCGCGGACGAGCGGTGCCGCCGGCCAATGCCCCGGCGGATGTGCTGCGGGCCATTGCGGCAGGGAATCGCATCTGCACGAAACCCTACCGGCGCGGCGGTGGGCACGCGCATTTTGAGGACAGCGCCTACGACTGCTCCGGCACAGTCTCTTATGTGTTGCATGCGGCAGGAAAACTCGACGAGCCGTCGGTTTCGGGAGCGTTCCGCAGCTATGGGCGCAGCGGCAAGGGCAAGTGGATCACGGTCTATGCCCGCAAGGGTCATGTGTTCATGGAAGTGGCCGGATTGCGGCTGGACACCGGCTACAGTGACGCCGACAGCGACGGGCCGCGCTGGAGCAGTCACTCGCGTCCCACGAAGGGGTACACGATGCGTCATCCAACAGGCCTGTGATCTTTTGAAGCCATGATTCCCACCGAAGCCATTGTTTATCGTCCAAACGTCGCTGCCATCCTCCAGCGCGCGAACGGCGACATCTTCGTTGCCGAGCGCATCAACATCCCCGGCGCGTGGCAGTTCCCGCAGGGCGGTATTGACGAAGGCGAGAACGCGGAGCAGGCGATGCTTCGCGAGATCGAAGAAGAAATCGGCGTGAAGCGCGAGCTGCTGGAGATCACGCAACGCCGCGACGGCTACCGTTACGCGTTTGCCAAAGGGCGGCTGAAATACGGCATCTACGGCGGGCAGGAGCAGACCTATTTTTTATGCCGTTTTTTGGGCCAGGACGCCGATTTCAATCTCGCAGCAACCCACCAGGAGTTTGCCAGCTTTCGCTGGATCAAGCCCTCCGAGTTTCAGATGGACTGGGTGCCCAAGTTCAAGCGCGCGGTGTATCGGCAGGTAATGCTCGACTTCTTCGGCGTCGAACTCGTGTAGGCGGCTTAGTTCAGACCAAAACGCCGGAAACCAGACAGCTGTGGTTTAAACCAGCGCATTTTCGACCTAATTTTTGGCAACTGCTCAACGAGCAACAAGACTTCAAAGCCGGCAGAGCCACCCTGACGCCGCAGGGCTGAGCAGGCGACGACCAAGCCCTTCAACGTGATCCACGGGCTGCCCGAATCGACCGCCATCTGCGAATGCGTTGGTTAGGTGGTGGGGGACGGTTAGAGGTTAGAGGTGCAGGGCTGTGGCGGCGCCACTTCTGACTTCTAACCTCTCACTTCTCACCTCTTTCCCCAATCACTCCTCAGCATCCGCAGAAGGCGCGGCTTTGGATGAGCCTTTCTCGGCGGCAGCACCCTTCTCGGCCTGCTTGGCTTTCACGGCGGCCTCGATCTCGGCATAGACCGTGGCGTCGTTGCGGAGGACTTCCTTGGCGGCGTCACGCCCCTGGGCGAGCTGGGTGCCTTTGTAACTGATCCAGGAGCCGCGTTTTTGCAGAATCTCGAAGTCCATCGCCAGATCGAGCAAGGAGCCGACATTGGAGATGCCTTCGTTGTACATGATGTCGAACTCAGCCTCGGTGTAAGGTGGGGCGAGCTTGTTTTTCACCACTTTCACCTTGGTGCGGTTGCCGGTGACGGTGCCGTCGGTGGTCTTGATGGCACCGATGCGGCGGATGTCCACGCGCACGCTGGCGTAGAACTTGAGCGCCTTGCCGCCAGGGGTGGTTTCGGGGTTGCCAAACATGACGCCGATCTTTTCACGAATCTGGTTGGTGAAGATGCAGCAGGTGCGGGCCTTGGCGATGATGGCGGTAAGTTTGCGCAAGGCAGCACTCATCAGACGTGCCTGAGCACCGACGGTGGAGTCGCCGATCTCGCCTTCCAATTCCTGACGTGTCACGAGGGCGGCCACGGAGTCGATGACGATGACATCGAGCGCGTTGGAGCGGACGAGTGTTTCGCAGATGCGCAGGGCTTCTTCACCGGAACTTGGCTGGGAGACGAGCAACTCGTCCATTTTAACACCAAGTCGGCGGGCATAGGCAGGATCAAGGGCATGCTCCACGTCGATGAAAGCGGCCAGACCACCGGCCTTTTGCGCCTGGGCAATGACGGTGAGGGTGAGCGTCGTTTTACCGGAAGATTCCGGGCCGTAAATTTCCACCACACGACCACGCGGGAAGCCGCCAGTGCCGAGCGCCTGATCAATCAAAAGATTGCCGGTGGGGATGACGCTGATGTCGGATTTGATGCCTTCCCCACCCATGCGGAGGATGGCCCCCTCACCGTAGTCTTTTTGGATCTGTTGGATGGCGAGATCGAGATTGCGGCCGCGTGCCTCGGCGAGTTTGTCGGTCTTCGGGGTCGCTTCGGCGGATTCTTTGGAGGAGGAGCGGGCCATGGTGTCGGAGGTGTGTGGTTTGGATTTTAAAAGCTGTTCGGTCGAACAGAAAGCGCATTCAAAGCATGCCGTAAAGCCTTTTCACCCGCCAACGCGGATTTATTTCAGCAGACCGGTCATAGCAGACCCCATCAAAGCGCTTCGAGCTGCTTCAGCATCCCACCGTAATAACCACCCATCATGCTGAGGATGCGATAGGACACATAGAGCACCACGATGCCGTAGCCGACCTTCGGCAGCCACTGCGCTGCTCTTTGCACCGCGTGATTCGCCTCAATGGTCTCGGCGGCGGCCCAGCGGTTCATCTCATGGTCCAAAGTGCCCGCCTCTTCCGCCGTGGCAGTGCCATGCACAAACACGAGTGGAAAACCATGCACGTCCGCCATCGCCCCGGCGATGGTCTCACCAGCGGCGATGCGCTGCGCCGCATCCTGTGAGGCACGGCGCAACAGACCGCTGTGAGAGGCCGCACCAGCCAACTGCATGCATTCTGTCATCCGCATCGAGGCCAGCAGGCAGGCATGAAACACCTGCGCAAACCGCGCCAGCGCCCAATGCCGCCGCACACCGCCAATGAGCGGGATGCGCCCCAGCCATTCATCAATCACCGCTGAATCTGCCCCCCGCCGTGAGAGCCAGCGCCAAAGTAAAAACGACGAGAGCAAGATGAGCCACAGCACCGCCAGCGGCATGAGCACACCCCACAACGAGAGATTTTGACCCTCCATCGACGCCATCACCAGCGCTGGCAGTTCCGGTAGCACGATTCCCAGGTGGGCGAGCACCAGTGGATACATGACCGCGCCCAGCGCCTGATGCACTGCCACGTCCCAAGCCTCAAAATAACGTGCCAGATGGCTGAAGGCATCGCTGAGACGACCGCTGCGCTCTCCGGCCTCGATCAAAGCCAGCTCCAACGTGCCGGTGAACACTGCGCAGTGGGTCCGCAGCGACTCGGTGATCCCCTTCCCCTCCGCCAGACCGCGTTGCAGCCCCAGTAGCCAAGTCTGACGCGCGTGCGCGGGCCGCTGGTTCAGCAGCAGTTGAATCGAGCGGTCGAGATGAAAGCTCGCACCTACCAGCTTCGCCAGTTCGCGGTAGAGCAGCGCTTTTTGGGAAAGTTTCATCATCTGTGGCAAAGTAACCCGGACGCGACATCTACGGCGAGTACAAAATCATCTCCGTCTGTTTGCGCCGCATGACGGAACTCTTGCTTAGCGCTTCCTCCTCGACGTTTATCCACCGATGCCTCCGCTCACTGAAAAAGAAGACTGCATCCCCGACCAGCGCTGGATGCACCAAGCGCTCGAACAAGCGCAGCACGGTATCGGCCTGACCAGTCCAAATCCGAACGTGGGAGCTGTCATCGTGGCGCAGGGAAAGGTCATCGGGCAGGGCTATCATCGCAAAGCTGGCGAGGCGCATGCCGAGGTGGAAGCGATCCGTGATGCCCGGCAGTCCAATCCAGAGCTGCTGCCAGGAGCGACGATTTATGTCACGCTTGAACCCTGCTGCACGCACGGTCGCACACCGCCCTGCACAGAGGCCATCAAGGCCGCAGGCATCCAACGCGTCGTCTATGGCGCGAACGATCCGAATCCGCAGCACGCCGGGCGCTGCCGCGAGATTTTTCGGCTCGCCGGCATCGAAGTAACCGCAGGCGTGCTGGAAGCGGAATGCGAGCAGCTCATCCGCCCCTTCTCCAAATGGATCACCACCGGCATGCCCTATGTCATCGCCAAGGCCGGACAGAGCCTTGATGGCCGCATCACGCGGCCTGCGGGTGAAAGCCAGTGGATCACCCATGACGCCGCCCGCGCTCATGGACGCCGACTGCGCATGCGCGTGGACGCCATCATCGTCGGCGCGGCAACCATCCGCCAAGACAACCCGCAGCTCACTTTGCGGGATGGCAGCGCAGGCCGTGGCAAATTACAGCCCTGGCGCGTCGTCCTCACCCGCAGTGGCGAGATTCCACCGCACTCCCACATCCTCACGGACGAGTATAAGGACCGTACGCTGATCATGCGCGGCCAGGATCTGCCAGAAGTGCTCAAAGACCTAGCCAAACGCGGCGTCCTATCCGTTCTCATCGAAGGCGGCGGCCTCCTCCTCGGCCAAGCCTTCCGCGAACACCTCGTGGACGAGGTTTACTGGTACATCGCTCCCCGCATCTGCGGCGGAGGCACTCCTTCCCTGGCCGGACCTGCGCTTTCGCAGTCTATCGAGCTCGAAAACGTCACCGTTCACCCCATGGGCGACAATGTGATGATGCACGGCTTTCCAGCATGGCAGGGCCAGCTGGACTGACGCAAAGCCTCGGCTTGCCACCGCCTGCGAGAGCGTTCATATCCGGGCTTCCTTGAACATTGTCGATCTCATCTTTGCACGCAGCACCGCCGCGCTTCCCGCTGTCGTCAGCCCGGAACTCCAACTCACGTTTGGCGAGTTGAAGGCACGCATGAACGACTGTGCGCAACGCATGAGCGCTGATCCGGCTTGGCCGAGGAAAAATCGTCCGCGCATCGGTCTGGATGCACCAAGTGGCGCGGACTACATCGTGCTGGCGTTGGCGATCTTGAAGCAAAACGCGTGCTTTGTGCCGATCCCGGCCGAACTGACGGCCAGTGAGCGTGCGCAACTCGCGAAATCAACTGCGCTGGACGCCATCGTGTTTGCCAAGAGCGCGGAAGACTGGCGCATCAAGGCGGTGGCACATGATTTGCCGCCTGCGTTTGATGAAGTGGCCCTCGAAGCGCTGAATCCGGCCTTCATCCGCTTCAGCAGCGGAACGACAGGCACCTCAAAGGGCATTGTGATCTCGCACGAGACTCTGCTGGGCCGCATCACGGCGGCGAACGAGGGTTTGCGCATCGGGCCCGAGGATCGCGTGCTGTGGGTGCTGCCCATGGCGCATCACTTCGCGGTTTCGATCATTCTCTACCTCTACCACGATGCCACCACGATCCTCGCCCCGGCCAGTGATCCGAAGGTGATGCTCGCGATGATGCGTGAGCATGGAGCGACGGTGATGTACGGCTCGCCCTACCATTACACGATGCTCTCCGGCCAGCCGGACGCCGTATCGCTCGGTTCGCTACGTCTCGCCATTTCCACCGCTTTTGCGCTCAACACCGAAGTAGCAGAGCTTTTTGTGAGCAAGACTGGCCTGCACCTCACCCAGGGCATGGGCATCATCGAGGCGGGGCTTCCCATCCTGAATCTGGAACATTCGAAGGACAAACCGACCTCGATTGGCAAGCCTCAGCCCGCTTTTGAAGTCAAACTGGACGATGGTGAGTTGATGCTGCGCGGTCCGGGCATTTTTGATGCCTATCTGACGCCCTGGCAGCCGCGTGAAGCTGTGCTGCGAGATGGATGGTTCGCGACTGGCGACATCGCTGAGATGGATGAAGACGGGTGTCTTTACCTGCGTGGCCGGGTGCGCAGTGTGCTCAATGTGGGCGGTTTAAAGTGTTTCCCTGAGGAGGTGGAGGCCGTTCTGTGCAGTCATCCCGGAGTGAAAGCCGCCCGCGTTTCCGCTCGTGCGCATCCGGCGCTGGGGGCGATGCCTTCGGCGGAAATCATCCCGCGCAATGCCGAAGAGCCGCCAACCATGATTGAGTTGAGAAAACTTTGTCAGGAGCGGCTCTCTGCCTACAAAGTGCCGTTGTTCTACACCTTTGTTTCCGAACTTCCACTGACCCCTAGCGGCAAGCTTCGACGCTACTGAAACCCATGCATCGCACTCGACGAAAAGCCATCCTTGGCACGCTCACGACCGGTGCCTCGATACCATCACAACTAAGCCGTGCCTACCTGCGTCATGGCGCCAAATGGCTGCTCAATGAAAACCGCACCCGAGAGCTGGCGCTGCCCTAACCCCTGTTTCTGATGTTTGCGCGCCTGCTTGCCTCTTCCACTGCCGCCCATGTGCTGCCGCTGGTGCTGTTCACGCTGCTAAATGCCGTCCCCGGCTTCTTCCGCATCGAAAACTCCGAACTGCCCTGGCATGTGCGAGCACCAGAGCACTGGGTCTATCCGCTGCAAACCGTGATCTGCGCCGTGGTGCTCGTGTTGTTCCGCAGGCACTACACGCTGTCTCCATGGCGCGGTTTGGGCCGCGCTTTCGTGCTTGGCGTCGTCGGCATCGCCGTTTGGGTCGCTCCGGCGCTGCTGCGCGAGGCTTTGATTCAAGGCGGACATGAACCGGCGCAATGGTGGGAGTGGCTGGGACTGGCAGAACGCACGGAAGGCTTCGATCCAATGATCGCGCAGGATTCGCCGCTGTGGTTCGGCACGGTCGTGGGTTTTCGCTTTGCACGCATGGTGCTGGTGGTGCCGCTGGTCGAGGAACTGTTCTGGCGCGGCTTTTTGATGCGCTTTCTGCTCACCGAAGACGGTCGCTTTGAAAAAATCGCCTTCGGCACGCATGCCTGGAAGGTGTTTGGGATCGTCACAGCAGCGGTGATGCTGATTCACAACACAGAGGATTACCTCGGCGCGTTCGTCTGGGGAGCGCTGATGTATTTCGTGGCTGTGCGGACGAAAAGCCTCGGCGCGTGTGTGTTCATGCACGCCGTCGGCAATCTGGCGCTTGGCCTTTACGTCATGCAGACGCAGCAGTGGGGCTTTTGGTGATCAGGCGGCACTGCTGCCGCTGCTCTTGATTTGCGCTTCCAGCTCCTTCACACGCGCCTGCAACTGCGGCAGGCGGTTGATACTGGCCAATCGGCGTTTTTCATCGGACGCCGGAATGGCCGGGAAGCCAAGATAGGTCTGCCCGCCAGGCAGATCGCGGGTCACACCGCAACGAGCGGCCAAAGTGGCCTGCGCACCAACGGTGACATGTCCGGCGATTCCGACCTGTGCTGCGATCACCACATAATCCCCTACAATCGCGCTGCCCGCGATGGCAGTGCCGGCGACGATGATGCAATGCTTGCCGATGACCACGTTGTGGCCGATTTGCACAAGGTTGTCGATCTTCGTGCCCTCACCGATCCAGGTGCGGCCAAATCGTGCGCGGTCCACCGTGGTGCCCGCGCCGATCTCCACCTCGTTGTCGATCTGCACGATGCCGGCTTGGCGCACTTTACGGTGCCGCCCCTGGCTGAACTCGTAGCCAAATCCATCTCCGCCGATGACCACGCTAGAGTGCAGGGTGACTCCGCTGCCGAGAATGCATTCCGCATGCACGGTCGAGTTGGCAAACAATTTGGACCCGCTGCCGATCCGCGCATTGCGTCCGACAAAACAGCCCGCGCCGATTTCAACTCCATCCGCCAGCTCGACGCCGGCCTCAATCACCGCGTTCGGACCGACTGAGACCTTGGCCGCATCAAATTTGACCGATTCCGCGAGCACGGCCGAAGGATGAACGCCCGCCTCGAACGGCGCTGGCTGAAAGCCGTAAGTCTCCACGATGAGTTCAAACGACTTCGACGGGTCAGATACCACGATGTAGGCCGCCTGCGGCGACATTTCCGCGTGATCCGCAGGCACCAGCAACGCGCTGGCCTTCGTTTTCAACAGGCGGTCGTTGTAGCGGGTGTCGTAGAAGAAACTCAAATCGCCAGGAACCGCCTCATTGAGCGAGGCAAAGCCAGTGATTTCCAGCGCGGGGTCACCGTTTTTGAGTGTGCCTCCGACGAAGGTGGCGAGTTCTTTGAGAGCGATTTTCATGAATCGCAAGCTCTCACGCTTTCAAGGCTGTCGCCATGCATAAATGGAGGCGCATGAGATTTGTCTCGCCCCCTTCAGCCTTGCAGTGTTTCCACCCGCATCCAACTCGGCTCACCACGCACGCATTTGAGCTGACAGATGGCCGCGAGCGCTGATTTCATGTCACCCAGGCGGGCATCATGGATCATGAGCACCAGTGAGGTCTCGCCACTGGTATCCTCGAGATCTTCCGGCTGGATCATGGACGAAATGCCGATGCCACGCTCTCCCAGCACCGTAGCGACCTGCGCCAGCACGCCCGGCACGTCATCCACGGTCAAGCGCAGATAATAATGCGAAACCGTATCATCGACAGGCTTGGACTTGCCGTAAAGGCCATGCGGCACGAAGCCGCTGTGACGCGCCCCATGCATGAGCACGGCGGCAGCTTCGCAAAGATCGCTGATCACGCTGCTGCTGGTCGGGTCTTGTCCCGCACCACGACCGTAAAAGAGGGTCTCGCCCACGACATCGCCATTGACCAGCACGGCGTTGAACGCGCCACTCACATTGGCCAGCACATGCGAGAGTGGCACCAGCGTGGGCTGCGTGCGCACCTCGACGAGGCCGTTTTCATCCGCGCGGATCACGGAAAGCAGCTTGATCGTGTAACCGAGGCGGGCGGCGAATTTGAAATCCGTGATGCTGACGCGGTCCACGCCCTCCACATGCACCTTGTCCTGCGGAATCCAGAAACCGTAGCTCAAAGAGGCGAGAATGATCGCCTTGTGCGCCGCATCCCAGCCGCTGACATCCAGCGTGGGGTCGGCCTCGGCATAGCCTTTTTCCTGCGCCTCGCCCAAAGCGTCTGTGTAGCTCAGTCCGGCCTGGGACATGCGGGTGAGGATGTAGTTGCAGGTGCCGTTGATGATACCGTGGATGGAGCGGATGTGATTCCCCACCAGGCCCTCTTGCAACACCTGAATGATTGGAATGCCGCCCGCCACCGCCGCCTCGAAGTAAATCGGCACGCCAAACTCCTCGGCCAGTGCGAACAGTTCCTTTCCACGCTCGGCCAACAACGCCTTGTTGCCCGTGACGACGATTTTTTTGGCCCGTAGGGCCGCCGCGACCATCTCGTAGGCCGTGGTCGTGCCGCCGATCAGTTCGACGATCACAGGGATGGCCGGATCATTGACCAACTCCCGCCAGTCCGTGGTCAAAAGCTCATTTGGAACCTCGATATCTCGCGGGCGGGTCAAATCACGGACTGCCACCCGAGTGATGCGGAGTTCAGCCCCGGTCCGCTGGCTGATCAGGGCGCGGTTCTTTTCGAGATTCTTGAACACACCTGCCCCCACATTGCCTAAACCGGCCAAGCCTATGTTGATGACACGCGGAGAACTGACGTTGGACATGATGGGTGAAGTTCCAGATTTGGAGGGCGGTAGTCATGGCGGAGGCCTAGCGTTCCCGCAAGCGAGAAGGCAGCCCCCCAAACACATCAGCCAAACCCTTAGGTGACACTCACCGAACGACTGATAATGAGCAACTTAGGTCGAAAACGTCGGAAATTATTTCTTGTCATCCCACCAGCGAATTGAATAGAATTTAAACTATCCCGATGTCATTCCGCTCTGTCTTCTACTGGCTCATTTGTAGCGCATTCGCCGTCATGGCGGTGGGCGCTACCGAGCCTGGGCTGGTTGAGCCCGATGTGTTCCGCTTTTCCGCTCACGCTGCCTCGGTGCAGCCAGTGCCAGAACCCAGCCGCGCCTTGCTGCTGTTTGCGGGCATCATGGCCATGGCATTCACCTACCGCAAAGCGTGGCTGAGTTGGAAACGTGGGAGCTGAAGCCGGGGCGCTAATTTTAGCGAGGCTTTTTTCATCGACGCTCAGTCGGGGCATCGCTAGCCTCGAAGCATGAAAGCGCTACCCGCTCTGTTTTTCCTTTCTGCTGGCCTCCTGCATGCAGCAGACGCCTGCTACCCAAAGAACGCCATCGCCAGCGTGCATCCTCTGGCCACGCAGGCTGGGATGGAAGCCTTCGCCAAAGGCGGCAACGCCATCGACGCGGCCATCGCGGCCGGTTTGACCCTCGGTGTCGTCGATGGACACAACTCCGGCATCGGCGGCGGCTGTTTCTTCGTGATCCACGCCGCCGACGGCACCGTCACCTGCATCGACGGTCGCGAAATGGCCCCAGCCAAGGCTTCTCGGGACATGTATGTCATCAACGGCAAGCTCGACGATGAAGCCAGCAAGACCGGAGCGCTCGCCTCTGGCGTCCCCGGCTACCTCAAAGCCTGTGCCGCAGCCCAAACGAAGCACGGCAAGCTCAAGCTCGCCGATCTGCTGCTCCCCGCCGCCGCCATTGCCGAAAAGGGCTTCCCCATCGACGAGGTCTATGCCCGCAAGCTCTCTGCCACCGCTGCCAAACTGGCTAAACTCCCCGCTTCAGCCGCCATTTTCCTCAAAGACGGCAAACCACTCGAAAAAGGCCAGAACCTCGTCCAAACCGACCTCGCGGCCACTTATCGCGCCGTGGCCGAAAAAGGCATCGCATGGTTCTACGAAGGCGAATTTGCCTCCAAAACCGAGGCATGGATGAAAGCGAACGGCGGCATCACCACTGCCGCCGATTACGCGAACTACCAAGCGCCCGAGCGCGAAGCGATCCGCTCCAAGTATCGCGGCTACGAACTCATCACCATGCCGCCACCCAGTTCGGGCGGCGTCCACGTCGCGCAGATCCTCAACATCCTCGAACACTTCCCCATCCGCCATTTTCGCGCCAGCAGCCGCATCCACGTCATGACTGAGGCCATGAAACTCGCCTTCGCCGACCGTGCGCATTGGCTCGGCGATCCCGATTTCGCCAAAGTGCCCCGTGGCCTCGTCTCGACTGACTACGCGGCCGAACTGGCGAAGAAAATCAATCTCGACCACGCCACCGAAGTCCCTGGGCACAACATGCCCCCACATTGGGAAGGCGATGTCTTCGGCAAACACACCACCTTCCTCTGCACTGCCGATGCCGAGGGCAACTGGGTCGCACTCAATCAAACCATCAACACCGCCTTCGGCAGCAAAGTCGTCATCCCTGGCACTGGCGTCCTGCTCAATGACGAAATGGACGACTTTGCCGTGCAGCCCGGCATTCCAAACGCCTTCAAACTCATCGGGGCCGAGGCCAACGCCATCGCCCCAGGCAAACGCCCGCTATCCAGCATGAGTCCGACGATTGTCCTCAAAGATGACAGGCCCGTCATCGTCACCGGTGCCGCCGGTGGTCCCACGATCATCACCCAGGCGTTGCTGCTGCTCACTCACATCATCGACGACGGCATGCTGCCCGCTGAAGCGCTTGCTGAACCCCGCTTTCATCACCAGTGGAACCCCACCGAACTCAAAATCGAAAAAGCCTTCGGCGAAGGCACGCTCACCCGCGTGAAAGCCCTCGGTCACACCCTCGCCGAAACCACGTCCTTCGGGGCCTGTCAGGCCATCTTCTTCGATCAGGAGAAGAAGCTCTTCTTCCCAGCGCATGACCCTCGCGTGCCAGGCAAGGCGGATGGTCAATGATCATTCCTCCCGCAACTTCCGCCGCAACGTCGCCCGGTTCATCTTCAACGCAGCGGCGAGGCGCGTTGGCTTGCCGTCGAAGCGCTTCAAGAGCGTCTCCAGCATCGACGTCTCCACAATTTCGAGCAGGTCATCATAGGCGGGCATCATCTCATCGGCGCCGGTGGTCTTCTGATCGAGCCATGCGGCGAGACTGCGCTTCATCGTGCCTTCGAGATGATTCGTGTCCTCTTCCTTCACCAGGTTCGCAGGCAGATGATGCGGCAAAATGGTGCTACCACGGCAGACGGCAGCGGCGTGGTTCATCGCCGCCTTCAGTTCACGCACGTTTCCAGGCCAAGCATGAGCTTTGAGAGCGGCCATGGCCTCGGCGGAGAGCACGCGGTCGCCAAGGAATGACGCAGCTAGGGCGGGAATGTCACCGGTGCGCTCTGCCAACGGTGGCAGCGTCACTTGCAGCACCGCCAGCGCGTAAAACAGATCTTCACGCACGGCAGACAGCTCGTGACTCGAAGCACTGAACAATCGTGTCTTCAAATCGCCTACGCGGTGCATCAGCACGGCCTCCAGCGGTTTTGACCAGCCGCTGATCTCGTCGAGAAAGAGCACGCCGTGACCCGCTTTAGAGATCGCGGCATCCAAGGCCGCCTCCACACGATCTGCAGGCCATTCATCAGCGCGAAACACCACCAGCGGCTCGTTAGCACGTGCGCTGTGCCGGTGAATCACTTCGGCGGCGAGGCTTTTGCCGCTGCCGGGCGGTCCCAGCAGCAAAACGGGCGCGTCATTGCCGCTGGCTTGCGCGATGAGGGCAAACACGCGCTGCATCGGCTCGCTAGATCCGATCATGGCCGTCTGCGCAGGTGCCTCGGTCTTCGCGGGCGTGAAGACCTCGCGTATGGTGCGCTGGAGGTCGGCCAGATTGAGCGGTTTCAGGAAATACTCACGCGCCCCAAGACGCCGAGCCTCCAACGCGGTGTCGAGCGTGCCATGCGCGGTAATGACGAGCACGGGCGGCGGTTTCGGCAGCGCTTGAATCTTTTCCAACACCTTGAGTCCGCTCATGTCCGGCAATCCGACATCGAGAATGATGAGCGCGAATGGTTGCGAGCCCAGCTTGTCGATTCCGCCCTGTCCGCTGGCGGCAACGATTGGCGTGGCATCAAGACGCCGCACCACGGTCGAGAGCGCAGCGGCGAGGGCGTATTCGTCTTCGATGATGAGGATACTGGTGGTCATGCGGCGAGTGAGGGGAGCAACACGAGAATAACCGCGCCCCCCCTGGGGTCATTCTGCAATTTCAACTGCCCATCATGCGCCACCACGATGCTGGCGACGATGTTCAACCCCACCCCCATGCCACCTTCCTTCTCCGTGAAGAACAATTCCGTGCCGTGCGCGAGAGCCGATTCGGAAAAACCTAGGCCGGTGTCGGCGAAGCGGAGTGAAATCACATTTTCATGCCTCTCGGCGCTGATTCGCAGCGTTCCGCCTCTCGGCATCGCTTGAAACGCGTTCACCATGAGGTTCCGAAACGCCTGCGAAAGCCGCTGCCCATCACCCATGATCCAAATCGGGCTGATAAGTCCGTTGTCGATCTCAACCCCGGCGTGCCTTGCCTGCGCTTCCAGATTTCGAGCGATGGCGGCCAGACATTCGACCACATCGAGCTTCACCAGCCTCGGCGGCAGCGGGTTGGCGAGATGCAGCCACTGATTCACCAACCCGGCGATGACTTCCGACTCGCATTCAATCATCTTCAGCGCCTTTGCGTCCTCCCCATCGTTGGGCGTCATCAACTGCGCATGCAGTTGGATCGAGGCGAGCGGGTTCTTGATATCATGCGCCAGACTCGTCGCCACGCGGCCAAGCATCGCGAGCCGTTCGGACTGCGCTCGTTTGAGCCGTTCCCGCGCCAGCAGCCAGCCGACAAGGCCGGAAACGAGCCAAAAGGTGATGAAGGCGTTTCGGGTGGCCGGGTCACGCAAGGAAAGCTTGGATGCGTCCGGCTTGCGCGTAAAAATCATGTCGTTCTTTTCATCAAGGCGCACCACGAGCGTGTCCTCGTCCTTCACCACGCCCTTTCCAGCTTCGCGGAAGCCAATCTGCATGCCGAGAAGCAGCTCAAGATCACCCGCGAGTTTTTCGCTACGAGGTAGGTTCATCCGTTGCACAAATTCGGCGTCTGCCTGTGCCAGTGCGTGAAACAGTCGATTCGACTCCTCCCGCTCCCGCTGCCGCAGCCACGCCAAGAGGAGGAGCGACCCCAGAACCACAAACGCGAGGAAGCCGAGGCCGAAAGTGAGACGAAGTCTGATGGAGGAGGCGGACACGCGGGAAAGTGGTACGCACAGTCCTCTGTGCGGTGCTCGAAATCAACAAGCGCTCGCCTGCGCGCACTCAAAGTGTGCGCCCGCCCATTACGCGACCGTAACGTTGGGCACCAGGTGCTCGGCGGCCTTAGCGGCTTCGGCGCGAAGCTCGGGATTGAGGTTTTTCTGCTCGAATTCGCGGCACCAACCTTTGATTTCGAGCTCGTTGAAGATTTTGCCGATGACGCGGCGCAGCAGGCCTTTCAAATTGGGAAGTTCGACTTCCTGAAGCGAGCGGATGGCGGCTTCCTTGTAGCTTTCGAGGAGCGTCATCGCCTTTTCGTGCGCGCCGCTGTCAAGCGCCCACTGACGGATGGTGGCGTTGTCGGGCTTGGTGGCAGCGACGCCGTTCCAGAGGGCTTCCATCTGGTCTTTGATCTCGCCTTTGCCTTTCTCGCGCAGAAGGGAGAGCACGATGCTTGGACGCATGTTCCATTCGTTGCCAGCGGCGGAGTCTTCCCCGAGATCGTCCAGGTCATCGCGAATCTGGTAGGCGATGCCGAGGTTCTCGCTGTAGGCATGCAGAACGTCGGCGCACTCATCGAGTTGACCCGCGAGCGCGGCGCCGACTTTCAAAGCCACTTCAAAGGCAGGCGCGGTCTTGCTGCGGAAGATTTCGAGCACCTGCGTGCTGCTGAGGGCGACGGGATGACGCGTCCAGAGCAGTTCGGCCCCCTGGCCGATGCAAAGCTCACGCTGGCCTTCAGCGGCGACAAGAATGGCAGCGCTGCGAATGTGCGCGGCAGCGTCATTGTCAGCGAGGAGGCGGTAGCCTTCGCCGATGAGCAGGTCACCGAGGTTCAGGGCCACTGGGATGCCGTGTTCAGCATGCAGCGTGGTTTCGCCGTAACGTTCGGCGTCGCCGTCTTCGATGTCATCGTGAACGAGGGAGGCTTTGTGGAAGATTTCGACGGCGATGGCGGCTTTTTTGACCGTGTCAGAAATGGGGCCTTCGGGATCTTCACGCAGCGCCTGATAAGCGGCGACGGTGAGGAAGGGACGCCAGCGTTTGCCAGCACGGGCGAGCCAGTCGCGTGAAATGTCCTCGCTGTGACCACGAGACGGACCCATCAGGGCGTCCAGCGACTCACGGGTAAACCAAGTCTTCACCTCGTCGTGAAGGGCGTTGAGATTTAGGCGGCGGGTTTTGTCGTCGCTGGTGAGGTGGATGTAATCCCAAACCCAGTCGATATCGACAAGCGTGTCGATGCAGTCGTCTTGCAACAAGGGAACGGCCACGGCGGGAATGGCGGCGGCTTCGATGTAAGGGAAGGTACGCTCCAGCACGGGCAGGCAGGAAATACCGACGATGGCCTCGATCTTGCCGGTCTGGATGAGCGACATGACGATCGCGCTGCCTTCTGCGACGAGAACGGCGTAGCCAAGCTTCTCAGCCTCGTTTTGGAAGTCCTGGATGGAGCAGAGGCCGCACTGCTTGCAGAGCAGGCCAAATTCATCGAAAGGCGCGGGGCATTTGCTTTCAACGCGAAGGCACTTCGGCATCAGCAAGAGACGCTTTTCAAAAGGCACGGTGGCCAAGGACTCGCGCCAAGTCTCATTGGCAAGCAGGACACCGACATAATCGCGGTGAATTTTATCAATGGCATGGATGGTGAGGATTTTTTCCGAGTGCCCCTGGAGATCTGCCAGCGGCA
>JAPLUL010000194.1:0-12246 GCA_026397635.1 Verrucomicrobiota bacterium | reverse complement strand
AATACCTGTGGTTCAAAAATGCAAAAAACTTCTGAAAAATATGGTTATTTTTATTTTCTCCACACTCAATCGAGAATAATAAGATATTAAGAATTTTTTCATAAATTCCACGCTAAAAAACCGCCGTGGCACCTATTTTTTATACACCAAGACTCACCGAATATCATACCAATGTTAAACCTAAGCATGGAATCAATCCATGCATAAATGCATTTCACAGAATCACCGCACGATCTGCTTCAATCTACTTCTGAAGCCATCGCCTGAAGGCGCACTTTGTCCTCGTCACTCCATTGGTATGTCTTGTCATCCATGGCTTCTTTCGCGACCTGCCTGATCGCAGGGGCATTCACCGAGCCAGGATAAAGCAATTCCTCCCAAAGAGAGAAGGCGTCAGCCTTCATTTTGCCCAGCAGCAGCCGAGGAACCCGTTTTCGCACCTCTTCATCATCCGGCGGGTCCAGATGCAGCCAAACGAGAAACTTCATGTACTGCGGGCTGTCCGCAGGAATTTCTGAGCTTTGACCTAAAAGCAGCTTCTCATGATCCTGCCACAAGCCAGACTTCACCGCCTTGTATTGTCCGGTATAGGCTACCATTTCCGCCTCCATTCGCTGCAAGTTGCCTTTTCGCCAAGCTTCATTGTCAGCAAAAGAAGCCGCCCCGGGCTGTGCTGTCAAAGATGGGCGTTGCTTCGCATTTCGCCATGCCTCGGTGTCAGCAGAAGAAGCTACGGCTGGTTTCTCGTGGTTGATTCCCGCCAGAACACGCTGCACGAACTCTCCCGGCAGCAGCACCACCGTGATCGCCATCGCCAGCGCACCACAGACCCAGCCAAGGAAGAAAAGACCTCGTTCACGGCCAGTTTTGGTCATTCGCTCGAACTGGGGAGAACTAAGTTCTGCCACCTGTCGCTCCAACGGCGGTTCAGTTGCCACATGGGTCTGCACCACAGTCTGGGAAGACTCCATCTGCTTAGCCATGTCGCCCATTTTTTCCTGCTGGCGGGCGCATTTCAGCGCCATATCCCACCAACAGGCTGGAACCACCGCCTTAAACAAGCCCGCGTCTTCCATATCTGGCGTGAGCCGCTCAGACAACGTGTCCAACGCCCGCAGTTCTGCGCTGTTTTGCCAAGTCCAGGCCATTCGAGGTTTTCTCAGCCTCACATCCCAAAAATCACGCTCCTCCTGAGACGTGCTGCACACGACACGCCCAGCAGCCAGCCATTTTTGGGCATCTGCGATCACTTCCTGGTGCTCTGCACCTGCGAGCTGCAGCGCGGCGTTATAAAGCTGCTCTGCCTTGGAAAAACGCGTCACCGCCAGTGTCGCCGCCAGCGCCAACATCACTTCCACAGCACAGGCATTCTTCGAGACATGCGAGGCCGAGATCGACTCTGCTAACCGCGTCAGCCGGTGCGTCTCTCCACGCGCGGCCCAACGTGCGGCCACCATGCAGGTCACGGTGGCCTGTCCGCTGCCCATTTCGATGACCAAGTCAGGAATCCGCGCCAGCTCCGCCAGTTTGTCCTCGTCATGCTCAAACATCTCTGCGATCACCGGACTCGCAACGGCCGCCCACTCCGGCTTGGAGAAGGCATGGGCGCAAAACGCGTCAAAATGCTCCGCCACGGCCACCTTGACCGTGACCGCGTGCAACAGGGCCAAGGCGGAGTTTTGCAGTTCCGCAGGCAACTCCGTGGTGATCAGTTCGTGCGCCCGTTCCAGGTTTTCAGCCACCAGCGTGCCTGCCGCTTGATTGGCAGGCGGCATTGAGGTGGATGCTGTGGCGCGTTTTCCCATGCAACGCGTCATTCATAAGACGATTCGCAAAGGATGCAACGCAGGCATCAATTATTAAGCAACATTCAGGCCATGATCTCCCGCGCCACCGAGCCATAGACATCGGTGAGCCTGAAATCACGCCCCGCATAGCGATAGGTAAGTCGTTCATGATCAAGGCCCAGCAGCGCGAGCACCGTCGCGTGCCAGTCATGGATGTGCATCTTGTTCAGCACCGCCTCGTAGCCATAATCATCGGTCATGCCGTAATTCATACCGCCTTTCACGCCGCCACCAGCCATCCACAGGGTGAAGCCCTTGTGGTTGTGATCTCGGCCATCATCCCCCTGCGAATGCGGTGTGCGGCCGAATTCACCGCCCCAGATCACCAGCGTGTCATTCAGCAATTCTCGGGCTTTCAAATCCGCCAACAAACCTGCCACTGGCTTGTCCACTTGGTTGCAATTGCGCTCAAGACCCGCCTTCAAACCGAAATGCTGGTCCCAGTTGCCATGCGTGATCTCGATGAAGCGCACGCCCGCCTCGACAAACTTGCGCGCCATGAGGCACTGCTTACCAAACGTGTCCGTTTCACCATCGCCGATGCCATAAAGCGCCTTCGTGGCCTCGGTTTCCTTCGTGAGGTCCATCACCTTCGGCACCTCCGCCTGCATGCGGAAGGCCAGTTCATACGATTCGATCACGCCCTCAACCTCCGCGCTGACTCCGCCGCCCTGCTCCATGGTCGATTTGTTGAGCGACTGCACGAGATCGAGCTGCGCACGCTGCGCCTCGGTGTTGAAGCGGCTGTTCTTGATGTTTGCCACCGTGGCTTGGTCCATACCGCCTTCAAAACGACGCCCCAGCGCTGCAGGAAGCCCCGGGATCGCCGGGCCGCCCACTTTGGTGCCCTGGTAGATCGCCGGAAGAAACGCGCTGCCAAAAGTTCGCGTGGCATTGCCAGGAGGATTGATCGTCACAAAGCCAGGCAGGTTCTGATTCTGGGTGCCGAGGCCGTAAAGCGTCCACGCACCCAGCGATGGGCGCACAAATTGCGTCGTGCCCGTATGCAACTGCGTGAACGCCTGCGGATGCGCCGGTAGATCGGTCGCCATCGAATTCAGCATGCACAGATCATCCGCATGCTTCGCCAAATTCGGCCACAAATCGGACATCCACAGGCCGCTCTTGCCATGCTGACCAAATTTCCACTGCGGCGGCATCAGTTTCGCCGTGCCGTAACGTCCTGCCGCCGAAGGTGCTGACTTGCCCGCATCGGCGATGAGCTTGGGCTTGTAGTCGAAGGTGTCCACATGTGAAGGCGCACCTTGCATGCACAGGAAGATCACATGCTTGGCCCTTGGCGTGAAATGCGGCTGTTTTGGCATCAACGGGCCAGCCGCCGGATTGGCCCGCAGAGCCTGCTGATGCGCGAGCGCCGCGAAGGCCAGATAACCAAAGCCGCTGCTGGTGGTTTTCAAAAAATCCCGGCGATGAGAGAGGGGAGCATTCATGAGGTGCGATGAATCGAGGGTGATTAATTCAGGTAACGAAACTCAGCGCTGGCCAGCAGCCCCTGGCAGAACGCGGAAAGCGCCACACCTGGGATCTTGTCCTTGGGAATCTTTTTGTTTTTCGCGACCTCCTGCGGGAAGCGAGTCCAGAAGTCCGCGATGGCCTGCTTCTCCTGCGGTGTTGGTTCACGGCCAAAGGCGAGCTGGTAGGCATAGCTGAGCCGCTCCTGTGAATCGCCCTCAAATTTCGCGACGCGCTGGGCGAAGGCATCCGCCAAGGCCTGAACCTGGGCGTTGTTCATGAGGAATAAACTCTGTGAGGGCACATTCGTCGTGTCGCGGTCGCCGTTCACCAAACTGGCGTCCGGGAAGTCAAAGACACTGAGGAATTCAGGGATTTGATCGCGGATGAGCGGCAGATAGATCGAGCGGTAGGTTTGCGGCTTCGAGTTCACCTCACGCAGCAGGTTGATGATGCCTTGCCTGCTCTCTCCGGCGCGGGCCACAGGCGATCCATCAATCGGGTAGAAGTTGATTGCTCCCGAGACTGCCAGCATCGCGTCACGAATGGCCTCCGCGTCCAATCGGCGCTGACTCATGCGCCAGTGGAGCTTGTTATCAGGATCAGCAGCATAACTGGCCGCGTCGTAGGTCGATCCCATCTGGTAAGTGCGACTGAGCATGATCTCGCGGATCAGTTTTTTCACCGACCAGCCGTTCTCCATGAAGGACACCGCCAAATAATCCAGCAATTCAGGATGTGTGGGCTGCTGCCCCATCGTGCCGAAATTGTCCGGCGTCGCCACCAAAGCGCTGCCCATGAGTTTGAGCCAAACACGGTTCGCCATGACTCGAGCGGTCAGCGGATTGTCCTTCGAGGCGATCCAGTAAGCGAGATCCAGCCTGCCACTGCCTTGACCAATGTTCAGGGGCTCACCCTTCGCACACAGCACCTCCACCAAGCCTCTCGGAGTGACATCACCCGGCTGTTTGAGGTCACCGCGGATCAAAATCGGACTATTGATCGGTTTGGCTCGGTCCAGCATGCCCATCGCCAGCGTGCGCGGTGCGCCGTCCTCATGAAATAGGTCGAGATCGGCCTTCATCGAATCCGCACGATCCAAGGAACTACGAATGCGCAGGAAACTCTGCGCCCCTTGGCTCTGCCGCTCGGAGGCGCTCATGCCGCGCACTTGATCACGAATGTTCTCGGCCGCTTGAGAAGCATCCGCGTAGCGTTTTTCCAATAGTGACACCTCAGAGGTCGAAATCTTCGCCATGGCGCTGATTTGCTGCGCATCACGGTCAAGTTCGATCAGCGTGCCTGGATTCGCGTTTTGAAGCTGGCTGTAGGTGCCGAACTGCGTCTCGCTGCTCAGGAAGATGCCCGCCAGCGCATAATAGTCGCGCTGCGTCACCGAATCGAATTTGTGATCATGGCATCGCGCACAAGCCAGCGTGAGTCCGAGCATCGACTGCGACACCGCGTCGATCTGCTCATCGACGAGATCCATCGCAAATTGCCTCTTGTCGCGCTGATTGTGCCCCTTCGATCCGATGGCCAGAAAGCCGGTGGCGACGATCTTCTCGGCCTGATCACGCTTGCCCTCAAACTTCATCAAATCACCCGCGATCTGCTCCTTGAGGAAGAGGTCATACGGCTTGTCCTGCTTGAACGATTCGATCACATAATCGCGGTAACGCCACGCATGCGGATAGAGCACGTTCACTTCCTTGCCGCTGCTCTCCGCGTAGCGCGCCACATCCAGCCAGTGCCGCGCCCAGCGCTCACCGTAGCGTTCCGAATCGAGATACATGTCGATCACGCGCTTCACCGCGTCCGGTGATTGATCTCCAACGAATGCTTTCAGCTCATCCGGGGTCGGCGGCAACCCGGTCAGATCAAACGCAATGCGACGAATCAACGTCGGGCGGTCCGCGTCACGCACCGGGCGCAATCCGGCTTTCTCAATGCCCACGAGCACGAATGGGTCGATCTCAGTCTTCGCCCAGTTGGCCGTTTTGACCTCTGGAGGCATGTGCTTCACCGGCTTTTGGAAGGACCAGTGCTTGCGTCCTTCATCCATGTCGATCATCCGCTTGCCGCCTCCTGCGTTCGCCACTGTCTGCTCACGCGGATCAGGCGCGCCCATCTCGATCCACTTTTTGAAATTCGCGATCACATCGTCCGGCAGTTTCTGCTTCGGCGGCATCTGCATGTCTTCGTTTTTCCAAGTCATCGCCTCATACAGACTGCTCTGCGCAATGCTGCCTGGCGTCACCCCTGGATGCCCCGATTCACCGCCCAGCAGCGTCGCCTGCTTTGTGTCCAGCGTCAGCCCGCCCTTCACCTTCTCCGATTCGCTGGAGTGGCACTTGTAACAGTGCTGCACCAGCACTGGACGGATGTTTTTCTCAAAGAACTGCCACTGATCCAACGCGATGCCCGCATGCGCCTTCTCGGCGGCATCCGCAGCCAGCAGCGCCACAGGAGAAAGGATCAACAAAGAAAGCGTCAGAGTCTTCATGGTGGAGTGAAGGAGGTTGACGTCCTTCAACACTGCCCCCGCCAAAGAGTTGCAGCGCTGCCTCAAGACCCATGGTTTCTGTCAGCAAGCCGCTCAACGCTTCTTACTCGCCACCTTCTTCTTCACCGCCGCCTTGCGTTCCTTCGTACTGCTCACATCACCATGGCCGTTGAGCTTGAGTTTTCCCTTTTTCGCGTCTTTCTCGAGCTTTTGCAGTTTGCGCAGCAGTTTCGGCCACTGCTTTTCCTCCACGATGTAACCCACGCAGCGCTTAGAGCCGCAGCGGCAGGGATGCTCGTCCCAGGTATCCACGTCGAAGCTGTAGTTGTAGGTTAGTTCCTCGCCGGCCTTGATGTCGCGCAGGGAGTAGATCCAGATGCGACCGCGAATAATGTAGGCGTCGCAGTTTGGATCGCAGGAGTGGTTGATGTAGCGCGCCGGATTGCGCCCCTTGGCACCGTCGATGTCATAGCGCTGGTTCAGCGTGAAGACATAGACGGCGGCACAGCCGGTCTTTTTGGCCTTTTCCACCAGCGCATTGCCACGGCGTGTGGACTCGGCCTTGGTGATTTTTTCACCCACATACTCAATGATTGGCGTGTCGTTGGGAATGTCGCGACTGGCGAAGATGCCGCGATTATGAATGGAAGAGGAGCGGACGGTCCAATAGCGTGGGGTGAGGGCCTGAGGCATGTGTGAGGGGCGGGCGACGGAAAAGGGAGCGCATGAAGTGTGCCGGGCGCGCGAATTGTCAAGACATCCCCTACGGAGATGCAGAGGGGAGAGGCCGACGCGTTTTTCCGGTTGCCGCCGCTGTGGGCAGCGCCTAATTGCGCGCCCTTCAACCGCCCTGCACGACTATGCTCGAATTCTTCCGCCGCCACCGTGGCGCCTTTCTCATCACGCTGACGATCATCATCATCATTTCATTCTCCGTCTGGGGGGGCTATCGTGGCGATGCCGGTTACGAAAAACGGGCGCAGCTCAGCGACCACGCGCTCACCGTCTTTGGCAAAGATTTCACCATGGGGGACGTGCAGCGCGCCCAGCGCTCCCTGCAGTTCGCCCAGTTCTACATGCAGGCCTATGAACTGCCCGGCATGCTGATGCAACTCTCCGGCGGCGGTTTCAGTGGTGGTGGCGCAGACAGCCTCATCAATCTCTTCATTGCCCGCCACCTCATGGAGCAGTCTGGCATCCGTGTCGGCGACGCCGAGGCCCGTGCCGCGCTGGAGCAGCTCCCCGTCCTCCAGACCAATGGCAAATTCGATCTCTCCCGTGCCCAGATGCTGGAGGAAAACGCGGGTGCCATGGGTTTCGAGCCAGGCGACCTGCTCGGCATCATGAAAGACACCATCGGCTTGCGCAAACTCCAGGAAATCGTCTCCAAGAGCTACATCGCCTCGCCGCTGGCCGCTGAAAAGCAGTACGCCAGCAGCCAGCACACCTTCAAGGGGTCCAAGATCGTTTTTGAGACCGAGACCTTCAAAAAAGCCGCCGTTGTCACCGACGATGAGATCAAAAAGTATTATGAGGAAAACAAGGACAGCTACAAGACCGTCGAAAAGCGCGCCGTGAGCTATGTTTTCTTCGAGAATCCCAAAGATCTCGACAAAAAGCCCCTTGAGGAACGCCAGAAGGCTCAAAACGCCCAAGTCGAGCGCGTGAACGCCTTCAATAAGCTCACCGCCTCAGGGGTGAAGTTTGCCGAAGCCGCCAAGCAGACCAAGGAAAAGGTCGAGACAGTCCCCGCCTTCACCCAGGCCGAGCCACCTGCGGCGCTCAAGAGCGAAAGCGAGTTGCTCACCCTCATCTTCGCCCGAGCCAAAGAGTCCAAAACCATTCCTGAAGCCGTCGAAGGCACCGCTGGCTGGTACGTCTTTGACGTCACCGCCATTGAGGAGCCGAAGCAGCAGGATCTCGCCGCCGTGAAGGACAAGATCAAGGAAACCCTTGCTGGCCAGAAGGCCAATGAGGCCCGCTCAAAGACCGTGAACGAAGCACGCACCGCTCTCAACGAAGGCTTGAAGGCTGGCAAGAAGATCGAGGACCTCGCCAAAGAGAAGAAGCTCACCCTCGTCGCTCTGCCAGACATCGACATCGCCACGCCCCCGCAGGATGTGCCCAACGGCTTTCTCATCGCCCAGCAGGCAGGCAAAACCGCCGTCGGAGCCGTTTCCAATGCGGTCGATTACGACCTGGGCACTCTGCTCATCCACGTCAGCGCCAAGGAACTGCGCAAGCGCCCAGACGCCGCCACCGTGCGCAAGAGCCAAGCCGATTCCATCTCCAGCCAAGAGCGCATGAGCCTCTTCCAAAGCTGGTTCAAGAAGCAGAACGCCGCCGCCAAAGTCGTCACCAAGTTCGGCGCGACCTCTTAACAGCGTGTTGAAACACGAGTGAGAAGTAAGAGGTTAGACGTTAGAAGTCAGAAGTGGCGCTGAAGAGGTAACACTTCTCACCTCTAACTTATCACTCCAGGAGTTTCCCCAACAGCCTTCAGTCACCCACCTCCTCATGAGCGACACAACTGCAGCCAGCGTCGAGGACTTGTTCGATGAAGCTAGCGGTCATGTCGCGCTTGGCGAGTTACCGGAGGCCATCACCCTCTACCGTCGCTGCGTCGCCCAGCAGCCGGATTTCTTCGAGGGCTGGCACGCACTCGGCATGGCCCTGCTGCGCAATGGCGAAATCAAAGAAGCCATCGGCGCCGGCATGATGGCCACCACCCTCCAGCCCAACGATCTCCTCGCCTGGACCGCCCTCTCGCAAATGTACGTCGCCAACAAGCAGATCGCCGAAGCCGAGGATGCCAAAGGCAAGGCGCGCATCCTTTCCCTTGGCGGCAAGGTCATGCGGTAGGCCTTCAAATCAGGGCAACGGGGTCAAGCCTGATCTTTGGATGAGTGCGGCGGATGGTGACTCGCTGAATCAAAAGGCCTGCATCGCCCAACACATTTGGCCGATGCAACGGCGGCCTCGCGAACACGCTGTGTCAAACCAAGCGCGGCCAGCAGATCAAGGCGCCGCCGCCGAAGGGGTCACGGGCGCGGTACCGGAGGTGATCGTACCTGCAGCGCTTTCCTTCAGCGCTCGTAGGGAAGGCGCAGTCTTGAGTTTAGCCAACTCCGCCGCCACGACCTCGGCCAGTTTGGCTGCCTCCGTTTTTCCAGCAGCGGCCCGTTCTTTTGCCTTTTCCACCACAAGCGCGCACTGCGCCGCACGCATTTTGTGGGTGGCGGCATTGGCCTGCGCCTGGATCGCGCCGATCTGTTCGTCGTAGGTCAGCCGCAAGTTCGAGAGCACCAAAGGCCAAGTGGAATCCGGCTCATTCAATGGCTCATCATTGGCGACGCGGGAGATCTCGCTCAGCACTTGATCACGCTGCTCTGGCGGGAGGCCGGTGAGGCTGCGTTGCAGCGCAGGGATGTATTTGGCAGCCAAGTCACGCCGCTCCAACTCGGTGTCGAGCACGTCGTTGGCCGCCCACTCTTGAGCGAATGCCGTCACGAGCTTCGTTAGCTCAGGATCGCGCTCCTCCAGCCGCTGAATCGCCTCCAGAGGGGTTTCCGGGGCGGGCTCAGGAGGTGATTTGGCGGGCGCAGGTGCAACGGCCATGGAGGGTGCAGAAGTCGGCGGTTCGGAAGCTTTTTTCTGCGGCTCAGACTGCGGCATCGCAACGAGAGGTTCCGGCTTTTTCTCCGCTTCCTTGACCTTCAGCGGTTCCGACTTCGACTTAACCTTCGGGGATGGCTTCACCTCAGGCTTTTGGGCGGCGATTTTTTGTTTTCTGGGCTTTTCCGTCTCAGGTTTGGCCAGCGTCCCGATCACCATTCCCAGCACGATGATCAGCGCTGCGCCAATCATCGCAAGGTGCATCGGCGCAATCGCCTTTTTCCCAGGCACCGCCACCGCGTCCGCGACAACCTCCACCACCGCCACGGACTCTGTGTTCGGCGCAATCACCTGAGAGATGCGCGCACGCAGTTCAAGCGCGTCTTGAATGCGTTTCGCCGGATCAGCATGCGTGGCCTGGTCGATCAAATCATCCCAGCGCTTGGACACTGGCGCGTATTCCGTCACTGAGCGGCGCGGATTCTTCGGCACGCGACCGGTGAGCATCTCATAAAGAACCACCCCGGTGGCGAAGATGTCGGCGCGTTGATCCACCGCCTGCCGGGCCATGATCTCCGGCGCGGCGTAATCCGGCGTGCCGAAGGGATTTTCTTCCGCCTCCCCGGTGATCGGACGCGCCAGACCGAAATCTGCCACCTTCACCTGATCATCCTGGTTGATCATGATGTTCCCAGGCTTGATGTCGCGGTGCAGGATCTTGTGGCTGTGCGCGTAGGCCAGCGCATCGCAGAGCTGCATGCCGAGATGAGCCACCTTGCGCACGGGAATGCTGCCTTGGTGGATCAGCTCATGCAGAGTAGGGCCCTCGATCCACTCCATCACCAGGTACAAATGACCGCCCGTGGTGATCCCGAAATCATACACTCCCACCACGTTGGTGTGATTGAGCTTCGCCATCGCCCTCGCCTCGCTCTTGAAGCGCTCGGCAAACTCCGGCTCTGCACCGAACTCCGGCGGCAGGATTTTGATGGCCACCAGCCTGTCCAAGCTGCGCTGCCGCCCTCTGAACACCGCTCCCATGCCGCCATAGGCTGCCAGCTTTTCAAATGCATACTGGGGCAGAAGCGCGTTCATCTCTTCGACGCTGGGAACGTCAAATGGCGGAGGATGATGATGCGGTGCTTCTTCGGACATGAAAATGCGTTGCTCCTATTAACGAAACGCCACGGCACCGCGAGTAAAATCAATTTGTCGCGCCATCCGTGCCAAAAAGCAGGTGAATCCACAGTGGCCGCAGAAGCGAAGTAGCAGAAGTCTTTCTTCCCGCATGTCTCGCCCTCGTCTCGCCATCATTGGAACCGGCATTTCCGGCCTCGGCTGTGCTCATTTCCTGCACCACCGCTTCGACCTCACGATGTTCGAGGCCAACGGCTACATCGGCGGCCACACGAACACCGTCACGGTGAAGGAAGACGGTCGTGACCTGCCTATCGACACCGGCTTCATGGTTTTTAACCACCAGACCTATCCCCTGCTCTGCCGCCTGTTCCGAGAGCTCGGCGTCGAGACGAAGCGCACGGACATGTCCTTCAGCCTCGCTCATCAGCAAACTGGCTATGAGTGGAACGGCGGCAGCCTGAATCAGATCTTCGGCCAGCGTAAAAACCTCCTCAGCCCGCGCTTCTGGCGCTTCATGCTCCAGATCAACCGCTTTAACCAGGAAACCATTGAGGCGATGAATGATCCGCGCTTCGAGCGCATGACGCTCGGCGAGTACGCCACCGCCCGCGGCTACGGCCAGGATTTTCTCAATTTGTACGTCATTCCCATGGGCAGCGCCGTGTGGTCCACGCCGCCGGAGCTCATGCTCCAGTTCCCCGCTCGCACGCTGATGCATTTCTGGTTCAATCATGGCTTCCTCGGCATGAAAACACGTCATCCATGGTGGACCGTCGTCGATGGTTCGCGGCAGTACGTTCGCAAAATCATCCCGCCCTTTCAGGACCGCATCCGCCTCAACACGCCAGTCGCCAGAATCGAGCGTGGTGCCCAAGGCGTGACGATTTATCCGAAGGACGGCCCGCCCGAGACCTTCGACAAGGTCATCCTCGCCACGCACGCACCCACCTCGCTCTCCCTACTGACCGATCCCACACCGCTGGAGCAGGAACTTCTGCCGCATTTCAAGTACCAGCCCAATCTCGCCACCCTGCACACCGACGACCGCTTCATGCCGAAAACCCATCGTTGCTGGGCCGCGTGGAACTACCGCGTGAAAGTCGAGGCCGGCGGCCGCATCAATCCCAGCACGCATTACTGGATGAACCGCCTCCAGGGCGTTTCCGACAAGGTGAATTACTTCGTCTCCATCAATGGTGCCGAGGACATCGACCCCGCCAAGGTCATCCAGCGCATCCGCTACGAGCACCCGCTTTTCGACCTGCCCGCGATCGACGCGCAAAAACGCCTTCCCGAGCTGAATCAAATCTCCCGCGATCAAACCACTTACTATAGCGGCGCGTGGTTCCGCTACGGCTTCCACGAGGACGGCTTCATGTCCGCCGTGAATCTCTGCCGCGATCTGCTCGGGCAGGAGCCTTGGTGAAACAAGGTGGACGGCTGAGCGAATTTCCGGCACGCATCATTTTGCGCACGGTTCAGGCAGCGTTCAAGGGGCCAATCGCCTAGCAGGCAAGGCTGAGTAATGCTTGTTGCCTCAAAAGTAAATGACACCGGGGAGGGCGCGGGAGGAAGGGATCGTTGCCTCAGAAGTGATGACACCGAGGGTTAGGCGTTCAGTGTTGCTGCTGCGTGCACGCAATGCAAGGAGCCCGTAGGGCGACT
>JAPLUL010000032.1:0-3512 GCA_026397635.1 Verrucomicrobiota bacterium | reverse complement strand
AGGCACTGCTGCGCAGCTACGAAGCACGCACGCCCGAAGAACTCGATGCAGCCATCAGCAAAGCATTCTCAAAAATCACAGCCAAGGATGCGATGGGTTATTTTGCCTCTTGCGGTTATAGTATTATTTAAAATGCTCTAACATCTTACTCGTGCCTTCATGAGTTTTGATCAGGCATCATTTCACCAACTGCGCCTTGGGCACGCCCATCAGACTGATCGAGGGCGTTGGCCGTAAAACCTCCGTGGAGGGCGCAGCCTGCGTCGGCACTTCTGCCCGCCGCACTTCCACAATCGGCAGGTTCCGTGTGGCCAGTGGCAGCTCGGCCCGGCGCAGTTCCTCGCCTGGCAGTCGCTCTGCTCTGACCGGGCTCGGCAGCACCGCCCTTCTCACCTCTTCACCTAGCGCGGCGACCACCGTCGGAGCCGTGTAGTGCTTCACGGCCGCGCTGATCGCTGTCGAACGCTCGGGAGCCAAGTCCATCGCTGTTTTGAAGATCTGGCGCACCATGGCTGGATCAGCATTGACCGCGTCCATGGCTGCTGTCACCAACTCTCCGGCGCAGGCATCATGGATGATCAGCGCCTCTTCCAGCCGCATCACCATCTGTGCGGGATTGTCCCTGATCGCCATGAACAGCTCCGAGCAAAGCGTCTCGCAGCTAAGCGGTGAAGACGTCGCCTTCATCCGCTGCGCGGAGGCAGTTGAGAGGAATGCTGCCAGCAGCAGGCAGAGCGCAGGAGGGAAGTGCATGCTAGGAAATGACGTGGTGGATGTGCCTTCCTTCAAATAGTCTTGGCGGTTTTCAGTCTGTTTGCGGGGCCGGGTTCAAAACCTGCGGCGCAGACCCATTGTGGGTGCGAATGAAGGTTTCTGGCGCGATCCGGTTCAACGCGGTATCAGCATATCCCTGACCAGGATTTACATAAGGCCCGGCGCGCACCTCAAAGTGCAGATGCGCCAAATACGCTCCCTCCGCCGTGCCCACAGTGCCGATGGGTTCGCCACGCTGCACGATCTGCCCCGTGCGCACCTGCATCTGCTCCAGATGCGCATACATCGTCTGCACCACGGGGCCGTGCTCGTCACCTTCCGGCAGACGATGCGCGATGAGGATCATCTTTCCCCAGCCAGGCCCCGGATTGCCCACGTAAACCACCCTGCCTGCGCCTGCGGCGTAAACCGGATCGCCTAGGTCCGAGTTCTCACCGCCGATGCCGTTCAAATCATCCCCCAGATGCCGCTCGATGCGAAACGCCCGCGCATTGTAGGTGAACGCGCCGTGCTCCGAGCCCAGCGGCATGTCAAACCGTGTGGCCAGGGGCAGGGTGGCCATCTCTCGCGGCGTCAGCCGCACAAAAGCCGGATCGAGCGGCTTCGGCTTCACCGCTGAGTCCGGCAGGTCTTCCAGCCGCGGCCCCAGTTTCTGCCAGATCACGCCGACGATCGCCGCCGCGAGGGAGAGGGTCAGTGTCAGGCGCATGATCCGCAGGGCTTTCCTCATGCGCCGACGTTTCGGCAGATGCCGCCACGTTGCAAAGAGAACGTGCCGCTCTTAGATAGCAGTCATTCTTGTGAACACGCTTTCTCCCTCCACGTTCGGCTCTCCCCAAGTCTCTGTCTTCAGCGGCGCTGCCCGCTATGACGATACCGACGCCCTCCGCCAACAAATCGAGGCCGCCATCACGGCGCTGGAGCTGCCGGGTGATTTCATCCAGCCGGGCGACCGCGTCGTTCTCAAGCCGAACTGGGTCAAAGAACACAACGCCAGCAAACCCGAGGACGAAAACGGCTGGCTCACCATCATCACCCATCCCTCCGTCGTGCGTGAAGTCGCCCGCTGGGCGGCGAAAAAACTCCAAGGGCGCGGTTCCGTCACCCTCTGCGACGCGCCGCAGAGCGATTCGTCCTTTGCCACCATCCGCCGCCTGCATCGCCTCGACGATCTCATCACCGACCTGACGAAAGAGTTCCCTGGCATCGCCTTCCTGCTCTTCGACATGCGCTGCGAGGAGTGGACCATCGTTGACGGTGTCACCATCGCCAAACGCGAGCTGCCCAGCGATCCCTCCGGCTCCGTTGACATCCACCTTGATGCCGACAGCGAATTCCTCGGCCATCCCGGCCTAGGCAGGCTCTACGGAGCCAGCTACGACTTCGCCACCACGAACCGCCAGCACACCGACCCGCATCATGAATACCGCATCTGCCGCACGCCGATGAACGCCGATGTGCTCATCAACATTCCCAAGCTCAAGACGCACAAAAAAGTCGGCCTCACCGTCGCGCTGAAAAATCTCGTCGGCACCACGCCGCGCACGAACTGGCTGCCACGCCACACCGAAGGCACGCCCGCTGAAGGCGGCGACCAATTCGCCGAATCCTCCGCCAAACGCGCCCTCGAAGGCACGCTCATGCGCACCGCCAAAAAAATCCTCTTTGGCCGCTTCTTCCTCTCCAAACTCTTCGTCCCGCTCAAAAAACTCGGCCGCGTCGTGTTCGGCGACACCAAAGCAGTCGTCCGCTCCGGCAACTGGCACGGCAACAACACCGCCTGGCGTATGATCCTCGATCTGCACAAGTGCTTCTTCTACTTCGACGGCACCGGCAAACGTCGCGAGAAACCGCTGCGCTACCTCACCATCGTCGATGGCATCATTGGCGGCGATGGCGACGGCCCCATGTCCTGCGATCCTGTCGAAAGCGGCGTCATCCTCGCTGGAACGCACCCCGTGGCGGTCGATTGCGTCAGCGCCCAGCTCATGGGCTTCAATTGGAAAAAAACCCGCCTCCTCAACGACGCCTTCGCCATCCAGCGCCTGCCCATCACCGGCTTCGCACCCTCAGACATCACCGTCGCCTCCAACAAGTCCGAATGGACCGGCCCCTTCGAGCAAATGAAGCACTGCTTCGAATTCCGCTGCCACTTCGGCTGGTCCGGCCACCTGGAAAGCGACGAGCGGCTGGCGAAGATGTCATCTGCAAGCCGCTGAGCCGCCAACGGGTGTAGGCGCATACGCCAGAATGCGAGCGCTGCGCCTGCAAATCCGTCAATGGTCAGGAACCAGCCGGGATTATCGGGCGTTTAAAGCCGCGCTCCCTGCTGGAGCCTCCACGAATCATCGCAGCGATTTTGATGCCACGCCGAAGAGGTCGCTGAAATCCACGGTGATCGGCAAAGTGGTTGGTTCGCTGCGGTTCCTTCGCGGTGATGCTCGCCAGTTGCCCAAACAACTGCCTATTAAAGGAAAAGGCAGTCCCTGAATTGAGAAGTAAGAACGGGGAATTAATCGATTGGTAACAGCCGAATCGGCTGTGTCTTAAATAATGCCAGGCATTTAGTTGTTGCCACTGCTGCGTTTTCCACCACGTTTCGTCGCCATGAACTCCACCCAATCCTCTGAACCTCAATCTCTTCCGCTCGAAGAGCAGCTCGTCGGCGTGAACGCTAAAACTGGCCTTTATCCCGGCGCGCGCTCGTGGTCCGGTGGCAGGCGGCGTATCTTGGGCAA
>JAPLUL010000187.1:0-7086 GCA_026397635.1 Verrucomicrobiota bacterium | reverse complement strand
CGACGCCAGCGACCCCGCCCCGCTCAACAGCGACAATGACCCGATCCCGAACTACCGTGATCTGGACAGCGACAATGACACCATCGCCGACGTGATCGAAGGCGGCAACGGCCCTGCCGACACCAATGGCGACGGCACCATTTCCCCAACCGAGTCCGGTGACACGGATGGCGACGGCATCCCCAACGCGGTGGACAACGCCCCAAGCAGCTTTGGCGACGCTGGCAACGCAGCGCTCCCTGAAGGAACGGACACCGACACAATCCCTGACTACATCGACCCCGATAGCGATGGCGACGGCCTCAACGATATCTGTGAGCTGACCTCCAACTGCGCCCTCGACGGCAACGGTGACGGCCAGGTGGACAACCCGACCGACCCCGATGGTGACGGCATCCCGAACAACGGCGGCATTGACAGCATCCCCGGCGGCTTCGGCGGCGCCACCGTGCCCACTCCTCCCACCGATACCGATGGCGACGGCATCGCCAACGTCAGTGACCTAGACGATGACAATGACGGCATCCCGGACACTGTGGAAGCTGCCAACGCCCTCAATGGTGGCGACACCGATGGCGACGGCATCCCCGACACGCTCGACCTCGACAGCGATGGTGACGGCATCCTCGACATGGACGAAAGCGGCCGCACCACCGGACTGGACGTCAACAACGACGGACGGATCGATGGCCCTTACGGCACCAACGGTCTGGCCAACAGCGTGGAAACCAGCGCCGACAGCGGCACCATCAACTACACCGTGGTGGATACCGACGGCGATGGCCGCCCCGATTACGTCGATCTCGACAGCGACAATGACGGCATCAACGACGTCCGCGAAGCCAACGGCACCGACGCCAACGGCGACGGCCTAGCCGACGGCACCACGGGCACCAACGGCATCCACAGCAGCGTGGCTCCCGGCGGCCTCGTGCCACCGGACACCGATGGCGATACCGTGCCTGACTTCCGCGATCTCGACAGCGACAACGACGGCGTCAACGACGTCCGTGAAAACGGCGGCGCGGACAGCGACAACAACGGCATCGCCGACGGCACCGACACCGATGGTGACGGCATCCGCTCCAGCGCCGATGTTTCGCCTTCATTCGGCGATCTCAGCGATGCCGCCCCGCTCAACAGCGATAACGACAGCGTGCCGAACTACCGCGACCTAGACAGTGATAATGACACCGTCAGTGACGTGATTGAAAGTGGCAACGTGGCAGCCGACACCAACAACGACGGCTTCATCAGCCCGCTCGACACCAATGGCAGCGACACCGACGGCGACGGCATCCCCAACGTCATCGACAACACACCTGCCGTCTTCGGCGATGCTGGCAACCCAGCCCTGCCCGAGCAGGGCGGAGCCGATGTGGACTTCATCCCGGACTTCCTTGATCCCGACAGCGATGGCGACGGACTCTGGGACATCCAGGAACTCACCGGCAACGCGGTCTATGACCCCAATGGCGACGGAATGGTGGACACCCCACAGGACACCGAAAACGACGGCATCGCCAACATTGGTGGCATCGACGGAGCCTCCAATGCCTTTGGCGACCTGACCAGGCCAGACACCGACGGCGACGGCATCCCAGACGCCACCGACCTGGATGACGACAACGACGGCATCCCTGACACCGTCGAGATGGCCACGGCAGCCAATGGTGGCGATACCGATGGAGACGGCATCCTCGACTACAAGGACCTTGATAGCGATAACGACGGCATCCTCGACATCCATGAAAGCGGCCGCACCACCGGACTGGACAGTGACAACGACGGCATGCTCGACGGCCTTGTGGGCACCGACGGAATCCCCGACAGCGTGCAGACCAGCGCCAACAGCGGAATAGTGAACTACAGCATCGTGGATACCGACGGCGACACCCGCCCCGACTTCCAGGACCTGGACAGTGACAACGACGGCATCAACGACGTCCGCGAAACCAACGGCACCGACGTGAACGGCGACGGCAAGGCCGACGGCGGCAGCACCCCCATGGGCATCCCCACCTCCGCACCAGCGGGTGGCCAGCCACGGGTTGACACCGACGGCGACGGCAAGCCCGACTTCCGCGACCTAGACGCCGATAACGACGGCATCAACGACGTCCGCGAAAACGGCGGCACCGACGCCAACAACGACGGCATCGCCGATGGCACCGACACCGACGGTGACGGCATCCCATCCACCGCCGACGGCCAGCCCGGCACCTGGGGAGACGGCTCCGATCCAGCGCTGATCAACAGCGATAATGACCCGATCCCGAACTACCGTGATCTGGACAGCGACAATGACACCATCTCCGACTTGATCGAAGGCGGCAATGGCCCTGCTGACACCAACAACGACGGTTTCGTGAGCCCGCTCGACACCAACGGTGGTGACAGCGACGGCGACGGCATCCCCAACAGCGTGGACAACAGCCCGCTCTACGGCGACGCCGGCAACGCAGCGCTTCCTGAAGGCCCAGACGCCGACATCATCCCCGACTACATCGACGTGGACAGTGACGGCGACGGCACCAATGACATCTGTGAGCTGACCTCCAACTGCGCCCTCGACGGCAACGGCGACGGCCAAGTGGACAACCCGACCGACCCCGACGGCGACGGCATCCCGAACAACAACGGCAATGACACCTCCCCCGGAGGCTATGGCGGCCTGCCTGCGCCGGTGGTGATCACCCCCTTCCAGGAATGGCAGAACCAGACGCCAGACTCGGGCACTGGCCCAGCGAATAACCAGGACTTTGACCGCCTGACAGACCTGCAAGAGTATGCCTTTGCCAGCGATCCAGGCACCGGCGTGCCTGTGGTGCTGAGCAACGGTGCCCCCGTCAATGGCACCGTGGTGGCTGGCGATACGGGTCTCCAGGTCGCTAAAGCCAATGGAGCGTATGACGTGAGCTACCGCCGCCCGCTGGGAGGCCGCAGTGACGTGACCTACACCCTGCAGCAGAGCAGTGACCTGAGCACCTGGACGGATGTCACGGCGACGCCAAGCATCACCTCCAACCTGAACGGCACCGAAACCGTGAAGTGGACGGCGCTCGGGTCGGCTGGGCAGACTCGCTTTGTGAGAATGAAGCTGGTGCTGGCAAGCCCTGCGACCACCCAATACTCATGGGTGGAAGGCTGGCAGAGCACCAACGTGGTGGGCAAGTATCAGACCGCTGCGCACAACCTGGTGAAGAAGCCGGTCTATTCGGACACGATCTTCGTTGCCTCCGGCGTGACGCTCAGCCCTTACGCCGAGGACAGCCGTGATCTGCGCTCCTACATGGTGGCCACCAAGTCCTACTACGTGGAAATCAGCAACGGTGCCAACGCCGGACACCGCTTTGATGTCAACTACGCCGCCACCACCGCCAAGAGCATCGCGCTGAACCTCAGCAGTGTAAACAACACCGCGACCACCCTGCCCGCAGGCTTGGTAGGAGCGCAGTTCCTGCTGCGTGAGCACGTGACGCTGGCAGACGTCCTGCCGAAGGAAGTCTTCACTGGCGCCACCAGCCCCACGGCTGCTGACCAGGCCCAGATCTTCCAGAACGGTGTGTGGGTGCCTTATTACCTGCTGGATGCCGCCGTGGCAGGGTTCTACTACTGGTCCAAGCCAGGTGGCATCGTCAACTGGGACGGTCTGGTGATCCCCCCCGGCACGGCGGTGCTGGCCAAGCACTTCAACACGGCCTCCACCAGCCTCGTCTGCCAGACGGGTGAAGTGCGCGCCAACGTCTTCCGCACCTCCGTGGGCACTGGCTCCACCCTGCACTCCAGCGGCTACCCCCTGGATGATACGCCCAACGCCCGCACCTACACCGTCGGCAGTGGCTTCGTGGGCAACACGAGCCCGGTGGGCACCGACCAAATCCAGCTCTGGCTGGGTGACGCCACACCGAACGCCTCCGGCTACGGGGTGCGCTACCTGCTCAACGCAGGCACGCCAACACTGCAATACTGGTCACCCGTAGGATCGCTGCAAAACCTCAACACCACGCCCTTCCTGCTGCGTGGGCGCGGCCAGTTCATCAAGCGCCACCAAGCCACGGCTCCGCTCAACCTGGTAATGCCGCTGCCGTGGGAACCCGCTGCTGCACTGCCGGTGCTGCCTTAATCCTCAGAGCGGAGAACAGCGAACATTGAACAACGAACAACGAACCGCGAACATCGAACCTAGAAACAAGAAACAAGAAACAAGAAACAAGAAACAAGGAACAAGGAACTAGAAACCAGGAACAATAAAAAACATGAAAAAGCTACTCAAACTCACCCTTATCGCGCTTGCCCTCGCAGCAAGCTTCAGCGCTCCCAAAGCCTCGGCTCAAGGCACCATCGTCTGGGACGGTGGCAACTACTTCTTCCCGGGCTTCCCGGCAGATAATGGCGCCTTCGATATTTTAGGCGACCCGGTGACCAGTTCCTTCACCTTTAACTTCGGCACCTTCCTCAATGGATTCACCCCCACGGCGTCCAACATCACCTCCTGGAACACCAACTGGTTTAGCCTAGCCACTGACCAATTGACCGGCTCCCTGCCAGACACCATCGGCGGTTCCGTCAATCCTAGCAATCCGATCACCAACGGTCTTTATGGCTTCATGTGGGTCTATGACGCCCTCGGATTTACCGGGTCAGAAGGTGGGCAAGCCTTCCTGGGCACAGGCACGACCTCTGACTGGCTGCTGCCCTCCACCCTGGTGGACCCGCCACTGCCAGCCAACACCGTGGGCTTCGATAACATGACGAGCGTGATCTATGGTCGGGTGGATGCCGATACTCCAGCCTTTTTTGGGGTCGGTGGAGGCTCGGTGACCAATCCGCTATTGTCCGGCACCTTTGATGCTCAGTTGGCCGCCGTGCCAGAGCCCTCCGGCGCTCTACTGATCGGCTGCGTGGGCATGCTCAGCCTCCTGCGCCGCCGCCGCTATAGCAGCCGCTAACATTCCAGCACGCGTGGCACATAGAGGCTGTTGCGCCTGCCTCTAAACTCGAAGCCTGCGCAGCAAGCCCACCGCCCTGTCCACCCACCTCTAGCCGTTGTTTACCATGCTTGTCATCCCTCACCTCTCCTTGAGATGGCTGGAATTGGGTTCCCGGGGGCGTGGCCCGCTTGGGACTCTGGCCGTGATGGCCGTGCTTGGCATGAGTTCTGGCTGTGACCGCGATTCCAGCGGTGTGTCGCATTCGTCGCCACCCTCGGAAGCTCCAAAATCTTCCTCGCGGAAGCCTGGTGATCAGTCTCCGGGAAGCAGAGCCGCCGCCCTCAGCCCTGCGGATTCAGACTGGGACTCCGTTTGTAAGAATCTATACAAGCAATGCCTCAGCTCAGCCGCTGCGGGTGAAGGGGGAGCAGTCCCTGCCGTGAAGGCTGACCAAGCGGCCGAGAAGCTCAGCTCATCCTTTGCTTCGTGGCTTGGCAAAGACCCAGCGGCAGCACTGCAGTGGCTGCAAGGGCTGCCCGGTCATTCCGTCAAGCTGAAGCTGACGGCCGTGGCGATTCAGTCAGGCAGCGGCCTGCGCCATGATCAAGCTGAAGGGTTGATCGCTTCTTGTGGTCACTTGGAGGGGAGTCAGGCAGTGATGGATCGTTACATTGAACGGTGGGGGGGCTCTGAGCCGGAAGCGGTCGCCAAATGGCTCCTGGCCGCCCCTCAGTCGGCCGCAGTCAAAGGAGTGGCGTTGCCTCATCCCAAGGTGCAGGTTCACTTTTCCAACTGGGCAGCGGTTGCTCCCAAGGACGCAGCGGCATTCATCAATCAGATTTCGTCTGATCCCGCACGTGATGCCGCTTCGGCTGCTTTTGCAAGGCAAGTGGTCACCGCAGATCCGCAAGCCGCCATGGAGTGGGCGCGCCGCATCAAGAATCCAGAAATCAGGAAAGCGACGGTGACCACCTTAGAAGCGGTGGCCACGCAGCTGATCTTCCAAGGCAACTCAAAAGCCGAATCTCCGCCCACTGACCGCTGATTTCCTCCTACCATCCCCTACGAGACGCTCATTTGACGCAGGTGCGGGAAGACCGTGAAGCGTGGTGAGGCGAAAAAGGCGGATTACCTGCTCGACGACAAGCCAACTCTGCCCTTGGTGGACGCCTTGGCAACCCCACCCGCCGCCTAGCGCGCCACCGCCGCTAACCTCGCCGCCGAACTCACCGCACCCTGACCGCTGATGCCGCAATTTGAACGTTACTTCGGCATCGACTACTCCGGCGCGGAGACAGCCACCAGCAGCCTGAAGGGACTGCGCCTATACTCGGCAACGCCGACACAGCCACCCGCCGAGGTGCTACCACCACCCAGCCCGCGCAAGTATTGGACGCGGCGGGGACTCGCCGAATGGCTCGCGGCTGAACTTCGCGACGGCCCGGCCACGCTCGTCGGCATCGACCACGGGTTCTCCTTTCCGCTGCGCTACTTTGAAGTCCATCACCTCCAGCCGGACTGGCCTCAGTTCCTCGATGACTTCCAGCACCACTGGCCGACCGACAAGGACCATCTGTATGTCGATTTCATCCGAGACGGCACCTATGGCAATGGTGCCGCACGCTCGGGAAATGCGCGCTGGCGGCGGATGACCGAGGAACGAGCCAAGGCGAAGTCCGTCTTCCACTTCGATGTGCAAGGCAGCGTAGCGAAGTCCACTCACAGCGGCCTGCCGTGGCTACGTTACCTGCGCCAGCAGCTCGGTGAGCGCGTGCATTTTTGGCCCTTCGACGGCTGGACACCACCTCCGGGCAGATCCGTCATCGCCGAGGTCTATCCGGCGCTCTGGAGTCGGACGTTTCCCACCGCAGACCGCAACCCGCACCAACACGACGCCTACAGCGCCGCCCGTTGGATGCAGCAGAGCGACGCCGCCGACACGCTGCCGGTGCATTTTCACCCAGGGCTACGCCCTGCTGAACTCACGCTGGCCCGACTGGAAGGCTGGATATTAGAGCATTTTAAATAATACTATAACCGCAAGAGGCAAAATAACCCATCGCATCCTTGGCTGTGATTTTTGAGAATGCTTTGCTGATGGCTGCATCGAGTTCTTCGGGCGTGCGTGCTTCGTAGCTGCGCAGCAGTGCCT
>JAPLUL010000132.1:0-5004 GCA_026397635.1 Verrucomicrobiota bacterium | reverse complement strand
GCCGGGTCACGGTTGATGAGCCAGCACACCCACTGCACGAGGTTTGCGGGCAGATCTGGGCGCAGGGCGGCCAGTGGCGTGAGGCGGTGGTACAAATGCGCCACCATCACCTGGGGGTTCGTGTCGCCAGAGAAGGGATACTTTTGCGTCAGCGCGTAATAGAAAATGCAGCCCAGTGCATAGATGTCCGTGCGCACATCCACATCGGCGCGCTCAAACTGCTCCGGGGCCATGAAGTGGACGGAGCCAAACAGGCCGCCCTGTTCGTCCGTGTCCTGCTGCACGGGCTGCAGGGCCGTTTTTGCCAGTCCGAAGTCGAGAATCTTCACCTGAAAGCGTCCGGCGTTCAGCCCCTGCACCATGAGGTTTCCGGGTTTCAGGTCCAGATGGATGATGCCCTGCTCGTGGGCAGCGCTCATGCCTTCCAAAACCTGGCGCACCAGCGAGTCGAAGTCCTCCAGGGTCAGCGCCCCGCGCATGATGATGTCCTCCAGCGTCTCGCCCTTCACCAGCTCCATCACGATGAATCCGCCTTCTTCGTCCACTCCCGCGTCATGCACGGTGACGATGTTCGGATGCTGGAGTGCGGACTGCTGCTGCGCCTCGCGGATGAGCATGTCCATGGCCGTGCCAAGGTCGTCTGCCTTGTCCATGCGGATGCGTTTCACCGCCACTTCACGGCCCAGTTGGCGGTCGCGGGCCCTGAAGACTGTTCCCAGCCCGCCTTCAGCAATCGGGGCGATGAGTTCGTAGCGCTCGTTCATTGGGGGCGGACGCTGGCACTTCCAGCCTTTCACGCAATGAAACTTTCGCTCGTTTCTCCACCTGTGCTAAACTCACATCTCAACATCATGCCTCTGCTGCAAGTCCAGGATCTCAAAATTCACTTCCCCGTGCGCGGGGGCTGGTTTGGCCGTGCCACCGACGTCATCAAGGCGGTGGACAAAGTCAGCTTCGATGTCGAGGCGGGCAGCACCGTCGGTCTCGTGGGGGAAAGCGGCAGCGGCAAATCGACTGTCGCCCGCGCTTTGTTGAAACTCACTCCCGTCACCGGCGGCTCGGTCACTTACCAGGGCCGCGAAATTCTCAGCCTGCCGGAGTCAGAGTTTCGTCCGCTGCGCAAGGAGATGCAGATGGTGTTTCAAGACCCCATCGGCTCTCTCAATCCGCGCATGACCGTCGAGTCCATCCTCGCCGAGCCGCAGCAGATCCACTTCAAGCAGCAGAGCCGCGACGAGCACCGCGAGGTCTCCGCCTTGCTGCTGCGCAAGGTCGGCCTGCCGGAGGATGCGCTTCAGCGTTATCCGCACGAGTTCAGCGGCGGCCAGCGCCAGCGCATCGGCATCGCCCGCGCCCTCGCCGTGCGGCCGAAGTTCCTCATTTGCGACGAGCCAGTCAGCGCTCTCGACGTCAGCGTGCAGGCGCAGATTTTGAACCTGCTCAAAGACTTGCAGGAAGAGTTCAAGCTCACCCTCCTTTTCATCGCTCACGACCTTGCCGTCGTCCGCCACATGAGCGACCGCATCGTCGTCATGCATCACGGCAAAGTCGTCGAGCAGGGCGATGCGGATGAACTCTGCGAAAATCCCCGCCACGACTACACCCAACGCCTGCTCGAAGCCGTCCCCGCTCTCATTTAACCGAGTTGCGGTTGCGTGCGGCGCAGGCTTGTGAAGAGCTTCGCGTGAAATGCGTTGGTGCAGTCTAATCGGTAGCTCTGTTAATCACCTCCACCAGCGCCCTCTGAATCCTCGCCAGCGTCTTCTCCTTCCCGATCAAATGCGCAATCGTCGTGACGCCTGGACCGCGTGACTGACCGCTGAGGGCAAAACGCAGCAGCGGCATCATGGCACCGGGTTTCACGCTCAGAGTTTTTGCGGCGGCTTCGACGGCGTCATGCACGCTTTGCTCGGTCCATTCGGCGGCTTGAGCGAGTTGATCGCTCGCGGTCTTGAGCAGGTTGGCGTTTTCGGGTTTGGCCGTGAGTTTGGAGACGACTTCGGCCTCGAAGGGGAAATCCTCGCGGAAGAAGTAATGCACCCACTCCGGGAACTCGGTGAGCAGGCTCACTTTCTCACGCACGCTGTAAACGGCGGCGGCGGCCATCGCGTCATCGGTCCAGGTGAGGTCCTTGGCGGTCAGGAAGGGCTTGGCGTGCTTCAGCAGTTCTTCGGGGCTGAGTTCGCGCAGATACTGCGCGTTGAACCACAGCGCTTTCTTGAGATCGAACTTGGCGTTGCTGCTGTGGATGGCGTCGGCGTCGAACAGCGCGGTGAGTTCGGTGCGGGAAAGTTTTTCGCTCTCGGCCTTCGGCGTCCAGCCGAGCATGCAGAGGTAGTTGAACACGGCGTCGGGCAGGAAACCGGCGTTCATGTAGCTATGCTCGATGGCGCTGCCCTCGTCGCGTTTGCTCATCTTGGTGCCGTCCGGGTTCAAGATCAGCGGGATGTGCGCGTAGGTCGGTGCGCTGGCGCCGAAGGCGTTGAAGAGGTCGATGTGCTTCCAAGTGTTCGAGAGATGGTCCTCGCCACGAATGACATGGGAGATGCGCATCTCGATGTCATCGACCACATTGACGAAATGGAAGATGTAGCTGCCGTCTGGACGGCGGATGGTCATGTCTGGCTCCTCGGTGGGGGCGAAGGTCACGTCGCCGCAGACCAGATCATGCACGGTGATGGCGGTGCGGCTGAATTTGAAGCGCATCGCGCCGTCTGGCTCGGCATAGACTCGTCCGGCGTCCTCCAGTTTCTTGAAGTAGGCGTCGTAGAGGTCTTTGCGCTGGCTCTGGAAATACGGGCCGCAGTGGCCGCCGACTTCCGGGCCTTCATCCCAGTCCAGCCCGAGCCAGCGCATGCCCTTGAGGATGCCTGCCGCCGCTTCCGCCGTGTTCCGTGCGCCATCGGTGTCTTCCACCCGCAGCACGAACGTGCCGCCGTGCTTGCGGGCCATGAGCCAGTTGAACAAAGCCGTGCGCGCCCCTCCGACGTGAAGGTCACCGGTGGGGGAGGGGGCAAAGCGGACGCGAAGGGACATGGTGGGTGGAGAGGATGAAATGGGTGGCAATCATAGCCGGGATTCGCCGCTGCAAATTTCAAATCTCAAATTTCCAAGCGCTCATCACTCGGTATGCTCGCCGCATGAAGAAGTTCGTCCGCTTGCTGCTCTTTCTCCTGGTGCTCTTGGCCGTCGCCGCGCCACTCGCGGGTGCTTACATCTTGCGTCGGTATGTGAACAAGGAGCTGATCGTACTCGAAACGGAAAAAAACATCAATGCCCGTGTGCATCTCGACGATGTGTCCCTCACGATCTACGCTTGGCCGCCAAGTCTGCGCCTGTCCGGCGTAAAAATCGGCCCGCGTGATCAGCATGCTGGCACGCCGCTGGAGGCCCGCCCACCGCTGCAAAACGCGCCAGTGCAGATTGATTTGGTCTATGCCGAACTGGTGCCCAAGGCGCTGCTGAGCGGCCAGTTTTTCCCCCGCGTGCTGCGCTTCGTCGGCATCGAGGTGCAGGAGCGCATCAGCCCGCAGGCAGGCAGCGCCTTGGAGAAGCTCTTTCAGCCGCCGTTAGAGAAACTCGTGGCCTTGCAGGCGCAGGCAGACGCGCCACGCGCCGTCCCGGTGCCGCCATCAGCCTCCGTAGCGGTGGAACCCGCACCAGCGGTGTTTCCCAAGGAGGCGGCAGAATCGAAAGCCGCACGCATCGCCCTCCAGGAGATCAGCATCGAGCAGGGGCACTTTGTCATCAGCAATGAGGGCACGGATTCACGCTTCAACGCCGACATCAGCGATTTCAGCCTCGTGCTGACCGGCATCGACATCGATCCGGCGGACATTGCCAACCACAACACGCTGCATGCCCGGCTCAGCGCCCAGATTGAGGTGGATGGCGCGGCGCAGATCGGGGGGCGTATGCAGCAGGTGCAGTTTGCGAACATGAAGCTGCATGGTGGGGGCGATGTGAACCCCGTCGATCCCAACACCATGCTGTGGGCACCCGCAGCAGTGCTGAATCTCGTCATCGACCGTGGTTCCAGCATCGGCGGGCACATGACCATCGGCGATGCTGCCGGTCAGGAGTTGGACAAGCTCATGAAATACGGGGTCGATCTCAGCGCCATCCGCATCGGTGGTGTTCTGGCGCAGGACGTGAATGTGAGCGTGCTGTTCCGCAACGAGTCCATTCGCTTCCTCGGAGACACGTTGTTTGCGCTGCCAGACTATGAGTTCACCATCAAGAAAGAATCCTGGATGGACTTCGCGAACGATCAGCAGGGCCTCCTCACCCGCCTCTCCTGTGGAGAGGCACTCAAAGAGCAGATCGTGCACGGAGTCGCCAGTCGCGGCCTGGGGGAAACGATCTCTCGCATGGTCGTCGGTGCCTTTTCCGACGACCGAGAGCGTATCGCCTTCGATCTGAGCATCACTGGCCCGCTCTCGCGTCCGGTGGTGAAACCAGAAATCCAGAATCGCCTGGAGGGCATCCTCGGTGGCGGCCTTGAGGACAAGGCCAAGGGTCTGATCAACAACTTCAAGGAACTCAAAAGCCTGTTTAAAAACTTCTGATGGGCAAAAATCCCAGGGCTTACGCACCCAAAATCCACCCTCGGTCTCAAGACAGTCGGCCGATGATTTCCCGCAGATTCGGTTCATCCGGGAAGTGAGTGCGTTCGCGCTGCATGAGGTGGTGACAGTTCCCCTCACCTAACCTCTCCCCGCAGAGACAGGACAGACCCAACGCAGGCGGTGCGCGGGGAGAGGGAACTGAAAGCGGGCCTGCCAGCTAGGCAGCGCTGTCAGGGACTCTCTTACATCGTAACTGCTCTCTTTTTCAGTCCCTCCAGTTTTGGCTGATAAACCATGTGAGGTGCGCTAAAATGTTGGACCAGGGGATAAGGGAATAAGCAGCATGAAAACAACCCTCCGAAAACGTTACAGCAGTGATTTCAAAGCTCAGATCGTCGATCTCTTCAATCTTGGCAAAACGGTGCCTCAACTCGCA
>JAPLUL010000090.1:0-26286 GCA_026397635.1 Verrucomicrobiota bacterium | reverse complement strand
CGCCAGCTTTCAGATCAGCCGCCGCATCAAGCCGAACCATCAGACGGTTTATGACATGCTGGCGCGTGGTGTGGTGGAGCAGCCGGCTGAGCCGGGTGGCCACGGCATTGAGGCAAGCTGGAGTGTGGCCTGCATCCTCGCTGATGCCGAGCGCTGGCAGTATTTGAAGCTGGAGGCGCAGTTTCCCGCCCGCGATGCGAGTCTGAAAATGGTCTGGAGCCAGGAGCTTGCCACGCCCGAAGTGCTCGTGAAGCACGGTGACCGTGTGATCATGAATTCGCAGGATGTGAAGCTGCTCCTCGGCTCCGGCAAGGACGGCGCTCTGGCCATGCTCTCGATGCTTGGCGGCGGCATGCCAAAGGAGGGTGCAGCGCCCGAAGCCACGCAGTTGCGGGCGCGTGAGGGGCTGATGCTGCTCGCCGGTCGTGAGCGGAAATGCTTCGTGCTCACGCTGCCGTTGTTTGGTCAACATGAGATCCAAATGATCTTCACCGAGGCCGGAGAGCTGGCCCGCATCGACCTTCCTGACAGCTACGCCTTGCTGGAGCCGACCATCCATGGCCTGCAGGAGGGCGCGCACTGATTTGAACCTGTTTCACCCATGATCGAGATCGAAAACCTCACCATGAACTACGGCGACCTGCGGGCGCTGGACGGTCTGAACCTCACGATCCAGCCCGGCGAGCTGTTTGCCTTTCTCGGACCGAATGGCGCGGGCAAAACCACCGCCATGAAGCTGCTCACCGGCCTGATGAAGCCTGATGCGGGCCGTGTGCGCCTCTGCGGCCACGACATCCAGCAGGAGCCGCTGCTGGCGAAGGCGCTGCTCGGTTATGTGCCGGACGTGGCTGTGTTTTATGAAAAGCTCATGCCCGTCGAGTTCATGGAGTTCATCGCCGAATTGTTTGAGATGGACCGCGATCACGCCGCCGCGCAAACGAACGCGCTCTTCACTAAGTTTGCCCTGCATGAGCACACGCGGCAGCGCATCGAGAATCTCAGCCACGGCACGCGCCAGCGCCTCGCCATCGCCAGTGCGTTGCTGCATGATCCGAAGGTCTTCGTCATCGACGAGCCGATGGTCGGCCTGGACCCCATCCACGCCCGCACCGTGAAGCGCGAGATCAAGGAGCGCAGCCAGCGCGGCACCACCGTGCTTATGAGCACGCACCTGCTCAACATCGCCGAGGAACTCGCCGACCGCATCGGCATCATCCATCACGGCAAGCTCATCGCCCTCGGCACGCTCGAAGAACTGCGCCGCGAGCATGAGCAGCGCGGTCAACGGCTGGAGGACATCTTCCTCAGCATGGTGGAGTGAATAATCCTCAAGGTTGTCCCTGCGCGAGTTGCGTGGCCAGTTCAGCGATCAAAGTCGTCAGCGTTTTGAGTTCGCGGCTGGGTTCTTGTTTTGGCAGCACAAGCAGCAGTTCCGCCGTGGGAGTGGGGGCGGCGAGTGGGATGATGACGCAGCCGGAATGCGGCAGTTTGCTGGCGTGAGCGGGCATCACGGCGACGCCATCACCCGAGGTCACAGCCCCCAGCATCATGGAAAGTGAATCGACCTCGCTGACGATTTTCGGCTCGAACCCGGCGGCCTGGCACATGCCGCGCAGAAACTCACGACGACCGGGAAAGAAGGCGTCGGAGAGCGAAACCCAGCGCTCGTGCTTCAGCGCGGCCAGCTTGATCGATTTTTTCTTCGCCAAAGCATGCTCCTCGGGCAGAACGGCGGCCATTCGGTGCCTTGAAAGCGTGCGGATGTCGAAATGGGCGCGGTCGCGTTCGTCGAGGTTGCCGAGGATGGCGGCGTCGAGCTCGTGATTGCGCAGCCGGTCGAGTTGCGCCCGCGGTGGCAGCTCAAATAGGCTCACCTGTGCATTTGGATGCCGCTGACGGAACTCGCGCAACGCAGGCGCGACGAGATCATCGAGCACTGGCGTGAGGAAGCCGAGGCGCAGCGTGCGCCGTGCTTTGCCAAACTGCTCGCGCAATTGCTGTAAGCTTGTTTCAGCATCGCAGATGATTTGCCGAGCCTTCGGCAGAAAAAAGCGGCCTGCGTCGGTGAGATGAATGCGTTTGCGGATGCGATCAAACATTGGCACACCCAGCTCCGCCTCCAGCACGGCGATTTGACGGCTCAAGGCCGGCTGTGTGACGTGCAGGCGCTTCGCCGCGCCCGAAATGCTCAAATCCTCGGCGGCGGCGATGAAGTAACGAAACTGGTGAAATTCCACGGCGGATGAGAACACAGGCCAAAATGCCGCGCAACGGCAAGTCGGACGTTTGGAGAGCGTAGATGGCAGGCATGATGAGTTCTCCACTGTTTCGTCCCGCCATGGACCGCCGGGCCTTTCTCACGGCCTCGACGATGGGTCTGGCGTCTCTCGGCTTCAAAGGCGGCGTGCGTGCCTCGACCGGACCGGCGGTGGCGTCTCCGACGCTCGCCAAGCCCGCGAAATCGACGGTGTTGTTCTTTCTGTGCGGTGGTGCGTCCCACATCGACATGTGGGACATGAAGCCGGACGCGCCGCTAGAGTATCGCGGCGAGTTCAAACCCATCCGCACCACGGGCGATGACATCCGCTTGTGTGAGCATCTGCCGCTTCTTTCCAAGCAGGCGCATCACTTCTCGATGATCCACGGCGTGACCGATGGCGGCCTAGCCACGGGAGATCATCACGCCGGTTATTATTACAACCTCACCGGCCACGCGCCAGACATCACCTTCAAGCAGCAGGGCAACGATCGGCGCCCGTATCCCGAGGACTGGCCGTACATGGGCAGCGTTGTCGCCATGAAACGTCCGCAGCATCCGACGCTGCCCTCGCTCATCACGTTGCCACACAAGCCCAGCAAGCTGCCCTTCACGCGCCCGGGCCAGTTCGCTGGCCGCATCGGCATGGAGTTCGATCCGTTTCTTCTGAATGGAAACTTCGACGAGCCGCTGAACTTCGCTGCGCCGACGATCTCCATCGGTGGCGACATGACTGCCGCCCGCATGCAGGACCGCAAGGCCTTGCTGGCGGCGATGAATGGAGCGCGCCGCGAGCTCGATCACGAAATGGCGATCCAAAATGACGCGATGGAGCAGGAGCGCGCCTTTGATCTGCTTTCATCGAGCAGCACCGTGAACGCTTTCGACATCCAAAGCGAGCCGCTGGCCCTGCGTGAGCGCTACGGCCAAGACATCAACGGCATGAGCCTGCTCATGGCGCGGCGCATGGTCGAGGCGGGCGTGCCCTTCATCACCGTCTTCTGGAAAGAGGACGAAGGTCTGCACAAGAAATGCAAAAGCGCCGGTGGCTGGGACACGCACGGCAACAACTTCAACTGCCTGCGTGAAAACCTCCTGCCGCAGTTCGACCGCGGCTTCTCCGCCTTCCTCGAAGACCTGTCCTCACGCGGATTGCTCGATGAAACGCTCGTGCTCGTCACCAGCGAGATGGGCCGCATGCCAAAAGTGGGCGACCGCCGCAGCGGCGGCCCCCTCGGTGCCGGTCGCGATCACTGGACGGCCTGCATGAGCGTGCTCATGGCTGGCGCGGGCATCAAAGGCGGCCAAGTCGTCGGTGAAACCGATGCACGCGCCGAATTGCCGAAGGACAGGCCGATCCACCCCGAGGACATCACGAAGACCGTTTATTACGCCATGGGCATCGACAACCTCGAAGCCAAAGACAAGCTCGGCCGCGCTTACAACCTGCTCGATGAAGGCAAGCCGCTGACTGAGTTGTTTGGTTAGACCAACGCCTCGATCTCGCGCATCACCTGCGAGCACTCGACGATGAGCGAAGGCTCGTAATCCATGCCGTCGAGGCGCTTCTTCAAGGTGTCGAGGCTCATGCGCCCGCCTTTGAGCAGGGCCACGATGGTATTGATGTCCTTCATGCCGCGCTCCACACCGCCCTTGCCAAGCCTGCGCCACAGTCGCGAACGCGCCGTGGCCGCCGCCTTCGTCACCGCCATGTCCACCGGCTCCAGAGCGAAGACATTTTCAAAGCCCGGCATCGGCACCAGGCGCTCACGCCAGCCCTCGGGAAATGATTCGGAGAGCCGCAGATCGACGAAGTCACCGTAGTGACCGGTGGCGTTGTGATAATCGCGGTTCTTCCCAAGAACCTCTGTCAATTCTTCTCGTGCTGCTTCGTCGTCAGGGTCGAGAAAGAAATCCGCATCCAAGGTGACTTCGACTCCGATTTCTGCAGGAGGATCGTTCGGGAAGGCTGCCAGGAGCGATGAAGAGCCGAAAAGCAAGATGCGCTACTGAGGCGTTTTCTTGCGCACTTCAGAAATCAGGTCCGTTAGTGTGCGGAGGTCCATTTGAAACGTTCAAGCTCATCCTTGCTGAGGAGGCCGGGGAAAGGCGCGAATTCTTTGAAAAAGACTGCTTCCGCAGATTGATCCCGAAGCAGTGTCAGCAAGCGTGACAAACCTGGGCGGGACGCCATTGCATCGAGCAACATCACACGCCATTGCTCCAGACGCTTGACCGCCGAGTGACCACGAGCCAGCCAGCGCTCGATGTTTCCCAGCGGAATGCTCAGCAGCGACGGGTCAGCCTCGATCTTGTCGGCGATCAGCCGGAACTCATCCGCAGACACTTCGGCACCCGTGCGTTCGGTGCGCGAGTCGAGGTAGGCGAAAGCGGCGGTGGCTGACATGGCGGCATTTTGCCACAGCACTTGGCTGCCGCCAAGAGGCTTCTTGGCATGAAAAGCCGGGGTTGATATGTGGCTTCATTCCCGCGCGTATGGTTCAGGCCGCATGAAAACTCTTCTCATTCTTGTCCTGCTCGTCATCACGATCTACGCGGAGGATTGGCCGCAGTTTCGCGGTTCCAACGGCAGTGGCGTCTCCACCTCGAAGAACATTCCCCTCGAATTTTCCGCCGACAAAAACATCGCGTGGAAAGCCAGGCTCGGTGACGGCGTCGGCTCCGCCATCGTGAAAAATGGTGTCGTCTATGCCACCGGCATGGCGGGTGAGGCCAAAGTCGCGCTGCATGCCTTTGACGCGGCCACTGGAGTGCCGAAATGGAAGTCGGAGTTCGACACCGGCACGCTGCCACGCATCACGCCGCCGAATAGCCACGCGGCCTCCACTCCCGCCACGGATGGTGAGCGTGTGTATCTGCATTTCAGCACCATCGGCCTGCTCGCCTTCGATTCCGCCACTGGAAAAGAAGTCTGGCGCTACTCGATGCCACGTCCGGCTTATTTAATGGACTGGGGCGCGGCTGCGTCGCCCATCGTGCATGAGGGCCTGGTCATCTTCTGCCAGGATGACGACCTCGCGCCCTTCCTCGTCGCCGTCGATGCCAAAACCGGCCAAGAAAAGTGGAAGACACTGCGCAAGGACATGCTCGCAGGTTATGCGCTGCCGGTGTTGTGCGAGGCAAATGGCCGCACCGATCTCGTCGTCGCCGGCAGTGGCAAGATGAAGGGCTACGATCCTGCCACCGGCAAGGAGTTGTGGACCTGTAACACGCTGCTCCGCACCATCATGACCTCGCCCGTGGTGCATGACGGCATCATCTACATCGCCGTGCAGAGTTATGGCGATGCCACACGCACGCTGAAACACGCGCTGCTCGAATGGCTGGACACCAACCAGGACAAAATCCTCGCCCGTGATGAGACTCCGAAGGAATTTCACGAGCGCTTTGACGCGTCCGACAAAAACAAGAACGGCCTCATTGATGCCGACGAGATCGACACCGCCTTCCAAAGCCCCGACAACATGGCTGCGGGCGGAAACATCATCCAGGCCATCAAAGGCGGCGGCAGCGGTGATGTGACCAAGACACATTTGCTCTGGAATCTGGATCCCAAGACGCCCTCGAACCTTTCCTCGCCGCTCCTCTTCAACAACCGTCTCTATCTGGTCAAAAGCGGCGGCATGTCGAGCTGTTACGACGCGAAGGATGGTAAAACGCTGTGGGATCGCAGTCGCCTCGGTAATTTTGGCGATTACTTTGCCTCGCCCGTTGCCGCAGACGGTAAAGTCTTCATCGCAGGCAAAAACGGCTTCGTCGTCGTGCTCGAGGACGGGCCGGAATTGAAGGTGCTCGCTAAAAATGACATCGGCGAGGAAATCATCGCCACCCCGAGCATCGCTGACGGTCGGCTTTATGTGCGCACCCGCGAAAATCTCTTCTGCGTGGCTACAGGCAGCTCGAAAACCGCACTGGCGGAGAACGCAGCGATGCCCACCACCATCGAACTCACCTCGCAGCTCGTCAGCGGCTCGCGCGTGTGGAATGGCTACACCGGCAATGCAATGGGCCAGGAGTCATGGAGCGAGGCGGATCTTGAGCAGCGGCTCACGCAACTCAAAAAGCTAGGCTACACCACTGTGGCGATTCCGAAGGAGGTCGCGCCCTTCACGCCGATTCGCGTCGATGGCGACACTGGAGGTCGCAAAGCCTTCCGAGGCGCGAAAACCTTCGAAAATCCCGACGTGGCCGCCATCACGGCCCGTTTTCGTGAAAAGGCCGCGAAGCTCGGCTTTGAGATTGTCACAGGGGAGCCGGTTGCAGCCTCGGTGCTGCCAAAAAACGACTTCCGCGACGAAAAAGCTCTCAGCGACCTCGTCACGCCGATGTGTGGCGAAGGCGTGGCCGAGCGCCTGTGGCTGGGCTTCCAGGCCATCGACAAAGCCGCGCAACTCATCGCGCAAAACGATCCCAAACTCGGCGTGGCCGCGCCGGACATGCTGCTGCGTCATTTGAACTCGAAGGCAGCGCCACCCGCCTGGCTCACCGAAGTCAAAACGCTCTACACCACTGCGATGAACGAGATGTATCGCGCCAACACCCGTGCTCGCGAAGGCTCGCGCAGCTTCACGCTCTACAACGCGAAACGCCTGGAGTTCACCTTCCACTTCATCAGCGCCATCGAGTCCCTCTACAAGTCCCACGAACCCGCAAACCGCTCTGAATCCCTGGAAGCCGCGCTGGAGTCCATTTATAACTCGCTCAATTCCTATTCCGACGTGGCGCGTGACTCCAGCGACCGTGGTGCCATAGCCTTGCTGAACGAATACGGCTACCGCGCTCTGCGGAATGTCGTCAAGGGCGGGAAGTGAGGCGGGCCATGGGGCTTCGCTCATCACGCCAGCGTTTTGGAGCACTCCAGGACGCTGCCGCGCAGGCCTCGTTCACATCGGATGTGGCGATTGTGCTTCGGTTGCTTTGATTACCAGCCGGCATGAACTTGTGAAGCACGCAGCATTGGCGTCATGGACTCCGATGCCGCAGTATCGTGATGTCATGAATCGCAGACAGCTTCTTCTCAACGCAGGTCTCCTGCTTCCGACGGCGGGCTGCCACAGCGTCCCAACTTCAAACTCCACTCCCATGAAACTCAAAATTCGCCAATCCAACGAGCGCGGCCACGCCAACCACGGCTGGCTCGATAGCTACCACACTTTTTCCTTCGCCGATTACTACGATCCGGCGCACATGGGCTTCCGCAGCCTGCGAGTCATCAATCAGGACATCATCGTTCCCGGCGCGGGTTTTCCCACGCATCCGCACGCGTATATGGAGATCTTCAGCTACATCCTCTGGGGTGCGCTGGCGCATAAAGACAGCATGGGCAACGGTCGCACGCTCCTGCCTGGCCAGATCCAGCTCATGAGCGCTGGCAAAGGCGTGACGCACAGCGAGTTCAATCCTTCGAAAACCGAAGGTGCATCGCTCCTGCAAATCTGGATTCGTCCGCGTCAGCGTGGCCTCACGCCCAGCTACACCGAGTGGCATCCCGATCCCGCGAAGGAAAACGAGCCGAAAGTGCTCGTCATCTCGCCCGATGGCCGCGAAGGCAGTGCCACCATTCATCAAGACGCCGACATCTACCGCCTGCGCCTTGGCGCAGGAAAATCGACCACGCATGAAGTTCGCGCCGGTCGCGGAGCCTGGCTCCAGCTCATCAAAGGCAGCGTCAGTGTGAATGGCACGCTGCTGAATCCCGGCGACGCCGCCAGCACCGATGACGCTGGCATCCTCACCCTCGCCGCCAGCGCAGACGCGGAGGCCCTCCTCTTCGACCTCGCTTAACTCATCCCAATCACCGTAAACTCCGATGAAACACTTTTCCGCCCTCGCCTCCGTCCTCCTCGGTCTCGCCTTCCACGTCTTCCTCACCCAAGGTGCTGGCCTCACCGATCCACCCATCCTCATCATTGGCATCCTTTCCGTCTTCCTCCTCTTCACTGAGCGCAAAGCCTGGCTTGGCCTCGTGAAGTAACCGGCATCATCAATATCCCTCAATCGCGATCACTGACTCAATCTGCGGCTTCAACTCAACCAGATGAGTGGTGGCGATGCGCCAGACGATGTCCCAGTTCACGTCAAAGTAATCAACCACCAGGATATGACGCGTCTTCTCCACCTTCGCCCAGGGCACCTGGGGATGGCGTTGCTGCAAATCATCGCTCAGCTTGAAAACCGCCTCGCCGAGGATCTCGATATGCTTCAATACGAAGAAACGCAGGAGCTCGTCCGCGTCGAAAGCGTCCCGGTCGTCCAGCGGATGCCTTTCGATCGCGGCGATGGCATCCAGGATGTCCTGAAGTCGCGCAGCATCTCCTCGCGGACCTTTCATGGTTCCACGGCCGCCTCCTCGATCTCGCGTTTCAGTCGGTCGCGCATCCAGCGGTGCTCGGTGAGCACATCAAACGAGCATCCCATGATGTTTTGGAGCCGGTCCTGCAGCTCCACCAGGTTAAAGACATCCATCTCTGGCCTCATCCGCACGATGAAGTCGATGTCGCTGTCCTCGCGGTCATCACCACGCGCCACCGAGCCAAACAACCGGATTCGATCCGCCCCAAGGGCCGAAGCGGCCCCGAGTATCGCGTCACGGTGGGCATGGACGAGCTCGCGTTTGGTCATGCCCCATTCGTAACACGCCCCATCAAATCATAAATGAAAAATCGTAAATCATAAATCCCACCCCCATGCCCCCCCACGAGCTCCAAACCCTTCTGTCCTCCGCGAACGCACCGCTGCTCGTGCAGGTGCTGCCCGAGGAGGTTTTCACTGCGAGGCGCATTCCCGGCTCAAAGCAGGCTTGTGTGTATGAGGTGGCCTTTTTCGATCAAATCGTTGCTCTCACGACCGACAAAGCCCGCGCTATCATCGTGTATGGCGCGGGCAGCGGCTCGCTCGATGCCAAAGTGGCAGCTGAAAAACTCAGCGCAGCCGGTTTCACGAACGTGACGGCCTTCGACGGCGGTCTCGATGCTTGGAGCTCCGCTGGTTTGCCACTCGAAGGCGAAGGACAACTGCCAGCAGCGCCTTCGCTTAGCGGATCCTTCCGTGCAGACACGGAGCAAAGCCTCATCCGCTGGACCGGCCGCAATCTCTTCAATCACCACAGCGGCGTCGTGCGCCTCGCCGACGGCGAGATCACGCTGCGCGACAACGCGCTTGTGGCCGCACGCTTCCGCATCGCGATGGACAGCATCGCCTGCGAGGACATCAGCGACTCCGCGATGAACCAGATGCTCATCGCGCATCTGCATAGCGACGACTTCTTCGATGTCGCGCATCATCCGGTGGCCGAATTCGTCGCGGAAAGCATCACACCGCTCACCACCTGCACCGACGGCACACCGAATTACCTCCTGCGTGGCCAGTTCACCCTGCGCGGCATCACCCGCGAGATCGAGTTTCCCATCCTCGCCGCCACTGCCGATGGCCAGCGCCTCACGGCACAGGGCGTGCTCGATCTCGACCGCACCCAGTTCGGCAGCGTTTACGGCTCCGGCCGATTCTTCCGCTTCCTCGGCAAACACATTGTCAACGACCACATCCACCTTCACATCAAGCTCCACGCCGACTTCCGACCGTGACACAGACACTCCTGTCTGCGCCCAATCAAAAAACAGGCAAGAGTGCCTGCTTCACTGCTGCACCAATCGTTACTCCAAAACTCCACCACCTCATGCAACTGCTCTCCCCACTCACCGTCGGCGCTTTTCAGCTCAAAAACCGCGTTCTCATGGCCCCGCTCACGCGTTGCCGTGCCGATGCCGATCACAATCCCACGCCGCTCATGGCGGAATACTACGCACAGCGTGCCAGCGCCGGTTTGATCATCGCCGAGGCCACGATGGTGATGGAAAGCAACTCCTCCTTCTGGATGGAGCCCGGCATCTACTCTGACGCGCAAGTTCAAGGCTGGAAAGCCGTCACCGATGCCGTGCATGCCAAAGGTGGCCAGATCGTGCTCCAGCTCTGGCATGGCGGTCGCGCCTGTCATCCGCTGCTCAATGGCGGAGCTCAACCCGTCGCTCCCAGCGCCATTCCGATCATCGGCGATGAAGTCCATACGCCCGAAGGCAAAAAACCCTATGTCACACCGCGGGAACTCCGCGATGACGAAATCCCCGGCATCGTCGCTGGTTTTAAAAAAGCCGCTGAGAACGCCAAGGCGGCCGGTTTTGACGGTGTCGAGGTCCACGGCGCCAATGGCTACCTGCTCGACGAATTCCTCCGCGACGGCGCCAACAAGCGCAGCGGCCCCTACGGCGGCCCGATTGAAAATCGCGCCCGTTTGATGCTCGAAGTGCTCGACGCCGCCATCAGCGTCTGGGGCGCGGATCGTGTCGGCCTGCGCATCTCACCGCTGAACAGCTACAACAGCATGATCGACAGCGATCCCGTCGGCGTCACCACCTACATCGCTCAGCAATGCTCCACGCGTGGCATCGCCTACCTGCATGTCATGCGTGCCGACTTCTTCCAAGCTCAGCAGGGCGATGTCATGACGCCTGCCCGCCAGCATTTCAAAGGCGTGCTCATCGGCAATATGGGCTACACCGCCGACGAAGCTGAACAAGCCATGAGCGAAGGCAAACTCGATGCCGTGGCCTTCGGTGTGCCCTTCCTCGCCAATCCCGATCTGCCCGCCCGCATCGCGGCGAAAGCGCCGCTGAATGCTCCGAATGCCGCGCGGTTCTACTCGCCCGGCCCCGATGGCTATACCGACTATCCCGCGATGTCGTGAGCACGTAAAACGAGATTCCATCTCGTAAACGGGTGAAGCGAGATGTCATCTCGCAATGGCGGCTACAAAAACCGCCACATCAGCTTACAACTTGGAAAGTCGTTCTACTTGAAAGCGCGATTCCTATGCCGACTTCGACATGCGCACTGCATCCCTTGATCTCAAAGCCTTTCTCGCCGAAGCCCAACTCAATCCATAACACCTCCATTCCTCCAATGAACACCCTCGACGCCATCAATGCCCGTCGTGCTATCAAGCACTATGATCCCACCCACCGCATGACTGAGGAGGAGATCAAAACCCTCCTCACGGCGGCTTTGCAATCACCCACCGCCTTCAATATCCAGCACTGGCGCTTTGTCGCCGTGATCGATTCCGAAGTGCGGAAGCAAATCCGCACCGTGGCCTGGGATCAGGCGCAGGTCACGGACGCATCCTTGCTCATCGTGCTGTGTGCTGACAAAGACGCGTGGAAGAAAGACGCCGCCCGTTACTGGAAGGATGCGCCCCAGCCGGTGCAGGACTTCCTCGTTCCCGCCATCGGCCAGTATTATGACGGTCGAGACCAGGTGCAGCGCGACGAATGCATGCGTTCCTGCGGCATGGCCGGCATGACGATCATGCTCGCCGCCAAGGCCATGGGCTACGATTCCTGCCCGATGGACGGCTTCGACTTCGACGCCGTCGCGAAGATCATCAAGCTGCCGGAAGATCATGTGATCTCGTTCATGATCGCCGTGGGCAAAGGCACCCAGCCCGCCTGGCCGAAGCCAGGGCAGCTTCCTTATGATGAGGTGGTGATTCAGAATACCTTTTAATGTGAGCGACAACGCACGCTCCACACGCTGGGCAGCCGCGATTCCGTGGCTGTTTGTGTTGCTGTGGAGCAGTGGGTTCATCGGGTCGAAGCTGGGGGTGCCGTATGCAGAGCCGTTCACGTTTCTGACGCTTCGGTATTGCATCGTGCTGGCGATCTTGGTGCCCATCGCGCTCGTTTCGCGTGCTCCGTGGCCGCAGGGAAGGGGACAGATGCTGCATGTGGCCTTTGCGGGGCTGCTGATTCATGCGCTTTACTTGAGTGGCTGCGTTTGGTCGCTGCGATTGGGGCTGCCAGCAGGGATTTTGAGTTTGATCGTGTCGATGCAGCCGCTCTTCACGGCGGCGTTCGCGGGTGTGGCGCTCGGTGAACGTGTGCTGGCTCGGCAGTGGGGTGGACTGGTGCTCGGGTTTGTCGGCACGGCGTTGGTGGTGGCACACAAGACGGGCAGCGGGCTGACGTTTCTCATGGCCGTGCCAGCGATCCTGTCGCTGATCGGCATCACGGCGGGAACGATGTGGCAGAAGCGGCATTGCCCGGCGTTTGACCTGCGCACGAGCACGGTGGTGCAGTATGCGGTGAGTCTGGTGGTGACATCGGTGCTGGCACTGACGACGGAAACGATGCGCGTGGATTGGAGCGGGCAGTTTGTCTTCGCGCTGCTGTGGGTGGCGCTGGTGCTCTCCATCGGCGCGATCAGCCTGCTCAATCATCTGATCCGCAGCGGGACGGCAGTGAATGTGGCGAGCTTGTTTTACACTGTGCCCGCCGTGACGGCTTTGATGGCCTGGGGCATCTTTGGCGAGACGCTGACCGGTTTGTCTCTCATCGGTATGGCCGTCGCTGTGCTTGGCGTGTGGTTGGCGCGGGGGCGGTAGCTGTTGTATGCCTTGATCGAAACGGGATCGGTGTCGTTTGAGTCACTTCCCCGTGCCGCGCTTTCACGGTGTGCTTTCAGTCCGCCGAAGTCCGGCCCAAGCGTTTCTTCAGCCCTTGGAAGCCGGGAATGAGAAGGTGATTGGCGAGCGGATCAACCAAGGCACCGATGATGACGCCGAGCAGCCCTGCGATGCCCGCGCCGACGAGCCAGGCGAGGAATGATTGGATGGGAGGAACGATTGCCGCCACGAACTCGGCGGCATGATGCACCGCCTCTTCCGGCGCGTGGACGCCGAGCTCATGCAGGCCGTGAATGAGGATGCCGCCGCCAACCCAGAGCATGGCCACCATACCCACGAGGCTGAGCATCTTCAAAAACACCGGCATGCCCAGCACGATGCCACGCCCGAGGGCGCGCACCAGACCCTGTGAGGCGCGCGCCAGGGCCACACCCGCGTCATCCGCCTTCACGATGACGGCCACAGCTCCGTAAACGAGGAGCGTCATGCCCGCTCCGACGACTCCTAGCACCATGGCTTGCAACCAAACTGGCGAAGTGGCGACGGAGGCGAGGGTGATGGCCATGATCTCGGCCGAGAGGATGAAGTCCGTGCGGATGGCACTGCTCACACGCTCGTTTTCGAGTGCTTCTGCTGTTTGCGCCGCCTGGATCTTCTCCTTGGGATCAGCATGGCCCGGGCGCACGAGGTCCATGACTTTATGGTAGCCTTCCAGGCATAAAAAAGCGCCGCCTGCCATGAGCAGCGGTGTGATGGCCCAGGGCGCGAAAAAACTCAGTAGCAGGGCTCCAGGCAGCAGTAGGAGCAGCTTGTTCTTCAGGGAACCGAAGGCGATCTTGGCGATGATCGGCAGTTCCCGTTCCGCCGCGAGACCGACGACGTAACGCGGCGTGACCGCCGCATCATCAATGACGATGCCCGCCGCCTTGCTGCCCGCTTTGGCCGCCTGCCCAGCGGCATCATCCAGCGATGAGGCGGCCACCTTGGTGAGTGTGGCAAGGTCATCCAGTAGAGCGATCCAACCAGAGGTCATATCCTGGCTCCTTTCGAGAGGCGGTAAGTCAGTTTGAGCATGGCGATGCTTCCTTTTGTATGCGGCTGGAGGGAGGACTCAAGTGGCGAGGCGCGATTCTTCGAGGCACACCGGCCTACTGTAGGCTTCAAATCTAGCGCCATGTGACATTCTGGCGTTGGATTCCTCTGTCCGCTACGTTATCAGCGCAGCCCATCAACCAACGCATCACGCTCATGCACACACGCCGCCATTTTCTTCACTCTGCCCTGGGGCTTGCTGCCCTGCCACACCTCACGCACGCTGCAGCCTCTGGAGGGATCAGCCTTGGCTTCAGTCTCTATGGCATGAAGACGCTGCCGCTGAGTGAGGCTCTGAAAACCTGCGCAGAGATCGGCTATGCGAATGTCGAGTTTGCTCTGAATGCAGGCTATCCCACCGAGCCGAAGGTTTTCACGGCGGAAGCACGCCGGGAGGCTGCGCGGCAGCTATCTGCGCTGAAACTAGACCTTCCCTGCCTGATGGTGAATCTCAGCCTCACCGCTGACGACAAAGCTCATGCCCAGGCACTGCAAACCATCCACGATGCCGCGCAGGTGGCGGTCGATTTGAATGCGGAACGGCCAGCGATCCTCGAAACGGTCTGCGGTGGCAAACCAGCGACTTGGGAGCAGCAGAAGTCCGGCATGGCGGAGCGCCTGCAATCCTGGGCCGAGACAGCGGAGAAGGTGAAGACGACGATCACGATCAAGGCGCATGTCGGCAGCGCGGTGAACTCACCCGAGCGCCTGCTCTGGCTGCTGGAGCAGGTCAAATCACCGGCCATTCAGGTGGCCTATGACTACAGCCACTTTGAGCTGCAAGGCATCGGCATGGAGGAAAGCATGAAACTGCTGCTGCCGCGCACGAAGTTCATTCATGTGAAGGATTCGGTCGGCGAGCCTGGGAAATTCCAGTTCCTGCTGCCCGGTGAAGGGCGCACCGATTATGTGAAGTATTTCAGTGCACTGAAACAGCATGGCTACGCAGGCCCCGTGGTGGTGGAAGTCAGCGGCCAAATCTTCAACAAACCTGGCTATGAACCCGTCGCCGCTGCGAAAAAGTGCTACACGGTTTTGGCTGATGCTAAGGCGAAAGCCGTCTGATTCCGGCGGCCTTCCAGTCCTTTACAGTCTTGGTCTTGATTCCGCCTTTGCGTTTTTTCAGGGAGTCGGGGCAGGTAAGGGATGTTGAAAAAGCTGCTTCTGGGTGGTTGCGTCGCTGCCTCGATCCCGCCTGCCGCTGGATGGTGGGCGTCGGATCAGCTTGCTCATCCGCCACGACGACCGTTGCAGGATTATCACACGGAGTTTCTGGCTGATCCGGTGGCACATGGCGTGGTGGTGAAATCCTTCACCTGTGGCGATGGTACGCCTTGTCTTGTATGTGAGCCAGAGCCGCTGGGCAGGCTGGGGAAACGCGGTGAATTAATTCGCGAGCAACTGGCGAAGAAAAATCACGCGTTGCAGCCTTCGGGGAAGATTGTCGGCAATCTGGTGCTGGTGCATGGCCGTCGAGGTCGCAAAGAGGACTACCTGCTCATCGCCGAGCGATTTTGCGCGGTCGGGTTTCGCTGCATCTTGCCAGACCTGCCAGCGCATGGCGATCATCCGGGACAAACCGCCTGCTATGGCGTGAACGAGACAGGCATTCCCGCGATGGTGCTGAATGAAGCGGCGATGAAACTGGGATTTGAGCCAAAACCTGCGGGCATCATGGGCCTTTCGATGGGCGGCGCGGTCAGCGTCCGGTCGGCGGCACAAAGCGACGCTCCATGGCGAGCTTTGGTGCTGGTTTCGACCTTCGACTCACTGGACAACGTCGTGAGGCATCAATCCACGAGTCTTGTGGGTCAGTGGGGCGGCGCGATCTTGAAAAACATCACCGAAAAGCTGTTCGTTTGGAAAACGGGCATAAGCATCGGTGAAGCGAACTCCATTCTGCAAACGTCGGCGCTACACAACCCCGTGCTCATCGCCCATGGCACGGTGGATCGTGTGATTCCGGTCGAATGCGGTCGGCGGCTTTATGCGTCACTGCCCGCAGGCATCGAGAAGCGCTGGATTGAGATTCCCGGAGCCGATCATGACAATGTTTTGATCACTGAGTTTCCGATCTATGCGGAGATGGCGGAATGGATGCTGAAGCACGTTCCGAACTGAAGGCAGTTTAAACCGCCGGGGAACGTAGTTCAATGCCGCCGCAACTGGTGCAGGTGCTTATGTGGGGTTGGAATTCGGCACCGCAACGGGGGCAGACAGGCAGTTTGGAGGCCGAAGGCGGGTCGTAGTCGGTTTCGGGGACGCCTTCGCGGTTGAAGAAGTCTTGCAAGGCTTCTGCCTCGATTGGTAGGGTTTCGTTTTGTGACCAGCCAGGTGTGTAGCGTGCCTCGCACCAGAATCGGCGGGCAGCATCAAGCCAGGCGTCGTCTTTAATGAGGCCGCGCCATGCGAGGGGATGGGGCAGTTCATCATCACTCGCAAGGCTGACCGCATCTGCGGCGCGCAAGGCGAGCTGGGGCAGGAAGGCGATGCCGAGTGCACGCCAGCGGCGGTGTGGAATGCCGGGCTGCATGCCGCGTGTGACGCGGAGAAAAAGCCAGGACTGGATGAACTGCACAAGCAGGAGCACACCGGCAGCGGCGAGGACGATGAAGCCATCGCCAAAACGATGGTAGATCACGCTGATGACGCCGAAGCACCAGACGAAGAGGATGCTGGCGACCAAGCGCATAGACTTGGTGCGTTCTGCGCTGCGGGTAGCGGTTTTGGCGGCGGCTTGGGTGTCGAGTGTGGCGTGTGCGTGCTTTAGGAAGGCGCTGTGACGTTGCTCGGGCATCAAGTCACGCCAGTCGGTAAGACGCTGCGCCCAGAGCTGCGCCTGAACGGGTGAGTTCAGCCGCAGACGCGTGACGGCATCGAGATGCAGCGTGGATTGCTCGGCCTGCGGCGCTAGTTTATCCCAGGCGATGGACACGCATTGGCTGTCGGTCAGCCGCACACGCAGCGCCTCCAGCTCTGGCACGAACAACCACGGCAGGCCGAATGTGTGTGCCTGATGCGGGGGCAAGGCGGAGAGCAGCAACGGCGAGCCGCTGGCGATCTGCAAACGCGACCAGGGCCGCAGCACAGCCCAGCGCGATTTTTCCGCGCCTGCGGCCATCCATGCGGCGGAGGGTGCGAGGCGCAGGCACTCGATGAGATAAAGCAGTGCGAAGACCGCGAAAAGCGTCTGGCCGTCGGTCATGGGTTGGCAGCCTGTTGAGTAAGAGGTTAGAAGTCAGAGGTCAGAAGTGGTGTAGGTGACACTTCTCACTTTTTATCTCTGACTTCTCACGCCGGGAGTTTTTTCGACAGTCCGCTAGACTGAAGGCGGCGGCTGACGCCCACCGAAGAGTGAGCTGAAGAGTTTTTTCAAACCAGCGAGCATACCGATGACGATGAGGATCGCGCCTTTGCCCAGTTTAGCGAAAAACACGCCGAGCTTCGCAAACAGGCCCATCTTCGCCGCTGCAAAGGCGCCTGAGCCTGCGATGAGGGCGGTGAGGCCGTATTTGGCGACTTGATCGCCCTCGCGGAATTCAGCGTAGCGCTCGCCGTCGATGTAGCTGTAACCGGCGATGATCTGCTCGTATTGAGGCAGCAGCGCCTGCAGTTCCTCAGGATCGCAGATGAGCTTGGCGCTCATCACGCCTTTGCGGCCGAGGAGCTTGGTGTTGTAGTTCACGGAGACACCACCGTCGGGGAGGGACTTCACCCGCAGCGCCCATTCGAGATTGTTGGTCTTGCTGTTGTAACGTGGCGGCACGGCCCAGCCGTCGAGCGCTAGCTCGGTCATGCCCATCTCCTTGCGTTGCTCGTTGGCGGCGGCCTGGCCTTCGCTCATGCTTTTGAGCAGGGCGTCAGCGTCGATCTTGTCTTTTTCATCGTCCTTCACATAGCCGGATTCTTCGAACTCGAAGAGGATCCAGTGGCCAAGGCCCTCGGTGGTGAGGACGCCGAGTTCAATGCCGGAAGGCGGATTACCAAAGATCTGCTTCAGCTTACGAGCACCCTCGCCCTCGGTGAAGCGGTAGCCGTTCGGGATGAAAATTTGCGCCTTGTCGCCGAGCTTGCCGGTGCCTTTGCGGGTCCAGCCGAAGGACTCGATCTCGGCGAGCACTTCCTGCATTTCCTGATCCTCCTGCTGCTCTTTCGAGGGCTGGGCAGGAGCACCCGCAGGAGCGGGCTGCTGAGCGTTGATGGTGGAAAAAACTGCCAGACAGGCCAGCAGCACGAAAGGTGAGGTGAAGGAGCGCTTCATGCGGTTGAAGTGTCGCTGGGAAAGCCTACGCACGTCAAGACATGCTTTTAGGCGGATTCGAGTTTGGCAGCCCGTGACGGCTGCGGCATGCTTTCTACGTTTCAAACGTCCGCGCTTATGTCTGATCCGAACACCGCCACCTCGAACGCACCACGCCGCAGATCAGGCTGTCTCACGACATTGCTGCTGACGTTTCTGGCGGCATTGATCATCGGCGGCCTCGTGGTTTGGAAGGTGGTGGACTCGGGCTTCGGCATGAAGTGGCTGGCAGAGAATTTTCAAAAGCAGACGATCACCGAGGCGTTTCGGGAAAACATCAAACGCATCACCTCGACGAATGGGGATGTGCTGGAGCTGGCGGTGCTGGAAACGGAGGAGACGATCACGCGGTTCGATTCGAAGACACTCTTCGACGTGGTTTACCTCGGCACCACGGAGTCGGAAATCCGCGCGATGGTGGTATACCGCTATCATTTGAAGCTTTCGGACGAATGGCGGCTGAATGTGGAAAACGGGCGTTGCACCGTCGTGGCACCTGCCGTGCGGCCCTCGCAGCCGCCAGCCATCCGTACCGAGACGGTGGAGAAAAAATCAGCGGCGGGCTGGCTGCGTTTCAACGCGGTGGAAAGTCTGGCCGAGTTGGAGAAGGGCATGACGTCCGTGCTTGAGCGCCGCGCGACCGCGCCGGGAAAAATTCGCACGGTGCGGGAGGCGGCGCGGCAGTCGGTGGCGAAGTTTGTGCAGCAGTGGGTGCTCAAGGAGCAGAAAAATCACGAGCAGGGCGGCATCCGCGAGATCGTGGTGGTCTTTCCCGATGAACCTGCAGCTGGGGATGCAACTCAGGCTTCGAAGCTACCGGCGACGCTGAGTTTGGCTGTCAAAGCGGACTGAGGGCGCCTTTCAGGCCATCAACCATCAACGATTCATTAGGCTGTAGGCCAGAGTGCGGCTAGAAAACCTCGCGCATGATTTTCACCGACATTGAACACCTTTCCCCACGCAGCCGTACTGCGGTGGAGTCAGCGGGGTATCGGGTCACCCGCTGGGCGGCGGCCCGCCAGGTTTTGGGCCAGCGATTGATGAAACAGCGTCTGGAGGCGGGGCTTGGTGAATTTTTGGAACGCTGGGGCGCTGGGGCGCTGCCTGTGGAGAGTGTGCCAGAACTGCGCCTGGGTTTTGGTGTGGCGCAGGATCAAATCTGGCTGCAAGGCGGCCCGCTGGATCTGCCCTTGGAGCGTGCGCTGCTGCATCTGCCCGCGTTGCGCGGTTTTTGGCGGCAGGAACTGCGCCAGCATCATTTCGACGAGCTCAGGTGTCTCGTGCCGCAGGCGTGGATGATGGACGACTCTGCCGTGCCGCCAGGGGCGGTGATTCATGGCCTGGGGATCACTTCGTGGCAAGAATGGCTGACTTTCGGGGGGCGTCGGCCTGTTCTGGCGTTGAAAGACCGTGTTTTGATCGAACAACCGCAGGCGGAGTACCTGCTGAGCGCTGTGTATGAGCGCAACGACCGGCTAAAAGTTGTTTTGCGTACTATTGAAGCGCCACCTTGACGCGCGACACGCTTCCGTGCCACAGTCACACATCTCATTCTAATCATGGCACGCGGCTCCAACGTCACTCTCTGTTCCTTTTGCGGTAAAAGCCATGCGGAGGTGAAAAAACTCATCGCCGGGCCGGGCGTGTACATTTGTGACAACTGCATCCACGTTTGCAAAAACATCCTTGATAAAGAAGCCACGAACGATGCCGATGGTAGCAGCCCCGCGCTGCTGGTGCCGCGCCCGGCGGACATCGCCGCGCTACTCGACCAGCATGTGATCGGCCAGCCGCAAGCGAAGAAGGTGCTAAGCGTCGCCGTTCACAATCATTACAAGCGCATCCTGCACTCCCAGCAGCAGGCCGCCCGCAAAGTCGGGGCGCAGAAGAAAATCACCGCTACGCTGCCTGATCCGAATGATGTCGAGATCGAAAAAAGCAACGTCCTGCTCCTCGGTCCCACTGGTTGCGGCAAGACGCTGCTGGCGAAGACGCTGGCGCGTATTTTGAACGTGCCCTTCAGCATCGCCGACGCCACCACGCTCACGGAGGCCGGTTACGTCGGCGAGGATGTGGAAAACATCGTTCTGCGCCTGCTTCAGGCCGCCGATTACGACGTGGCGCGGGCGGAGATTGGCATCATTTACATCGATGAGATCGACAAGATTGGTCGCAAGACCGAGAACGTCAGCATCACGCGGGATGTCTCCGGCGAAGGCGTGCAGCAGGCGCTTCTGAAAATCATTGAAGGCACCACCTGCAACGTGCCGCCACAGGGCGGGCGCAAGCATCCGCAGCAAGAGTACATCCAAGTGAACACGGAAAACATCCTGTTCATCTGCGGCGGAGCCTTCGTGGGCCTCGATAAAATCGTCGAACGCCGCCGTGGTCGCAAGACCATGGGCTTTGTCGGCACCCATGAGGAACCGGCGATCGAAGCCGCCAAAATCCGTCAGGGTGTAGAGCCGGAGGACCTGCTGTCGTTTGGTTTGATTCCTGAGTTCATTGGCCGTCTGCCCGTGGTCTGCGCTTTGGAGGCGCTGACCGAGCAGGAACTCATGCGGGTGCTCACCGAGCCGAAAAACGCCCTCATCAAGCAGTACGCTAAGCTCATGAACATGGATGGCGTGGAGCTTTCCATCACACGGGATGCCATGCTCGCCATGTCGAAGGAGGCCGTCTCACGCGGCACCGGCGCGCGCGGTCTGCGCAGCATCTTTGAGCGCATCATGCTCGACGTCATGTATGACGTGCCTAGCCGTCTGGATGTGCGCGGCGTGACCATCAACGAAGGCGTCGTCAAAGGCGAGCGTGCCCCGCTCATGCGCAAGCGCATCGAGCGCAAAGCGGCCTGATCAGGATTGGGGAGCTTTTTTGTTACAAAGTCGGAGAGAAAATTCTACTGGAGCATTGCCATGCATTCGCGCCATACTCCCCGGTCCTTACCATGAGCACCTGCATCTCCTCCCGCCGTCATTTCATTCAGAAGATCGCCACCGCCGCTGCTGCCGCCGCTGGTTCACGTCACATCATCGCGGCAGACAAGGAACCGCCCTTCAAAATCTCCCTGGCCGAATGGTCGCTAAATAAGGGCATCTTTGGCAAGGGCAACGCGGAGCGGCATGAGCACCTCGACTTCGCCAAAATCGCCCGCAGCCTCGGCATCGACGGCGTCGAGTATGTAAACCAGATGTTTTTCGACAAGGCCGCAGATGCCACCTACCTCGGCGAGATGAAAAAACGCCAGGAAGGTGAGGGCGTGAAGGGGCTGCTCATCATGTGCGACCGCGAGGGCAATCTTGGCGATCCTGATGAAGCGAAGCGCGCCAAAACTGTCGAGAACCACCTCAAGTGGCTCGATGCCGCTGCCACACTCGGTTGCCACAGCATCCGCGTGAATGCCGCCAGCGATACCAAGCTGACCTGGGACGAGCAGATGAAGCTCGCCGCCGACGGACTACACCGTCTCTGCGTCGAGGGCGACAAGCGCGGCTTGTTTGTCGTCGTCGAAAATCACGGTGGCCTTTCTAGTAACGGCCTCTGGCTCACCGGCGTGATGAAAGCCGCCGACCACGCCCGCGTCGGCATCTTGCCGGATTTCGGCAACTTCTACACCGACCGCAACAAAGGTGAGCTCTACAACCCCTACAAAGGCCTGCGTGAGTTCATGCCCTGGGTGAAGCAGGGCATGAGCGCCAAGGCTTATGATTGGGATACCGGCGCGGGAAAATTCTACACCGAGGACCGCCGCGAAGGCCGCGAGATGACCCTCGATTTCCAGCGCCTCATCGACATCGTCGTGAAAGCCGGATACAAAGGCTACATCGGTATCGAATACGAGGGCGACAAGCACTCCGAGATCGACGGCATCAAACGCACCAAGCAGGCGCTCGACGAGATCGCGTCCATGCTCTGATTTTCCAACCGCCACTCAACTCAAACACCCATCCTCATGCCTACCGACGACACCCCCATCGCCTCCGCCACGGCGGAAACCGTACTTTGGAGCGGCCACACCTCCCAGTGGGTGCACTTTTGGTATTACCTGTTCTGTGTAGTGATCGCCGTTGGCATTGCTGTGGCTGCCACCGTTTTTGGTTTGGCCACCGCCGGTGTTGGCGCACTTGCTTATGCGGCACTCATCATTCCTGTTTTGATGTGGCTCATCCGCTGGTGGGTCACCAAATGCACCGCCTATGAGCTGACCAGCCAGCGTCTCCGCATTCGCACCGGCATTCTGAACAAGAAGGTGGACGAACTGGAGCTCTTCCGCGTGAAGGACTACAGCATGGAACAGCCCTTTCTTCTGCGCCTTGTTGGCCTTGGCAACCTCACCATGGTCACCTCCGACGCAACCACGCCCACGGTCTCTATCCGTGCGATTACGGGTGTCGAGGCCGTTCGCGAAAAACTCCGCAACGCCGTCCAAGCCGAGCGCGACCGCCGCCGTGTCCGCGAACTCGATGTGGACGGCAGCAGCGAGTCGCTGAGTTAAGGCGCGAGTTTTTCTTCGCTCACGACACTGGCTTTGCCGTCCTTGGTTTCGATGCGCAGTTTCATGCGCCCCAATTCTTTTTTGTAGCTCCAGCCGACTTCCGCTTCCCAGGTGGTCGCGCTGGTTGGTTGGAATTTGCGAAGCTGGAGCACGAAGGCCGCGAGGCGCGTGTCGGGATCGGCGATGGTGTGGTCGGGCTCGATGGCTTTGAGGTCCTGGGCGTTGACGAATTTAAGCTTCAGATCGGCAAAAAGGGCGGTGAAAGCATCTGAGGCCGGAGTCATGCCGTCGCGATTGATCTCGCCGAGGACAATGGCGTGGCTTTTGGCGACGCCAGGGTTCAGATCCGGCAGTTTGCTGATGAGATGGCGCACGGCGGCTTCCCCCGCCGCGCATTCATAAAAATCCAGCGGCAGAGAAGTCTTGTCTGAGGAATCGCAGGCGGTGAGACCGAGGCAGAGCGTGGCAAGGAGAGCGTGGCGGCGTGTCATGTTTGTCTTCATGGCATGGAATACGCAGCTTGGCAATGCAGCGCCGCTCTCCATGATCTCATCATGTTCGACATCCGCGAAAAACCCAACATGGTCGAGAGTGCCTTCCTCATCGGCGCTTATTTTGACCGCCGCCATAAACAGGAGGCCTTCGATTTGCTCGAAGAGTTGGCCGAGTTGGTGGAAACACTGGGCATCAACATCATCGGCAAGGAACTCGTCTTTTCCCGCGAGCACACGGCCCGGTACCTGATTGGCAGTGGCAAGGCGGCGGAACTGATGAAGCAGGCGAAGGACATCGGCGCTGATTGCATCGTCTGGGACAATGAACTCAGCCCTGGGCAACAGCGGGCGTGGGAAAGCGAGGGCAACATCTGCGTCATCGACCGCCACGAGGTCATTCTCGACATCTTCAACATGCGCGCGAAGACGCGTGAGGCGCGGCTTCAGGTGGAGCTGGCGCGGATGGAGTATTCCATCCCGCGACTGACGCGCATGTGGGCGCATCTTGACCGCCAGGGCGGTGGTGCGGGTGGCGGCCAGGGCGGAGCTGGTGCGGCGCGTGGTGAAGGTGAAACCCAGCTCGAAGTGGACCGCCGTCTCGCCAGCAAGCGCTTGGACAAACTGCGCGCCGATCTTGAAGACGTGAAAAAGCAGCGCGACACAATGCGCAAGGACCGCACGCGCGTCTTCGTGCCGCATGCGGCCATCGTCGGCTACACAAACGCGGGCAAGTCCTCGCTGTTGAACAAGCTCACCGCCGCCGAGGCTTATGTGGAGAATAAGCTCTTTGCCACGCTCGACACCACCACGCGACGCATGGAACTGCCGGATGGTCAGGCGCTACTCGTTACCGACACGTGAATTTCACAAAACCACCACGCAGGTGCTCGCGGAACTCGGCGCGGGTGACAAACGTGTGCTGTTAGTGCTCAACAAGATCGATCTGGTGGATGATGTGCGGCTGATGGAGCTGAAGCGTGCGTTTCCTGAAGCTCTGGCGATTTCCGTGAAGACCGGGCAGGGCATGGATGAGCTGCTGCATCGCCTGGACGAGTTTTTGATCGACCGTGTGGTGCGTTTAGAGCTCGATCTGCCGCTGGACCGCATGGATCTCGTCGCTCTGGCACATCAGGAGGGCAAGGTGCTCAGCGAGGACTACGACAGCGGCCGCGCGGTGATTCAGTGCGTGATCCCGAAGCGCTTCGAGAGCCGCTTTGCCGCCTTTGTGCCTGGAGCGCCAGAATTGGCTGGTCGAAAAAAAGGAAAGAAGTAAAAAAGTCCCACCAAACGCAGTTTGCTATCACTCATGTTCTCACTCGCCAACAAAACTGTCATCATCACCGGAGCCGGCTCAGGCATCGGCCAGGGTATCGCCGTTCTTTTCGCCAAACAAGGCGCGCACGTTGAGGTTTTCGACCTGAAGCAGGAGTCCGCGCAGGCCACCGTGGATCAAATCCAAGCCGCAGGTGGCAGCGCGAACGCCACTGCCTGCGACGTGGGCGATTACGCGAGCGTGAAGGCCCTATTTGACGCCGTGGCGGCCAAGCACGGCAAGATCGACATTCTCGTGAACAACGCGGGCATCGCCCACATTGGCACCGTTTTGACGACGACTGAGGAGGACATGGATCGCCTGCATCGCGTGAACATCAAAGGCGTGCACGCCTGTGCCCAGGCGGCCCTCGCTCACATGGTGGCTCGCAAAAACGGCGTGATCCTCAACATGTGCTCCATCGCGGCGCAGATGGGGTTGGCAGATCGTTTTGCGTATTCGATGACCAAAGGAGCGGTCTTGATGATGACCTACTCCATCGCCAAGGACTTCATCAAAGACGGCATCCGTTGCAACTGCATCGCGCCAGCCCGTGTTCACACGCCGTTCGTTGATGGTTATCTCGCGAAGACCTATCCTGGCCAGGAGGCCGAGATGTTCCAAAAGCTCAGCGAGGCCCAGCCCATTGGACGCATGGCTAAACCGGACGAGATCGCCGCGCTCGCGCTCTACCTGTGCAGTGACGAGGCATCCTTCGCCACAGGCACAAACTACACGCTCGACGGTGGCGCGGTGAACCTGCGCTGATGCTTGTGCATGCCGGATAGGCAAGATCACCGACCTGATGCGCCCGCTCGCCGCCCGAAAGGTGGAACGTCGTCGGCAGCTTGCCTGCGGATACCCTGTTTGCACGCCATACAAACACCAGCGGTCGCAGCAGCCGTGGAAGGCAGAATGGTGGCACCACAATCTTTGCAAGGAACTCGTTCGGACATGCTTCAATGATTTTGGATTGTCAGCTCGATGTCGACAGAAATACAATCAAAACCTGAATCTGGAGATTCGGGCTACGTTTGTTGCCTCACCGCGAACGAAACACGTCACTCATTAAACACTCGACCATGATGGTATTCAGCCCGAGGCCTTGCTTCTTCACTTTCTCCTGGAGTTGGTCGAGGGGGAGGTCGTCGGCGAGTTCCATGGTGCGGCCGGTGGTGTAGGTGAGGAGTTGGCGGATGAGGTGGCGGGTGAAGTGATCGGCGCGGGTGTCGTGGATGACTTTCTTGAAGGTGGCGAAGTCGGTGTAGGTCTCGCCGGAGGGGAATTCGCCAGTGGTGTCGATCTCGGCGGGTTTGGTCTTCTTGTTGGCAGCGGGGTATTTTTTGCGCCAGCGGCCGACGGGATCGTAGGCTTCGAGGCTGAAGCCGAGCGGGTCGATTTTGCGATGGCACTCGGCGCAGTCGGCGTCGGCGCGGTGTTTGGCGAGGCGGTCACGGATGGTGGTGGCGCCGCTGACATCGGGATCAATGGCGGGCACGATATCCGGCGGCGGTGGCGGCGGGACACCCAGAAAATTCTCCGTGACCCACACACCACGCGTGACGGGTGAGGTCTCGACGCCATTCGCACTGACGGTGAGAACGGCGGCCATGCCGAGCAGGCCGCCGCGATGGTTGTTGCCCTTGAGGCTGACTTTTTGAAAGCCATCGGCGAGGCGCAAGGTCTTCGCCTCCGGCAGTTCGTAGAGTTTGGCGAGTTTCTTGTCCACGAAGGTGTGCTCGCAGTCGATGAACTGCGCCACGGAGCCGTTGTTTTTGAGCAGATCGCGGAAAAAGAGCCGCGTTTCGGCTTTCATCGAACTAGGCAGGTCTTCGGCGTAGTAGGCGCGGTTGGTTTCA
>JAPLUL010000195.1:0-9499 GCA_026397635.1 Verrucomicrobiota bacterium | reverse complement strand
ACGCGGCAGCATCTCTTCCCGAACTTTTTGACTCATGGACATCGACTTGGGTTGCCGGTGTCATCCTTTTTGAGTCAACGTCCTTTCCATCCCCGCACAGCTTTTATCCCCAGGGTGTCAAAACTTATGCGGCAACAGGTAAATCAAAGCCGAACAACCTTCGGCCTTGCCGAAACCTCAAAATTTACGCAAATTTGTCTAATTGGACCTCTTCCTCCTGCGTTTGCACCCAGGAAGTTCCACGCAATTCATTCCACACCACCATGAAACAAACCACAAAGCTGTTCAGCAGCCTCGTTGTCACCGCCCTTTTAGCGGGCTCCGCCTTCGCGGAAGTTCGCACTTGGACGGACAACAAAGGTCGCCAAGTCTCCGCCTCATTCATCGGACTCGATGGTGAGAACATCATCCTGCAAATTGCAGATGGTTCTACTCGCACATTCCCGCTGAACATCCTTTCTGCCGAAGATCAGGCTTTGGCGAAGTCGCTCAAGCCTACCGGACAACCGGTGATGATGGCTAATGCCAGCGTGGCGCAGGCTTCTGCCAAGATCGACCTTCTTGTGGCTACAGGGATTGGCAAGGCCAACCCAGAACGCGTGAAAGGCGGCAAGTCTGCCATCACGGGTTTCAATGCCATGGCGAATGACGAGCAATTCGTGCGCCGTGTCTATCTGGACATCGTGGGGCGTATCCCCAACTACGATGAGGCCATGGTGTTCATCAAGGATTCGAATCCGGCCAAACGAGCGAAGCTGATCGACATGCTGCTCGATAGCCCCGGCTATTCCGCCCACACCTACAATTATCTTGCCGAAATGCTGCGTGTTAAAGACCGCTTGGATGGTGGCAATGATGTCCGGGGCATTCCCTACATCAACTGGCTGCAGAAGCAGGTGGAGCAGAACGTCAGTTGGGACAAGATCGTGTTCGAAATGCTCACGGCCACTGGCAAAATGTGGCACAATGGCGCGGCAGGTTATCTCCTCCGTGACTCTGGTATGCCCCTGGACAATCTGGCCAACACCCTGGCGGTGTTCCTTGGCACAGACGTGGCCTGCGCTCAGTGCCATGACCATCCGTTTGCCGATTGGACCCAATATCAGTTCTACGAGTTGGCTTCCTTTTTCGGAGCTACGAGCACGCGCTATCAGCGCCGTGCCCCGGCCCGCCGCAACAAGGAAGGCATGGAGATGGTGGACATGGGAAACAAGCTCATGCCTGAGATCGAGAGCATGATCGAGAAAAACGGCGGTGATCTGACCCGCATTCGCAACGGCCTGCAGCAATTCATTGGTGCTAACCGCTACGCGATCACCGACACTGCAACCAATGCGGTCAAGCTGCCGCATGATTACAAATACAAGGATGCCAAGCCGGGTGATCCAGTTGCTCCGAAGTTCATTTCCTGGAGCAAAGAAGATAAAAATCTGGCTGCCTACAAACAGAAGACCAAAGAAGAAGAAAATCTTCGCCTCGCTTTTGCCACTTGGGCCACGCATCCAACGAATCCTCGTTTCGCGATGGCCATCGCCAACCGCATGTGGAAGCGCGCGTTTGGTCAGGGCATCTCTGAGCCGGTGACAAACATCGACGATCCTGCCCAATCCGCCAATCCTGCGCTGCTGAAGCACATCGCGGAAGAAATGAAGCGTGTGAAGTTTAATCTGAAGGACTTTATGCGGATCATCTACAACACCCGCGCTTACCAGTCTGAGGCTACGACGGAGCATATCGCGATGGGCGAACCGTATTATTTCCAGGGACCACTGCTGCGCCGCATGACCGCCGAGCAGGCCTGGGACTCCTACATGACCCTCGTTCTTGGTGAGCCAGACAAATACAAAAAGCCTTTGGAAGATCTCTACAGCAAAACCATTGACCTTGACCTATACAATCCAAAGCTCGACGCGCAGACCGTGCTCATGAAGTATGCCGCATTCCAAACGATGGGCGAAAAAGAGCGCGCCATGATGGGCGGCGGACTTGCTGAAGCTGGCGGCGGCATGATGATGGAGGGCGGAGCTGACTCCATGATGATGGATGGAGCCGCGAAGAAGGGGGCTCCCAAAACTGGTTCATCCGACATGATGATGGAAAATGCCTCACTCAACTACGGCGGCATGGTTCTGCGCCGCGCGGCCGAATTGGAGCAGCCTGCGGGCCCTGGTCACTTTCTTATCGAATTCGGCCAGTCTCCCCGCAATTTGATCGACGGAAGCAGCAAGATCGGCTCGGTGCCTCAGGTTCTGATGATGATGAACGGGCGTGCGCAGGAGATGCTCACGAACTCGCAATCTCTCATTTTCCGCACCATGGAAAAAGTGAAGCCTTCGGATGAAAAAGCAGATGCCGAGGCAGCTAAGCTTGAGGCTTTGTTCATGTCGGTTCTAAACCGTCGCCCAACAGAGGCAGAGATGGTTACCGCTAAGAAAACGGTTGCTGATAATAACGCCAGCGGTCACGGCGACATCATCTGGGCTCTCATCAACACGCGTGAATTCATCTTCGTGCAGTAATTCACTCAACACTCTCGCTATCAACACAACATCAACAACGCGCAACTCGACTCCTCTATGAAAACCGAACTCAACAGACTCAATCCTCTCGCCCGCCGCGAGTTCGTGCTCCGCACGGCTCAGACCGCTCTGGGTGTCTCTGTCATGTCCAGCATGCTGGACGGCGCACGCGCCGCTGAGACTGCCCAAGGTGGCCCTGGCTCCCCAGGCTTTGGCAAGGCCAAGAAAGTCATCTTTCTTTGGATGAACGGTGGCATGACTCACATTGACACCTGGGATCCAAAGACTGGCGACACCAAGGGGCCGACAGACCCGATCAAGGGTAAGGGGCAGGTGGACTTTCTTGGCGGCACCATGGAAAACATGGCCAAAGTCTCCGATAAAATCACGATTGTCCGTTCAATGAGTTCCAAAACTGGGGTTCATGAGGCAGGCACCTACATCATGAAGACCGGCTATGAGCCACGTGGCACGATTGTGCATCCTTGCATGGGTTCCTGGGCTTCTAACTTCCTGGGCCGCATCAAAGGAGTGACTCTTCCCGATAGCGTTGTGGTGAACAGCGGCAGCTCTTATCCTGGTTCTGGCTTCTTCCCTCCGGCGCTCAGCCCGGTGCCGATCTCCAATCCAGAAACCGGTCTGCAAAACATCCGCCCGAGCACCGATGATGGCCAGTTCCAAAAGCGTCTCTCGCTGATGAATGAGTTCGACTCCTCCTTCCGGAAAAAGTTCCAGTCGGAGGATGTAAAAGCCTATACCGAGTTTTATGATGAAACCATGAAGCTCATGAAAAGCGAAGACCTCAAGGCCTTCGACCTTTCCAATGAACCTGCCGCCACTCGTGAAAAATACGGTCGCAATTCATTCGGACAGGGCGCTTTGCTTGCTCGCCGACTCGTGCAAGCAGGTGTGCGTTACGTCGAAGTACAGTTCGGCGGATGGGACATGCACAACAACATCGACACCGCGCTGAACGGCACGGGAGCCACGATGGACAAGGTTTTTGCCGCCCTCATTGAAGATCTCGCCGCCACCGGCCTGCTGGAGTCCACCATGGTCGTCATGGGATCGGAATTCGGCCGCACGCCGGATGTGAACGAGAACGAAGGTCGCGACCATTACCCGCTGGCCTACTCCACGGTCTTCGCAGGCGGTGGCGTCAAAGGCGGCTACACTTACGGTGCCACTGACAAGGATGGCCGTCGCGTCGCTGACAAGCAGGTCTCGCCTTCGGACTTCCAGGCCACCATCGGCCACGCCATGGGTCTTCCTGTGGACGAAGTGGTTATGTCGCCTTCAAACCGTCCGTTCACGGTCGGTGACAAAGGCGCTCCGGTGCTCGACATCTTCGCGTAATCGGTCGAACCCAATCAATCCAACGGCACCCGGTCGAAAGACCGGGTGTTTTTTTGTATTCAGCCCCTAGCTCGGGCGTTTCTGCTTCGCCGTATCAGCAGCATAAACGCGAGGAATGTCAGCGACAGCCTGCTAGGCTCCTGAACCACGATGACTGGGCTCAGGGTGAAACTGAAGTCGTCAAAGTCGTGTTTACGGTAGCCAGATCATCACCAGTTGGGGCCACCCGAGCGTGCCATTCGATGAGAGGTGGTTTTCCAGATGCCGCTCCCAGGTGTTGGATGCTGCAGCATGTTGTCCCCGGTGTAACCGACTTGGAACACCGTTTGGCCCAGGGCATCCCGCAAGGCGATGCACATGATGTTATCCAGGTCTTCGTCATCCCAGTCCGAAGGGCAGAGCCAGAATGCCATTTGGATCAACTAGCCATTAGAAGCGCCCGGTGACACGCCTTTAAAGTCCTTCGAATCGAAGGAGTAGGCGTAGCTAAGGCCGGTTTCGGAGGTCATAAAATTAAGCTCGCTTGAGCCTGTCCTAGAACCAGGATAGCAGTAGGCTCGCACACGATCGCGTGGTGAAGTTGGTGCCGCAATAACACGGAGCGTCGGCATCTTCGTTGAGCCGCCCGCCCGCCGGCACCTGGCAGAGAGCGGAGTTGTCGATGATATCCGAGGCCGTTCCTCCCGGGCCACCCTCGTTTGTACCACACTGCCCTGCATTGTGGCGGCTCCGATCAACCCCGTGGCTGGAGTCTCCCAATGCATTCGGGAAGGGGCCACAGTGGGACCACACCCCGTGTAGCCGTTTGCCACTACATTATTCAGATCAAACTGGGCATCACCCGCCAGATACTCGGATAAAAATCAGCCCGTCTGGGGGATGCGATAGCCGTCTTGCTGCTCGAAACTGCCGAGATAACCCCAGTCTGTGGTGGTCAGAGGAAACTGCTGAGCAGGCCCATGCTGAGGCAGGAGGTGGCAAGGCGACGGAGTATGGTGAAACAATGAACATAATTAAATATAAATACAATAAACTTTGGGCCTCTGGTTTCATGCTGCATTGTCAGGTTATGGCTAAGGACCGCTTTCAAAGAGGAGATTCAGTTGGGGTGATTCACGGCTCACTCCATTCGTTTGGCTTTTCCTGCTTGCGGCTGTCTTTGATGTCCTGATAATGGCGACCCTTCATGCCGCTCCGTGGCGAAGCTGTCCTGCCCATGAGCAAACCTATTCCGCCTACCACCGCCCCCTCTTTCGAGGACGCCATGCAGCGTCTCGATGAGATTGTTGCGGGCATGGAGGATAGCCAGCCTACCTTGGAAGAGATGATTTCCAACTACGAGGAAGGCGTGCAGCTATTGAAGCTCTGCCGCCAGCGCATTGAGGGTGCCCGACGCCGAGTAGAACTGATCAGCGGCGACTTGGAGGGTGGAAAAGCCGCGCTCACCCCGTTTGATGATGTTTTAGCGGACGATGAGTCAGCCGACTCTGCCGAAAAGCCCCGTTCTCAGCTCCGCCGCCGCAAATCTGCTGACGCCGCTGGCGAAGAAATCCGACTTTTTTAGAACCCCGTGGAAAACGCCCTGCCTGCCATCACCTCCCCCGCTGATCTTAAAGCCCTTCCGCTAGAGCGGCTTCCCGAGCTTGCGGAAAAAATCCGTCAAACGCTCATTGAAACGCTCAGCCAGACCGGCGGCCATCTGGGCCCGAATCTTGGCGTCGTCGAGTTGACCCTCGCCATGCACCGGGTCTTCGACACACCCAAGGACCGTTTTGTGTTCGATGTTGCGCACCAGGGCTACATCCACAAGATGCTCACGGGCCGCTGGGACCGCATTCACACCATCCGGCAGCATGATGGTCTCAACGGCTTCCTTCTACGCACCGAAAGCGAGCACGACTGTTATGGCGCGGGGCATGCTGGCACCGCCCTCTCCGCCGCGCTCGGCATGGCCACTGGGCGTGATCTTGTCGGTGGTGACGAGCACGTCGTCTGCGTCGCCGGTGACGCCGCTTTCACCTGCGGTCCGGTGTTTGAAGCACTCAATAACGTTGCCGCGCACACCAAGCGCCTCATCGTCGTCCTCAACGACAACGAGTGGTCGATTGACCGCAACGTCGGTGCCATCGCGAAGTACTTCAACTCTATCGCCACCCATCCCGCTTTCGCCAACCTGCATCAGAAAGCCGCGAAATTCGTCGAGTTCATGCTGGGTGAAGGTGCGCGTCGTTTTGCGGAAAAAGTCGAGGGCAACGCCAAGAACATCATCCTGCCCCAAAGCCAGACACCCACCAATCGCAGTGTTCTGTTCGATGAATTCGGTATTCGTTACTACGGTCCCATCGACGGTCACAACCTCCCGCTGCTCATTCAGACCTTTGAGTTTCTCAAAACCCAGGATGAGCCGGTGATCCTTCACATCATCACTGAGAAAGGCCGTGGCTACACCCCCGCGCTCAACGACCCGGGCAAATTCCATGGCCTTGGCAAATACAGCGTCGAAACCGGCGAAACCGCCGCCAGTGACAAGCCTACCTATTCCCAGGTCTTTGCCCGCAGTGTCACCGACTTCGCTAGGGCGGATGACAAAATCGTCGCCATCACTGGAGCCATGCCGGGCGGCACTGGCCTGAGTGTGTTTAAAAAGGAAATTCCTGAGCGTTATTTCGACGTGGGTATCGCCGAGGAGCATGCTGCCCTTTTTGCCTGCGGCTTGTCCACGCGCGGCTTGAAGCCCTTCCTCACGATCTACTCCACCTTCATGCAGCGTGCTTTCGACATGATCCTGCATGACATGGCCATCCAAAACCTCCCGGTGCGCATGTGCATGGACCGTGGCGGTCTCAGCGGTGACGACGGCCCCACTCATCACGGCCTCTTCGACATCGCCTACCTCCGTGGCATTCCAGGTCTCGTCCACATGCAGCCACGCAATGAAGATGAGTTCGTGGACATGCTCTGGACCATGACGAATTACGAAAGTGGACCCATTGCCATCCGCTATCCGCGCGGCAACGGCCCCGGCGTCACGCCGAAGGACAAGCCGATCCTTCTCGAAATCGGCAAGGCCGAAGTCATCGCAGATGGCAACGACGTCGCCCTTATCGCTCTTGGCGACATGTTCCCTATCGCCGAGGCTGCCAAAGCAGAACTCGAAGCCAAAGGTCTCTCCGTCGCACTCATCAACCCGCGCTGGATCAAGCCTCTCGACATGCCCTGCTTTGAAGCCTTCGCCAAAAAAGTGAAGGTCGTCTGCACACTCGAAGATCATGTGCTTCGCAACGGATTCGGCGCAGGGGTCATAGAACAGCTCAGCGACGCTGGCGTTCACACGCCCGTTGTCCGCATCGGCTGGCCTGACCTGTTTATTGAGCACGGCAGCGTCCCCATCCTGCGCCAGAAACACGGCCTCAGTGTCGAAAATACGATCGCGAAGGTTCTCGGCGCTCTGGGCAGGTCATAAAAAGGCATTTGCACTGCCTTCGAGAAAAGCCTGGCTGGGTCGCGTATCCAGCACATGCGCATTTCGCTTGTACTTTTCGCTCTCACGCTGACTGCCTCAGCGGAGGAAACTCCATTTTCCCTCTTGCTTCAATCCCGCTCGACATCGGGTAAAACGACGCTGATCAAAGAGCAGTGGCTACCTTCTCGCACGGCCATTATCGTCTGTGACATGTGGGACATGCATCATTGCAAGAATGCTGTCACGCGTGAAGCCGAGATGGCCCCGCGCATGAACGAAGTGCTCGTAAAAGCACGCAGTCAGGGCGCACTCATCATCCACGCGCCAAGTGCATGCATGCGTTCCTATGACGGCACCGCGGCACGAGAACGAGCCAAGTCCGCGCCTGACGCAGCCCGCCTTCCCGACAAGATCGGCGAGTGGTGCAAGCATATCCCAGCCGAAGAACAAGCTGTGTATCCTCTCGATCAAACAGATGGTGGCGAGGATGATGATCCTGCTGAACATGCTGTTTGGGTAAAGAAACTCGCGGCGAAGGGACTCGACCCGAAGGCACCATGGACAAAGCAGATCGAAGCGCTGCGCATAGAACAAGGCAAAGACGCCATCAGCGACAGTGGCGTAGAGATTTGGAACCTGCTCGAGGCACGGAACATCGACAACGTCATCCTCGTGGGCGTCCACACCAATATGTGTGTCGCCGGTCGGCCTTTTGGACTGCGCCAGATGGCGAAAAATGGCAAGCATGTGGTCCTTATGCGGGACATGACCGACACAATGTACAACCCTGCCCGCTGGCCCTTCGTCAGCCACGCACGCGGCACGGATTTGTTCATTCAACATGTCGAAAAACACATCTGCCCCACGATTACCTCGGATCAGTTTATTGGCGGCCAGCCCTTGACATTTAGCTCCGCCACCGCAGGAAAAAAACGTCTGCAAATCATCCTTTTGGGTGATAGCACCACTGAGGCAAGCATACCGAAAAAGCTCGCGCCAGATGAGCCGCAGATTGAGGATACCCTGCGCATCAAGCTCGCCGAGCAGGCTGATCTGCCGCCAAGTGACGTCTATAATGAAGGCGTCAGCGGCGAGTTCATCCGCCGACTGCTCGACACACGCTACGACAAGGCTGTGAAGACCAAGCCGCAGGCGGATTACATCTTCATTCGCTATGGACTTAACGACGCATCGAAGATCAAGGATTTCAACAGTGCTTTCCCAAGAGACTTTCACGAGTTGCTCGAACGACTGCGCAAAGACCACCCGAAGGCGATGCTCATCCCGATGACCGTCATACCCTACGCACTCGACAATTTGCATGAGGACATTAACGACCTCATCAAACAGATCGCCTCCACTGAAAAACTATCTCTCTTCGACATCGCACCACGCTATCACGCTGAGTTGAAGAAGAACCCGAATGGACTCAACTACCGTCGCTATGCGCTGTCTAAAATCCCTGAGGGACTTCGCAGTTTTGCCACCCCTTACATTCAGGCCGAGGCTGAGCCTAAGGTTGTCGTGCTCGATAATCGGCTGGATGGCATTTACGGCCATTTGCCTGGCTGGATGAGTGATCGTCACCCGAATCTTGCAGGCTACAACGTCATCGCTGACGAGACTGCTAAGTGGCTCACTTTACTGATTCGGGAAAGGCAGCCAGTGAACAACTGACCCATGATTGAAATCGAGGTTGTGCCCGAAAAATCAGTATCACCGCCGTGGCACTTGGCACCTCTCGAAAAAACATTCAAAAACATATAAAATAGAGTTGCAGGGGGCCGGAGTTGTACTAATCTAGTCATCCGCTAGCGAAAAACAGCGGCTGACGAGAAGAGGGTTTGAGCAGCAACAGCAGCTTTAATTTTCTAGGAATCAGAATCGATCTTTCAGAAAACAGAAGCAGCAGTAGCAAGGTGAAAACCGAGCGATGCTGTTAGAAAACAAAAGGCTAAATTGTGCGCTGCGCGAATAGATGCGCAGGCGCTTGTGGTTTAAACAAGCGCAGTCAACGGGTTGACCTTAACAGGTTGGCCAAAATATTTTTGGAGAGTTTGATTCTGGCTCAGAACGAACGCTGGCGGCGTGGATAAGACATGCAAGTCGAACGGAACATTATGAGTAGCAATACAAGTGATGTTTAGTGGCGAACGGGTGC
>JAPLUL010000109.1:0-46078 GCA_026397635.1 Verrucomicrobiota bacterium | reverse complement strand
TGATTTTCGGCTGTCGGCCTGATCGGCACGCAGTTTGGCACCTTTGAGGACGGTGGCCTTGGCTTCTTCAAACTCAGCGTCGGTGAAACCGTGCTCAATGGCGCGGCGCAGTTCGGTTTCGAGCAGGGTGAGCGCTGCCTGCCAGTTTTTCGGGTCACACTGGGCCTGCATGCCGTTGATACTGACGAATTCGAGATACTCGTAGCTGTAGCTTTCGGCGCTGAGGACCGGGGCACCTTCCGCTTTCGCGAGTTTCGACAGTCGCTGGTTCAGCATCATGTCGGCGAGGTCTCGGATGAGGATTTCGCGGCGCGACTCGGCATTGTCCGGCCGATTGAGGGCAGGGCGAGGGATTTCGACGGAAAGAGTGAGCGACTGCGCCTCCATCTCGGTGTGCAGTTTGGCGATGATGCCGTAACCGGTGGGGATTTTGCCGAGGTTCGGGTCTTTGAGTTCCACTCCCTTGGGTTTGGCTTCGGTGAAGTGCTTTTCGATCTCGGCCTTCACTGCGGCGGTGTCCTTGAAATCACCGACTGCGACGATGGTGGCGCGTTTCGGTGTGTAGTAGCCTTCGTAAAAATCCACGAAGCGCGGGCGCTTCATCGTCTTGATCGTCTGTTCCTGGCCGATGGGCAAGCGATGTGGGAGGATGGACTCTGGCAGGCCGAACTTGTAGCCTTCGATCATGGTGCGGTATTCAATGGAATCGCGGCTGAGCTTTTCGCTGAGGATGATGCCGCGCTCTTTGTCGATCTCGGCTTCGCCAAGCAGCATGCCGTCGAGGTAGTCACGGAAGAGTTGCATGCCTTCGGTGATGAATTTTGACTCCACCTTCGGCAGTTCGAGCATGTACACGGTTTCCTTGAAGGAGGTGTGCGCATTGGTATCCGCGCCGAAGCCCATGCCGAGACGCTGGAAGTACTCGACCATCTCACCGCCTTTGAAATGACGTGAGCCGTTGAAGGCCATGTGCTCCAGGTAGTGCGCCATGCCCTGCTGGTCGTCCTGCTCCATCAAGGAGCCGACATCCATGTATAGACGGATGCTGGCGCGGCCTGGAGGCTCGTCATGCGGCATGATCACATAGCGCAGGCCGTTTTCCAGCGTGCCGAATTGCGCCTTTGGGTCGGCTTTGAGATCGCTGGTAGCCTGCGGCCATTGTGCGGAGGCCGAGGAGACGATAAGTAGGGCTAGAAGTGCGCGGAGCATGGTGGTGCGACGGTGGTGGAGGGAAATGACGATTTCAGAATGACGAATGAATACAGGAACGAATGACGAAACGGCGTGTAAGCGGAAATTCGTCATTCTGAATTCGACATTCCTTCCGGTGAAGGGCTAGTCGATCTTGCCGAGTCCTGCTTCAGGGTCCGGCTCAAGGAAGCCGAGTTCGACGAACAGTTCGTCCATCGCCCGGATGGTGGCCTCATACATCTCAAAAGAGAGGTTGAAATTGAAGAAGCCGTGTCCTTGGCCTTCAAACTCGATCAGGCGGCAGAGATTTTTCTTCTTGCTCGACTTGCGGGCAAACTCATAGGAGCCCCCGTAGGGCACCACGCGGTCTCCAGTGCCGTGCATGATGAGCATGGGTGGCAGGCCTGGCTTGATGGCGCGGATGAGGTCGACGGCCTTGCAGGTGGCCTGATCCGGCCAGCGCTCACGACCGAACGCGGTTTTGGAATAGGTGTCGATCACAGGATTGAACAGCACGATGGCGTTTGGAGCAGGGCTGCAATCAACCGCATCATTCGGATCGTCGAAGCCACTCAAAATCGCCGAGGAGGCGATGGCATGACCACCACCGGAACCACCGACGCCGACAATCTTGCCGGGATTGATGCCGAGTTCGACCGCGTTCATGCGAATCCACCGGATGGCGGAGCGCGCATCGGCCATGGCCTCCATGGGGCCGGTGCCATGCCGCGAGGCGACACGATAATCGAAGCAGATCGTTGTCATGCCGCGAGAGGCAAAATACACGCAATGAGGAGCGAACTGTGCCACTTGGCCGTTGTCCCAACCACTGCTGAAGAAGAATGCGGCGACTGATTTCGGATAAGGTGGCGCCTTGTCCATTTCTGGCTCCCAGATGTATGCAGAGAGATTCACACCGCCGATGCTCTTATAGATCTCCTCACGGGCGGTCTTCAGCAGTTCCCGATTGCGATCGATCGGGGGGGTTCTAGGCAGGCCTTCGCTGAATGACTCCATGTTTGTGGGTGAGGGAAAATGTGACGTTTACCAGAATCGCCAAAACGGCAAATGGTTTTGTATCAGTAAGAAAACTATCAGTGTGGTTGGCGGAGTAAGCGAGCCGTAAAATGATGATCTCAGGTTGTTTTCATGCCGACACGGCCTTTCTTGAGAGTGCTTTTTATCCCACCCATGCGCTTCCTTACCCCATTGCTTCTCAGTTTCGCTCTGCTCGCCACCGCTCTCCCGCTGCAGGCTCAGGATGGCGATGTCGCGCTACGCATGGCGTTGGAGAACGCCTACAAGAACTGGCGTCAGGCGATGATTCGCAAAGATCCACAGGCTTGGGCCTCGTCGATCACGCGCTACCGCCAGACGGTGATGCGCAACTCTGTCGTGAGCGAGCGTAGTGCTTTCCCTGATGCGGTCTTTGCCTCAGGTGTGCAGCCGCCCCCGCTTGACGGTCTGCGTCTGCTTGAGGCGCAGGCGGTGGGAGACACTGCGCACTTGGTTTATTTCGGCAAGATCGACCTGGGTCAGGATCGCGAGTTGGTGCGTGACGATGTGCTGAAGTTGAAATTTCTGCGCGAGAAAGGCATGTGGAAGTTTGACAGCAACCGGATCACCAGCATGGCCAACGCGCCTGATGTGCGGCAGGCGTTGCTGGAAGGAAAGCGCCCCGAGTTTCTCGAAACGCCGGAATTCACACCGCCAGGTATCGCGCCGGTGGTGCCACCGCTCTGCCGTTTGCCGGATCATAAGGCAGGCTACAAAATCCAGAGTTTTGGTTACGAGACAAAGGTCAGCATGAACGGCTTCGACTACGACTCTGTAGGTGACGGTATGGAGCAGCAAATGATCATCGGCGGCCTCGCGAACGGGCACAATAAGATCACGCTCCAAATCCAGCCGATGGCGGAATTGCCGAAGGGCGAGAAGGCATCCCTTCAAATCCGAGTGTACCTCCTTTCGAATGATCCTGAGCAGCCTGGCAAGGAAGTGCTGCGCTGGCAGGCACCGGCTAACGGTGCTCCTGCAAAGATCACGCTGCCGATTGAAATCAGCCGGTAAAAGAGTTCAAAGTTCATTCATGCATGCCGACCCTCGACCATGAGAACACGCTGCGGGCCTCAGGCTTCCGCATGATCGCGGGCATCGACGAGGCAGGACGCGGACCTCTGGCCGGGCCGGTATGCGTAGCAGCGGTCGTTTTGCCGGCTGATTTCAGCCATCCGGTGCTCAATGATTCCAAGCAGCTCAGCGAGGCAAAGCGCGAACGTCTTTATGAGGAGATCACGGGCGATGCGCGCATTCGTTGGCATTGCGTCAGCATCGAGCCGGATGTAATCGACCGTATCAACATCCTCCAGGCCACCTGGTCTGGCATGCGTGCGGCAGCTCTGGCGCTCGATCCGCTGCCGGATGCTGTTCTGATCGACGGTCGGCCGGTGAAGAATTATCCGCTGCATCAGGTGGCCTTGGTGAAGGGTGACCGCCTAAGTTATTCCATCGCCGCTGCCAGCATCATTGCCAAGGTCACGCGCGATCGTTTCATGGCCGCCTTGGCGGACGAGCATCCGCAATACGGCTTCGAGATTCACAAAGGCTATCCCACCCCAGCGCATCTCGCCGCGCTGAAAAAATTCGGCCCTTGCCCGCATCACCGCCGCAGCTTCGGTCCCGTGGCACAGTCGGAGTTTCAATTCGACGAGGTATGAAACCCAAGCGCCGTGTCCCGCGTCCGAAAAGCCTGTGGCGCTGGCTGCGGCGGCGCTTGACGGGGGCCGCCCGCGTAAGAGCGGCGGCTCTTTGGCTGCGCGCCTCACCGCTGCGCCTATTTCACCATCGTCTTGCCTCGCGGATCATGACGCGTGCTGAAATCGGCCGCATGGGCGAGCTGATCGCCGTGCGGTGGCTCGGCATGCATGGCAGACGCGTCCTGCATCGCAACTACCGAGGCGTGAACCGTGGCGAGGTGGACATCGTCGCCCGGCATCGCGACGTGCTCACCTTTGTCGAGGTCAAAACCCGCACCAGCACCGCCTTCGGCCGCCCGGCGGATGCCGTCGGTCCTGAAAAACAGCGCCTCATCCAACGCGGCGCCCAGGACTGGCTGCGCCTGCTCGGCCATCCGCGCCTCAAGTTCCGCTTCGACATTGCCGAAATCGTTCTCACCGAGGGTGAGTTACCCCATGTTAACATCATTGAAGACGCCTTCCAGTTGCCCGACAACTCACTGGCCGGACGGTGATGAAGGGTGATTATTTTGGCACATTCATCGCTGCACCTTGCCACTCATTGCGGGGGTGTTTATAGAAAGCCTTCAAAAAAATGCAAAATTCTGACCCCGCACCCTCAGTCGCCAATCTCCTGGGCACCGTGACCATGCTGGTGAAGGACACGCAGGTCGATGTGACGCGCTTGATTTACATGCTTTACCAGGATGTGGAGCAGCAGATCAACCGTGCTGACCTCAAAGCTCAGATCACCCTGAGCACCTCTGCGGTCTTGATGGCCATGTTAGTGAACCTTGGAACCGGTGTGCGGACGCCGAACTTTGACCAGATGCAGTTCTTTGAAGCCGTGGTGGTGCTGCTGTACCTGCTTTTCATCCTCTGCTTGTGCTACGCCTTCGGGCGGGGCATTGCCGCCGCTTTTCCGCGTGCGGTAAACAAAAATTCGGCCGCGAACTGCCACCCCAATCTCTATTTTTCAGCCCAGATCGCTGCCATCCCTAGCGATGAATACGCGGACCTTTTCTGCCGGCAGTCCAATGACGATGTGAAGCGCTCCGTGCTCGGGCAGATCCACTCCAAGTCCATTGTCTTGGAGGCCAAGCTGCACCACGTGCGCAAGGGCATGAAGTTCCTGCTCATCTCCTTTGGCCTTTGGATCGTCGCCCGTCTGGTGCTTCTGGTCGGCTATGGCGTGCAGTGAGTCTGCGGCAGGGTGGCAATCGGCTTTGACAGCAGGGGAGCACCGCTCAAACTGCCAGTCCTTTTCCCACCCCACACGACCAGACCATGAGCCAAGCCAATCCCGCCAAGAAGATCATCAACAACCCACTGAAGTGCGCTGACGAACTGTTTGAAGGACTCGTCCTGGCCTATGACGGCAAGGCGCGTCGTGTCGGCACGCGTTCCATCGTGTTGAACGATTTGCGTCCAGACGCTCCTGCACTACTCGTCGGTGGTGGGGCCGGGCATGAGCCGATTTATCATGGCCTTGTCGGTAAAGGCATGGCTGATGGTGCAGCCGTGGGCGAAATTTTTGCCGCACCACCGCCGGACATCGTGCTGGAGGCCACGCAGGCCGTGAACCGTGGCAAAGGCGTGCTTTTCCTCTACGGCAACTATGCCGGGGACGTGATGAATTTTGACATTGGCGCGGAACTCGCTGCGGAGGAAGGCATCACCGTGAAAACCGTCATCATCGCCGACGACGTCTGCTCCGCCCCACCTTCGGAGAAGCACAAACGTCGTGGTGTGGCCGGACTCGTGCCGATCACCAAGCTCGCCGGTGCCGCTGCCGCCACGGTTGATTCGCTCGATGAACTCGCTCGCATCGCCCAAAAAGCCTGCGACAACACCCGCACCGTCGGCGTCTCCACCAAGCCAGGCAGTATCCCGGCGACTAGCAAGCCGACCTTTGAACTCGCCGATGACGTGATCGGCCTTGGCATGGGCATTCATGGTGAGAAAGGCGTGGGCCTGATCCCGATGTGCACCGCCGATGAACTTGCCGCCAAGATGCTCGACCTCCTGTTTGCCGACGATCTGGAGCTCAATTCCGGTGATGAAATCGTCTTCTTTGTCAACAGCCTCGGCTCCACGCACATGATGGAGTTGCTCATTCTCCTGCGTGGCGCAAAACCGATCCTCGAAAAACGCGGCATCAAGATTCATCAGACCATTGTCGATAACATCGTCACCTGTCAGGAAATGGCGGGTGCGAGCTTCAGCATCACCAAGCTCGACGCTGAGCTGAAAAAACTCTGGGACATGCCCTGCGAAAGCGTCGGCTACACCAAGCTCTAAACCACCCAAGGCCATGAAACTCCCCGAAATCTTCGCCAATCCGGTCAATATCCGGTCCTTTGCCCAAGGGGCGCCGATTTTTAACGCTGGCGATGATTCGGGAGAGATGTTCGTGGTCCAGAGCGGTGAGGTGGACATCATCATCAACGGTAAACTTGTCGAAACCGTCGGCCCCGATGGTTTCTTTGGCGAAATCTCGCTCATCGAGGATTCTGTGCGCGCCGCTGATGCCATTGCCAAAAGTGACTGCACGCTGGTGCCCGTGAACCGCCATCATTTCCTCTACATGGTCGATGAGATGCCCATGTTTGCCCTTCACGTCATGAAAGGCATGGCGGACCGTCTGCGCAAGGCGGACAAGCGCGCCACCGAATCGGTGGAAGGGCTTCTTGATTGACTTCCCGGCCAGAACGCCAACAATCGCCCCGCCATGCCCAAAACCAGCCTCTCCAAAGACGAAGTCAAAGCCATGCTCATTCTCGCGTGCGAGCGCATCATCGCCGCAGAGCCGATGCTGTCCCAAGCCGACCGTGATCTCGGTGATGGCGACCACGGCATGGGCATGGAGCGTGGCATGCGGGCCGCGATTGAAAAACTCAACGCCGCCGAGGTCGAGAGCATTGAAAAAGCCTTCTCCACCGTCGGCATGGCGATGATGAGCAGCATGGGTGGCGCGAGCGGCGCGATCTTTGGCACCTACTTCCGCAATGGCGGCAAAGCGCTCAATGGCAAAGACACCTTCGATGCCGCCGAACTGGCCGCGTTTCTCAAAGCCGGGGTGGATGGTGTGAAACAGCGTGGTGGTGCCGCCATCGGTGATAAAACCTGCGTGGACGCGATGGAGCCCGCCGCGACCCAAGCCGCTGAAGTGGCAGCGCAATCCCTGCCCGAGGCGATCACCGCTGTCGCCGCTGCCGCTGAGGCCGGTAAGGAAGCCAGCAAGGCGATGGTGGCCAAGTTTGGCCGGGCGAAGACCCTGGGCGAGGCCTGCATCGGCTTCCCGGACGCTGGAGCCTGCTCCGTGGTCGTCATCATCGACGCCTTCCGCGATTTCATCGCGGCCTGATCACCGGCTTCTGCCAATCCCGCCAGAAGGTCTCTGTTTGAATCGGGTCAGGTTTGATCTCGATCACGATGGGCACTTGCAGCAAGTCTTCGAGATCATGCACATCATCCGTTAGGACGTATTCGAGGCCCCACATCTGCGCCCAGGGCTCAAAGCTGAGTGAATGGCGGTTTTCGATCACCGCTCGGGCTGGTTCTGGCAGTGCGCGGAGGCTGTTCACACGGGAGAAGATCTTTCCGCCGCCGTTGTTGATGACCACGATACGCAGCTTCGGATGGTCCATTTGCGCGATGATCCATGGCGCGGCCAAATCATAGAGCGTGCTCAAATCTCCGATGATTAGCCAGCATTCACCGCGATGCGTGGCGCTCGTGCCCAAGAAGGTCGAAACGAGGCCGTCAATGCCATTGGCACCGCGATTGGCGAAGAATTCCACGCCCGGCTTGGTGGTCTGTAAGGCCAGGTTCATCTCACGAATCGGCAAGCTGTTGCCTAGAAACACGCGTGATCCCGCAGGAATGACCTGCGCGAGTTGCCGCATCCAGCCTGGTTCTGATTGCGCAAACTTTTCCAGTTCCGGCTCAAACCGCAGCAGGCCGCAGGATTCACCTGGAGTGGAGCACTGGAGGCTTGGAATCGTTTCCCACGGCAGCGTTGCCACATTCTCTGCCCTCGCCAGTCCGCTGAATGCCGTACGTGTGAGGTTGGTGACGCGAATCTTGGCTTGTTCCTCCAAATCCCGCCACCAGCGCCAGCTCGGCACCGCGCCCACGCGCAGCACATGCGTGGGCCGGGCGGATTGCAGCGCTCGTTCGCCACCGGGAATGAGCAGCGGCTGCAGGTCGCGGAATCCATGCAGATTGGAGGTCGCCTCGGCCACAATCGGTGCCCCCAGCTTCGCCAGCAGCGGTGCGACTTCCTGCGCATCCGCCGGATGCATGCCTGAGGCCAGTACGAGGTCGCACTCCACGGGAAGCGGGCTTTCGGCCTCGTCTGCCTTCGGTTTCTGTGCTCCAGAAAAATCCACGCCCGCCACATTCGTCTCCAGCGGTTCGTCCAAGCAGACATTCAGATGCCTCGGGCGGTCATTCCGCGTCTCGTACATCTCGATGGGATCATCCGTGGCATCCCAGTCACCCAGCGGCTGCGCATAGACGCCGAACAGGCGGTATTGCTCGATGGCTTGGGGCGCCCCGCTGCCGCGATAGCTCTTCGGACGGTCAGCAGTCAGTAAAAACAGCGGAAGGCTTTGATAATACGCTTCAATGGTCGCTGGCAGCAGCTCAGCAGCAGCGGTGCCTGAAGTCGTCACCACCGCGACGGGCTGGCGGTCGGCCAACATGCGGCCTACGGCGAAAAAGGCGGCGCTGCGCTCCTCGAAGAAGTTCCAAATTTTCAGGCCCTTGCTGGCGAGTAAGGCGGCAATCAGCGGAGCGTTGCGTGCTCCGGCGGCGATGCAGACCTCCCGCACACCGAAGTGAACGAGTGTGCTGAGGGTTTGCTGGATGAGCTGGGCCTGGGTCATGAAGGCAGCGCCAGAAGACGCAGGACGGCCTCACGTTTCAACCGCAATTCACGCCACTCGTGATCAAAGGCGCTGCCACCGACGATGCCGCAGCCAGAAGGCAGGCTGATCGTGTCTCCCTGCCAGCAGATGCCGCGAATGGCGACGACGACATGCGCCGAGCCGTCGTCTTCGATGAAGCCGAAAGGAGCGCCGAAAAAGCCTGGCACCTTCAATTGCTCACGGTATTCGCGCAGCTTCGCCAGCGCGGCGTCATCTCGCGGCAGGCAGCCGACAGCGGGCGTGGGGTGGAGTTGCGGCACCAGTTGAGCGGGATCGACCTTCGCACGCAGCTCCGCAGTAAGGCTTGTTTGAAAATGAACAAGTCCTGCGGTCTCACACAGCGAACGCGGCTGGCGTGTGACTGTGCCGAGCGTCTGCAACTGCTCGGTGAGATAGCGCACCACGATCTCGTGCTCCTCAATCTCCTTCACGTCGGTCAAAAAGGCGTCCTGATGCCCCGGTTTGGCCGTGCCGGCGAGCGCCATCGTTTCGAGCGATTGATCCTGTGATTTGAACAGCAGTTCCGGCGTCGCGCCGAGGAATCCGCCGTTTTCAGTGACGTGGGCATAGCCCCACATGTTGGCGGGAGCCTGCATGACGGCCTGCAGCAGGCGGCGGGGATCACCGGACACCAGCGTGCCGGTTTCCGTGAGAACCGGGACCATTTTTTCGATTCGTTTGGCCAAAACTTCGCGGCGGATGCGGCGGAAGGCCATTTTGAACCATTCAGTGGCCGGTTTGGCCCAGTTGATCTGCGGGATTTGCGAGCCGTTGAGATGGATCGTGCTGCCCAGGCTCTCTGGCGTGATGGCATGCAGCTTCGCGGGCACTTTCCAGGGCTGTGGATCGCTCAAATCGAAGTCGTTGACATAGAAGGCTCCTCCTCCGGCGGGCGCAGAGGCCAGCGCGGTGAAGGGGCCTTCTCCCAGCCATGCCCGCCCGTCGGGCAGCCTGAACAAAGCGAATTCCATCATGCGAGTTTGCATGCATAGTGAAACGCCTCGCGCAGCGTGCAAGATGGGAAAGTGTTACAACTGAACATCCATCTGAACGCTTCAGTCGAATCCCTTGCATGAAAGCCGCCGAAGAGTTCCTCCGCGTCGCCGCTGACTACCAGCTCGGCGCACTCGATACGGAGTCCCAGCACCCGTTCACCACCTCCTTGTCTCAGATGGCGCATGAGGATGTCGGTGAGGCAGTCAAGTTGATGCATCAGGTGGATGTGCATGCGCTGCGGCAGATGCAGGCCAAAGCCGCACCGCTGGCGGATCTGGCGCGTGCGGTGGCGGCGACTTTCGACTCGGGAAAGAAGGTGTTTCTGTGCGGTTGCGGTGCCACGGGCCGTCTTTCGCTGAGTATCGAGATTTTCTGCCGCATGGGCGTTTTGCCATGCCCGGACGCGGAGCGCGTCGTTGCCTTCATGGCCGGTGGAGACCTCGCTTTGATCAAAGCCATCGAAACCTTTGAAGATCATCCCGAATACGGCGCACGGCAGCTTGAGGAGCTGGGATTCATCGATGGCGACCTCTTGATCGCCACGACGGAAGGCGGCGAGACGCCGTTTGTCATTGGTGCCACGGAGCACGCTGCTGAATTGTCCGCCAACCGCCCGTGGTTTCTGTATTGCAACCCTGACGAGCAGCTCATCAAGGCCGCCGAGCGCTCCAAGCGTGTGATTCAAAACCGCAAGATCCGCAAACTGAACCTCGCCGTCGGTGCGATGGCGGTGGCGGGCAGCACGCGGATGCAGGCCAGCACGGTGCTCATGGCGGCGATTGGTTTTGCCTTCATGCATATGCGCGATCCCGAGCACGCGCCGGCGGAGGTGCTACAACTCCTGCGGCACGTGGCGCACTGCGACGGGCAGTTCATGGTGCCGTTCATCGAGCATGAGGCGGCGGTGTATGAGCGGGGCGCGTTTGTGCTGTATGAAAGCGGGCGCTTCGGCATCACCGCTGTCACCGACACGACCGAGCGCGCGCCGACCTTTAGCCTCGCACCCTTTGAAAAGCAGGATGATCCCGCTGCGCCTGCCGCGTGGTGTCATTTCATCATGCCAGAGCAGCCAGACGCGCGTTCTGCCTGGAGCTCGCTACTTCATCGCGATCCGCGCACGCTTGAGTGGCCGGATGTGAAACACGTCGCCGGGGCGGAGGTGCTGGCCTGCTACGATTTCTCCGCGCAACTGACCGGGCGGCGGGAAATTCGCACGCAGAACGCGGAGCATCTGCCTTTCCGCATCGGCGGCGGGGCAGGGGAGATGGTCTGGGAGTTCGACGGCCTGCGTGAGCGGCTCGATTTGAGCGGCGTGCATGAGTTTCACGCGCATCTGCTGCTCAAGTTGCTCATCAACATTCACTCCACGCTGGTCATGGGCCGGCTGGGTCGTTACCTCGACAACCTCATGACCTATGTGAAGCCGAGCAACAACAAGCTCATCGACCGCGCGGTGCGTTATGTCTGCCTGCTGGCGCAGCGCCGCACGGGTAAGCTGCCTGCGTATAAAAAAGTGACGCAGGTGCTGTTTGAAGAGCGAGAAAAGCTCCAACCGGGTGAAGCCATCGTGCTGAAGACGCTCGCGGCGCTGGGGCTGACGGTTTGAGGCAGGGATCAGGATGATCCCTCTCCTACTCCGCCATGTAGAGGATACGGCCGCAGCTTTCGCACTGGGTGAGTGACACGGACTGCTTCAAGGACTGGATGACGCCCACGACCACCTTCATGTGGCAGCCGCCGCATTGCGCGTTTTCCATGGGCACGATGGCGGCGTCGCCTTTCTTGATGAAAATGCGGGTGTAGAGATCGAGCGCGTCCGGGTCGATGGGTGCGGCAAGAGTGCTTCGCTCGGTCGCGAGGTCTTCGAGGCGTTTTTTTACCCCTTCGGCACGTTCGTCGAGGTTTTTGAGGTCGTCATTCACCCGCTTCTGGGTTTCGGCCAGCTTGGCCTGGGCGTCCTTGAGTTTTGTTTTGGCGATTTCGAGCGCCTCCATTTGTTCGAGCTCACCGTCCTCGAGCTTGGTGACATCAGCCTGGTAGCGCTTGATCTCGTGACCGAGGGCAGCGAACTCGTCATTCTTGCGGGTCTCGAACTGCTGGTCTTGGAGACGCTTGATCGAGGTCTGGCGCGTTTGGACGTCGAGCTGAATGTTTTTGATCTTCACCTCGATTTCCTTCATGCCGAGGTTCGCGGCCTCGACGGCGGCTTGGTCTCCGGCGAGCTGCATTTTGGCCCGGGCTTGCAGCGTGGGGATGTCCTTGAGGTCTTTTTGCAGGGCGCGGATGCGCTGGTCGCGCTCCTGGAGCTGGATGAGTTTCGGAATGTCTGAAAGCATGCGTGCTGCATGTAAGCCGGTTCGGTCTAAAGTTCCAAGTTCAAAGTTCAGGCTTCGTTCCAGCACGGAAACATTGAACCGCGAACTTTGAACCTTGAACGAACCTCCGCACGCGCCAGAATCGCGTCTCTTTTTTCCACCATGAAGCCCACTCTCCTCATCCTCGCTGCCGGCATGGGCAGTCGTTACGGCGGTCTCAAACAACTCGACGCGATGGGGCCTTCGGGAGAGGTGGTGCTGGACTATTCGGTGTTTGACGCGATCCGCGCCGGTTTCGGCAAGGTGGTGTTCGTCATCCGTCGTGACTTCGAGGAGCTGTTTCGCACGCAAATCGGCTCCAAGTATGCGGGCCGTATTGAGGTGGATTACGCGTTTCAGGATTTGAACGAGCTGCCCGCCGGTTTCTCGGTGCCGGAGGGCCGCACGAAGCCCTGGGGCACGGCGCACGCGCTGCTGGCCGCCGCGAGTGTGGTGAATGAGCCCTTCCTCATGATCAACGCGGATGATTTCTACGGTCAGGACGCCTTCAAGAAGATTGCCGCTGATCTGACTCAGCCGCGTCCGAGCGATGGCAAGAGCCACTGGTCGATGGTGGGCTTCTATTTGAAGAACACGCTCTCGGAGCATGGCAGTGTGTCACGCGGAGTCTGCCAGTGCGATGCGAACGGCATGCTGAACACGGTCACGGAGATGACGAAGATCTTCAAACACGGCGCAGGCGCGGAGAATCGCGAGGTTGAGGGCGCTTATGTGCCGCTGACGGGTGATGAGGTCGTCTCGATGAATTTCTTTGGTTTCACGCCGGACATCTTCACGCACTTGCGTCAGGCATTTGCCGCGTTCCTCGCGGAGCGGGGAGCCGAGCTCAAATCCGAGTGCTATGTGCCTGCGGAGGTGAATGCGCTCATTCATGCAGGCAAAGCCGAGGTGCGAGTGCTCGAAACCACCGGCAAGTGGTTCGGCGTGACCTATCCTGAAGACAAAGCTGAGGTCGTCGCGAGCATTTGTGCCCTGATCGACGCGGGTGAGTATCCGCAGTCGTTGTGGGACTGATCAGGATCACTCAAACACGATCAAACTCCGCGCCACTTCGCCGCGCTGGAGGGCGTCGTAGGCTTCGTTGATGTCTTCGAGCGGGTAGCGCTTGGTGACCAGCTCATCGAGCATCAAGCGCCCGTGTTGATGCATGCCGATGAGCCGCAGGAGGTCGGTGCGCGGCTGGGTGCTGCCGTAGAGGCTACCGCGCAGCGTTTTTTCGGCATAGACGAGCTGGTTGACGTTGATGGAGGCACGATCCGCCGCGCTGGTGATGCCGACCATCACGCACATGCCGCCTTTCTTCGTGGCATCGAAGGCTTGTTCGGCCGTTTTGCCGGAACCGTAGGCTTCAAAGGCATAATCGACACCTTTGCCATCGGATAGGTCTTTGATGGCCTGCACGGGATCGCCGGCGTTCACATCGACGTAATCCGTGGCTCCGAACTGCAGGGCGTCGCCTTCTTTGCGAGAAAATTTGTCCACGGCGATGATCTGCCGCGCACCGGCCATGCGTGCGCCTTGAATGATATTCAAACCGATGCCGCCGCAGCCGATCACGGCCACAGTGCTGTTCGGTTGCACTTTGGCTGCACGTTCTACCGCACCGACACCAGTGATGACACCGCAGCCGATGAGCGCGGCTTTTTCGAAGGAGAATTCCTTCGGGATTTTCACCACCGAGGCCTCCGGCATGGTGGAGAGCGATGAGAAGGCCGAAACGCCCGCGTAGTGGCGGATGCTGTCGCCTGCCGCGTTTTGGAAACGTGTCGTTCCATCTGGCATGAGGCCGGTGAAGCGCATCGCGGTGCCCATGTCACACAGCGCAGGGCGTCCGCTGCTGCAATACTCGCATGTTCCGCAGGAGCCGCGCCAGACGAGGATCACGTGATCGCCGACTTCGACGGAGGTCACGCCCTGGCCCACGGCCTCGATCACGCCGCTGCCTTCATGGCCGAGGATGATGGGCATGGGCATGGAAAGATCGCCCTTCATCACATGCAGGTCGCTGTGACAGACGCCTGCCGCTTTCATGCGCACGGTGACCTCGCCTTTCTGCGGTGGCAAAACGTGTACCTCCTCGATGCGCAGAGGCTTCTTCGCTTCATATAAAACGGCGGCGGGTGCGAGTGTGGACATGGTGGCTGGTTGGGGTAGCTCACAAGCATCATGCCGTGGAACGAGCGAAGACCAAAGATCAAACCACGAATTTTAGGTGTCCCGGGCTAGGTGAGAGACTGCCATGGCGCATAATCTTGTCCGCCTGCTCTCAGAGTCGTTGCGCTGGCTTCACTGCTGCGCGAGGCTCCCGACCAGAAACCGCATGCTGCGCATTATCGGAAGACACACGCTCAATCTCGTCCAGGCCATGGGCGACTTTGCTCTCTTCACCGGCATCTCGTTTCGTTCCGCTGTCGGTTCGCGGAAAATCATCCGCCGCATCGCCCGTGCGGCTTTTGAGCAGGGCACGCGCTGCCTTCCGGTGATTTTGATCGTGGGCATGTTCACCGGGTTGGTGCTTGGTTTGCAGGGTTATTATGTCCTGAACCGCTTCGGCTCGGAGAGCCTGCTCGGTGCGCTGGTTTCCCTCAGTCTCGTGCGTGAGCTTGGCCCCGTATTGGCGGCACTCATGCTTGTAGGCCAGGCAGGATCTGCGCTGGCTGCCGAGCTTGGCATCCAGCGCAATTCGGAGCAGATCGCGGCGCTCGAAACCATGGGGGTGAGCAGTCATGCGTATCTGGTGGCCCCGCGTTTGATCGCGGCACTGGTGGTGTTTCCGATGCAAGCAGCCTTGTTCGTCACCGTGGGGCTGTGGGGTGGCAGTTTGTCCGGCTCGCTGCTGCTGGGGCTTGAGCCCGGGATTTATTGGTCGGCGGTGGAGCGTGCGGTGGAGTCGCAGGATGTGCGGGAATGCTTCACCAAAGCGGTGGTATTTGGCCTTCTCACCATGGCCTTGTGCTCTTATCACGGCTTTAACACACACCGCTGCCGTTCCGCCACTGGGGCGCGTGCGGTCAGTGCCTCCACGACGCGTGCTGTGGTGCAATCATCCATCACCGTCCTTGCGGCGGATTATGTGATCACCTCTTTTCTTGTCTGAGCATGGCGGCCGACTTCCCACCACTGCTGCTCCAAGTCGAAGGCCTGAGAAAGCGCTTCGGGGACAATGTCGTGCTTGATGGCGCGAGTCTCGACGTGCCGCGTGGTAGCCTTGTTTCTGTGCTGGGCCGCAGCGGCGCGGGTAAGTCTGTCTTTCTCAAGTGTCTGGCCGATGTGATGCAGCCGGACGAAGGCCGCATCTCCTTTGATGGTCATCTTTTGAGCACCGGTGATGCGGTGGCCCGAGTTGAATTCCGTCGCCGTTGCAGCTTTCTGTTTCAAAGCAACGCCTTGTTTGACTCCCTCACAGCGTTGGAAAATGTGGCGCTGCCGCTGGAGCAGACGACGCGGCTTGCCGACCAGGAAATCCACAAACGCAGCCTGGAGGCGCTGCGCCAGCTCGAACTAGAGACCCATCGCGACCGCTACCCCAGCCAGCTTTCCGGCGGCATGCAGAAGCGATTGGCCTTGGCGCGTGCCATCGTCACGAAGCCGGAGCTGGTGCTCTTTGACGAGCCGACCGCCGGTCTCGACCCGCTGCGGCGCAATGCGGTGTTCGCCATGATCGCCAAGTATCAGCGTCAGTTCGGCTTTACGGCGGTGGTCGTGACGCATGATGTGCCGGAGGCACTGGTAGCCAGCGACCGCGTGGCGCTGCTTGACAACGGGCGCATGAGCTTTGAAGGCACGCCCGCTGAATTTTCTACTTCGAACCTTGGCGTGGTCTGTGATTTCCGTGATAGTACCTCCGCGCTTGGCAGCTCTCTTGCTGACATTCGTCGTGTGCCAGCCCTACAACCCGCAGATTCATGAAACAGTCTCGATTGGAACTTCTCGTTGGTGTCTTCGTGGTGCTTGGCATCGCCGCCGTCGCCTATTTGACTGTCAAGCTCGGCTCTGGCACCCTTTTAGGCGGTGACACTTACACCATTGAGGCGCGCTTTACCAACGCAGGCGGGTTGAATCCCGGCAGCAGCGTCGTCGTCGCAGGCGTCTCCGTGGGTCGGGTGGAGGGGATCCGCGTCGATGCGGAAGATTTCACCGCCATCGCCACGCTGCGTGTCATGTCCGGGCTGAAACTGCCCACTGACTCGATGGCCTCCATCAAGACCACCGGCCTCATTGGTGACAAATACATTCTTCTTGCCCCTGGTGCCGACGAAACCTCACTAAAAGCCGGCGACCGCATCACTATGACTGAGTCCTCGGTCGATATTGAATCGTTGATTGGCAAAATGGCTTTTGGCAGTGTCGATAAAGAAAACTCCTCAGCTCCAGCTCCTGCTCCTGTTCCATGATCTCCCGCATCCTGCTCGCCACTCTCATCACGTGCTCATTTGCCGTGCGGCTTGCCGCTTCGCCAGAAGAAGCGCAACAACGTTTACAAACCGCGGTGGACGAGGTGCTCGCCGTGGCCGACCGAGTCGCGAACCGCGCCACCATGGCCGAGAGTTTGCGCCCAACGCTGCAAAAGCACGTTAACTTTGAAACCATGACGCGACGTGCCGTCGGACTTGGCTGGAAGACTTTCACTCCGGCGCAGCAGAAGCAGGCCATTCAGCTCTTCAGCACTCTTATCATCCGCAGCTACAGCAGCAAATTCACTCCAGGTGAGTATCCGGTGATCAATTATCAGAAAGCGCAAACTCCTGCCGCGGGTCGTGTCGATGTGCCCACCAGCATGGTTTACAAGGGCAGCCGTTACAGCGTGACCTACCGCATGGAGCAGGACTCTGGCTGGCGCATTGCCGACGTCGTCATTGAAGGCGTTAGCCTCGTCGCTAACTACCGCAGCCAGCTTGACGCTCAGTATAAAAAAGGTGGCGCTGAAGCAGTCTTAGGCTCTCTTTCGAAGTCAGTGTCCCGTTCCCAATGAAAATCATCATCCTTCGCCTGATGCTCTCGGGTGCTGTTGCTTTAGCAGCGGCTTGCTCCACCCTCAAGTCACCCACTGCGGAGGCCACCGTAAAAACGGATGCTCCCCAAGTCACTCAAGGCAAGACTGCCGCAGCTCCGGCTGCTACAGACGAGTTGGATGACTATGCCGAAGTCGCCGCCTTTGATCCGTTGGAGCCCTTGAATCGAATCATGTTCAAGATGAACGATTGCTTATACCTCGTCGTCTTCCGCCCGGTTTCTAAAGGCTACCAGTGCGTGTTGCCAAAGCCGGTGCGCAAAGGCATCGACAATGCCTTCGACAACCTGAAATACCCCGTTCGTTTCGTGAACAGCAGCTTGCAGGGTAAGTTCAAGCGCGCTGGGCAAGAAACCGGCAAGTTCCTCGTCAACTCCCTGGGTGGTCTGGGCGGCATCTTCCGTGTGTCTGACAAGGTGCCAGACCTCGTCAACGTTCCATCTGAAGATCTCGGCCAGACCCTGGCGAAGTGGGGTGTCGGCCACGGGCCATTCATCGTCCTCCCGCTGCTGGGCCCAAGCAGCGCACGTGAGACCGTTGGTCTTGCGGGTGACTATGTGCTTAACCCTGTCAATTGGGGTTTCTTCTGGCATGGCGGTGGCAAATCGGAGCACGACTGGACCATGATCCCGCCTGCCGCCAACACCCTACGCTCCCTGCCTGGGCAACTTGACATTTACGACGCCGCCACAAAAGAAGCCGTTGATCCTTACATCTCCGCGCGCAGCGCCTTCATTCAAAATCGTGCTGAAGCAACCAGGGAGTAATTCTTCCAGTTGAGTCTTTGAAGCCGTGGTCAGGGTGAAACCCTTCACGGCTTTTTTATTGAGTCACTTCGCTTTCTTGTTCTTTTTGCCTTTGGCGTTTGTCTTGGTGTCGGCAATGAACGGCTCATGTTCAAACGGCACCGGGTCCATCGTCACACGCGGATCGCCGACGGCTTTGAGTTTTTCCATCAACTCGGCAGCCATCTTCGCTTTCATCTCGGCATAACCGGCTTCTTTGGCGACATTGATCGTGGCATCCGGGTCTTTGCTGAGATCATAGAGCTCCTCCTGCGGACGTTTGGCAAAAGCATACTCAAAGTGCCACTTGTACTGAGAGTCATGGCGATGCTGGATGAGCCACGCCTTGGCAGGTGAGCTGTCCATGTCCGGGAAGGCCTCATAGGTGTTGTTTTCGAGGCTGTCCTGGTCCGGGGTGAAGCGGTCCGTGAGGTTCTTGGTATCGCCCATCGGCATGCGCTCGGGCTTGAAGTTGTGGATGTAGAGGAAGCCGTCCTTGCGCAGCGCACGCTGCGGATAAGGCAGATTGCCTTCACGGGCGATGCTCACATGCCGCTCGCGGCCGGTGATGACGTAATCGCGTTCCTTCTCGATGAGGCCGCTTTTCCCGGCCTTCATCACGCTGACGATGCTCTTGCCGTTCACCCCAGGCGGAATCGCCGCGCCGCCGATCTCCATGAAGGTCGGTGCCAGGTCCATCAGATTGACGAAGTCATGGATCAAGCGCCCACCGGGCTGTCCGGGCCAGCGGATGGCCAGCGTGACGTTCGTGCCGAAATCGTAGAGGTTGCACTTGCCACCGGGGAAGCCCGGAGCGCCATGATCGCCACTGATGACGATGACGGTGTGGTCGAGTTCGCCCGCTTCTTCGAGTCGTTTCACCAAAACACCTACCTGCGCGTCAAAAGCCTGGATTTCACCGAGATAGCTGGCGAAGTCCTCGCGGAACTCCGGCACGTCCGGCAGATGTTTGGGCAGCTTGCCCTTCAAGTCATCCGGCTTGATGCCCCACAAAGCCTCACCGCTGCCTTTGACCCACTTGCGATGCACATTCGTCGGCCCATGCCAGAAGAGGAACGGCGCGTCCTTGGGGCGTGCTGCCAGGAAGCTGTCAAAGTTGCCTCGTACCTCGTCATACATCGCGTTTTTGGCCGCATCCAGCGCTGTGCCCTCTGCGACGAGCTTGGTCACCTCCTCGGAGAAGTTGTTGAAGCGTCCGCCAGCTTTCTGATACGCGTGCGCCTGCCCGCCAAAGGGCGCGTCTGCGGGATCGCCCGGGCTCCACACTTTGAAGGCCTTGCCAATGTGGTAGCCTTGGTCCTTCAGCGTGAGAGGAAAGCTCGGAATCGCCGGGTCCCATACGGCACCATTCAAAATGGCCGCACGGCCTGTGTTGAAGAAATAGCGGCCGGAAAGCAGTGCGCTGCGGCAGGGCGTGCAACTCGGCGCGTTCACATAAGCACGGCGGAACAGGGCTCCCTCGCGGGCGATGCGGTCAATGTTCGGCGTTTTCACCACCTGGTTCGGCGAGGGGAACTTTTCATGCTCCGCGTAGATGCTCGCGTAGCGTCCCCAGTCGTCGGCGAAGCAAAACAAGATGTTGAGAGGCTTCTCCGCCGCAGCGGCGAGCGAAGTGAGAGCAAACAGGCAGGTCAGAAATCTCATGGCCGCCCTTTAACGTTCGTCCGGCCTCCAAACCTTCGCCAAAATCAGGACATTCCTTTTTGGAAAGGTTGCCGCGTTCATGCTGGAAAATTCGAGGTGTTTGACGGCAGCGGTGCGGTTTTTGCCACCAACGAAGCATTCCCTGATTATCCACATGCTCAGGGCGTCATCCTGCAGCAGAAGCGCTGGCAAAGCTGCGCTCCGGGAAGTGAGCTGCCGCCGCAGACCGGCCAAAATCGGAGGTAAACACCCCATCGACACGCCTTGGCTGCTCCCGACATTTTTGGCCATGATTCATGCCCTACTCGATGCCACGCAAGTCCTTGGTACCCTCGAAATCGACGGTGCTGCCTACGAAGTCTGCGCCGAGGCCATCGCCAACCACGACCGCCACACCAACCAGCTCACGGTGACCCTCCGCGCCTTCCTCCGCTCTGAGAAGCATGACCACATCGGTGAAACGACCACGCCCGCATGGATTCCGCAGTCGCAAACCGTCACCGAGCATGTCGAGGGCGGTGAGGCGCATGAGATGGCCAACGAGATCTTTGCCACTTGGCGGCGCAAGGTGTCCGGCGTGATTCCCCACTGAGTTGGTTGCAAGCCGTGTCTTCCACCGCATCAATGAAAGTGATGAATCTCCGCTCATTGCTTTGTCCCGCAGTCGTCCTCACGCTTGCCTCCTGCTCCGTCGGTCCGGACTTCAAACTGCCAGACGTGATGCTGCCCTCCAAGTGGAAGCATGGCGGCGCCAGTGTAAGCGATCTGCCCATGCCCGGCGAGTGGTGGCAGTTGTTCGGCTCTTCCGAGCTGAACCGGCTCGTGCAGCAGGCGATTGAGAACAATCAGGAGCTTCGCGCTGCCCTGGCGCGGGTGGAGACAGCGCGGGCGCTCATCGGTGTGCAGCAGGCGGACTGGTTCCCGCAGCTCAGCATGAAGAATGGCATGAACTACGAGCATCTCTCGCTCACTTCCTTCGGCGCGAACCTGCCTCCAGGCATTCCGCTGCCCGGTCTTGAACGCAGGCGCTTCCAAAACCTCTTTGAACTCGGTTGGGAGCTGGACCTGTGGGGGCGCGTGCGCCGTGGCGTCGAAGGCGCGAAGGCAGGCGAGGCTGCTGCGGCAGAAACACTCGCCGCCCAGCGCCTGACCCTCGCCTCAGAGGTGGCTCGGCTGTATTTCCTCGCGCATTCGATGGACCGTCAGATGCAGGTCGTGAATGACACCCTGAGCTGGCGTCAGGAAGCGCTGAAACTTCAGGAATCCCGCTTCAAAGGCGGTCTCGCCAACGAAATGGACGTGTCGCGCGCACGGACGGAGCTGGAACTGGCGCGGAACGACCTCGCAGCGCTTGAACGTCAGCGTGGCAACGCGGAAAACGCGCTCGCTGTCGTCTGCGGTCAGCTTCCATCCACCTTCCGCATCTCCAGCGACACACGTCTGCCTTCGCCACCGAGAGTGCCCGGCGGCCTGCCCTCCACACTGCTGCAACGCCGCCCTGACATTCGTGCGGCGGAGCAAAAGATGCGCGAGGCCAACGCGAAGATAGGTGTGGCCAAGGCCTCGTTCTTCCCCGCCTTCAGCATCGGCGGCAGCGGTGGTTTGGAGAGCATTGGAGCGGTTCATTTCTACGATGCGCGCAGCCAGGTGCTCACCATCGGCCCCAGCATGACGTTGCCCATGTTTCAGGGCGGCCGCTTGAAATCCAATCTCGCGGCGAGCAAGGCGACCTATGAGGAAACCCTCGCGAATTATCGTCAGAGCATCCTCATCGCGCTCAAGGAGGTCGAGGACAGCATGCTCGACGCGCGTTCCTACTCCAAGCAGAAGTCCGCTCTCGATGCCGCGATTGCCGCAGCGCAGGAAACCCAGCGGCTTGCCGAACTGCGCTATCAAAAAGGTCTGGCGAGTTACTTTGAGGTCGTGGATGCGAACCGCACCGTTCTCAACGCCAAGCTCCTCGCCGCGCAGATCGACGGCCAGCGCCTCATCGCCACCGTCGCCATGCTCAAAGCCCTCGGCGGCGGCTGGAAGTGAGGGATAAGTCTCCGAACTCGATGCTCCGCCACGCGAATCGAGAAATCTGCTCGTTTAGCCCGCTTTTCCGCCTAAAGGCGGCACTCCCAACGCATCCCCATGAAAAACGCCCTCATCGCGCTCTTCGCCATCCTCAGCCTGTCGTCCGCCGCTGAGCATGATGTTGTCATCTACGGCGGCACTTGCGCTGCCGTCACTTCCGCAGTGCAGATTAAGAAGATGGGCAAGTCCGTCATCATCGTCTCGCCAGACAAACATCTCGGCGGCCTGAGCAGCGGCGGTCTCGGATTCACGGACACGGGCAACAAGGCCGTCATCGGCGGTCTGGCGCGTGATTTTTATCATCGCATCTACCAGCACTACCAGAAGCCGGTGGCATGGAAGCAGCAGAAGCAGTCCGAATACGGCAACAAGGGGCAGGGCACGCTCGCCATGGACGGTGAGAACCGCACCATGTGGATCTTTGAGCCGCATGCGGCGGAGCAGGTGTTTGAAGACTACATTCAGGAGTTCGGCATCGAAGTCGTGCGCGATGAGTGGCTCGACCGCGCCAAGGGCGTCCAAAAGGACGGCGACAAGATCACCGCCATCACCACGCTGAGTGGCAAGACTTATGCAGGGAAGATGTTCATCGACGCCACCTATGAAGGCGACCTGATGGCCACCGCAGGCTGCGATTACCATGTCGGGCGCGAGGCCAACAGTGTCTATGGCGAGGAGCACAACGGCATCCAGGTCGGCGTGCTGCATCACCGCCACCACTTCGGCGCGGTGAAGGAACCCATCAGCCCCTACCAGGTGCCGGGCGATCCGAAGAGCGGTGTTTTGCCACGCGTGAGCGCTGAAGATCCCGGCGTCAAAGGCGAGGGCGACAAACGCGTGCAGGCCTACTGCTTCCGCTCCTGCTACACGACGGTTCCCGAGAATCGCCTCCCATTTCCGAAGCCGGAAGGCTACGACGCTAGCCAGTATGAACTGCTCCTGCGTGTGCTGAACACCGGTTGGGGCGAGTTCTTTGAGAAGTTTGACCCCATCCCGAATCACAAGACCGACACCAACAACCACGGCCCGTTCAGCTTCGACAACATCGGCATGAATTACGACTACCCCGAGGCCAGCTACGAGCGGCGCAGGGAGATCATCGCTGAGCACCGCACTTACCAGCAGGGCTTGCTGTGGTTTGTGGCGAATGACCCGCGAGTGCCAAAAAAAGTGCAGGAGGAACTGCAAACCTGGGGCCTGCCGAAGGATGAGTTCACCGACAACGGCCACTGGAGTCGCCAGCTCTACATCCGTGAGGCCCGCCGCATGATCGGCTATCACGTCATGACCGAAAACGAGCTGCGCAAAAAAAAGCCCACACCCGAGTCCGTCGGCATGGGCAGCTACACCATCGACAGCCACAATGTGCAGCGCTACATCACGCCGGAAGGCTTCGTGCAGAATGAGGGCGACATCGGCGTGAGCACCCATGGACCGTATGAGATCGCCTACGGCTCACTGGTGCCTAAAAAGGGCCAGGGAAGCAATTTGCTCGTGCCGGTGGCCATGTCGGCCAGTCACATCGCTTATGGTTCCATCCGCATGGAACCCGTCTTCATGATTCTCGGCCAGAGCGCAGCCACGGCAGCGGTGTTTGCCATTGATGGTAATCTTTCGGTGCAGCAGGTGCCCTATGTGAAGCTGCGCGAACAACTTCTCAGAGACGGCCAAGTTCTCGAATACACTGGCCCGAAGTCCTCGCGTGGTGTCGAGGCGAAAAAGCTCAAAGGCATCGTCCTGGATGACAGCGAAGCCAAAGTCACCGGCCACTGGCAGCAAAGCGGCGCGGCGAAGTCCTTCATCGGCGACGGCTACAGCCACGATGGCAATGCCAAGGACGGCCAGTCCAGCCTGCGCTTCGAACCTAAGCTCACCCAACCCGGCAAATACCGCCTGCAATTGGCCTCCACGCCAAACACCAACCGTGCGTCCAACGCTGCGGTCGAAATCCAGCACGCAGGTGGCGTGGAAAAGCTCAAGATCGACCTCAAATCGCCCAAGGAGGCTGAGGGCGTGTTTTGGATCGACCTCGGCGAGTTCCAGTGCACCAACGACACCGCCATCACCATCAGCAACACCGGTGCCGACGGCTACGTTGTCGTCGATGGTGCACGCTGGCTGACTATGGAGAAGTAAGGCGGTTCGATGCCCCCCAATCTGCGACCGACCATGCCGTCTTTCTTCCAAGGCTTCCCCTGGCGCTTCGCCGTCTATTTCATCGCTGCTTGTTACCTCTTTACCGATCTTTATGCCTGCAAAGGGCCGCTGCATGCTCGCTTGATGGCGGGGCGGGGATCTTCGCCAGAAGGGCTGGGTGGTGGCTACGCGGCGGAGGTCTATGGACGTTCGATCACCCGGCTGGAGCTTGAAGAGGCCATGCGGGAGCATCTGTGGAGGCGAAACGAGTCCTGGGCCGCACTGAATCCCGAGGCGCAGAAACAGACGCGCTGGACGGTGCTGGAGAATCTCGTCAATGACCGCATCCTGCGCGCCTTTCGCATCATGAACGGCCTGGACACCGTGCCGCCGCTGGAGGCCGCCCGTCGCGAGGCTGATTTCATGCGCCGTCAGTTTGCCAATGAGGTCGAATACCCGCAGCGCCTCGCAGCGATGCAGCAGACGCCCAAGTCGCAGGATGAGGCCATTCGTGACGCTCAACTCGACGAGCAGTGGATCACTGAGAAAATCGCTCATCGACTGGCCGAGGTGACGGAGGCGGATGCTCAGGCCTGGTATGATGAGTTCAAGGAGACACTGCGCATTCCGCCGGCGCATCATGCGGCGCATCTTTTCCTCACGCGGCACGACAAAGCGAAGCCAGACCGTGAGGCCGAGATCCGTGAGATTCACCGCCAGATCATCGCCAAGGAGAAAACCTTCGCCGAACTCGCGGCTGAGCACTCGGACGATGACCGCACAAAGAAGTTCGGCGGTGATCTGGGTTGGTTCACGCGTGAGCGCATGCCAGCGGATTTCATCGCTGCGGTGGAGCAGCTCAAAATCGGCCAACTCAGCGCACCTGTGCCCACAAAGCTCGGCTGGCACTTGATCATCGTGATTGAGCGCCAGGAATCACGCTTGCCGACATTAAACGAGGCCAAAGAGGAAATCTCCGCCCTGCTGACCAGCCAACGACGAGAAGAGGCGGTGAGAAGCCTCATCGGTGAATTGCGCGGCCGATCGCAGCGGCCCACAAAGTTTGTGTTTTATCATGCCTCGATCATTGACCGCGCCGAGCCTGCGCCCTAAATGCCGAGCATGAAGCAAAATGTTGGCATTCTTGGTCTGGGTATTATCGGCAGTCGTGTGGCGGAAAACCTGCGCAAGGTTGGGCATGAAGTCTTTGTCTGGAGCCGCAGTGCCCGTCCCGTGCCGAACTTCCTTTCCTCTCCGCGTGAGGTCGCCGAGGCCGCAAGCATCATCCAAATCTTCGTGCGGGATAGCGCGGCGCTCATTGAGGCCATTGAGGACATGAAACCCGCGCTCAAGGCCGGTCATCTCGTCATGAACCACGCCACGGTGAGCAAAAAGGCCACGCTGGAGGCCGCGAAGCTCGTCGAGGCCACCGGAGCCGCGTTTCTTGACGCGCCCTTCACCGGCAGCAAGATGGCCGCTCAAAATGGCAAGCTCTGCTACTACATCGGCGGCAACGATTTGATGCTCGAACGCGCCAAGCCGGTTCTCGAAGCCAGCGCTGCTAAAATTCTGCCGCTGGGAGGTATTGGTGACGCCATGGTGCTCAAGATCGTCACGAACCTCGTTTCTGCCGTCATCGTCGAAGCTGTGGCTGAAGCCGCCGCCATCACCAAGGCGAACGACATTCCACTGGAGCGGCTGCATGAGGCTTTGGAGTCGAACGCGAATTATTCCACGCTCATCGGTATGAAGTTGCCCACCATCATCCAAGGGGACTTCGAGCCACACTTCAGCCTGCGCAACATGCTCAAGGACGCCGACTTCGCCCGCGAACTGGCCGCTGAAGCCCAACTGAATGCCCCCGCGCTCGACTGCACCGCCGCTGCGATGCGCCAGGGCGTCGAGGACGGCAAAGGCGACCTCGACTTCAGCGTGATCGGGCAGCGGTAGCCGGTGCTTGTCTTCTTTGCACTGTAGTCTGCATGCGCTTCGCGGCGTCTCAGCAAACGGCTCCGTGCATGTCCAGACCGGCTTGCGCCCGGTTGGTGCAGCTGATGCAACAGAGCCGTCAGATGGTTGCGATGAAGGATCTTCGGCAGCGCTCACTTCGTCTCGTTGAAATCTTTCATGCACTCATCGCTTCCCCAAGCCGCTTCCATCACACATGCGCAGGGCGATGCGATCCAGTTCTTCAACGCCAACACGCTTGTTTGGCTCCAACTCGAGGAAGTCATCAAAAAACCTTGTCTCCATCGCATGAAGTCGTGGCTCCGGAGACCCACGGCCTCGGGCTGTCAATGGATGCGATCATGGGTGGATTGTGACCTCTTTGCCCAGGCGGTCAAAGCGGGTTTTCCGGCCGACGCCGGAAGGAATCAGTGCTTCAATTCCTTCACCAGCCGATCAATCGACTCACGGTCCGAGTCCTTGGTGAACTTCTCTCGAAGTCTCGTGAACTTGAGCTGCATTTCAGTCTTCTGGTCGGCGCTTAGCACTGACGCGAATCGGTCTGCTGTTTCCGCCATGGCTTCAATCATGGTGGATATCTCAGAAGGCGAGAAAAGAGTGTCTTCAGCCACTGAGGTGTAGGCGCCTGCCAAGACGGTGGCCATACCGGACTTCATTTTCTGAACGCCCTGCATTCTTACCTCGTAGGTTTCGTCGCGCTTTAAAGTCGGCAGGAACTCGTCCATCAACTCGATGCCCAAAGCTGCAACGTGCAGAGTCTGGCTCATCAGCATGCTCAACTCTGCACCCACCTGTTTTCCCGCCAGGGCCTCGGCCATCATTTTCTTGGAGAGCGAGTTCACGGCGGGCATCAATCCCAGGAAATGCTCCATTCTGGGACCAAATGGCAGCGATTTGTTCCGACCGAATGCCAAGTTATCCACCGAACAAATCCGTCGCAGCACCTTGGCACCATCCACATCGCTCAAGAGCGGCAATGGCACTTTCTTGGCCTCGATCAACGCGATCAAAGCAGCATGTTCTTGGGCACGCCACTCGCGATCCGTTGCGGCACAGCCTGCCTCAAGATAAACATCGCAGAAACCTGGAGCACAGGTTCCAAGCAGGGCGATCAAAAGATTTACGATGGGATGGCGCATGGCGGAAATCCTCTTGGTTCATCACTGCTCTGCGACCTTCGTGTTGACCGAGGGCAAGGTGCGAATGCGCTGCGTCGGGCTGAGGCCGTATTTGTCGGGTTGATACATGGCTTCGATTCTTGCGGGCGGCGCAGTGGTATCGCCTTCGGCGATGACGCGGGCGAGGTATTGGAGGCTGAACTTGCCCTTCGCTGGCGCGTAATCGGTGAAGAACAGGGCGCGGTCGGTGCGGATTTCGCGATGGTCGCAGAACCAGGGCTGGGTGCCGTCGGGGAGCTGGTCGCCTTCGCGTTCGCTCTGGGTGCCGAATTCGGGATTAATGGCTTCAAAGACGGCGGGCAGGGAGTCGTCTATGGCGAGGTAGCGATCACCACCGCCGATTTCGATCTTCAGCGTGACGACCACCATGTCGCCAACGCGGAGGTCATCGGTGCCGGAGGTGGAGCCGTCCATGTTGAGTTCCTCATAGCTGCGCTCAATGGCGTAGCCTTTGTTCTCACCGGCGAAGTTACGCTGCGGCGGGAAGCTGCGGGCCTCGATGCGGCTAAAGATTTCGCGTCCGGCGGGAAGTTCGACGCTGAGCGGCTTCGCGCTGAGTGCTTCATTGAGCGCAAAGTTCACGCGGGCGCTGGAGAAGCCGGCGGTGAGGTTCAGCGGCACGGCCTGCGTGTCCCAGCGGCCGGTGGCGGCCAGCGGCTCGCCGACTTTCTTCAAGCTGCGCTCGTAGGCAGACAAGGCGGTGAGCGTCCAGGCATTGGTGAAGGTGTTGCCCCATTCGCCATGACCGTTGCGAGATTGCAGGATCGACAAGGCGAGCGCTTCAGCATCGGTGGTGAGGCCCAGATGCGTGTAGCAGATCAAGCGCAGCGCTTGGTTCGCCCCATTACCGGCCCAGTGGCTCCAAACGACAGGAGCAGGCGCTGGCGTCGTTGTTTTGGCCTTTGTGTCGGTCTTGGACTTCGATTTGGCCTTGGAGGCGGTGACTTTGGTCTTGCTGTCAGTTTTCAGCGGTGCTGAAGGCGCGGGTGGTTTCCAGCCGAGGGTGTCTTTGATCTGCTGATCCGGCGTGTTGCTCAGGCACATCGAGAGTGCGAGGTAGAGGCGGGCGGTTTCAGGCAGTTTGTCGCGTTTGCCAAAGAGCAGGTTCTGATACGCAGGCTCGGGTTTGCCGGCTTTCGCAAGCGTGTAGAGCGCAAGGGCGGAATCGGTGATGTTGTAGAGGTCTTTTTCCTCTTCGAGGCCACGCAGCTTCTTCGAGAGATATTCGACGAGCTTGTTGATGGCATCGGCAGGCACGTCCGCGCCTTGATCACGCGCGCGCAGCAACAGCAGGCCGCCGTAAGCGCTGCCCCAGAAGGTTGGCTCGGTGCCGCCGGGCCAGTAGGCGAGACCGCCTTCATCAGTGGTCATTTGCAGGAGTTTGTTCACGCCGGATTGAATGACGAGCTTTGCTTTGCCACCTCCAAGTTGATCGGGAAACAGAGTCTCGTATTTGCCAAGCGCGAGCCAGGGCATCGTCGCGGAGGTGGTCTGCTCGACGCAGCCGTAAGGATACTTCAAGAGGTAGTCGAGCGCGTCGCGGGCTTCGTAGAGACGGCTGTTGCTGATGCCGAGTGACAGCGAGCCTTCGCCTTCAAGCAGCGCTGGATTCACGTCCTTGATGAGGTTATCGGTGGGTTCGTCGGCTTTGAGGCGCGTGTAGCTGACGTAGCGAAGCTCGGGCACGGGATGATTCACTTCGAAGGTCGATTCGGTGTCGTCGCTAGCCTCAGCGGCCCAGTTCACGCCGCGTGCGGTCCATTTCCATTTGGCAGTGCCGAGCTCCACAAACTGCACGGGGAAGGCGGTGGCGGCGGTTTCACCGGCTTTGATTTGCAGGATGACCTTCTGCTGCTTCGCGCTGCCGCCGGTGTGGGCTGTGAGCGAGGCGGGAATGAAATCGCGCTTCTCCTGGATGAAGTCGGCGCTGCCATCGAGTTCGAGCGTGACCTCAACCGCACCGGCATTTGGCGTGGTGTTGTGAACGACGGCTTTGACGAGGAATTCATCGCCGAGACGAGCAAAACGCGGCACCGCTGGTTCGATCATGAGCGGCTTGTTGATCTTGAAGGCGGACTCGCCTTTGCCAAAACGATCCACGCCATGCGCGGCGACGGCCATGATGCGGTAGCGCGTGAGATTGTCCGGCGCGGTGACGCTGGCGGTCAGCTTGCCCTGCGCGTCGGTGATGCCGGAGGCGAGCCACAGCGGCGTGACGATGAAGTTCTTGCGAATGGTCGCGTTCGCACCATTGCCGTCGCCACCTTTGTCACCGATGACAAAACCTTTGTTGCCACGGTCGCGTGCGGCAAGTTCTTCGGGCAGCAGATTGTCGAAGGAGGTGAAGCTGTCGATGGCGAGCGGCAGTTCGGCGTGGAAGTAGGCCGAAGGATCAGGCGTCTCGTGGCTCATGAGGCTGAGCACGCCTTCATCGACGGCATAAAGCGTGACATCGCTACCAGCAACGGGCGCGCCTTTGGCATCGGTGATCGTGGTGGTGATGTTCACCGCCTCGGCAGGGCGAACTTCATCGCGATCTGGTTTCACGGCGAGTTTCAGCTCCTTGGCGTTTGATTCGACCTTTAAGGCGCAATAACCGACCCGATACTCGGGCATCTTATGCTGCTTGGTGCTGGCGGCGGAACCACGGATGACGATGACGGACACGAAGACGTTCGGGAACTCGTTTTCGCCGAGCGGAATGCGGATGATCGGATTGTCGAGTGTGAGTTCGGTCACAAACTGGCGATGCAGCTTGTTGCGCTCCACGGTGACGAGCGCAGTGCCTGCAATCGGTGTTTTGACCACGATGACGGCGTCTTCACCGGGTTTGAGCGTCGTCTTCTCCGGCTGCAGGTTCATGCGGTTGCCGTCTTCCATCGCCCAGGGGAATTCATTGCCACCGACGGCGTAAAACGGCATGCGCGAGATGACTTTGGTGCCTTTGGCATCCACCGCTTCCGCCGTGACAAAATAAACACCACCGCGAGCCGGTGTGAACGGAATGCTGACCGCAGGAGCCGAACCGGCGGTCGGCGATTTCAAATCGAGGCTCTGTTTCAGTTCTTCGCGCAGGATGACCTGATCCTTCGTCGTGCTGCCGCCGCCTGCGGTGGCGATCCTGAGCGTGTGATACTCCTGACGCTCGACTTTGACCTCCACCCGCACATTGCCGGAGGCGGGAGCGCCTTTGGAATCAATCGCGACGACTTCAAGCTGAAGCGCCTTGCCTGCGGTGCCGAAATACTCGGGACCTTTGAGGCCGAGCAGGAAATTCGCGCCGGGGACTTCAAACTCGGCAGCGGAGCTGATCGTCTGCTCGTTGATGTCGGTGACTTCAGCGTTCACGCGCACGCGTTGTGGCAGCGCGGGACGATCTGCGGGCGGTTGCGGCATTTCGAGCGTGGCGGTGCCATCGTCGGCGAGGAACAGATCGCCGTTCACGAACCACTCGTCTTCTTCATCGTCGTTGTCATGGCCGGCGTAATCGCCGTCGGCATCGCGATCCTGCGCATAGTGCGACCACGCGGGAGCTTCGCCGAAATGATATTGGCGGTAGGCCTCCGGCGGCTGGTAGTCGCGCTGTGAGTTCGCGCTCCACTGCACTTTGGCGACAGAGAGAGTCTTGCCCATGTAGTAGTTCGCGCTGAGCGGAAGCTTGATGCGGTCGGGTTCGAACTTGATCGCCTTGGTGTCGAGTTTCACCTCAAAGGTGTTCGGCTTGTAATCGTCGATGCGGAAGGTCATGCCGCCGCCGTCATCGCTTTGGCTGTTGGGATTGGGGGATTTGAGATTGATCGAGAGATCGTACCAGCCTGCGGGGCCAGTCGGAAGCACGACATCATCCGCCCAGGCACCGCTGGCGGTGAATGTGACCGGTTTGTCGATGACCACGCGGTAACGCGGATCACGGATGACGAGACGGCCTTCCGCTGGCGCTTGATCGAGGCTCAAATCATCACCGATGAGCAGACGCGTGTGCGCTTTGAAGTGCGCTGTGTCGCCAGGCTTGTAGAGCGGACGGTCCGAGAAAACAAAAGTGCGCCGCTGTGCTTGCCACACACTTTCATAAGCCTGTGAAATGTCGTATGGCACGCCGATGCCGCTGTAGCTGCACTCGATCACGGCACAGTCGCCATTCTTTTCGGCGAGCACGAAGGCGGGCGTGCCTCCAGGCGCAGAGGCAATGCCGCTGGCGTCAGTGTCGCCATAGCCGACGAGCTTCAGATCGGAATCCACCAGCGTGAGACGCACGCCGGGGACGGGTTGGCCGGTTTCGAGCGAAGTGACGAAGACCATCGTCTCCTTGCCGTTGCTCTTTTGCATGATGCCGATGTCCGTGAACTGCACGAGCGACTGCGTGACGACGCCCTTCTGTGAGATGCCTGCGGCGGCGGTGCCTTCGATCTCGATGAACAGCGGCGCGGCAGGCTGGTCACCTAGCACTTCGCGCCAGTTGAGTTTCACGATCTCGCTTTGATCGAGAGGCTTCGTGATCGGGAAACTGCGATCAAACACCTGTGTGCCGGGATAGGCATCAATGGAGTGCGTCTTGTAAGCGGATCGTTGTTTGTCGTTGCCGTAGTAGGCGGTCTGGTAAGCGCGGTAAAGATCCAGCGCCTTGAGCAGTTCCGGGCCGTTGAGGCGTTTGGCACGCACACGCACCTGACTCACGTTGGCGGCGGTGAATTCATAGTTTCCTACTCCTTTGGCAAGTTGCGCGTTGATGAAGGTCGGCGCGGCGACGTAGGGCGGGTTTGGGACGAAGGTGACGCTGTTTTTCACCGGCGCACCGAGCGCCATGCCATCGCCTGAGGTCAGCGTGGGATCGACGGTGATGGTCTGTGGCTCATTGAGCGGGAATTTGCCACTGATGCGCAGGGTGCGGTGATAAACCTCGGCCTTCGTCTCACCATTAGGAATTGGGTCGATGTGAATGAGCGCCGCGAGTTTCTTGGCGAAGGCGGCCTGCTCCTCAGGCTTCATTTCTTCATCGGAAGGCTGCAGCAGACGCTTGTTGAAGTCGATTTCGAGGTAGTAGTCGCTGTCGAACGGCGTGTGGGCACTGACATGCTTGACGGCGAAGGGCTTGATCTCGCCCAGCGCGATCTCGTCGCCGGTGGCGAGTTGATTTTGACCCGAGGCATTGCCCAGCGTTTCCGCGATGGAGAGCTTCCATTTGCCGATGGAGAGCGGCGACACCGGCTCCACCACGATGGCGCTGAGACGCGGCGCATCGTCGGTCACAGCCGGTTTGGCTTTGGAAATCTCCTCTGCCCAAGTCGGCTGTGCCTCAGCGCTCCAGCGGGTGAAGTCCTTGCCCGTGGCGTGGCGCACTACGGCTGCAATCGGCTGTGGTGAGGATTCGGACAAGAAACGAATGTGCTTCGCGGCTTCGGCAGGTGTGACGCCGTCATTGAACTCAAACAGGAAACGCGGGCTGCGGTTCTGCGCGTCGTCATCGAACCAGCGCGGATGCTGGTCAATGATGCGGAAGCGGGCGCTTTCGACGGAATCGAGAGTTTCGATCGAGAGCGGCTTGCCTGCCAGATCGGTCAGACCGCTGCGAAGCTTGAAATCATAGCTGCTGACGAATTTCGGCGCCTGCGTCAGGTGAAAATGCCCGCTGCGTGTGCTCGTCCACTCAAAGGTGCCGGTGAGTTCCGGTGTGACGACGAGCGGCGAGGTTTCCTCATTCTTGCCGATGCGCTCTTTGGCGATCATCGGTGTCGGGAACACGACCTCGATGGTCGAGTCTGGGGCAAGCTCCGCCGGGTTGATGCTGATCTCGGCTTGGAGAGTCTGCGGTGGCGGTGTTTTGGCATCGGTGCGGCCCTTGGTGGGAGCCGCTGTGGAAATGGCGGTGACGGAGACAAATGCCAGTGTCATGACTGGCAGCAGCACGAGGCTGAAGGTGGTTTTCATGGCGAACGAGTGGTTCGCCGTAAGCGTAGCACGCCGTCCGAGGGAGCGAGGCGATTTTTGGAGAGATTTTGGAAGCAGCGAGGTGCCTCACTTCAAAGCCCACACCCGCACATTATCGAAGGCCACCTCCTGGCCATCCTTGCCGCCCATGCGGAAGACGAGGCCGGGCTTTTTGACGTGGAAATCGGGCGCGGTGGCCTTGAGCGGCTCTTTTCCGGCGATCTGGGCTACGACGTTGTCGCCTTGGCACTCCAGCAGCAGCGTGTAGGTCGTGGCGGGGTCAAAGTCGATCTCGGCTTTGGCGTGCGTCTTGGTTTTGCTCTCAGGATTGGCCTTATCGTTGTGCTCGATCAGGCTCCAGCCGGTTTTGCTGATGACGACGGAGAGCAGGTGGCCCTTTTTCTTCAACTCACCCGGTGCCGGATCGAAACCGAGGTTGATGATCCGAGCCTCGCCGAGTTTGAAGTCGATCTGGATTGCGCAATCCTGGACCGGCAGCCGGTAACGAAAAGCGCCGATGTGCATGTCGCTGGACTTCTCGGCAGCACGCAGGGTGCCATCGACAATGCGCAGCGAGCCGGTGTTTGCGTTCCAGCCTTTGGGCACTTCGGGAGCACTGAAGGTTTCTTCGAGGAGTGTTTCCCCCAAGGTGCCAAGATGCGGTGTCAGATCAGCAGCGTTGACGAAGCTGGTGACGGCGAGAAGGAGGAAAAGACGCGTGATTTTCATGCCTGGTCTGAAACGTGACGCGGGTGGCGAAATTGCGTGAGCATAGTGGCCATCTCGCTCCGCGAGATGAGCAAAGCGCCTCCACCACCGTGATTGGTTTGCAAACTTGAAAGCCTGCCGCTTCAGCCGTGCGCTAAGCTCTTCACGCGAAGCGATGACGGCTACTTTGCTTCTCGACGCGCCCAGGCATCTGCGTCGATCAGCGCTTCCAGATTTGGATGCGCGATGACCTGATGCGCGTTCATGACACGTTCCACGGTCTGCCAGATGCCGGGGAAGGGGATCTTGCCATTGAGGAAGGCTTCGACGGCGACTTCGTTGGCGGCGTTGAGGACGGCGGGAAGCGTGCCGCCGATGGTGCCGGCGTGACGGGCGAGATTAAGGGCGGGGAAATCGTCCACGCGGGGGGCTTCGAAGTGCAGCGCACCGACTTGGGCGAAGTTGAGTGGCTTGAGGTTGTTCGGCACGCGGTCGGGCCAGGTGACGGCATACTGAATGGGGAAGCACATGTCGCTGTGGCTGAGCTGGGCGATGACGCTGTTGTCGGCGAACTCGACCATGCTGTGGACGATGCTTTGCGGATGCACGACGACCTCGATCTTGTCCATCGGCACGTCGAAGAGCCACTTCGCCTCGATCATTTCGAGGCCTTTGTTGAAGAGTGTGGCGCTGTCGATGGTGATCTTGCGCCCCATGGTCCAGGTGGGATGCTTCAAGGCCTGCGCGACGGTCACGCTTGGCAGTTGATCGACGGGCAGGGTGCGGAAGGGGCCGCCGCTGGCGGTGAGCAGGATGCGCTGCACGTTACTGTGGCGATGGCCTTCGAGGCACTGGAAGATGGCGTTGTGTTCGCTATCCACGGGCAGAATGTTCACGCCCTTGCGCTTCGCGGCCTCGGTGACGGCCTCACCGGCCATGACGAGGATTTCCTTGCTGGCGACGGCCAGATGCATGCCTTTTTCAATGGCCGCAAGGGCGGGTGCGAGTCCGGCGGTGCCGACGATGGCAACGAGGACCATGTCGGCGTCGGATTCATTGACGAGATCGACGAGGCCCTGCGCCCCAGCGTGCAAAACGACATCCGCAGGCAATAGCGCACGTGCTTTGGCCGCCGCGGCGGGATCGGTGAGCGCGACCTGCTTCACACCGGTTTCGCGAACTTGCTCGACGAGTGCCTCGACGCTGCTGTTCGCGGCCAGACCGACGATCTGCATGCGCTCCGGGAGGTCGCGGGCGACTTTGAGGGCACTGGTGCCGATGGAGCCGGTGGAGCCGAGGAGAAGAACTTTGCGCATCACAGAGCGTGGGTTTGGTAATCGTTCTCGTCCTCCTACTCGAACTTGTCCTCGATCACAGCGGATTTGATGAAACGATCAGCGATCAAGAGGCTGTAAACTGGCCGCTGGGTGGCTCGAAAAGTTGGAGAGATGTCGGAGTGGCAGAATCGAGGACGAGTAGGAGTAGGAGGACGAGTAGGATTGGTTTAGCGGGCGATGGCGGACAAGTAGAAATAGAACACCGGTGCGGTGAACAGCAGGCTGTCGGTCAAATCCAGGATGCCGCCGATGCCGGGCAGCGCGTGGCCGCTGTCTTTGATGGCGACGCAGCGTTTGAGCACGGATTCGGCCAGATCTCCGGTCACGGCGGTGGCGCAGAGCACCGGGGCGAGGATCATGCCGTGCATCCAGGTGATGGGGGCGAGTTTTTCTGGCATGAGTGCCAGCAGGATGGCGGCGGCGCTGAAGGAACCGATGAAGGCGCCGACAAAGCCCTCCCAGGATTTCGCCGGGCTGATGTGCGGGATCATTTTGTGCTTCCCAAACAGCACGCCGACCACATAAGCCCCCATGTCGCTGAATTTCGTGACCATGACGAGGAAGAGCACGAGGAAGATGCCGGTGATGCCTTGCCCTTCGGATTGAAAGTACATCAGCCGGGCGATGAAACCGAAGAAGATGACGGTATAAACGACGCCGAAGACCGTGTTGAAGATGCGCTGGAGCGTCAAAGCGCCCTCAAGCTGGTGCCGGTAGCACAGCAGGAAAGAGCCGTGAACGCTGGCGGTCAATGCCGCGAGGTCGAGCCACATCGGTGGGACGTTGTGGCGCGTGGTCGTGTGCCAGATCACCGAGCCCCAATACGAGACGCAGATCACAAAGCCGAGCGCATTGAACGAGCGGGCGTGCGGGTCATTGCGCAGCAGCCGGTAGTATTCGATAGCACCCGCTACGCCGAAGAATCCGGTGATCGCGATGATCAGCCAGGTATTCTGCCATTGCAGAAAAGCGACGGTGAGCAGCGACCAGAGAAGCAGTGTGCTGAAAAGCCGGGAGGCAAAGACGCGACGCCGACTGGGCGTGCTAGGCGGGGCTGCGGCGGCGGATTCGGACATGCGGCGGGTTGGGGAGCGCCCATTTAGAGCCTATCCCGCTTCCCAGGGCAATGCGATTTCTCATTTGCGGTCTGCTTCATCATTGGCACATCCGCCGCGCACCTCCCGCGCCGGAGTGAAAAACGCGCACGCGGTGCCGCACGGGAAGCACGGTCATGAGGCGAGAAAAATGCGCGTCTCGCCGGTGTCTGGGCGTTTCATCTCAGCCATGTCCACCACACCCGTAACCTGTCCAAGCTGCTATCAAGAGTTTGAAGTGCCTGCACCGCACTTTGACGAGATCCCGTGTGATGTGGACTATGACTGCGAGGTTTGCTGCCGCCCGCTACGCATCTTTTTTGAGGAGGCGGAGGGTGAGGTCGTCGGCTCGGCATATGGCCTTGGCGCGAGCGGTCCCTACGGCTGATTTCGGCATCTGAACTTCTGGCAATCTCAAAGTTTTCCCCAATAGGTGCTTTGTTTGTGTGTTTTCGCAGAGAATTCATTTGGCTGTTTGCAAAAGTAGAACTTGTCGTTACTCTCGAAAAAGCCCCGTTGCCAGGTATCTGGTGGATGGGCTTAACAAACTGGTTAACACCTGTACACACATATGAAAATCGCTATCCTCACCCTCATCGCGGCTTCCGCCGTCCTTAGCTCCTGCCAGCAGACTCCTCCTCCACCGCCACCACCACCAGTGGTGTCGAAGTAATTGATCCGCCGCCTTGCGCGGCGGGGTTGCCCAACCCATCTTAAATCAATTCATGATTCGTTCTGCCACTATTGTTCTCGCAGCGTCCATGATGCTTCTCGCATCCTGCGCTACGAAGAAGGCCTGTGCTAGCTGTGACTCCAAGGCTGCTGCCGCCTGCTGCTCGAAAGACAGCAAATCGGGCTGCTGCAAAGAAGGTCATAAGCACTAAGCCAAACAGGAATTAAAGTTCGCGCCGCCGTCCCCCACTAAACCGGGGGACGGCGGCTTCTTTTTTACTAGATGCTGGACGCGGGATGCTTGATCCTGGATGGCAGCATTTGCCCACCTTCCGATGTCCAGCTCCCAGCCTCTAGCCTCCAGCGCCCAGCCATGCCTCCTCGCACTTGAATCCTCCTGCGATGAGACTGCCGCCGCTCTATGCACGCTGGACGGGGCTTTGATCGCCAGCCGCATCGCCTCGCAGATCGAGATTCACCGTCCATATGGTGGTGTGGTCCCGGAGGTGGCTTCGAGAAACCACATTCTCCATGTGCGCCCGCTGGTGGCGCAGGTGCTGGCTGATGCGGGGAAAAAACTAGGCGATGTGACCGCCTTTGCCGCCACTAGCGGACCTGGGCTGGTGAGCTCGTTGCTGATCGGCACCTCCATGGCCAAGGCGCTCGCCATCGCGGAAAACAAGCCATTTCTCGCGGTGAATCACATGGAGGGGCATCTGCTGTCTCCTTTCATGAATGATCAGGGGCCGGTAAGGCCCTGCGTGGCCTTGATCGTGAGTGGGGGACACACGATGCTCGTGCGAGTGCATGGGGTCGGCCGCTATGAGCTGCTCGGTCGCACCCGTGATGACGCGGCGGGCGAGGCCTTTGACAAGGTCGCCAAAATGCTCGGTTTGCCTTATCCTGGTGGCCCTGAGATCGACAAGCTCGCGAGTCGTGGCGATCCGGCCGCTTTCGCTTTTCCACGCAGCTTCCTGGACGGCTCCAGTCTGGAGTTCAGCTTCAGTGGATTGAAAACCGCCGTGCTTTACGAATTACCGAAGCTTGATCTGAACAACGAGCAGACGCTCGTCAATGTCTGCGCCAGCGTGCAGGCGGCCATCCTTGAGGTGCTCGTCGAAAAGCTCGTGCTCGCCGCGAAACGCAACCGCGAGTCACTCGTCACCGTTAGCGGCGGGGTAAGCTGCAATCGCGGCCTGCGGGCCGCTTTGACCGCCCGCTGCGCCAAAGAAGGGCTGCAACTGCTGCTCGCACGGCCTGATCTTTGCACCGACAATGCTGGCATGATCGCTTTCGCCGCCGTGCAGCGTTACAACACTGGCCACGCCTCGCCGCTTGAGGCCGATGTCGATCCCAATCTCTCGCTTGTCAGTTGATCCAACTTCAATTTCCCATGCGCCCGCTTCTTTTTATCCTCTGCGCATCCATGTCGCTTCACGCGGGCGACTGGCCGCAATTTCTCGGTCCGCAACGCGACGCCACCGCTCTGGATGAATCCGTGATCACCGGCAGCTCTGAGCCGGAAATCCTCTGGAATCACCCACTCGGCAGCGGCCATGCCGGGCCGGTGGTCTCAAAAGGACGTGTGATCGTGTTTCATCGCCAGGGGGCAGACATGGTCACCGAGGCGCTCAACGCCATAGATGGGAAAGCGATCTGGAAACAGACCTACCCTGCCACTTATCGCGACAGCTTCGGCATGGACAACGGCCCGCGTGCCGTGCACTGCATCGCCGCGGGCAAAGTCATCACGCATGGGCCTGAAGGCATCGTGCAGGCGCTCGATTTTGAAACAGGCAAGCTGCTCTGGGACTACGACACCATCGCGGAACTCGAATCACCGCAGGGTTACTTCGGCCGTGCCTGCTCACCGCTCGTCACCGAAGGGAAAGTGCTTCTCAATGTCGGCGGCAAAGGTGGTGCAGGCATCATTGCGCTCGATTTGCAGAGCGGCAAGCCCGTCTGGCAGGCCACCGATCATGAGGCGGGCTATTCATCGCCAATTTTGATTCCCGAAGACCTTGGCGTGAGTGCCTTCTTCACCCGCAGCGGCATCGTTTTGACGCAAAACAGCGATGGCAAGGTGCTCGCCAATGAATTTTTCCGCGCCGAGATCGACGCCTCCGTCAACGCTGCCGCTCCCGTGGCCTGCGGGGATGGCAAACTGCTCTTCTCCGCCGCCTACGATGTCGGAGCTGCCTTGTGGCAGTGGAATAAGACGGATCGCAAACTGGTCAACCTCTGGCGCACGACCGATGCGCTAGATTGCCACTACACCACCCCGGTTTATCACGCCGGACACGTTTATGGCCTACATGGCCGCCAGGAGAGCGGCATGACGCTGCGCTGCATTTCCGTGGCGGATGGCAAAGTCGCCTGGGAAGCGCCGGATCGCCTCCAGGGCGGCACCTTGATCCTCGTTGGCGACAAACTGCTCCTTCACACCGAATCTGGCGAACTCTGGATCATCCAAGCCACGCCCGAAAAATTCCAGCTTCTGCGCAGCAGCCAGATCACCCGCGCCGGTCACCGCAGCCACGCGGCTTTCGCCAACGGCCTGCTCTACGCCCGCGATGCGGAGAAAATGGTCGTGGTGAAGGTGAAGTAGCCGCTGGAATGATCCCGCTCTGCGTCTAGTCTGCGGATCATGGCCCAGATCGGCAAACGCAACTCCCTCATCGTCCTTCACAGCACGCCGCATGGCATTTACCTGGATGGTGGTGAGCATGGGGAGATTCTGCTGCCCAATCGCTACATCCCGAAGGGCACGAGTCTGGGCGATTCTCTGGATGTGTTCATCTACCGTGACTCGGAAGACCGGCTGGTGGCGACGACGGAGCAGCCCTTTGCTACCGTGGGTGAGTTTGCGACGCTGGAAGTCGTCAGTGTGAATCGTAACATCGGCGCGTTTTTAAACTGGGGACTGCTCAAGGACCTGCTACTGCCGTTTCGTGAGCAGGCGGACCCGGTTCGGGTGGGAGACAAAGTCGTCGCTTATATCCTGCTGGACGAAAAAACCGACCGCATCATCGCCACCACGCGGCTGAACCGGCATCTGAGCCGCCAACGGCCGCCATTCAAGCCTGCGCAGCCGGTGGCCCTGCTCATCACCGCCCGCACGCCGCTCGGTTACAACGCGATCGTCGAGGGCACGCATGTCGGTCTGCTCTACCATTCGAATGTTGGTGCGCCATTGCAGGTGGGGCAGCGGCTCAACGGTTTCGTGAGTGCTGTTTATCCCAGCGGGAAGATCGACCTCAGCCTTGACGCATCCGGTTATCAGCGTGTTGCGTCGCTGACAGACCGCATTCTCGAAGCGCTTAAAAACAACGGTGGCAGACTCGAATTCGACGACGACAGCCCGCCCGAGGTGATCCGCAAACACTTTGAAGCGAGTAAGAAGGCCTTCAAACAAGCGCTGGGCTCGCTTTACAAACAGCGCCGCATCGAATTTACACGTCCCGGCATCGTCGCCTTGGACATTCGCGATGAAAAGCCGGGTGATTGGAAGCCTTCTGAACGGCGAATGTAGCCATGAGCTTTAGCTCGTGTTTCCTCACCGACTCAGCGCCTCAGAGTGATTTGAAGCGCTACGAAATTCAGTCCATCCGGCGCTTTGAGGTTGGGCAGGCCCTCGCTGATCTCATCGGGGCCTTCTCCAGGCTTCGGTGGCAATAAGGGGGGGGCTGATACGTAGCGCTCAAGGGCAGCATGTTATTCCCAGCCTTCAGCACACCGCTCGTTGAACCTGCCGAGTCTCACGGTATTGGCAGGGCATGATGAAATCCATGCTTCGCGTTGCGCTGATGTCTGTGCTGTTTCTTTCCTCACTGCCCGCCCAGGTGCCGGCCGAGATCATCACGTTGCCGGTGCAGGTGCATCGAGTGCAGTCGGTGGTGCATCCTTGGCTGCAATGCGCCATCACGGAGGCGGAGATCCAGGCGGTCTTCATCGAGGTGAACCGTATCTGGGAACCGGCAGGCATTCGTTTTGAGGTGACGGGCATTCGTGATATGCAGGCGTTGGACATTGCGCCGAAGCGATTTTTTCAACGCTCGCGTCACTGGGTCAAGGAGGCGCTGCCGATGAATCAGTTGGTTCCTGGTGCGTTAGACTTGTGCTTCATCCATGACATGGGGCCGAACGGTTTTTTCTATGGCGAGCCTGCCGTCGTGAGTGAGGTGACAACATCCACGCGCGTGCGCGGCGGTTCGGAGCATCCGGTGGGCCGTGTGGCCGCGCATGAGTTGGGGCATGCGCTCACGCTAAAGCATCGCGAGGACCGCAAATGCCTCATGGCTCCGGGCCTGCGCGGCACGGAGTTGATCCAGGAGGAGATGAACGCGGCTCGTCTGCGGGCGCTGCAAATGAAGCAGCACGGCATTCCGTGAGCGCCTGCTTCAATGCGTCGATTTGCGTCATGTCGTGCGCCGCGCTGACGGTGAACCGCAATCTGGCGCTGCCGCGTGCCACAGTGGGATAGCGAATGCTGGGCACGAGAAATCCAGAAGCGTTCAATGCCTGGCTGGCCGCCATGGCCGCAGCCTCCGTGCCGAGAATCAGCGGCAAAATCGCCGCGCTGACGTCCAGACCATTCAGGGCTGTTTTTAATGCCTGCGCATTTCGATGCAGCGTCTTTCGCAAAGCATCCCCCTGCTGCCCCCGCAGAACATTCAGCGCCGCAAGAGCTGCATGTGCCAAATGCGGCGGTGGTGCCGTGGTGTAGATGAAACTGCGTGCGCGATTGATCAGCAGGTCGATGACTTCTCGTGATGCCGCTAGATAGCCGCCGCTGAGGCCAAATGCCTTGCTTAAGGTGCCCATGTGCAGCTCAATCTGCTGGTCCACACCGAGTTCTGCCGCCAGACCACGCCCCTGCGGCCCGAGCACACCTACGGCGTGAGCTTCATCGACCAGCAGCCATGCTCCGTGGTTTGATTTCAGCTCGACGATCTCCCGCAGCGGCGCAGCATCGCCATCCATGCTGAAGATCGACTCGGTGACGACGAGCACGCGCCCTTTCGCCGTCCTGAGTAGGCGTTCGAGTTTCTCCAAATGATTGTGTGGAAACACGCGAATCGTCGCTCCGCTTAACCGTGCCGCATCGACGAGGCAGGCGTGGCAAAGCTTGTCGAGAATGATCGTGTCCCCCGGTCCCACGAGTGCGGGGATCGTTCCCAGCGCCACCGCAAAACCGCTGCTGAAGGTCAGCGCGGCCTCGGTGCCTTTGAAATCCGCCAGCGCCTCCTCCAGATCGAGATGTGCGCGATGCGTGCCGCACACCAAACGCGAAGCGCCCGATCCACCGCCGTGTTTGGCCACGCCTTCCGCCAGCGCGGCGCTGATTTGTGGCGCACTCGCCAGACCCAGGTAATCGTTCGAAGAAAAATTCACCCACTCGCGGTTGCCGGAGCGCACGATCACGCCGTTCGCCTCATCCAGTGGGCGCAGCTCGCGCCAAAGGCCCTGAGTGCGCAGTTCATCGAGCCGTGCGGTGATGTTCCAGGAGTCCATGCGCATTATTCCTTCAGGCGGCGTTCCACCACCTCATCCTTCGCCACGCCGAGTGCCAGCGCTTTGTCATAATGCCGCTGCGCCAGCTCGATCGCTGGCGGTCGGCGCTCCAGCAGCATGAGCGCCAGATTGAAATGCGCGATGCCGTAGTCCGGCTTCAGTTCAATCGCCTTTTGCAGCTCTGCTTCCGCTGCGTCTGCCCAGCCGAATTCCTTCATCGTGATCGCCAGGAAGTTATGCGACCTCGCATCCTCCGGCTCTTCGTGAATGGCCCGTGTGAAGCAGGAGATCGCACGGTAAATGTCGCCTTGTCGTTGCAGTAAAAGTCCCAGTGCCGTCCAGGAAGGTGCGAGCTTGGGATTGAACTGCACCGACTTTTCAAAGCACTCAATGGCACGCTTCACCTCGCCCGCCTGCTGTTCCACTGCGCCGAGATTGGCCCACACCAGCGCGTTGCCATCGTCCAGCTCCAGCATCTCTTGGTAAGCCTTGCGGGCGGCAGGCCAGTCTTTTTTGGCAAAGGCCGCCACCGCGCGTTCGCCCAGCACCTTGGTGTGCGGCGGCAGCATGCCTGCCTTGTCCATGTTGGCCGGGGTCATCGACGCGGTTTCTTGGGCATGCCCGGTCAGGGCCAGCAGACCTAGCATGGCGATTTTCATCAATGGGAGGAGCCTCATACCCTTGATCATGCGCAGAAACCGCCGCAGGAAAACTTCTTGCGCATGTCTTGTGAACAGGAATGTTCGCACGAACAGCCAAAACACAGTCATGATGATCGACACCGACACTCGCCTCACCACCCGCCAGCAGGAGCTGCTCGACTACCTCCGCAGCTACCAGCGCAGCGAGGGAGTCATGCCCTCCACGCGTGACATCCAGCGCCACTTCGGCTTCTCCAGCCAGACCGCTGCCATGAGCCATCTCCGAGCGTTGGAAAAGAAAGGCGTCATCCAGCGTCACGCACACAAAGCCCGCGCTGTCGTCTTCCCCGAGGATCTGGACCGTGCCGAGATTATTGACATTCCTGTCTTCGGCCAAATCCCCGCCGGCATGGCCGCAGCGGACATGGTTCAGCATGCGGACAAATGCATCTCCGTCGATGTGAACACTCTCGGCATCCCGCGCAGCGCGAAAAGCTTCGCGCTCAAGGTACGCGGTGAGTCCATGATCGGCGCTCTCATCGGCGATGGCGATCTTGTCATTCTCGAAATCCGTGAACCACGTCCACGCGACATCGTCGCCGCGCTCATCGACGGTGAAACAACTCTGAAGCGCTACCTCATCAAAGACGCGCAGCCGTTCCTCAAAGCCGAGAACCCTGAGTTTCCAGACCTCATCCCTGCACGTGAGTTGGCGATCCAAGGCGTCATGATTGGCCTCATTCGGCACATGCGACGGGAGTAGAAGGCGTGCAGTCTGGTCAAGGCTACACCGTCAAGGATTCAAGCGTGCTCAAGAGGTGATCAGCCACGACGCTTGACCACTCCTTGACCTCTTGACCCGTCTCACCCCACATACCGCTCGCGCAGATGCGCAATGTGCCACTTGGCATCCGTCGGCTTACCTGTCGCCTGCGTGATGATCTCCTGCGGCAGCAGCGCACCGCCTTGCGAATGCACATGATCACGCAGCCACTTCAAAAGCGGCGCGTAGTCGCATTTCTCCAGCGCGGTGGCGATTTTCTTCTGCTTCTTCGCCGTCGCGAACAACTGCGCCGCGTTCAGGTTCCCCAGCGTGTAAGTCGCAAAATAACCGAGGCCGCCCATGCTCCAGTGAATGTCCTGGAGACAGCCCCGTGCATCATCCGGCGGCGTCATGCCGAACAGCTCGCGGTATTCCTCATTCCACACCTTTGGAACGTCCTGCACGGCCAGTTCGCCCTTCACCAGACGACGCTCGATGCCAAAGCGCAGCAGGATGTGCAGATCATACGTCGCCTCGTCCGCCTCCACGCGGATGAAGCTGAACTCGCTGCGCAGCATCTCCTTCATGAAGGCATCCAGCTTCACCTTCTTGAGATGAGGGAACAACTCCTGTGCCCGCGGTAGCCACTGCGCCCAGAACGTGCGGCTGCGGCCCACATGATTCTCCCACAGGCGGCTCTGCGACTCGTGGATGCCCAGCGAAGCCGCGCTACCGCTCGGCAGGCCGTAATCCAGCCCCGGCAGGCCCTGCTCATACAAACCGTGCCCCGCCTCGTGCATCACGCCGAACAGCGACGACAGAAAATCCGTCTCGTCGTAGCGCGTCGTTAGGCGCACATCGCCTGGGCCGAGCGTGGTGCAAAACGGATGCGCCGTCGTGTCGATACGGCCCGCTTCAAAATCGAATCCCAGGCTCTCCGCGATCTCGCGATTTAGAATCTGCTGCTTCTCGATGGGATAGCGTCCCTTCAGCACGCCCGGCTTTACCTTCTTCGACTTCGCCGCCGCCTCACGCGCGATCTCCGCCAATTGAGGCCGCAATTTCGCAAACAAAGCCGCCACCTCGCGCGTCTTCGCCCCGCGTTCATACAGATCGAGCAGCGCGTCATACGGCTCGCCCTCATAGCCAAATAGATCCGCCTTCTTCCGGGCAATCGTCAGGATCTTTTCCAGATGCGGCGCAAACAGTGCGAAATCCGACTTCGCTCGCGCCTCCACCCACGCCGCCTTCCCCAGTGCGCACACTTGGCTTTCCTCCTCCACCAGCTTCTGCGGCAGCTTCGTCGCCCGGTCGATGTCGCGACGCAGTCCGCGCACGTTCGCTGCCTGCGTTGGATTCTCCGGCATCTCCGTCTCCGCCCGCTCCAGCAGCTTCAGCGTTCGTTTCGAGGTCAGCAGCCCATGCGCCTTCCCAGTGAGATAAGACAACTGCCGCGCCCGATGCTCCAGCGCCTTCTCCGGCATGTACGTCTCCTGATCCCAGCCCAAAACGGACTCCGTGGAAGTGATCAGGGCGATTTCAGAAACAACGTCGCATAGAGATTGATAGGCGGTCATGCGTGAAGCCGTGGCGAGTTCACGCCAGTGCGCAAGCATGATTGCCATCGACAACGCTGTCGAGCGCGGACGAATGATTTGAGGCTAAAAAACGCCAATCGGCGGATGACAGCGGTGTCGCGCCAAGGCTTCCCACCGAACTCCAAGACGCTTCGCGCGATTCGACACATGTTAGCCTCACCCCCCCACCGGATGCCACGTCGTCTTGAACTCGACCAGCGCCCGGATCTCCTCCGCGCCCTGCATTTGGTCCGCGAACCAGTCGATGGGCTCCTCGGCCTTGCGCAGATGCACGCGCTTCACACTTTCCGCCGCGCCGAGGCGCAGCGCCTTGCGCTCGGCATCGTTCGCCACGCCGCTCAGGGCGCGGAGATGCTCGTGGGTGGCAAACGTGGGGATCAACTCGCTGCGCACACCGGTGAGCAGGTTCACCACACCTCCGGGCAGGTCGCTGGTGGCGAGCATTTCGCCCAACAGCATGCTCGGATATGGCTGCGTGGTGCTGGCGTGCACCACGACGCTGTTCCCGCTCGTGATCGCGGGCAGAATGAGCGACAGCAGGCCCAAAACGGGCGCCTCATCCGGCGCGAGGATGCCGACGATGCCCATCGGCTCGGTGACGGTGAAATTGAAGTGCGGGGGGGAGACGGGGTTCACGCTGCCGAGGAGCGACTCGTATTTATCGGTCCAACCGGCGTAGTGAACCGTTCGGTCGATCGCAGCGCGGACTTCGCTCGAGGCAGCGGCATTCGGGTTGGTGAGCAAAATGGCGGCGGCGAGTTCGTCAGCGCGAG
>JAPLUL010000076.1:0-7779 GCA_026397635.1 Verrucomicrobiota bacterium | reverse complement strand
AACTGGGTGAAGGCCGCTTCCTGGTGCCTGTCTAGGCCAGCCATGAAAGCGGGCTGGGAGTTTTCATCCAGCGGGTTGTAGCGGCTGCGGGCCAGCAGGGAGAGTAGCTCGGTGCCGGGCACCTCGCGCAGCATGTCTTCGCAGCTGCTTTCACGCAGCCAGTGCAGCACCTCGGCATCGCTTAGGGCCATCTGGCAGAGCAGTACGGCAGTCTTGTTTTGTGAGTTGAGCAGCTTTTTTGCTTCATCTGCGACGTTCGCGGTCGAATTCGGCCCGCGCTGCTGTGATGCGCCACTTTTTTGATCATTGGCGGCACGTTTCACCATGGCGTTGAGCTGTTCCTCGGAGATTTCGAGCAGTTTGGCCACCTTATTCACGGCCGTGATGCGCTGGGCCACGCCAGAGAAGATGCTAATGGCCGAGGCCACCTGCTCGGCCATGCGCACGCGCTCTACGGTGCTCTCAGACTTCGCGCTGGCCCGCAGGTGGCGGATTTGATGCTCCAAAAATTCCGGCGCGTCCGTGATGATGGTGCGCAGCGCGTCCGCGCCCTCTTTGCGGATGAGCGAGTCCGGGTCCTCGCCCTGCGGCAACGCTGCGACGCGGACACTGATGCCCTGCGGGGAGAGGATGCGGAAGGCTTTTTCCGTGGCCTCGCGGCCCGCGTTGTCGCTGTCGAAGCAGAGAATGACCTCATTGCAGACGCGCTTGAGCATTTTCGCGTGATGCTCGGTGAAGGCGGTGCCCTGTCCTGCGACGACGTTTTGCAGACCGGCCTCGAACACCATGATCATGTCGATTTGGCCCTCGCAGATGATCGCCTGATCGGCTTTCGCGATGAAACGCTTCGATTTGTCGAAACCGAAGAGCACGCGACTTTTGCTAAACACTGGCGTCTCGGGTGAATTGACGTACTTCCCGGTGTTTTCCTTCTTTTCGAGCAAACGACCGCTGAAGGCGATCACGTCGCCGTTGTCGTTGCGGATGGGAAACATGAGCCGATGCCGCCAGCGCGGGTAAGCACGGCCACCGCGCCCGTTTTCGTCCTGATCCGCCACGCTGAAGATGCCGGCCTCCACCAGTGCCTGCTCGGAGAGCTTCTGCTGCATCGCCCACTCACGGTACAATCCTTTGCCCTCTGGCGCGTAGCCCATCTGCCAGCGTTTGGCCATTTCCGCATTGATGCCGCGTGCTTTGAGGTAATCACGGGCAGGTGCGGCAAGCTGGTGCTTCATCAGCAGCAGGTGAAACCACTCCGCCGCCTCACGATTCGCCCGCAGCAGTAGCGCGCGCTGCTTTGCCTCCGCCTCGGCGTTTGCGTCCCACACTTCCTCGACGATGCGGATACCCGCCGCGTCAGCGAGACGTTTCACCGCCTCGATAAACGACATGCCGTCATGCTCCATGACAAAGCGGATCGCCGTGCCCCCCGCTCCGCAGCCGAAGCAGTGATAAGTGCCGCGTGAGGGACTCACATTGAAGGACGGTGTGCGCTCGTTGTGAAACGGGCACAGGCCAAGGTAATTCGTGCCCGCCTTGCGCAGCTTCACGGAACGCCCCACCAGCGCCACGATGTCAGTGGCGGCGATCACTTGCTGGATGGTTTCCTCCGGGATGCGGGACATGCGCGCGAAAGGTGTTGAGCGTGGCTTCTGCTGCAACCTCATCACGAAATCTTTCTTGGCCTCGTGAGAACGCCTCGCTATAACCACCACACACCATGCAATCCAGCCCGTCCTCCTTCTCACGCCGTCATTTCTTGACCACCAGCGCCGCCGCACTGGGCTTTCCCACCATCATTCCGGCCACCGCACTCGGCAAAGGCGGCCGCCCGGCCCCTTCGGCGCGCATCACCGTGGGTGCCATCGGCTGGGGCACGATCGCTGGCGACTGGACACCTTCCTTTCTGAACAACGACAAGTGCCAGGTCATCGCCGTGGCCGATCCGATGAAAGAATACGGCCACTACGGCTACGACGGCAAGGAAACCGGCGGTCGTGAGGCTGGGAAGAAGATCATCGACGCGCACTACTCACAGGCTGCAAACAAACCGGTCAAAGCCTGCGCCAGCTACGCTGATTTCCGTGAGATGATGGAGAAAGAAGACCTCGATGCCGTGCAGGTCTCCACGCCCGACCATTGGCATGCCTACATAGCCGTCTATGCCGCCCGTAAAGGCAAGCACATCTACGGCCAGAAGCCGCTCGCGCTGAACATCGCCGAAGGCCGCCTCATGGCCGATGAAGTCGCCAAAGCGGGCATCACTTGGCAAACTGGCAGCCAGCAGCGCAGCGACGTGTATTTCCGCCTCGCTTGCGAGCAGGTGCGCAATGGCCGCATCGGCAAGCTGAAGCGCGTCCGCGTCGGACTGCCCGGCGGTCATTCCAACTGGAACGGCATGGCAGATCAAATCAACACCGCGCCGGTGCCTGCTGACTTCGATTATGAAATGTGGCTCGGGCCAGCGGAGCAGATGGACTACCGTCCCGCCCTGCTGCCGCTGAATTGGCGTCACAATTTCAACTTCTCCGGCGGCATGATCACCGACTTCGGCGCGCACCACATCGACATCGCCCAATGGGGCATGGGCATGGATCACAGTGGCCCAGTCGAGCTGCGCAATGTCTCCGGCACGTTGAACAAAGACGCGCTCTACAACACCGCCACCGCCTTCTCCTTCGAGTGCGTGTATGAAAGCGGCGTGATCATGCACGTCGCTAGCCCCGAGCACAAGCTCATGCCCGAAGTCGAAGCTGCACTCGCCAATCCGAATGCGAAGAAGCCCTTTGACCACGTCGGCGTGATGTTTGAGGGCGACGAAGGCAAGTGGATCTATGTGAACCGTGGCAAGATCACCGCCAGCAACCCGGAAATCCTCCGCGAAAAGGCCACTGAGAGCGAAATCCACCTCTACGAGAGCAAGGATCACACGGACAATTTCCTCTCCTGCATCTACGACGGCAAACCGACCGCCACGCCGATCGAGGTCTCGCACCGCAGCATCAGCATCGCTCATCTTGCCAATGTCGCCCTTCGCAGCGGTAGCACCGGTTTGAAATGGGATCCGAAGACCGAGACCATCGCTGACAACGCCGCCGCCTCGAAGCTGCTCTCCAAAGAGTGGCGCAAACCGTGGGCGCTGTGAGCAAAATGACGCATGACGAATTCAGAATGACGAAAGAATCCCGAATGACGAAGCACGAAGACTCGGCCCCGCCCCATGGTTCTGGCAGACCTTCGTCACTCGGATTTCGGCATTCCTTCGTCACTCGGATTTCGGCCTTCGTCATTGCTTGCCTGCTGGCCGCCGCAAACGCCCAAGATTCCGCCGAGACGATCAAAATCGGTCCATTGCAGCCTTTGCAGACGCTGCCCTCGCTTTCGTCCCAGCCTGCGCCTGCTCCTGTGCGCCCGCCAGCAGCAGAAATGAAGCCTGCTGCCACGCCAGCGCCTCCCCCAGCGCAGGCTGCGCCGCCACCACTGCCCACGAGCAATGCTCTGATCATCAAGGAGCCTCTCGCGCAGGCTTATCTTTATGTGGAGCCGTATCAGACGCGCTTCGAGGTGCTGTTTGATGCCGCCACCCTGCTCTCATGGCTCTCTCCAGACGAAACCCTGCCGGCCACTCTCACCGCCGAGCAACAACGGCAGTTGAGCGAAAAAGCTGCCACACGCGCAGTGAATTGGTGCACGATGAGCAGCGGTGATGCCTCCCTGGCGACACCGCAGTTGTATGTGTCCGTGATCAAAGGCCTTCCTGGCAACACGTTCCCCATCGCTGAGGGCGAGGAGGTGGCGCTCAATCAGTCGATGGTCGGTTTTATGTGGGAGTTTGCCACACCTCCCGCACCGGCAGAGCTGCAAGTGACCTGGAAAGGCTGGTTCAAAGAGCGCACGAAGCTACCCCTGCGAGTTTTCTTCGGCACGCAGAGCGAGACGGCTGAGATCAACGCCATCGTCAAAACGCATCGCTGGCGCAATCAGGGCCGCCTGCCGCGCCCGGCTCCACTCACCCGCGTGCCGCAGTATGAGGCATCCGAACCTGTGCGTGTTCCGTTTGGGGCCATCGTGTGGCTGCTGGGTGGCCTCGTTTTTTACACCTATCTCAAGGTCAAAGACTATCGCCTACCCGGCGGCAGCATGCCCTATCTCGCGGTCTGGCTGCTTGGCGCTATGCTGATGAGTCAGCTTTTGGTCATCCCCATCCAAACTGGTTCCGGCGGCCCTGCGATCACCCAGGTCGATGAGGCTCAGAACATCGTCACCCCGCTGCTGCGCAACGTTTACCGCGCCTTCGACCACCGCGTCGAATCCGACGTGTACGATGTGCTCGAACGCAGCGTCGATGGCGAGCTGTTGCGCAAGCTTTACCTCGAAACCATCCAGGCGCTGACGCTGGAAGGCCGTGAGGGCACCCGTGTCACCATCGCCGAATTCTCCGCCACGGTGGACAAAGTGGAGGCCAACACCCAGGGGAAAGGCTTCACCGCCGACTGCAACTGGATGGCGCGTGGCATCGTCGGTCACTGGGGCCATAGCCATCCCCGTGTGAACATCTACAACGCCCGCGTCACCATCACTCCCGCCAAAGGCGAGTGGAAGCTCATCGGCCTCGAAGTCCAGGAAGTGCGTCGTTTGTAACCCAGGCATGACACATGCCTCTCATGTGACACATGCGCTCTGTTGAGGACGTACTGAGCTTCATGCGCCGTCTTCTTTGCCTCCTTGCTCTTCCCGTCCTCGCCGCCGATTTGCCACCGGACCAAGGCAACCCCATTCCTGAGAGCGCCAAGCGCCCCGTCGTCATCACAGGCAAAGCCACGCTCGCGTTGCCGAAACACGATCTTCAAGACGGCTACACGCTCGAAGTCGCCGCAGCGGCGCCCCTCATCACGCATCCGATCATGGGCTGCCTCGATGACAAGGGCCGCCTCTTTGTGGGCGATGCCACCGGCGTGAATTGGAACAAAAAACAGCTCGAAGAGAATCCGCCGAACCGCGTCCTCATGCTCGAAGACACCGACAAGGATGGCGCTTTCGACAAGAGCACCATCTTCGCCGACAAGATGACCTTTCCTCAAGGTGCTTGCTGGCTGAACGGCTCGCTCTATGTCGGCTCACCGCCCGGCATCTGGAAGCTCACGGACACTGATAACGATGGCGTGGCCGACCAGCGCGAGATGATCGTCGGCGGCTTCGACTACACCGGCAATGCCGCCGATATCCACGGTCCCTTTTTGCATCCCAACGGCCGTCTCTACTGGTGCCACGGCCGCAAAGGCCACGACGTGAAACAGAAAGACGGCACGCCCGTCGATGCTTCACTCGCCTGCGGCATCTGGAGCTGCCAACCGGACGGCAGCGACGTCGCCTGGCACTCCCTGGGCTGTGGCGACAACCCCGTCGAAGTCGATTTCACCCGCAGCGGCGACATCATCGGCGTGCAGAACCTCTATTACAGCCAGCCACGCGGCGACACGATCATCCACTGGCTCTACGGCGGCGTTTACGAACGCAGCGACCAGCTCAAAGCCATCGCCCATCTGCCACGCACGCTGGAGACGATGCCCGTCATGTACAACTTCGGCCACGTCGCCGTCAGCGGCTCCTGCTTCTGGAAGAGTTATCCTACTTTAAACCTGAAACCTGAAACTCAGCATTTCATGGTGACCCACTTCAACACCCAGCGCCTCGTGCGCATGGAGCTCACGCCCAGCGGCAGCACTTACAAGGCCGTCGAAAACGAATTTCTTAAACTTCACACCCCCGACATCCACCTCACCGATGTCATGGAGGACCCACGCGATGGCTCCCTTCTCCTCATCGACACCGGCGGCTGGTTCCGCATCGGCTGCCCAAGCAGCCTCATGGCGAAGTCGGATCTTCTCGGTGCCATCTACCGCATCAAACCCACCAAACAGACTGCGACGCTGTTGGCCAACAGGAGCGCGGGTGCCCCCACCCACAAAACCGATCTCCAATCTCAAATCGCCGATCTCCAATCCAACGATCCGCACACTCTAAGGCAGACTCTGGAAAAACTGGCTCAGACGGATTGGGAGTCACAAACGCGTGACATCAGGCCCAGGCAGCTTGCCTCTGAATTCCACCGCCTGATGGCGTTACCATTGGATGAACCTGTGGAACACAGCCTGATTCATGCCGCCCAAAAGATGGGTTTGCTCGCCGTCACCTTGGACGATTTGAAGCAGAAAACCAATCCGCTCGCCCTCCGCCGCATGCTTGCGGCATTTGTGCCAGATGATGTCGCCGCGATGAATCTCGCCATGGGCGTGGCCGCCAAACATTTGGACTCGTCCGATGCCGCTCTGGCCCGAGTGGCGCTCACTCAGGTCACTTCGCACCCCGACGCGGACGAATGGGTGGCCCCTGATGTCTCAAAATGGCTAACAAGCAAAGATGTGAAAGCTGAGCGACGCAAGGCCCTGGCTGGATTCTGCACGGCGCTCATTTCGAAGCCTGAAACGCAAAAACTCATCACCACGATGCTCGCACACTCCTCCGCCGAGGTGCGCACGACGGCATTGGGCATCCTCGCCTCCCAAAATGCAGGCGTGAGCAACGACACCTGGCTACCGCTTCTCGGCAAACAGCTCGCCGATGCTCCCACGCCGCTCCTTCTCGACGCGATCAAGAAACTGAAGTCAGCGCACTTCGACGCCGCGCTTCAATCCATCGCGAATGACATGAAGCGCCCGCTTTCCATCCGCCTGAAGGCGCTCGATTCGGCGAAGTCGGTCAAACTCACCGGCGAGACCTTCGACATGGTCAAAAACGTCCTCGCCGATGCCGCATCGTCCTCTGCTGCGAAGATTCAGGCCGCCGGCATGCTCGCTGCCGCGCCTATGACGAAGGAGCAAATGCCTCAAATCGCCCCGTTATTGGCCGCCGTCGGCCCCGTCGAGCTCAAAACGCTGCTGCCACTGCTCAAGCGCCATAAGGACGTTGAGATCGTCAAAGCACTCGCTCGCGAGATCGCCAAGAATCCGGCCATCGCCAGCCAGCAGGAGAGTTTATACCGCACGGCGCTCGCCGATCTACCACCGGAGATTTTTGAGACGATCCTCCTGCCTGCCTACAACACCGCCGTGGCCGCCACCGAGGCCAAGAAACGCCAACTCGGCCCCCTCGCCGATAAAGTCATCGCCAGCGGTGACGCCGCGAACGGTGAAAAACACTTCCAAGCAGGGAAGGGCACCTGCATCGCCTGCCACAAGATCGGCGACACCGGTCGTGCCATCGGTCCTGACCTTTCGCACATTGGCGCCATCCGCACCGAGCGTGATCTGCTCGAAAGCATTCTCTTTCCTTCGAACACCCTCGCCCGTGACTACGAGGCCCACATCATCGAAACCAGCGATGGCCAACAAACCCTCGGCGTCATCAAATCTCACACCGCCGAAGGCCTGCTCGTCCTCGACATCGCCGGCCAGGAGAAAAACATCGCCCATCAGACAATCACCGGAGACACCACACTGACCACCAGCCTCATGCCCATGGGACTCGATCAGACCATGCCGGAGGCCGAGCTTCTCGACCTCGTGGCATGGTTGAAGAGTTTGAAGTAGCACGGACATGTCTGCCCTTGCTCGGTCATTTTTAGTCTGTTGAGACGATGTTTAACCCGGATTATGCAATGGAGTAGGCGAAGGGTGGTGGTCGGGCCACTATTTGGCGAAAGATGGAGTCCATCCAGGGGCGCTTTTTGCGCGGTAGCGAGAGCTTGAGCACTCGTTTGCGCGCGTGCTGGCTGATCCA
>JAPLUL010000177.1:0-2291 GCA_026397635.1 Verrucomicrobiota bacterium | reverse complement strand
CCCGTGAGCTGTATAAGAAACGCTATTGGGATGCCATTGGTGGTGACTCCTTGGCCGCTAAAGATCCTGCATTTGCCAAAGTTGCGTTTGATACTGCGGTCAATATGGCGTGAACAAAACCAAACAGTTGGTTGCGGAGTCAAAAGGCGATCCCAAAGCGTTGTTGCAGATGCGCCAGCAACACTACGACAAACTAATTGAAGCCGATCCCAAGAAATTTGCGCCATACAAATCCGGATGGCAGAGCCGTTTGGCTGACTTGGCTACGTCTGTTATTCCGTCCGCTGAAGCTGGCACATTGCCGCAACAAGGTGCAAAGACTAATGATTTGGCGTCTCAAATCCCCGGCCAGCGCATGTCAGCGCCTGCTTCTAACTACGACCAAACCAACTCGTTCTTTGGGCGAATGGCTGACAAGGCGGGCATCCCTCTTGAGGCTCAACGCCAAATCGCTACTACATTGAACGCCCCTACGCCTTTGGCTCCTGCCGCAGCACTGCCTAAAACTGGTGGCATGCTGTCTGGCATATCTGCTTTGGGTGAAAAAATTGGCAATAAACTTGGTATTCTGCAAGGCCCTGCTGGACGTATGTCTGCGGCAGAAATTGCCGCCCTTCAGAAACAAACTGGTGGTTTGAAAACATTAGAAGCCGCCCAACAAGCCACTAAAGACGCACAAGCTGCTGGCGCTACATTGGAAGAGCAAGACTACATCCGCAAGATGATGGAAGCTCGGCGCGCCAAGGAAGCGGCAGACAAGTACAGCAAAGCGGCGGAAATTGCACAAGCATCGCAAGCACGCGAAGTAGGCGACGTAGCTACGGCTCAACGTTTGGCACAAACTGGCGAACGGGCACAAGCTGCTGGACGCACTGACGCTATGATGAACGCCGTGGCTCCTGCTTCCGGCTCTGCGGCTGCACAAAACAAGCCTTCCGTCAAAGCCGACCCTAGTGTGTATGACCGCCAAGACATGGAAGAAGGTGCAGCCAAATTTGAAGCACCTAAAGTTCCAAACAAAGACGACATTTTAAAAGCCACCAAAGAAGCTGTGCCAGCAGAAACACTCTTTGGTTTGGGCAAGCAAGACGTCATGATGCTGGGTCTCCAGCTTATGGCCAGCAAAAACCCACGTATGTTGGGCGCTTTGGGTGAAGCCGGTATTGGCACGCTTGCCGCTAAGACTGCCCGTGAGAAAGCTCAGACAGAGAAAGATTACACGGAAGCGCATAAAGAATCTATGTTGGCAAGTGCGGCTAGATCCCGTGCCGAAACAGATTATTTGCAGTCCGGTGCTAGAGGTATTGGTGCTGTTCAAAAAGCTGCGGACATAGATTACGACAACTGGCTCAAAGCTATGCAAGCCAACCCCATGTTGAAAATGAATATTACGCCTGAGCTTGCTGCACAGAAACGTCAAGAATTCTTGGACAAAGCCTACAAGATGTATAAAATGGAGGCTCCTGCGGGTGCGAGTTCAGCTCCAGCCGCTTCGTCGTCAGACCCACTTGGCATTCTAAGTAAAAAAGGTTAGCCATGAACATCAGTGAAATCCGCAAGCAATATCCTCAATACGATACTCTGAGTGATAGGCAACTTGCGGATGCACTGCATGAGAAGTTCTACCCTAGCATGGAGTTGGGGGACTTCTACGAACGCATTGGGCTGGCTAAAACAGGTATTGGCGCTGCGGTTGGCAAAGGTTTAGAGTCCCTTATTTCATCTGGCCGTACCGCTGTCGGCGCGCTTACTGGCTCCCCTGAAGAAGCCGCCCAAGCTGGCATTGAGCGCGGCAAAGACATTGGTGCACGCTACGCTGACCAAGTCAGCATGGAGAAAGTCAAGCAAGCCTACGACAAGAATGGTGTGTTGTCTGCCGCCAAAGAAGTTGTGGGTCAAGTCCCTGCGGCTATTGCTGAACAAGCCCCCAATATTGCAACCGCTTTAGCTGGTGCTCGTGCCGGTGCTGCGCTTGGTTCTGCCGCTGGCCCTTATGGTGCGTTGATTGGTGGCGGTTTGGGTGCAGCCGTACCATCTTTGATACAGCAGTTTGGCGGTAACGTTGAGCGTCAAGCCCAAGAACAGATTGCTCGTGGCGAAAAGGTTAACATTAACCGTGGCGCTGCCGGCGCTGCTGCCGTTCCTCAAGCTGCCTTGGATGTAGCGGGCACGTTCATCCCGCTTGGTGGTCGCATGATTAGCAAGCTCACCGGCATCCCTGAAAAAGCGTTGTTCGGTAGATCCGCAGAACAAGTTACCAAGCTGGCAGATGAGAGATTATTGGCGGTCTT
>JAPLUL010000101.1:0-2034 GCA_026397635.1 Verrucomicrobiota bacterium | reverse complement strand
ACGCAGGCCCATGCGCCGCGCGCCGCCAGGGTCGCGCGCATCGCATCGCTGTCGTAAGCGCGATCGCCGAGCAGAACATCGCCCTCGCCAAGACCGTCGAGCATGTCGGCGGCGCTGCGCCCGTCATGCGCTTGTCCTTCGGTCAGCTTGAGCCCGATCGGCAGGCCGAGCGCATCGACCAGGGCGTGGATTTTGGTCGTCAGGCCGCCGCGCGAGCGACCCATGCAACGGGATCGGTCGTCTTTTTTTTGGCGTTGGCGGCGTGCTGGTGAACCCGGATCGAAGACGAATCGATCATCTGGATGTCGCCTTCGTAAGCTGCTGATACAGCTTGCAATATCCGCGCCCAATGACCCGCTTTGCGCCATCGGTTGAAGCGGTTCACACAAGTCGTGTGCGGTCCGTAACGGGATGGGATGTCCGCCCACGGTGCCCCTGTCCGCAACCGCCAGAATATCCCGTTCAGCACCCGACGGTCATCGACCCGCGGCACCCCGCGCACCTTCGTCGGCAGCAGAGGCTCGATCACCGACCACTCGAAATCCGACAAATCAAACCGCGCCATCACCAGTCTCCCTTCCTCGGAAGACTGAATCACAACTCAGCAGATTTGTGAATCCTGTTTATGGGTATGTGACCTAGGTGTTTGGTCCCAGCATGTGATGGTTGGGTTTGACGATAAAGACATCGGGCTTTGATTTCCAGAGTTCGTCGATGGCTTCGTATGGCGTTTTGAACTTCAGCGCCTTGAGCTGTTTGGCGAAGTTATAGGCGATCAGCCAGTCGCTGACGTGTCGTCGCAGTTCCTGGATCGAGGCGTAGTGGAAGGATTTGACGGTCGCTTCCTTGATGGTTCGGACCATCCGCTCGGCCTGGCCGTTGGTCCATGGGTGATAGGGCTTGGTCAGCCGGTGCTCGATGCCATTCTCCAGGCAGACCCGTTCGAAGATGTGGATCAGCCATCCCCGGCTCTGGCCGCGCTGGAGTTGCACGAACTGGACGCCGTTGTCGGTCAGAACCGTGTGGATCTTGTAGGGCACGGTCTTGACCAGCACCTTGAGGAAGGCTGCTGCGGCCAGCTTGGTGGCTTTGCGGTAGATACGGGCGAAGACCAGCTTCGAGGTGCGGTCCACCGCCACATAGAGGAAGCCCTTGCCGCCTTCGTAGCGCAGTTCGGCAATATCGATGTGGAAGTAGCCGATCTCGTAATCCTTGAACTTCTTCGGCTTCTCGCGATCCGCCTTGGGAAGGCGGCTGATGCCATGCCGTTGCAGGCAGCGATGCAGCGACGAGCGCGTCAGGTGCGGGATCACGTCCTTGAGTGCGATGTAGACATCATCCAGCGGAAGGCGCGCCTGCACCCGCAGCGCGACGATAGCGGCCTCCTCCATCGGCGAGAGCACGGTGCTGCGGCGCTCCTTCGGCCCCATCGGCATGTCCTCGACCGACTGACGGTGCCGCCACTTCAGGACGGTCTTCTCGTTGATCCCGTACCGTTTCGCGAGGCTCGCGACCGAAGCCTGCGATCGCTGTAGCTCGCCTCGAATGGCGTGCGTGGTCTTGGCGCTGCCGTGTAGTATCTGTCCCATAGCTCCCTCCGCTGCGACGATGATAAGTTTACACCATCACATGCTGGGACCAAACACCTAGGGCATCAGGCGTTAAACCTGCGCCATCTCCAAATCTGTTCGTGCTGAGCTTGTCGAAGCACCGCCCTTTCTTCGACGTTCAAGAAAAAGAACGACCCTTCGACAAGCTCAGGGCGAACGGTTTATGTGGGAGGTGCGCTCCTTTTTGCCGCTATTTGGCGAACAGCTGATCCAAATCGGCGAACGCCTTGAACTCGAGCGCGTTGCCCGCGGGATCGTGGAAGAACATCGTCGACTGCTCGCTCGGCTGGCCCGGGAAACGCGTGTGCGGTTCGATCACGAACACTGTGCCTACCGCCTTCAGCCGGTCGGCGAGCGCCTGCCATTCGGCGGGCGGCAGCACGACACCGAAATGCGGCACCGGCACGGCATGCCCATCGACCGG
>JAPLUL010000164.1:0-2066 GCA_026397635.1 Verrucomicrobiota bacterium | reverse complement strand
TGCCTGACGTGTCTGAAAAACTTGACGGCACTGAACTGGACTTGGTCAAACCAACGTCTTTTCTCAAACAAGAAGAGCACGCGACCACCGTGTTGTTCGTCTTTGATGTCGGCCCTGATGCCTATAAGGATCAGGCTAAGTTCCCCAACGGCGCTTGGTGCAAAAAGGGCGACTTCATCTTGGTCCGCACGTACTCGGGTACCCGGTTCAAGATTTTTGGCAAGGAATTTCGTCTGATCAACGACGATCAGGTGGACGCAGTAGTGCAAGACCCCCGTGGGATTACCCGCGCATAAGGAATAATCATGGCAACAGGTGAATACAAATTCCCCGACGAGCAAGAGACAAAGTCCGACGCAGATATCGAGATTACGACTTCTGAGAGCGACGTTGATATCGAGATTGTCGACGACACCCCCGAGCGTGACAGAGGCCGCAGGCCCTTGGACCGGGAGGTTAGCGATCAAACCCACGATGAGTTGGATACCTAGACTGAGGGCGTAAAGAAGCGTCTGAAGGAGTTAACTCACGCCCGTCACGACGAGCGCCGCGCCAAAGAGGCACTGGCCCGCGAGAAAGCGGAGCTGGAACGGCTGGCACAGGCTATGGTCGACGAGAACAAGCGACTAAAAGAGTATGTGCAGACGGGCACTCAGCAGTATATGACGATGGCGCAGGAGGCGACCGAGGCCAAACTGGAGAAAGCCCGTCGAGAACTCAAGGCGGCGCAGGAGGCTTTTGATACTGACGCCATTATTGCGGCGCAAGAAGCGCTGACTGAAGCCAAGTGGGAATCGCAAAATGCAAAAAATATGCGGGCACCCACTTTACAACCACCGCAAGAAGCGGTACAAAGCTACCAACCGCAACCCCAACAAACGCGGGCCGACGAGAAAACACTGCGCTGGCAGGCAAGAAACCAGTGGTTCGGCTCCGACGGGTTTGAGGATGTAACCAGCTACGCACTAGGGCTGCACAAAAAGCTAGTCGATAACGGGGTCGACCCCCGCACTGATGATTATTTCGAGCAGATTGATGCTCGCGTGAAGTCAAAGTTTCCCGAGGTTTTCGGGGACGAAGACAAGCCACGGTCGCAAGGTTCCCAAGCGGCACCGGCTAAAAAACCTACATCTGTTGTGGCTCCTGCCAGTCGCTCGACCGGCAGAAAGAAGGTTGAATTGACGCCCACACAAATGGCGCTGATCAAGAAATACAACCTTGATCCACAGAAGTATGCACAGGAAGTTTTGAAACTGGAGGCCCAAAATGGTTGAATCTCAAGATCGTACAGCTCGTGACCTGAAGTCACGCGACAAATCCGCTCGTGCAGTTTATGTACCGCCGAGCAACCTGCCTGATCCGACACCTGAGCCGGGGTGGGTGTACCACTGGGTTGGTACTCACATTCTTGGACAGGCCAACCCCACCAACGTGTCCCAAAAGATGCGTGAGGGCTGGGAGCCGGTTAAGGCAGCAGACCATCCAGAGCTGATGCTTGCGGGTAACGAGAAAACTGGCAACGTGGAAATTGGCGGCTTGATGCTTTGCAAAATGCCGACCGAACGTTTCCGCGCTCGTCAGGAGTACTTCAACAAACAGGCGCAGGGACAGATGGACTCAGTGGATAACCACTTTTTGCGTAACAACGACCCACGTATGCCGCTGTTCTCGGAGAAGAAATCCTCCACGACTCGGGGTGCTGGGTTTGGTTCTGGTTCCAAGTAACAAGGAGTTTTCATGTCTGCTGTACAAGCACCTTACGGCCTGCGGGCCGTCAATGAGCTTGGCGGCCTGCCCTACGCGGGCAGCACCCGTCAGTTCAAAATCGACTCAGCGTCGGCCAACATCTACAACGGTTCCGTTGTGGCTGTCGGTACCAACGGTCTGTTGACTCTCGTGACTACGGTTGGCTCTGACGCCAGCCCGTTCCCTGCTGGCGTGGTTGGCGTTTTCGTCGGCTGCACCTATGTGAACGCACAAGGTCAAGTGATCTACGCTCAGTACTTCCCCACCGGCACTACCGGCGCAGTTGCTTACGTCGTCGATGACGACCGCGCTGTGTTCCA
>JAPLUL010000186.1:0-15042 GCA_026397635.1 Verrucomicrobiota bacterium | reverse complement strand
CTTATGCAAGGCCATCGGCAAACCGGTGGACGGATGGCAGAGCGCGGGAGCCGCCGAGGCCTACCGAGGCATTCTCTACGCGGAAGGACGCGAGGTGCGGGATGCGCAGAATGAAAAGGTGGTGAAGCGTGGCGTGAGCGTTGAAGCGGCGAGAGCGGTGTTGGCTGAGGGAGGGAAGCTGAGTCCAGGGGAACTGGTGCGGCTGCGCGTGCGCTACTTCAGCGACGGAGCGATTCTAGGCAGCAAGGCGTTTGTGGAGGGCATCTTCGAGGCACAGCGGGAGCAGTTCAGCCCGAAACGGAAGCGCGGAGCGCGACGCATCCAAGAAATGGCGACCCCGATGTACTCGCTGAGGCAGTTGCGCCAAGCTCCGGTAGGATAACAGAAAAACACCGGGCATTGAGGTTCAAAGCCATGAAGGCAGTGTTCGTGACGGGACTGTGTCGCGTTTTTTCTGCCAGAAACCCCTCGCCGCAGAAGCCAGAGACTTCGTTCATGCTCCCATGAACGTGCTCGAAGCACGGTCGCATCACCCAGTGTTCGTGACAGGGTTTACGCATGAAATGAGCCATTGGTGATGGAGATCGCACGAAACTAAACCAATGGGCAACGAAAGACCGTTCTGGCCTCTCTTGATGAGGCAAAAGGATGGAGGGCAGAATGATTGGGATTCAGAAAATCATTCTGCCATCCATCATTCTGCCAAAAGGAACTTATTGCGCCCGGTTTGAAAGGCTCAAACCTCGACATTGATTCACCCTCAGGACTTTCTTCTGTGATTTTGGCGCCTAAGCCCTGGCGCATCAGCCAGAACGCGGTGTTGCCGCTTGGCGTGGGTCGCAAAGGCCGCTATGATCGTCTGGAAGATTATGCTGGAAGCCGCAGGACCATTGTCTCGATTCAAGTGTCTCCTGGGGACGCTGGCGGTGGCATTGGCGCTGCAAGCCGGGGCGCAGATGGTGAGCAAGCCGTGGGCGGAGCGGGAGACGCGGCTGGCGAACGAGTATCTCTCCCTCCTGGTGCAGCAGCCCGAATACGGTCGCGTGCTGGACCTGCTGTGGACGCTGTATGAGAAGCATGACTCGACCAAGCTGCTGGTGGAGAATGTCTCGCAGCAGGCCTCATCATCGAAGCATCCGGCGGTTTTGCTGGTGCACGGGCATCTGCTGCGGCGCAGCGGCGATCTCGCGGCGGCGGCGGCGAAGTATGACGAGGTGTTGAAAGCAGAACCGGTGAATGTCTTGGCTCTACGCAGTCGTGCGGACGTGGCGGTGGAGCTGAAACAGCCGGAGGAGGCGATCGCGCTGCTGAAACGACTGGCGCAGGCTGACAAGAGCGCCGGGACGTGGATTGAGATCGGCAATCTGGCGCTGGGCAGTGGCAAAAACGCGGAGGCGGCTGAGGCGTGGGAAACAGCGGCGCGTTTGCTGCCGGAGGATTTCGCGCTGGCGCGGCAGGTGGCCCAGTTGCTCCTGCAAGCGGGATTTCCCGAACGCGCGGCGAGTTTCTTTGCCAAACTGGCGGACCAAAAAGACCCGCAGCGCAAACTGGACGCGCTTTACGATCTGGCGCGGATTCATGAGCATGCGGACCAGTTTCCACAGGCTGACAAAGCGCTCAAAGACGGCTTGGCGCTGCTGCATTTCCGCGACGGGCGCTACCTGGACTTTTTCCGCCGCCGGGTGCGGCTGCACGAGCGGTTTGGGATGCTGGAGGAGTTGCAAAAGGCGCTGGTGGCAGCGGCGAAGGCGGTGCCGCCCTCGGAGCAGGCGCTGTCCGACGCGGCACGTTTTTTTGAGATCACCGTGGAGGTGGACGAGCAGGTGAGATGGCTGCGTGAGCTGGTCAAAGCGGTGCCGCAGGTGGAAGATTACCGCTGGGCACTGGTGCGGGCGCTGCTGGACCACGAAGGCGCGATCGAAGCGGCAAAACTGATGGATGAGCGGCTGAAAAACGACGGTGGAGACCTGTCGGCCATCGTGCTGCTGCGCTGCGAGGCCGATCTGCGCGGCAGCGACTCGGCGAGCGCGGTGAAACGCCTCCTCCTGCTTCTCGAAGTCCAGAACAGCACGGATGTGGAAAAGCAGGTGCTCGTCTTTGCCCAAACGCGGGCGCTGGATGTGGTGATCGAAAAAATCCTGCGCGCCCGTGTGGCGCGTGATCCGCAGAAGGCGGAGGCGGTGTTTGAGCTGGCGGCCTTCTTTCGTTCTCGCCGGGATGTGGCGGCTGAGGACAAGCTGCTGCGTGACTTCACCAGCGCCGCTGGGACCGAGGAAGAACGGCAGAAACGTCTGAGCGATGCCTCCGCCTTCCTCGCTGGGAGCAACAACCTCGACAGCGCGATCATCCTGGCCCGCGAGGCGGTGTCCAAGCCGGGCGCAGGCCGCGATGCTTGGTTGCGCCTGGCAGAGTTGCTGGCCGAGCAGGGGGACAACGAGGAGGCGGCCCTCTGGGTGGAAAAAGCTTGGCAAGCGAGCACCACGGACGAGGAACGTGTGGATGTGGACGAACGGCTGCTCTCGATCCTCATGGGGAATCAGAAGACCGAAGCAAAGCCGCAGGGACTCGCCGCAGAGTTCAAGTTGCCAGACGCATTCACGGGTTCGGGCTTTGCCAACGATGAGGCCGAGGGGCCGACGCCTGAGAAACTGCCGGAGCGCGTGCTTGAGTTTGCGCAAAAAATGATCGCAGCCGGTAAGAATGGCGCAGCGAAGCCGAATGAGGGCGCGGCGGTCGTGTTTCGCGGCTTTTGGTGGGCGCTACGCACTCATCAGTTCGAGCAGGCTTATGATCTTCTGCATGCGCTGATGTTTGATCCGGTTAATGGCGGGAAACGCGTGGTTTCCTTGATGGTGGAGCAGTTGAAGCTGGATCTAGCTCAGTCGGACGAAAACTTCGCGCTGATGGAGCGGCAGTTGCGCGTCCTTTCGGAGCAGGACGCCGCAGGACGCGTGCGCTACACGCTGCGGTTGGCGGAGCTGCTGATGGAGTCAGAACGCCGGGCAGATGCGGATCGGGAAAGTCCAGGCTGGAAGGGCGGCTTCCCCCTGCCGCCGCCGGGTGTGGAGGCCACGAGGCTGCTGGAGCGGGTTTACCGCGAGTATCCCGAATCCGGGCAGCTTCTCTCGGCGCTGACGCAGATCTATTTCCTGCAACGTCGCGCGGAGGATGCGCTGAATTTGTGGAAGCAGGCGGTGCGGCGTGCGGAGGGACCGGCGGCGCTGCCGCTACTGGAAAATTACGCGGACATTTTGCTGCGGCAGCATCGCATCGCGGAGCATGTGGAGGTGCAGGCGCAGATCATCGAGCGTGAGACGGATGTGAAGCGCCGCCGTGAGATTTTGCGCCGCTGCATCGACCGGCTGACGTTTTCCGATGCCAGCGGCGGCGAGCTGGCCCCCACGGTGGCGCGTGACCGCCTCAAGCTGTTGGAACGGGCGCTGCTGACGCGGGTGCAGCGGCATCCGTTCGATGGATTTTATCACGAGGCGCTGGCGCAGGTGTTCGAGCGCGGCGGTGAGCATGCGAAGGCGTTTGCGAGCATGAAACAGGCGTATTACACCGCGCCGGACACGCCGTTCTCGCTGGATCAATTGCGCGACGCGGCGCTGAAGGTGGCGGATGTGAAAGCGGCGATCTATTTCCAAAAACAGATCGCGGCCACCGCACCGCCGAAGGAGATCGCGGCGGAGTCGCGGCGGCTGGTAGAGTTGCTGGAGCAGACCTTTCAAATCACGGAAGCGGATCGTGTGCGGCGTCGGCTGGAGAGCCGTTTCTCACAGGATGTGACGGCGCTGGCCGAACTGGCGAAGTATTATCAAACCACCGGGCAGGATGAGGCGGAGCGGCGGGTGTATGAGCAGATGGCGCGTGTGCAGGCGTGGGATGGCCGCGCACGACTGCGGCTGGCGCTGAAGTGCCTGCGCTTCGCGGATGAGGCGGAGGCGGAAAAGCATCTGCTGGCGGTGCTGGCCACGCCGGTGAAGGCGGGAACCTATGCTATGAGCGGCGTTCGCGCCCCGCTGCCACTCACAGACACGCGGCGTGGTGGCAGTGGCGTGACCACGGGAGATCTCGTGCCGCTGCTGGACTTCGCGCCCGGTTTGGAGCGCAAGGAGATGGACACGCTGCGTGCCTTCTTGGGCCAGCCTCGTGCTGAATTTGCCGAACTGCCAGACGACGCGGCGCTGGTGCGGCTCCGCTCGATCGAGGAACTGGCAAAACTGCGCCGCAGCCAAGGCGGCGAGGCTTTGAGCGCATGGATCAAGCAATGGAGCGGCGATGCAAAGGCAGGCGAGGTGGAAAAACTCTGGGCGCTTTATTATGCGGGCGCTGGTGCGGAGTTTCGCGTGGTGTTGAAAAAGGTTTTGCCGGACTTGAGCACTCTGGAGGCGAAATTTTGCCAGGTGTGGCTGACGATGCGCAGTCATGGCATGAGCGAGGTGACGCAGTGGGCAGGTGAGAAGGGCTGGCTGCCAGAGGTGATGAAAGCGCGCACGGAACTGCTGCACGCTTGCACCTCAATGCTGGTGGATGTGCCAGATTTCCGCTTCCTCACGGAGGACTTGCGGGTGCTGGGAGATTCGCGCGTGCTGGGAAATGCGGCGGTCATCGAGCTAACGCGCAAGCTGCAGGACAAGCAGCGCTACGACGAGGCGCTGGCGCTTGGCGAAAGCCTGACACGTCACTCGCCGGAGAGGGATTATTCGCTGTTCCTCGCCCGTATCGCGGAAAGCGCGGAGCGCTGGGAACTGGCGCGGAAATATCTGGAGGACGCGGTGAATGGATCGGTGACGGCAGAAGGCTACCGCTCCACCTATGATCCGTATTTGCTGAGTCTGGCCGCTTTGAGCCGCATGTCCGGCTCCGAGCAGCAGCGCGAGGAGGCGCTACGCTCAGCCTGGCGGCGGTTGCAACGCACGCGCCCTTCGGCGATGACCTTGATCCGGCAGGCCGCTATCACCGGGCTGGCGGGCGCAGACCAGAAAGGCGCAGACACTCTGGGCCGTTTTTTGTCTGGGCCGTTTCTGGCCCAACGTGAGATGGCGGAAACGCAGGGCAGTCAGATCCCACAAGGCTCCTCACGCTACGAGGAGCCGCTGCATCAGCGCAGTCAGTGGGAGCAGACGCGGGAAATTCAGGCGCTGCTGGTGCAGCAGGGCATGAGCGGCGTGGTGCGGGGCGCGAATGATCAAATCGCCGCGCGTTACGGCACTTCCATGCTGGGGCCACGCTCGGACTCGGAGTTCGGCGAGTGGCGCGTCAATGAACTGCTCGCACGCCTGCGCGAGGCAGACTACCCGACGCGCTTGCGCCTCATTCGCGAGCATTTGGCGGCGGTGGATTTTCGCACCGAGCATTCGGTGGACACGTTGGGAAACCTCGGTAGCCGCCTGGAGTCCGTCGGCATGGCGCGTGAGGCCATCAGCATCTATCGCCAGCTGCCGCCACGAGCGCCGTCGAACCCCGAATACGCTCAGTGGCTGCTGCGCGTGAGTGAGACGGCCATGGAGATCGAGCCCGGGCAGAGCTTTGCGTTGCAACTGCTCCTGGCCGAGGCGCCGCTCAAGCCACCCGCGCTCGGCGATGACACGCTGCGTGAAAAGCATGCCATGTTCCTGGCCTGGGACTTCAATCTCGACGAACTGCGCCGACGCGGCTTCCGCGAAAAATTTTCCCAAGTGCTGGAACGGCGCCGCCCGCATGAGGTCTCCTATCTGCGTGAGTTGGGCCTGCTGCACGAGCGCATGAAGGACGACAAGGCCGCGCTCTCCGCCTGGGACCGCCTGCACGCCGCCTACGTCGCCAACGATCAAGCAGGCACCGATCTCGACATCGAGGCGGGCCTGCATCGCGGTCAGATTTTGCAGCGCCTGGGCGAGTCGCAGGCCGCGTTGAAAATCCTGCGTGAGGTGCCGCTGGCGGAGCCACTCGATCCTGTGGCGCAGGAGGTGCTGAAGCTGCGCTGCCAGATCGCCACCACCACAGCGGACGTGAATGAAACGCGTGAGCTGATGGCGCTGTGCGTTGAGCGCAAATCTCTGCAATGCGTGGTCGCGCTAGCGGGTGGACTGCGTGCCAAAGACCGCGCCGCCGAGGCGCTGAGCCTGCTCACGCAGGCCGAGCGCACGCTCAAAGGTGACCATGAGCGCTTCACGTTGCGCCTGGAGCAGCTCAAGGTGCTGGCCAACGACCCTGCCTGGACCCCAGAGAGTGGCCGCGCGTTGATTTCTGCGCTGTTTCGCGTCACGACGCGGGATCGTGACACGCTCAAGGATTTGCACACCTGGCTGCAAGCACAGGCGGCGGGTAAACAAGCCGCAAGGTGGACGAACATCCTGCGCACCGAAGCACGCGCAGGCACGGACCGCCCGCTGGCGGCGCTGGCGCTCAGCGCCTTCATGCAACATCTGCCTGCAGACGCACATCGTGATTTCAACGCCGCCTGGCAGAAGGCTGAGGAGAAAGACCGCCAGTGCATCGAGTTCAGCGCGGAGGCCATGCTGGCTGGTGGTCGTGCAGAGTGGGCCTGGGATGCCTGTGAGACCGTCGCTGGCATTCCCACACTGCGTGAGCAGGGCCGCAAACTGCCGCTCTCTGTGCGCGTGGCTCACACCTTGAACGACGAGGCTGCGGTGAGCGAGCTATTCACCGAAACGCTGCGCCTGTCCTTCCCAGGCGGTGCGCAGACGATTGAGTGGGCACGCGCTTTGGAAGAAACGGATCATGCCGGGCTTGCGCGTGAGTTGTTGGATGCCGCGCTGAAGCGTCTGGAGGGCACCACCTCGCTGCAACCCGAGTTGTATGCAGCCTATGCGCGGTTTCTCATCCGTCAGCGTGAGTTTGAGTCCGCCGAGGCCTTCCTCTTGCGCATGAGCTGGGCCATGCCTGCCGAGTCGGCAAAACTCGTCTTTGAACTCCACCAAAGCTGGGGCAAACTGGCCGACATCGAGCAGGAACTGACCAAATTCCGCCTGCCCGGCGCGTTGCGGAAAGAAGTGCTCTTTCTCAGCCGCCAGACCTTGCCGACCCCCATGCTCCAACCATGAACTCCACGTTTTCAGTGCTGATCTGCTCCGCGGTTGGCCTCATGCTGTGCCAGTGCTCTGGCACGGAGAAGGAGTCCAAGAAGCTCTCCGAGATGAGCCTGGAGCAGCGCGCCATCCGCAAAGCAGACGACTCCCACCGCAGCCAGTATGAAAAGCATCTCACGGATCCTAAGATGTCGAAGGGGGGCGCTGGAAAGTTCTTTCAGAATCAGAAGCACCACTCGAATAGCTTCAACGGTGCCAATTCGTATGCCGGGCAGAAGCAGTTCAAGACGAACCAGAGCGCGTTCGGAAAATCGCGCTCCAAGGCGGCTGACATGACCTACTCCCTTGGGGATCGCCAGTCCTCCATGGCCGGCAGTTCGTTTAAGGCGGATCAGTCACGCTTCGGCAGCCAGCAGGCGCGTGAGGGTGCGTCCACCTTCCGTGGCGCTGGCGATTCATTCCGAACCAACTCTGCGCTCACCCGCTCCCAGAGCAGGTCAAAACAGCCAAACATCATCGAAAATCTCGAGGCCACCTCGACCAACGACGGAGCCTACACAGAGGATCAAGTGCGCAGCTTGCTGCAACGCTGATTGCAGCGTGCGCGATGGATGCGCACTCGTGAACGCGTATTCGCTGGATGAAACCCAGCCTGCTTTGTCTCCTCGCCCTTGTTTCGATCTCATTCTCCCAAGAATTACCGAAACTCGACCTGCCCGGCGTGCGCGAAGAGCCTGTGATGATCCCGATGCGTGATGGCGTGCGGCTTTCCGCCTATCTCTACCTCCCTGAAGGCAGTGGCAAATGGCCCGTCGTCTTCGAACAGCGCTACGCGGGCCTGACCAGTGCAGGAACACGCAAAAACTCCGCCGATCTCGCCCGTCTGGGCTACGCCGTGGCGATGGTGAACTTTCGCGGCTCGCAGCTCAGTGAGGGAAAATACGTCGGTTATCGTGCTCTGGCCTGGGGCGAGCAGAAGGACGGCTATGACACCTGCGAATGGCTGGCGAAACAAGCGTGGAGCACGGGCAAGGTCGGCACCTTCGGCAGTTCGCAGGGAGGTTTCGCGCAGAACTTCCTCGCTGTCACGCAACCGCCGTCGTTGAAGTGCCAGTACATGGTCGATACTGGTTTGAGCCTGTTCCAGGAAGGCTATCGCATCGGCGGTGTCACGCGTCCCGGCCGCTTCGCCGACTTTGGCGCGAACTGCCGCGTCCCCTCCGACAATGCCGACCTGCTGCGCGAATGGGACCAGCATCCCGACTATGACGACTACTGGCGTGCGGAGGACTGCACGCTGCATTTCGACAAGATGAACGTCCCGTGCTTCACCGTCGGCAGTTGGTATGACTTCATGGTGCAGGGCAGCGTGCAGAGCTTCATCGGCCGCCAAGCGAACGCCCCGCAGCAGCTTCTGCTCGGCCCGTGGCTGCATGGCCGCCTTAACAAAGGCAGCAAGGTGGGCGAACTCGTCTATCCCGACAACGCCACCTGGCCCGAGGTCGAACACATGGTGCGCTGGTTTGATCACTGGCTCAAAGGCATCGACAACGGCGTCGAAAAAGAGCCCGCTGTCCGCTACTACGTCATGGGTGCGGTCGGCGAGGCCAGTGCGCCCGGCAATGTCTGGCGCGAGGCCAAGGACTGGCCGCCTCAGGTCAAAAAAACCAGCTTTTACCTCCACGATGGCGCTGTGCTGAAAGCCGATGCGCCTTCTGCGGCGAACAGCGGCACCAGCTACGATAGCGACCCGCTCAAACCGATGGAAATGCCCGGCCGCGCCTTCCTCGGCGCGAAAGATGGCCAGCCTTTCGAAAAACAAAAAGACGTGCGCACCTGGAGTACCGAGCCGCTGACCAAGCCCCTCGAAATCACCGGCGAAATCGAGGCCGAGCTGTGGGTGAAGTCCACCGTGGCTGATACCGACTTCATCCTCCGCGTCTCCGATGTCTATCCCGATGGCCGCAGCATGGTGCTCATGGATTACCCGCTGCGTGCGCGTTATCGCGAAGGCTTCGATCATCAGAAATTCCTCACCTCTGGCGAACCTGCGAAGCTCAAGTGGCACATCGGCTGGACCAGCATCATCCTCAATCAAGGCCACCGCCTCCGCATCACCGTCTCCAGCACCGGCGCACCGTTGTATGAGCCGAACAATCAAACCGGCGGCCCCCAAACCCTCGATTGGATGAAGGAAACCAAACCCGGCAAACACACCATCCTGCACGAACAAGCGCACGCCTCACGCGTGCTGCTGCCCGTACAGTAGCCATCTCGCACCGCGAGATGAGCAGAGCGCGTCCTTCTCTCCCATCGCCCTCTGACTCGGTTGGTTTTCGCTTTTCGTGAACACTTTGTTCCTCTCGCGGAGCGAGAGGACTACTTTGCTTCGCCACTTCGCCTGCTTTTTACCTGGCAAACCCGTTTCCTTTTGCGAACGACATCGCTACTTCACTCTCATGCGCATCCTCCATACCGCAGACTGGCATCTCGGCGCTCGACTCGTCGAGCGTGACCGCCTGCCGGAGCATGCCGCCTTCCTCGACTGGCTCATCGAAACCCTCCGCGTCGAAAAAATCGACGCGCTGCTCGTCAGCGGCGATGTCTTTGACGCCGCGAACCCGCCGCAGGATGCCGTTGCGCTTTATTTCGACTTCTTGAAGCGCCTCGCCGATCTGAAAACGGCGAAGGCCGTCATCACCGGCGGCAATCACGATTCCGCTTCCCACCTCAACGCGCCGCGTGAGCTGTTGAAGCGCTTCGATGTGCATGTCTTCGGCCACGCGGGTGAAAACAACGTTGTCGATCTCGGCGCAGCCGTTGTGGCCGCCGTACCGTTTTTACGCGAGCGCGATCTCCGCCAGGCCACCGCCGGTGAAACCATCACCGCTGTGCACGAGCAGGTCCGCGCCGCCATCCGCGCCCACTACGCCACGCAGCTCGCCACGTGTCGCGCTCTCGCCCAAGGCCGTCTCGTCATCGCCATGGGCCACCTCACCGTCCTCGGTGCTACCACCAGCGAAAGCGAACGCGACATCCACATCGGCAACCTCGGCGCCGTCGGAGCGGACCTCTTCAACGGCTTCGACTACACCGCCCTAGGCCATCTGCATCGTCCGCAAAAAGTCGCCGGCATCGAAACCATCCGCTACAGCGGCTCCCCCATCGCGCTCAGCTTCTCCGAGGCCGCCGATCCCAAATCCGTCGTCATCCTCGACCTTCAAAACCATTCTCCTGCCCCCATTCTTCTGCCTACCAAGGCATTAGATAGGCAAGAGAATGGGGGCAGGAGAATAGAGATTCAGACTCTGCCCATCTCCACCTTCCGCCAGCTCTTCCGCGCCACCGTGAACCGCGCCACGCTGACCACCGATCTTCAAGCCGTGCCCGTCGGGAGTTGGGCGGAGATTACCGTGAAGCTCGACGCCCCCGAGCCCGATCTCGACCGCCAAGTGCGCGAAGCCGCCGCCGGTCGTTTCGAGGTCCTCAAAGTCCTCGCGGACCTCCCTGCCACCGCCGCCACTCCCTGGCAACCCACTGGCCCCGCCCTTCACGACCTCCAGCCCCGCGATGTCTTTCGCGAACTCCTCCAGGAAAAGCAGCTGCCCAGCGAAGAACTCAGCGCCGCGTTTGATGAACTGCTGGCATTGAGGGAGGCTCAATCCATTGCCTAGCTTCTGCTGAGGAACGAAACAGCGGACCGAAAAATCTTCGCTGAGAATTTTTTGCCAGGATGTATGGGCTGGCTCTTTTTTTTTCAGCGTGACTCATGGCCACGCACTCAGCTTAAGAGCTGCCTCATCTATCCATCGTCCTCTTCCCATTCTTCCATCAGCCGGGCGAGTTTGCGCTTGATGCTGACTTTGGCGACGGCGTTGAGGCGGTCGATGAATAGGATGCCGTTGAGGTGGTCGATCTCGTGCTGGAAGGCGCGAGCGAGCAGGCCGTCGCTCTCGACGGTGACGGTTTTTCCGTCGAGGTCGGTGTAGCTGACCTTGATCTTGCTGGAGCGGCGGATGTCACCGCGCAGGCGGGGGAAGCTGAGGCAGCCTTCCTCCCCGATTTCCTTGTCGCTGCCGAGTTCGAGCTGCGGATTGATCAAAACGATGGGCATGTGCTTCACCATCTCGACTTTCTCGCCGTTGACCTTCATGAAGGTGAGGCAGTCGGGATTGTGGGAGACGTCGATGACCGCCAATTGCAGGTCCACGGCGATCTGGGGGGCCGCCAGACCGACGCCGTTGGCCTCGCGCATGGTTTCGAGCATGTCGGCGGCGAGAGTGCGGATTTCGGGTGTGATTTCTCCCACGTTACGGCATTTGGCACGGAGCACGGGGTCGGGGTAGCGGACGATTTTGCGGACCATGCCTGCCTTTATCACCGGCTTCTGCGGTGCTCAAGCGCGGGAGTGGTTTTGTCCTTGCCAAAAGGAGGCCGACTTCCTAGCCTCGCGGCCACTTATGACCGACACCGCCGCCCAATCATCCATCAAGATCAAGCTGTTCCTCATGATGATCCTCGAGATCGCCATCTGGGGGGCGTGGCAGATCAAAATCTTCTCCTACATGGGCATGCTGGGCTTCAATCCTGACCAGCAATGGCTAGTGGGCAGCTCTTTTGGCATCGCGTCTATCGTGGGCATCTTCTTCAGCAACCAGTTCGCCGACCGCAACTTCTCCGCCGAGCGTTTCCTGGCCTTCAGCCACGTCGTGGGCGGCATCGCACTGGTGGCGACGGCGTTTCAGACCCAGTTCTGGCCGTTTTTTGCCTGCTTCGTGACTTACTGCCTGCTCTACGTACCGACGATCTCGGTGACGAACTCGCTCGCTTTCGCCAATCTTAAAGATCCGGCCAAGGACTTTGGCTTTGTTCGTATGGGCGGGACGATTGGCTGGATCGTGGTGAGTTGGCCTTTCATCTTCCTGCTCAGCGAGAAGGCGGGCGTGGATGAAACCAAGTGGGTGTTCATCGTGGCGGGCATTATTTCGTTCGTGCTGGCGGCGTTCAGCCTGACGCTGCCGCACACACCCCCGCGCAAAGCGGTGGCGGGGGAGGACAAGGTGGCCTGGCTCAAGGCGCTAAAGCTGCTGAAAAATCCCTTCGTGCTGGTGCTGTTCATTGTGACCTTTATCGACTCGACCATTCACAACGGCTATTTTGTGGTGATCGACGGCTTCCTGCAAAAAGTCGGCATCTCAGCCAACATGAGCATGGTGGTCAGCAGCATCGGCCAAGTGGCGGAAATTGTGACGATGCTCATCCTCGGCGCAGTGCTCAAGAAGCTCGGCTGGAAGACCACTCTGATCCTTGGCATCTGCGGCCACGCGGCCCGCTTTGGTATCTTCGCTTTCTTCGGTACGCCTGAGAACCAGTGGCTCATCATTGCCGTCCAAGTGCTGCACGGCATCTGCTATGCCTTCTTCTTCGTGACGGTTTACATTTTCGTGGACGCCGTGTTTCCGAAGGACATCCGCTCTAGCGCCCAGGGCCTGTTTAACCTGCTCATCCTCGGTGTGGGCATGGTGGTGGCGAGCAAGATCTTCCCGCAACTCTTGGCGCACTACACCACCGACGGTGTGGTTGATTACAAGCAGCTCTTCCTCGTGCCTTCTGGCATGGCACTGGCAGGCATCGTGCTGCTGGCGCTGTTCTTCCGCCCGCCGACGCACGGACCAGAGGGCGAGGTCAAGCATTGATCAAAATGCAGCGCACGGCTTGAGCGTGGAGGTTCCACGCTTTAGTCTGGCGGATGAACCCACCTGGACTCGACCATCTTCTCACCTGCCTGCGCTTTCCCTCCGTCTCCACCGACTCGACACGCAATGCCGATGTGAGGGCCTGCGCTGAGTGGCTGCTGGGCAAAGTGCGGGAGATGGGTCTGACGGGTGAGCTGCATGAGACGCCTGGCCATCCGGTGTTGCTGGCGAAAAACAAGCACCTCGTCGGACGCCGCACGGTGCTGCTGTATGCGCATTACGATGTGCAGCCGGCGGAGCCGCTGGGAGAGTGGAAAACGCCCGCGTTCGAGCCGACGATCCGTGATGGCCGCATTTTTTGCCGTGGTGCCACGGACAACAAAGGTCAGCTCATGGCGCACATGCAGGGCTTGGCCGAAACGCTGGCGAAGCACGCCGATCTGCCGGTGAATTTGACGTTGCTGTTTGAAGGCGAGGAGGAAATCGGCAGTCCGAACTTGAAGCCGTTTCTCGAACAGCATCGCGACGAGCTGAAGTGCGACGTGGTGGCCATTTCTGACACTGGAATGGTCGCTCCAGGCGTGGGCACGTTCACTTACGGTCTGCGTGGCATCGCGTGCCTGGAAGCGAAGGTGCACGGCCCAGCGATTGACCTGCACAGCGGCATTTTCGGCGGTGCGGTGGCAAATCCGGTCACGGCGGTCGCGCGATTGAGCGCCACACTGCATGATGCGGAAGGCCGTGTTATGATTGACGGATTCTACGACGGTGTGCGGCCCATCGCGGACTGGGAGCGCACGGCCTGGGCCGCGCTCGGGGATGGGGATGCCGAAATGCTCGAACTCACCGGATCACCCGCGTTGTTTGGCGAGCCTGGGTACACCGAGCGTGAACGCCGCTGGGCGCGTCCTACGGCAGAAGTGAACGGCATCGGCGGCGGATACCAGGGCGAAGGCTCGAAGACGGTGATCGGCCGCGAAGCCTTCGTGAAGCTCTCCTTCCGCCTCGTGCCAGATCAAAATCCCGATGTCATTTTGAAGCGTGCCGAGGCACATCTGCGCAAGCATCTGCCTCAAGGCGTGCGGCTTGAAATCAAGCCTGGGCACACAGGCATGCCGTATCTGATGGACCCGCATTCCACGCTCGGCACGGCAGCGCAGCGTGCGCTGAAGAAGGTGTTTGGTGACAAGGTCGCGCTCATTCGTGAAGGCGGTAGTATTCCCATCGTGCAGGCCTTTAAAGACGTGCTGCAGGCCGACACGCTGCTGCTCGGACTTGCGCTGCCGGATTGTCAGGCACATGCGCCGAATGAGAACTTCCCCATCGCGAATTTTGAGGCTGGCGTGCGTTTGAACCAGGCGCTGCTGGCTGAGTTGGCGTGATTTTTTTCAAGCCGTGCGCAACCAAGTCGTGAGGCGTTTGTTTGAGCCGTCGTGCTTCAAATAACCAACACGCACTCACGACATGAAACTCAAAAAATCACTCATCTACGGCCTCGGAATCCTGTGCCTGACCTGCTTCGCCAGTGCTCAGGAAGGCGAACGCAAAGGTCCGCCTCCTGAAGGCGGTCAGCCCGGTAGGCCTTCCGGCGGCCCACAACAAGGAGGTGGCGATCCTGGCGCACGTCTCGCCGAATTCGTCAAACGCGCCGACGCCGATGGTGATGGCAAGATCAGCAAGGAAGAATTCACCGGCATGGGCCGCAAGGAAAGCGAGGAGCGCTTTGGCAAAATGGACGCCAACAGCGACGGTGTGGTTGATCAGGACGAGATCGGCAAGATCTCCCAAATGATGCGCCGCGGTGCGGAAGGGCAGGGGATGCGCCGACCAGAAGGCGGCCCTTCAGGTGGTGGAGAGGGCGGATTCCGTCGTCCCCCAGGCGGTGAAGGCGATAAGCCGAAAGGTTCTCCAGAAGGAGAGCGTCCACGCGGTTCTCCTGATGGCGCAAGTCGTCCAGGCGGTCAAGGCGGCCCCGAAGGCAGTCGTCCCGGCATGGGCATGTTTGGTGATCCCAAGGAAATGTTCAAACGCATGGACGCTGACGCCAATGGCAGCGTCTCCGAAGAGGAATACATCAAGGCCACCGAGAAGATGCGTGAGATGATGCGCAGTCGCGGTGGCCAACCTGGGCAACCCGGTCAGCCTGGCCAAGGTGGTGGTTTCCATCGTCCAGAAGGTGGTGCCCCCGCAGGTGGTGGTGAAGGCGGCTTCCGCCGTCCTCCTACCGAAGGTGACGCGCCGAAACCTGAAGGCGATAAGCCGAAAGATCCGGCTTAATCAGAGTCTCAGATCTCAATCACAAAGCGGGATGG
>JAPLUL010000153.1:0-3193 GCA_026397635.1 Verrucomicrobiota bacterium | reverse complement strand
TTCCACCGCAGCCGCGGCGGCTGCCTCCATCACCGTGCCGCTTTGCAGCTTCTCGGGCTCCACCACCTGGCGGTGGATGATCCGCTGCACGTCGTTCTGGATGAACGGGCAGTCCGCCAGGGCGCGGGCGCGGTGATCGTTCCAGAGGGCGTCGAACTCTTCCTGCACCCAGGCGATCGTGTCTGGTTCGTCGCTTTCCCAGAGCAGCTCGTAGTTGAGCTTCCAAGCACTGGCGCTTTCGTTGACGCTGCCGAGGAAGGCGGTGGCGGGGCGATCGGCGTAGCGGATCACGCCGGCTTTGCCGTGAATCAACCCGAAGGCCGTATCGGGCAGTACCCGGATCTCAATCTTGTCGCTGATCAGGGCCTCATAAAGGGCTTTGTAGCGAGGCAGTGCATTAGGAGGCGCCAGCTCGGGTTCACCGGCGCACCAACTGCGGCGGAGCGCTGCCTGGGCAGCGGTGGCAGTGGCGAGGTCGTCGGGATCGAGGTCGGAGTTGCAGATGATCCGCACCTTGCCGGTTACCCCAGTGATCGCTTCTCCGGCGACTTCCAGCAGGCTGGAGCGGAAGTAGCCGGCGATGCGGTCGTAACTCACAGCCCCCTGCAGGCGTTCGTTGAGAACGCCCTGGTCGAGCCGGCTGCGCCTACTGGAGTGGTGCTTGAGCATCAGGCGTCATCGTTCCTCAAGCGGCCGGCCAGGATGCGCGCTGCTTCTGAGTCCTTGGCCCAATCAGCGGTGTCTTCCGAGTTGCCGAGGGCGGCCAGCCAGTCGAGCAAACGCACCATCGACTCCCGGCGGCCCCAGTAGGTCTGACCAAAGGTGTCGCGCAAGTACTGACGCCCTTGATTGGGATCGTTGTCGGCTGCAGCCGTCTCGCAGATCGCGAAGAGCAGATGGCGCAGGGGGCTGGCGGCGAAGGGGTGGGGGCCACTGGCGCTGGCACGACCTCGGCGGGGGAGAGCAGCCGTTGATTCCACGGCGCCGTCGATAGGGGCCAAGAGGCTGGTGCCAAACCCTGAAGGCGTGTACACGCAGGTGCCGTTGGCCTTATCGCTCTTGAGCAAGGGCTTGATGTCGGCTACGCCAAAGCCCCGGGCGAGTTCTTCGTACATGCCCTTGCGGCGTTCACCGCGGGATTCGATATCGACGGCACGGAGGTAGTAGCGCTCAATCAGGCTCAGCTCGCGCCAGGAGTCATTCAGGCCTTTGGGGATTAGGGCGTCGCAGGCGATGGTGATGGCGCGCTCGATGACTTGTTCTAAATCGCTTTTTTCATTTCTGGAGCGAACCGCAAAGACTTCGTTGGCAACATCTTTGCCGTCTAGGCTTGAATATTGGGTTAGAACTTTCAGTGCTGCGGCATATGCCGCTAGCTGGTAGTCGGAATCGTTGAAATTCGGCTCTACTCCTTCGTCAAGGGCGACCATGGACGCGATTTGCTGCCTGACCTCGTCTTCTACCAAAGGATATACATCAAAAAGAAATCCAGGCTCATCGTTGAGCCGCTTCCGCAATACAAGGCAAACTGTCCCCTGAACATAGTTGCCTTTTTTGATCCCTACAGCTGCCGTCTCAGTGCTAACTGTCCATGCGGCAGTCACTTTGAGGCCTGCGGCCCAGAGGATCATGCCCAAATCAGCCCACACCGCAGGGTTCTGATGAGTAAACATGACTAACTGCATGCCGTTCTCAGGCATGTGTTTAGCCAGGTTTGAGTATATCTCCACCATTGACCTACGGAAGTCTTCCCCATCTCCGCGCACCGCCAGCTCCGCACGAGCGTCGGGCGCCCATTGCGAAAAAACGTCCTGAAGCCTCTTTTCATGCCAAGCCAGGAAGAAATCGCCTAGCTCGTGATAATTGACCGCATCGGCGTAGGGAGGGTCTGTAATCCACAAATCACAAGGTGATGCTACGTCCCTCGCGTCTTCAAGTTCAACGCTATACGAGCCGTGCACACTCGCATCTTTCAGTCGGAGATTCCATGAATCTTCAAGGGCAGCAATCGATCGGCAGCAGAAATTGAATAATGTATTCAGGGCTTGGTTGCTAAAGACATCTTCTCCCTTGTCGATTGCGACATGCCTTACATGCCATCTACATAGTCTTGAGTTCATGTTTAAGACTTTGCTAAGGCTCAGCATGGTCGCGGCCTTCGTTTCCATTGTATTTGCAATTGCTGAGGCTTTTGAAGCGATCAGTCCGCTTACTAGCAGCTGCCTTGGAGTAAAAAGATGATGCCAGTGGGTCCAGCCACGCTCGCGAAATAGTCGGTCCGTCTCCGCTCCATTCTCGGGGATCTGTTTCGATGGAATAAAGCCTTCTCGTTGCCACTCTGCAAAGCATTCTTTGAGCAGATCAAGAACCTTGGCATCCCGTTCCAAGTCATATGCATCAGGGACGGCATAGCGCCGTTCTCCTCGGGCATTAATCCATCGAATGCAATAGAGTCGCTCTTGGAGAATATCTCCGGGTTGTGGTACAACATCGTCGTTAGTCCAGAGACGTAAACCCTCCGGTCCGCGCAGGGCCTCCACTGACCATGAACGGCTTGGATCAAGGGGGTCTACGACTCGGCCATCGTCTTCCGTTGCGCCCTTTTTTTCTTGATAGAGCTTGTATTCATGCTCTGACACTGCTTGTAGTGTCGGGCGTAATTGATCGGATCCCTCGACGCGATCCCATGTGATCACCAGGCGTTGCTTGCCTGATACCTCCCAACTCGGCGCAAGTGGAATAAAGTATTCACAGCCTTCAGGTTTCACCTCCACGCAATAGAGAAAAGCCTCGGCACGTTCGCCTTTGTCGTTACGCTCAATTCCCCATGCAGTGATTTGCTTGTTGGCAGCGGAGAATGTCTCCTCTAGTGCTATGCGCACCTCCTCCTGTAGTGAGGGTCCGCCACCCAACAGATTTAGGCTTCCCCAGGTGAGCAATCCAGCGACGGGATTCAGGTCAGATCCAAACGCATCACAGCCAATGCGGGCTGCTTCGAATGGAATTGATCCTCCTCCACAGAAGACATCGCCAACCCGGGGGGTGCGCCCGAAGCTTCTTTGACCGAGTTCTCCCACCAACTCTGGCAAGCTGGTTGCTGTGGTGCCTAAGTGGTCATTGATTATTTTCCATGCATTAGACCCTGGCCCTTTTGTGTTTTCAGGTCTTTCGCAAATGCTCTTAAGGGCACCTC
>JAPLUL010000097.1:0-23070 GCA_026397635.1 Verrucomicrobiota bacterium | reverse complement strand
ACGCGGCAGCATCTCTTCCCGAACTTTTTGACTCATGGACATCGACTTGGGTTGCCGGTGTCATCCTTTTTGAGTCAACGTCCTTTCCATCCCCGCACAGCTTTTATCCCCAGGGTGTCAAAACTTATGCGGCAACAGGGTGGAAAGTGGCGTGAGAACTTTGCACTGGCGTGGATGATGCTGGTGGGATTAAACTAGGGCAAGCTCTCAGAGCCGACCACATCCACCTCAAACATCCAGAGTCATGCTCAAAGAATTCAAGGCCTTCATTCTCAAAGGCAACGTGATTGACCTTTCCACTGGCGTCATCATCGGTGCGGCGTTCACCGGCATTGTCACGTCGTTCACCAAAGGCATCGTAGAGCCTATTTTGGCCCTGTTCGGTGGCGGCCCAAGCCCGAAACTGACCATTCCTCTGCGGGAAACACCGATTCAGATCGCGAAACTTGGCGCTGATGGCAAGCCGATGCTGGAAGACGGCCAGCCGGTCATGGAGACGGTCAAGAAGCTGATCGAGCTCGATCTTGGTGGGATCATTGGAGCGGTGATCAGCTTTCTAATCACCGCAGCGGTGGTTTTCTTTGTGATCATCAAACCGATGAACAAGCTGATCTCATTGACGAAGAAAAAAGAGGAACAGGCGCCTCCGATAGCTCCCGCCCCGGACATCGTCCTGCTCACCGAGATTCGTGATCTGCTGAAGAAGTAAATCCTTACGGTGACTCGGCTTCCTCGCTTCGTTCGACGAAACGCATGGCGTGGTCGATGAAGCGCAAGAGGACGTCGTCGGTGGGGCCGTTGCGGTTTTTGGCCAGGATGAGCATCGCCTCGCCTTTCTTTTTCTCCTCGGCTTCTTCGTCTTCGACTTCCATCTTGGCTCCGGCGTAGTCGGACCGCGTTAGCAGGCCGACCATGTCAGCATCCTGCTCGATGGAACCGGATTCACGAAGGTCGGACAGCACCGGGCGCTGACCTTTGCGGGATTCGACGGCGCGATTGAGCTGGGCGAGGACGATGATGGGGACGTTGAGTTCTTTGGCTAGACCTTTGATGCCGGCGGAGATTTCCGCGATTTCGATCTGACGGTTGTCCTTGGCACGGCGGCTTTGGGAGGTGACGAGCTGAAGATAATCGATCATGATCATCTGAATACCGTGCTGTTTTTTGAGACGGCGAGACTTGGCACGCATCTCCATGATGTCGAGTCCGGGGGTTTCATCGATGAAGATATTTGCTTTTTGCAGGTCACGGGTGGCCTTGGCCAGAGCGTCCTGTTGAGCACGGGAAAGCAGTCCGCGTGAGAGATCCTGCATGCTCAGGCGTGCGCGTGAGACGAGGAGACGACGAACGAGCATGGTGGCGCTCATTTCGAGGGAGAACACTGCGCAAGGCGTGTTGCAGTCCACGGCGATGTGCTCGACGATGTTCATCGCGAGCGAGGTTTTGCCCATCGACGGACGGGCAGCGATGACAAACATTTCACCGCCCTGCAGGCCAGAGCTCATGCTGTCGAGTTTGCTGTAGCCGGTGGAGAGGCCACGCAGCTGGCCGGGATGCTCCAGCATGTATTGGATGCTGTCGATGGCATCCATGACGTGGGTGGAGAGCGTTTTAATGCCCTCCTTGGCCCCGACAGACTCGCGAACGGCGAGGACGCGCTGCTCGGCGTGGTCGATGAGCGTGTCGATGTTCTCGTCCATCTGCTCTTTGCCGTGCTCGTAGGCGTGATGAATGTTCAGCGAACTAGCGTGGATGAGCTCGCGCAGGATGTGTTTATCCAGGACGATCTTTTTGTAATACGGGAAGTGCGAGGGGATCGGGACGAAGGCGAACAGTTCCGAGATCGCGGCGGCACCGCCTACCTTGTCGAGGAGGTTCTGTTCTCGCAGCGCGTGGGTCAGCGTGACGGGATCGACCGGCAAGTTTTTGTCGTAAAACTCCAGCAGTTTCTCGTAGATGGTGCGGTTGGCGTCGTGGTAAAAGGCAAGCGCGGGCAGCGTGACGCGACACTCGCTCAGGCGTTCAACCGGATCCTGGAGGAGACAGGATAGAACGCCTTTCTCGGCCTCGTCACTGAAGGGCAGGGCACGATTGAAGGAGGCGAGCAGTTCCTCCGCTGAGGGGATTTCGTTACGCTTTTTAAAATTCTCCCGTTTTGGGGCGGAAACTTCGGCTCCGCCTGGGGAGGCGGCTGCGGTGGCGTTGGGAGGGGAGTTTTCTGCCATGAGAGGGCGCTCAGGATGGCAGGGCGAGGAATCGCGTCAACGGCGCAGGCGATGGATATCGTGCGAATAAATTTGGAACGGATAATAAAAATCTTTCAGCTAATGCTTGATTTGTTAGGGCTTTATCCTGAAAAATGAACACTTCCGGAATTGCCGGGTCTATCGCCCCCACCCACTAACAACCACTATGCTACTAACAGCTATCAAACTCAAACTCGCGGCCATGGTCGCGGTCGCTGGCATCGACACTGCCGAAATACCAGGTGCCTCCAAAGAATTCGTTGACGTTCTCACGAGCCTGAAGGCCGAGCAGGACAAAGTTTCGGGAAGCCCCGGCGCGAACAACGCTGATATTAACAAATCATTTAACGAAGCCGTCGCCAAGGTGCGGGAGCTTGTTCAAAAGGGAGACAAAGATGCGACGTATGCTTTGGCTCACTGGGGCGTGCTCAGCGGTGCCAACATCAACGAGGTAGCCGCGTTGTTCCGCAAGGCTGCCGACCAAGGACAGATTCTCGCGAAGGCGGAACTCGCCCAGGTGCTGATGCAGGCCGGTGCGCAGAACCCAGAGGCTGTGAAGGAAGCCATCAAGCTCATCAAAGAGGCTGAGACTGCCGACAATAAGGTCGCACGTCGTATGCTGGCCCAGCTGCACCTGCAAGGGGTGACTGAGGGGGAAAAAGGTCTCGTCGTAGTCGAGAAAAGCGTGGCCAAGGCCAAGGAACTTCTCGAGAAAGGCAACAAGGCAGGGGACGGCGAGGCCACGCTTGGTCTTGCACAATTGTATTCGGCTGGAGTCGAAGGTGTACAGCAGGACAATCAGAAGGCACTGGATTACCTCATTGAGGCCGGTAAGCAGGGCAACGCGGTGGCCCTCAGCACCTATGGTGCCCGCCTACTCAATGGTGATCCAGACACCAAAGAAAGCCCCAAGCTGGTCAAAAAAGACGTGGCTGCTGGTCTTAAAATGTTCAATGACGCTGCTGAGAAAGGTCTTTCCGCTGCCAATCGCATTCTCGGACAAATTTATGAAAATGGTGTCGGCGCTGATGGTGCTGATGTGAAGCAGGATGTCACCAAAGCATTCGAATACTACACCAAGGCTGCTAACGGCAACGACCCACAGGCTCTGTTCCGTCTCGGCAATGCCTTTGAGACCGGCATCATCAAAGACCCCAAGGGCAAGCGTGATGACAAGGACAACATCCTCATCCAGCCAAATCCGAAAAGCGCTCTTGATCTCTATCGTCTCGCAGCCCAGAACAATCTGGCCGAAGCCTTCTTCAACGTCGGTGTGTACTACGAAACAGGCTCCGTGGTGGATAAAGACGCCGAGAAGGCGTTCGCTTTCCACATGAAGGCCGCGACGGCTGGCATTCCGCAGGCGATGAACCGTCTGGCAGGTCTTTATGCCAACGGCACGGGGGTCACCCAGGACGTTGTGGCAGCCGCCGGTTGGTATCAGCGCGCCGCCAGCATGGGCTTCGCTCCTGCGCAGATCGCTCTTGGCATCCTATATGAGCAGGGTGCAGGTGTGCCGCAGAGCCGCACGGTTGCCTCCGGTCATTATTCTGATGCCGCTCAACAGGGTAATGCCCTCGCCATGCTGCGTCTCGCCAATCTCTACGCGGTGGGTGTGAATCCAGGCACCCCTGAGTTCCCTCGCGCTTGGGCTTATGCTAAGCAGGCGGATGATCTCGCTAAGGCTAGCGGTAACAAGGCTGATAGTGACGTCACCGCCAATGTGATTGCCCAGCTTGAAGCCAAGATGGCTGATGCCGACAAGGCTGAAGCCCTTAAGATCTATGACAAGCTGCCGAAGCCTCAGGCTGCAGCTGCGGCCCCTGCATCACCAGCAACCGCTCCGGCTGCTAGTGATGCAAAGAAGAAAAAATAAGCACTTGTCAAAATAGACCTCTTTGCTACTCTCCGGCTCCCCAAAACAGGGGAGCCGGTTTTTTTTGATTCCGGGGCATTAGCTCAGTTGGTAGAGCGCCTGCATGGCATGCAGGAGGTCAGCGGTTCGAACCCGCTATGCTCCACCACCGCAACCGTAGATTAGATCGCTGCCATGAAGCATCTTCTGATCCTCTTGATCGTTTGCAGTGGTCTTTTCCCGGCGACTTTCATATTGGGGCGTGAAGTTCAAAGTCATGGCCTGCTGTTTGAACAATGGCTTCGCGAGACTTTTTTCGGCGGCTACCAACCGGGAAGCCACACACAGAAGTGGGATATACCAGCGACTGCCAATCTTGACCACGGTCGCTTGCCGGTGAATCCCAAAGCGGCGAAGCATGGATCAATGGTCGGGCTGGGAGATGCCCTGAGGCAGTTTGAGATTGATGAGTCGTTCCTACTCATTGTCGGCTTTTGGGAGCAAACGATGCCAACGAAAAAGCGTTGGACGAACATTCAGGCGGTCACTGTAACTCCTGAAATCTGGCGCAAACTCTGGTTTCCAGTCACTTTTGAAGACCTCAAAAAACTCGACTCCGTCATTAGAGACAAATCATTGACACTCGAAGAGGCGCGTAAACGAGCTCAGTCGATCAAAATGAAGTCGCCTTTCACCGATGCAGTCATCCAGGTCAACCCGAAGCTGGACAGCAGCCAGCGCCGCCTTCAATGCAGCTTACGGTTTGGTGATTTCTTCCAGCACCTCGCGCCCCAGGCCTCTTCACAGAGGCAGCCCATTCCACAGGTTTTTGGAGTGCCTGTACCTGCCATTTTTGAGTCCGCGCCGCGCAAATTGGGGCCGCATTGAGGAAAAGGAATCCAGATTGCAGTTAGACACCCGGATTTTTCCGCTCAATATCCTTGCCGTTTCATCGGGGTTTGTTAACAAATCGTTCCCTAATAGGCATTTTTTATGAAGTTCACCATCAGCAAGGAATCGTTCCTGGACGCTATCAACCAGGTTCAGCATGTGGTCAGTTCGCGCACCACGCTCGCCATTCTCTCCAACGTCCTGCTCAAGGCCAAGGATGGCGTGCTGGAACTCACAACCACCGATCTTGACGTAGGGGTGACATGTTCTGTCCCCGCCGAGGTTGACGAACCCGGTGCTACGACTCTGCCAGCGCGCCGCCTCGCCACCATAGTGCGCGAACTGCCAGCCGAGGAGATCGAATTCAAGGTGGACGAGAAAAATGTTGCCTCCATCCGTAGCGGCCCCAGTTATTTCAAGGTGTTGGGTCTGACGAGCGAGGAATTCCCTGCGCTGCCGCGTTTTGACGACGCGCGCGAGTTCAAAATGGAGCAGCAGATGCTGCGTGATTGCCTTCGCAAGACAAGCTACGCCATCTCGACCGATGAGACCCGTTACGTGCTTAACGGCATCCTGTTTTCCTTCAAAGACAACGCGCTGACGATGGTCGCCACCGATGGACGCCGTTTGGCCATGGTCGAGCAGGAGCTTGAGTTTCCACAGAGCCAGGAGATCGACATCATTGTGCCCACGAAAGCTGTGAACGAGCTCTCTCGTCTGCTCGAAGACACGGGAGAGGTTTCCATCCGTGTCACCGGCTCGCAGGTTGGCTTCGATCTCGGCAACAGTCTGCTCGTCAGCAAGCTGATCGACGGCAACTACCCGAACTATCGTCAGGTGATTCCTGGTGATTCCAAGGAGCGCATTCCGCTTGAGCGCGAGGCATTCCTCCGCGCCATTTCGCGCGTCTCCTTGCTCACCACGGACAAGTCGAACTCCATCAAGTTCATCTTCACACCCGGAAGTTGTGAGATTGTGGCTTCCTCGCCGGACATTGGTGAGGCGCGAGAGACGCTTGCGATCAATTACAAGGGCGCGTCGATCACGATTGCCTTCAATCCTGAGTTCTCGATGGCACCGCTGCGTAATTTGAGCGCCGACGAGGTGCATTTGCATCTGATTGATGAGATCAGTCCCGGTGTGCTGCGCAGCGGCACAAATTTCCTTTATGTGCTCATGCCCATGCGCGTAAACGCCTGATTCTCCCCACACAACAGCCATGAAATTTTCCTTGCCGGCCTTTTTGCTGATCGCTCACATTGCTAGCCTGAGCGCATGCTACGGTCCGACTCCGCCGCCGCGTCAGCTTGGCCGTTCTTTGGATGTCCCGCCGCGTTACGGTGTGCCGCCTGAGCAAAATAGCTATTTTCAAGGAACCGAACTTATTGATCCTAACGCGTCTGCCACCATTCAGCCGCCCGATCCTAATGCACCGGTGACCGGTGACGCCGTGACTCCACCACCGACCGCCGGGGCCACGACTGCGCCGCCTCCGGTGACTGTCACACCTCCTGGGAGCACTCCTCCGCCTCCTACCGTCACAACGACGCCCCCTCCAGTGCCTGCTGAGATCCCCTATGCTACACGCATTGCCAACAAGCCCGGTTTTGTGAAAAGCCCCTTTGATCCGAATGGGCAGGCCATCGACGTGCGTGACTTCCAGTCCGGTCAAAAGGCGCGGTGCCCTTATACTGGCAAAGTTTTCCGTGTTCCTTGATCTGCTTGGTCTGCCCGCGGCGCATCGAAGTGTCATCTCTGTCGCTTCTGGCAGTTGTGTTTGAGTGTGGGCGTTGTTTTTCATCCAACCCTCTGATTTGTGTCTTCTGAACGTTCCATCGCCATTTTCAGTCCAGGTTTGCTTGGTGGGTCGTTGGTGAAGACCATTTTGCAGCGCATGCCAGGGATTGAAGTCCGTGTTTGGGCTCGGCGGGAAGAGGCGGTGGAGGAAGTGCGGCACGAATTTCCTTCGGTCATCGCCAGTGCCAGCGTTGAAGACATCATTCGCGGGGCTTCGCTGGCAGTACTCTGCATGCCAGTTCAGCACATGCAGGCCGTTGCCCGCCAGATGGCCGCTACTGATCTGGCAGACGATTTGATTGTCACGGACGTGGGGAGTGTGAAGGGCAGCGTCGTCGCAGAGCTCGAGCCGGTTTTTGCCGGGACAAAGGCACGCTTCATCGGTAGCCATCCAATGGCTGGCTCGCAGCGAACCGGGCTGGCCCATGCGCGAGGAGATTTGTTTCATCAGTCCGCCTGTCTGATGACGCCTTCGGAAAACACGCGCCGGGAGGACCATGACCGATTGCGTGCGTTTTGGATCAAGCTGGGCTGCCGGGTGCGTGAGATGACGCCGCTAGCGCATGACCGCACAGTCGCCCGCATTTCCCATCTGCCGCATGCCATGGCCGTATTGACGACTCTAGCCGCATTGCATGACGACACTGGCGTGCTCGATAGCTCCGCAGGCGGATTTCGCGATACGACGCGCATCGCAGGCGGTGATCCGGACATGTGGGCGGGAATTTTCCTCCACAATCGCGATGAGGTCATGGCCGCGCTGCAGGATGCTGCCGTCAGGATGACAGAGCTTCTTGAAATGCTCCAGAGCATGGACGAAGTAGCCCTCCGCCGTTTCCTCGCCCAGGCCAAAGCCCTGCGCGATCTCCTTCCGGCGGTCTGACGAATCATGGCCAGCCTCAAGTCGAAGAAACTCAAAAGCATCCCCGCCGAAATCACTGTTCCAGGTGATAAAAGCATCTCCCACCGCTCCGCGATGTTTGCGGGTCTCGCGAAGGGCACCACCATCATCGACGGCTTCCTGCCTAGCGAGGACTGCCTCTGCACCGTGCATGCCATGCAGTCGCTTGGAGCCACGGTGGAGCCACTGGAGGTGGTGGAGGGCATCGGGCTGGTCAAACTCGCTATCACTGGCAATGGCATGATGCTCAAAGCACCGACGAAGCCCGTTGATTGCGGCAATTCTGGCACCACTATCCGGCTTCTTTCCGGCATCTTAGCCGGGCAAAACTTCAAGACAGAGCTCTTCGGGGATGAGTCACTTTCCCGCCGCCCGATGAAGCGTGTATCTGATCCGCTGGGACTGATGGGGGCGAAGATCAGTGGTCAGGGCGAGAAAATCTGCGCTCCTCTTACCATTGAGGGCGGCCCTCTGAAATCGATCGATTACAAGCTGCCCGTCGCCAGCGCCCAGGTGAAGAGTGCCATTTTGCTTGCGGGGCTTTTTGCCCAGGGAAAGACCACCGTCGTCGAGCCTGTCGCCACGCGGAATCATACCGAGCGTTTGTTCACTCACTTTGGCATCAAATGGCTGCGCGAAGATGATTGTGTCAGTGTCTATGGCGGCCAGGAGCCGCGTGCGACGGACATCGTCGTGCCGGGGGACATCTCCAGCGCCGCGTTCTGGATGGTCGCCGCCGCGGCCTCCCCAGGAGCGCAGATCACGCTCAAAAACGTCGGCCTAAACCCCACCCGGACAGGCGTCATCAACGTCCTGCTGCGCATGGGTGCGCTCGTGACCAGCTCTGAAACGCACTCCGATGGCGAACCACGCGGTAACATCACCGTCCGAGGTGGCGATTTGAATGCCACCGTCATCGGTGGGGCGGAAATTCCGAACGTCATCGACGAACTACCCATCCTCGCCGTCGCGGGAGCCTTAGCGCGTGGGAAAACCCTCATCCGCGACGCCTCCGAGCTTCGCGTGAAGGAAACGGATCGCATCGCCGCCGTCGCGCAGAATCTTCGTGCCATGGGCGTCACCGTCACCGAGCATCCCGATGGCATGGAGATCGAGGGTGGGGCGAAATTGCAGGGGGCCACGCTGCCATGCTGGGGGGACCACCGCATCGCCATGGCCTTTCTCGTCGCGGGCATGTTTGCCGAAGGCACCACGACGATCGAGGGGAGTGAATGCATCGCCACATCGTATCCTGGCTTCGAGCATCATCTCGACTTGTTTCTGCTTGGCGACACCGGTGCGCCGCCCATTCCCGTGATGTCAGGCATTCCTCAGCCCCTCGCGGAAAAACTCAGTCAGAAGCATCCATGAGCACGCCGCATCCTGTCATTACCATCGACGGTCCCGCCGCCTCCGGCAAAAGCAGCATCGCCCGTCTCGTTGCTCAACGGCTTGGCTTCACCTATGTGAATACCGGGAACATGTATCGCGCCATGACTTGGGCTGTGCTCCAAGCTGGTGTTGATCCGCAGGATGCAGAGGCCGTGCGCTGCGCTACTTCGGGCATTGTCATCGAATCCCCCGTGGTTGAAGGCCAAACCCAGGTCTGCATCGCTGGTCATTCGCTTACGGATTCTGATCTCAATAGTGATCCCGTGAATCGCGCCGTTTCATTCATCGCCCGCCTCAACGAAGTGCGTGAGCGCCTCGTTGCCGAGCAGCGGGTGCTCGTTCTTCTTGGGCCGCTCGTCATGGAAGGCCGCGACATCGGTTCTGTCGTCTTTCCACAAAGCCCTCACAAGATTTACATCGATGCCAGTGAGGAGGTCCGTGCCAGCCGCCGCGGTGCCCAGGGCCATGCCGACCAGATCGCAGAGCGCGACCGGCTCGATAAACAACGGAAAAACAGCCCTCTCATCGTCCCCGCCGGAGCCACGGTCATCGACAATTCCCACATCACTCTCGATCAGGCTGTCGAGCAGGTGATCGCGGCACTGAAACTCTGACTGCGCGCTGCCAAAAGAGAACCGTGCCCCCAATGAACTTCAGCTACTGGCTTGGCAAACGACTGTTTCACGAGGTCGCCCGTGGTCTTTTTGATATCCGCATCATTGGAGAAGAGAAGATGAACTTTGCAGGCCCTGGGCTCATCGCCAGCAATCACGACAGTTTCCTTGATCCTCCCTTCGTCGGTCAGGCATTTGATGAGGCCATTCATTACTTTGCTCGCAAGTCGCTCTTCGACCATCCTCTCGTGGGCAAAGTGCTCCGCAGTTGGCAGGCCATCCCCATTGATCGCGACAAACCAGACGCGTCCTCTCTGAAGGCAACGATCCGACTTTTGCGCGCGGGTAAAAAGGTCCTCATGTTTCCTGAGGGCACCCGCAGCTTTGATGGCAAACTTCAGCCTGCAGAGGCCGGGGTCGGTCTTTTCGTTGCCAAAGGCGGCGCACCGGTCCTTCCCGTCCGCATCTTCGGCACGCATGAGGCCTACCCGCGTGGGGCCAAAACCTTCCGCCCGGCCCGCATCACCCTTGTCGTGGGCGATCTCTGGCAGCCAGATCTGGAGAGCTACTCCCAGACTGGCAAAGAACTGTACCAGGTGCTTGCTGATGAGGTCATGCAGCGGATCGGCGAGTTGAACCTCTGACGTGCCACTGGTCTCTATCCTCTTGGCATTTCACATCCCGGAGCTGCAAACCCAACGCCAAGCTAGACATTTGGATTTCCCCCAGTGAATGCGCCAGCGAGCCAAACATCAGCGCTAGGCTGATGCCAAACGTGATCTGGCCGCCTCCCTGCTGCTCAAAGAACAGGAAGGCCATGCTCAGCACGCACAACATCAGGATCAGCACCCCCAGTGTCTGCATGTGCTTGATGGTTTGGATGCGCTTCCGCAAACTCTGGATCTGCGCCAGCAGCATCGGCTCCTGCGTGCTCTGCCAGCTCGCATGCAGCCCCCGCACCACCGTCGCCAGCCCCCAAAACCGGTTCGTGTACGCCAGCATCAGCAGCGAGATCGCTGCAAACAGCAGGGAAGGGGTTGAAAGCGGCAAATCAGGCAGCGTCATGCCCATCTTTTCATCCCAATTCCGCGCCGCCTTTCCCACAACAGGCTTGCCACCGCCGCCTCTTTCTGGGTAAAAATCTCCTCCATGCGACGACCGGCACTGAACCCTCATCTCCAGGCGCTCAAGGAGCATGCCGACTGGGAATGGCATTTCACCCAGTTGGCCGATTTCATCCGCCGCCACGGCCATGCCGATCTCGGCCCCCATCCTGTCACCGACTGGCTCCAGCGCCAGCGGCACTCCGCCCACCTCAAGAAGCTCTCTCCCGCTCGTCAGCAGCGCCTGAGCGACCTCGGTATTGACATTGATCAAGACGTCACGCCTCTGATTGAGGAACCGGACGACGAGGAACTTCCGCGCAAGGCCCCGGCCCAGAACCTCATCGCTCTCTGGGAGACCCGTTACGCCGAATTGTGTGCCTACCAGGCCGAGCACGGCCACACCAACGTCACCAAGAGTCAAAACCGCACCCTCGGCCACTGGCGCGATGTTCAGCGCGAGTTCCGCCGTAAAGGCATGCTCAAACCCGACCGCATTGCCCGCCTCGACGCCATCGGCTTTGAATGGGAATCCCCCGGCCGCGAAGACCGCACCCGCGACGAGTGGCTCCAGCACCTCTGGAACGAGCACTTTCAGCGCCTTGTGGCCTTCAAAGATCGCTTCGGCCACGCTCATGTCCCCGTTCAATGGTCGGAAGACCGCCAGCTCGGTGAGTGGGTGGCCTTTCAGCGGGATCAATCACGCCGCCAGCGCCTCCCGGCTGACCGTTATCAGCGTCTCGATGCCCTTGGCTTCGTCTGGAAACCAGCCGCCCGCTTCAACCAGCCCCCTTTCCCGGCAGAACGCGCCCCAGATCAAAAGAAAATCATCCTCTGGGAGACCCGTTACGCCGAACTCTGCGCCTTCAAGGCCGAACACGGCCACACCAACGTCACCAAAAGCCAGAACCGCACTCTTGGCCACTGGCGCGATGTTCAGCGCGAGTTCCGCCGTAAAGGCATGCTCAAACCCGACCGCATTGCCCGCCTCGACGCCATCGGCTTTGAATGGCAAGCCTCGAAGTTCAAGGCCGTCAAACGCGAAGCATGGGTCCACCAGCACTGGGAACAGCGCCTGGCCAGCCTTACCGCTTTCAAAGACCGCTTCGGCCACACCCAGGTGCCCGCCTATTGGTCCGAGGACACCGCCCTCGCCACCTGGGTGGCTGAACAACGCAAGGCAGGTGCCAAAGGCCGCCTCCACGCCGACCGCCGTCGGCGTCTCGCTGCCCTCGGCTTTGATTGGAAACCCGCCACCCGGCCCATCCGCTCCGATCGCGGTAAGCCAAGGTGCTGGCCCAAAAACCAGGCACGCTGGGAGCAGCGCTACGCCGAACTCAGCGCTTTCCAACGGCAGCACGGCCACACCCGCGTGCCCAACAAGCGTCCGGCAGTCGTCCAGCTCTGCAAATGGTGCTACTCCCAGCGCGCCTTCCGCCGTCAGGGCCTGCTCAGCGCGGAACGCATCGCCCGCCTCGACACCCTTGGCTTCGATTGGGACAATCCTTCCAGCCCTGGCAAGACCTACCAGCAGCATCTCGCCGACGCATGGGACGCCCAATACGCCCGACTCACCGCCTTTCATCAACGCTTCGGCCACAGTCGCGTCCCCGTCTCGTGGACCGAGGACAGGCAGCTTGCCCGGTGGGCCGAAAAACAGCGCCGCGCCGCCCGTTTCGACCGCCTCAGTGACGAGCGCCGTGACAGGCTCGACGCCCTCAGCTTCAACTGGGCACCGGACAACAGCCCCGTCTTCTCCCCGCGCCCCGACCAGCACGGTCCCAAGCCCGCCCACGACGTTATCTGGCTCCGCCACCTCGGCAACGTGCGCGCCTTCCACCAGCAGCACGGCCATTTCCGCCTGTCCGAATCCCAGAACGCCCCGCTGCATCGCTGGTGTGCCGCCCAGCGCAAAGCCCGCCGCACCGGCACCCTCACACCCGCCCGCCAGGCACAGCTCGACTCCCTCGGTTTCGAGTGAATGGCGGCTTTCGCCATCTCCGCCCGCCCGCCCGTAGTCGTGATTCCGCGCGGCGCTGCTTTCAGCTTCTCATCTGCAATGCAGGCTTGCCATGCGCCGCTCCCGCATGGCAAGATTTGATTCCATGAGCACCGTCGCAGACGACTTCCTTGCCTGGGCACTCGATTCCTCCCGCACTCTGGAGGAGCGTTTCGGCATCCTCCGTCTCATCGAGGCCGTTTACCCGCGCTACTACTCCGGCCCGGACAAAAAACCGACCAATTACGAGGCGGATCGCCTCCGGCGGGAGGACCGCAGCTTCAATGCCGCCTTCGTCCCTGCCTGGGATGAGAACGATCTGCGCATCATCGCCAAACTCTTGCCCCAGGTGCTGGAGCTTGACGTTCATAACTATGGCGCTGAACGCCCCTTGCGTGATCTGACCTTCCTGCGCTACCTCCCCGGCCTCACCAGCCTCAAGATCGGCCAAGTCGAGGTCGATTCACTCGACATCCTGCGTCATCTGCCCGCCCTGCGCAGCTTCCACACCTTCGCTTTGGACCGCGTGGAAGACTACACCGCCCTGGCCTCCTGCCAGCAGCTCACCACCCTCTACTTGCACGGGCAGCATCCCTGGCCGGTCTTCACCGGGTTGGAGACCCTGCCCCTCCTGGAGTCCCTGGAGTGGCACCTGCCCATCCGCGCCATCACCGAGATTCCGCGACTCCCGGTCCTGAAGCGGCTCGCGCTCAGTGGTTGGAACTCCGACTCCCTCCCCGACTGCCTGCGCGACTTCCACCAGCTCCCGGACATGCCCCTGCTGGAGCAGTTCTGGGGCGGTGCCTTCTTCCGGCTCGACGGCATCGAGCGCTTCCCCCGCCTGCGCACCGCGCGCATCAGCGGCTTCTTCCGCAATCTCGCCGCCGTCGCCAGTCAGCCCGCGCTCACGCACCTGCGCATCGCCTGTGACGAAATGCGGGACATTTCTGCCGTGGCCGCCATGCCCCGCCTGCACCAGTTTGCCCTCCGCAGCATCCGCCCGCAGGACTGGACGCCCCTTATGGACTCCGCCACGCTGCGTGAGGTTCTCACGGACGGCTGCGACACCCCGCAGCCCGACTTCGGCACCGTCCAGCTCGTCCTCCCGCCCCATGACGACCTCTTCGCCGCCCCCATGCCCCGCCCGCTCCCCCCGCTGCGCCTCTTTGCTTATAATCCGCAGAGCAAAGACCCATCCCTCACCCCGCCAAACGATCACTACCCCGACGGGCCTGATGGCTGGGACGGCTGCCACCTCATGCGCCAATCCGAAGACTGGTGGCTGAGCGACCTGTTGCTGCAAACATTCCGCGCCGCCGGCCTCCTTAGGCTCCAGGGCCTGCGCCTCGGCTACGGCAGGCGGCGGCGGCGGGATCGCTCGTCCGGTGCGTTCTTCTCCCCGCCCATCATCTCCTGCCGTGACATCATGCTCCGCCTCCTACGCACCGAGGCCATCAGCCACCTGCGGGAGGTCGTTGACGCCACCCGCACCGTGCTCTGCCGCACCCGCTTTCCCTGGCAGGTCAATTTCATGCTCGCCGCCGAAGTCGATGCCGACGACTGGGACGAAGAATGGCGCGACAGCGACGACACGCCCCAGGAGCGCGCCATGGAGCACCTCCTCGAAGAGCAGCGGCGTGAGCGCGAGCAGGAGCGGCTTCAACTTTTCCTCGCCGACCAGCACCGGCTGGCCCTTCTCCAGGAGCAGGGCACCCCTCTCACGCCGGGTGACATCGGCCCCCGCCGCCTCGCGCCCGCCAAACCCCTCCCGCCCGTCTTCCAGCCTCCCACCGAGCAGGGAGACAGCTCCCAGGATGACACTGACGATGAAAAAAGCCCCTTTGACAGCGACGATGGCGGCATCGCCGAGGCCGAACCCGGTCAGGACGATGGCAACGACGAATCGTGGCTCCCTCCCGTCGAAATCAGCGATCCCAACTTCAGGTGGAACGAACTCCACCTCTACCTGACCGTCACCGAAAGCGCCGTCTGGTGCGCCACCCATCGTGGCGACATCGAAGCCGCCAGCTATCTGCTCGACCTACCCATCGAACACCCGCCTGGAGACACCGCCGAGGGGGCCTGACCTACCTCCCTGCGGTGCTGTAGCCACTGCATCAGGCCGGGCCATCCCTTTACCCATGGGGTGAACCGCCGGGCCTGCCGCTGATTCGGCGGCTCTTCAGGCCAAACTGCCCTGAAAACCTGCGGCACTAGTTCCAGTTGCCTGTTCAGCGGCTTCCTGGCACAAAGCAGCCGCTTTCTCACTCTCTGCAGCCGCTTTATGTGGGTCTGCTGCTGCTTTTTGGGGTGCTGCAACGCCTTTTGTTGGGTCAGCAGTCATGTCAGTGGCACAAAAAGCCGATGCAGTGGCACAAAAAGGCGTTGCATTCATGTCTCCGGACGTTGCAGTGACATTAAAAAGCGTTGCAGCGGGTCCAACAGCCGTTGCAGCCTGCTCCCCGGGCGTTTCATCGCCTCTACGTTCGTTGTTCACGCTTCAGCGTGTCCCGGCTCTTCCCCATCACGCTGAAGCGTGAACAACGTACGGCCAGACAGCGCCCCCTTCACACCTCCGCCCAGGCCTCGAATGCCAACGGCCTTCCGTCATGCAGCCCTGGGTGCGCAGAACCCTGGGAGCCGCATCGCCCGCCGCATCATCTCAAGCGCGAACCGCAACGCGGTTCCGTCCATCTCCGCCAAGCCACGACGGGTTTGGTTTTGGTGGCTAACAGTGATTGAGAGGTGAGTGCACCCCCCTCTATCGAGTTCATGAACTGCGGTTTGATCCCATCAATCATCTTTGCCGGCCTGTGTTTGAACACCTTAGCAGAAGAAGCTCCGAAAGAGGTCGGCGCAACTATGGAGGCGCGGGGCAAGGCCTCGTCAGCCTATTGGGATCAAAAACGCATTGCTCAAAGGGAGTATCGGAAGCGAATATCGGAGCTCATTCTCAAGGCGGACAAAATCGAAGTATTCCTTCTCGACTTTTCCATGCCAGAAACTGAAGAATCACCTGTGACAGGCATTGAGACATTTCCGATGGTCCCCTATCAAACAGAAACTCGAATCATCAAAAAAAAGTGGCGATTCAACCGGCTGATCTGAAGGTGTTCGGCGAAGCCGTGGCCTCAGCCATCAGGGAAGAAGGGGGATGGTGGCGTGTTCTGTCATGATCCGATTCACGGAATCAAAATGTCTAGCGCGGATGTTCACATCTTTCAAACCAGCCTGTGTTGGAACTGCTCAAACTACTACTTCGAATATCCTGACGGCGTGGCTTAGGAGACTTAGGACGGCGATTTTCCCAGCTTGAACAGTTGCTGAAAAAAAGTTTTGCCCATTCCTCCCGAGGAAGTGCAACGATTTAAACCAGCAATGGATCAAGCCAACAACGACGAGAAAAAGGTGGGCGAAGAAACCAAAAAAATAACTTCAAATCACCCGGTCATTCCCGCCATCGACCGGAATCTGCGCGCCGGTGACTTTGGCGAACAACGGTGACGCCATCGCGGCGACCATGTTGCCGATGTCTTTGGAGCGGATCTCGACCTTCATGAGGTTCTTGGTCTTGTATTCCTCGACGGTCATGTTGTAGCGGGCGGCGCTTTTGGCGAGGGCTTCCGGGGTCCAGAGTTTCGTGTCGAAGACGGCATCGGGGTGCACGATGTTGACGCGAATCTTCCACGGGGCGAGTTCGAGAGCGGCGACGCGGCAGAGTTGCGTGAGGGCGGCTTTGGAGCAGGAGTAGGCGCTGGCGCCGGGGCCGGGGGCTTTGAAGTTGCGGCTGCCGACGAAGATGATGCTGCCATCGGGGCTGTGCTTCACGAAGGGGATGACCTTGTTCATCAGCTTTTGATGGCTGGTGAGGTTGATCATGAGGGTGCGATCCCAATCGGTCTGCGCCATGACGTCGAGCGGGTCGTTCTTCGGGAAGATCCCGGCGTTGCTGACGACGATGTCGATGCCGCCGAACTCGCGGACAGTAAAGTCGATGGCATCCTGCACGGGCTGGTCTTCGGTGAGGTTCACGATGATGCCGATGGCCCCGATTTTCGCCATGATCTGCGGGATTTCTTTGTCGATGTCGAGGCCGACGACCTGGGCGCCCTGCTCGGCGAGGGATTCGGCGATGGCGAAGCCGATGCCGGCGGCGCAGCCGGTAACAAGGGCGACTTTCCCCTGATGCACTTTGCGGGCGGGGCCTTGGCGGAGCTTGGCCTGCTCAAGGTCCCAGTATTCGATGTCGAAGATGTCTTTTTCGCTGAGCGGTGCCCAGCCGCCAGTGCGCTCGCCGAGTGCGACGGTAGCGGCGGTGCTTTCGGCGATGTCGGCGACGATTTTGGCGTCCTTCAAGGTGTCGCCAAAGCTCACGATGCCATGGCCGGGCCAGATGGCGAAGCGCGGGGCAGCGTCGAGCATGGTTTGGCCGTTGGCGTGGGCTTTGAAGTAGCTTTCGTAGTTCGCGGCGAAGCTCTGGAGGCTCGCGGCGTGGTCGTCACCGAGCACGGCGGGGATGCGCTTCGTGCGGATGCTGTGATCGGGTGTCAAAGGGCCGCGAGCGCCGCAATCGGCGATGTTGGGGAGCGCAGCGTAGGTCAATGCGGCCTCGCTGGTGCTGAGGCGGGCGATTTGGGGAAAGCCACGGGTCTTGGAGACGAGTTGGCGAAGCTGGGAGAGGGCGAGGAGGTCGGTTTTGACTTCGGCGACAGGATTGACCGGATTGACGGATTGTTGGGCGAGGTAGGCCTCGGCTTTCGTGACGAGCTCGATGTGCTTCTCATAGCTGGCTTTGGCGTCATCAGCGAAGGTGAACAGACCGTGTTTGAGGAGGATGATGCCTTCGATGCCTTCTTGGCGCAGGTCAGTCTTTTGGAGCACTTCGAAGACCTGTTTGGCCAGAACAAAGCCGGGCATCACATAGGGCAAGACGAGCACTTTGGAGCCGAACAGCTCCTGCGTGCGCGTTTCTCCGTCAGCGGCGCAGGTGAGGGCGGAGATGGCGTTCGCGTGGCTGTGATCAACGAATTTGAAAGGCAGGATGGCGTGCAGGATGGCCTCGATGCTGGCAGCAGGCGCGTTCGGGTTCGTCATCGCGGCGCGTTGCTGCAAGACCATGTCCTCATCGGTCATGGTGGGGAGTTGGGCCATTTTGAGCAGCGCCGCCATACGCACGGGAGAGAAACCGGCGCGTTCGATGGTGGCTAGATCCCAGCCGCTTCCTTTGACATAGCAAACCTCGGCCGAATCGCCGAAATAATCCGGCTCTGTGACCTTCACCGAGGTGTTGCCGCCGCCATGGAGGACCAAGGCGGGATTGCGGCCGAGCAGACGGGAAGTGTAAACGCGTTGTCCGAGCAGATCGGTGCCGAAAGAGGCGGCTTCAGTGTCGTTCCAGAGGGATTGCATGGTGGGGTAAATGAAGTGGCAGACTTGGGGGAAGGGCGGGGGGATGTCAAGAGGTCAAGGCATGGTCAAGCAGGTCTGCCACACGCTGCTTGACCCATTCTTGACGGCCTTCAGGCCTGCTTGACCGTCAATTCTCGCTTTCCCATCTCTTCCAAGGTCCACTCATACTCCTTCACGAGCTGATCCACGACGTCACCGCTGCGCATCTCATCTGGTAGGACTTCCCAGGTGTAGGTTTCCATCTCGATGTGCTGGCACTTCTTCGGGTTCGCGGCCAGCCAGTCCATCGCTCCAATGAGATGATCCCGCGTGCTATCAAATCCGCCGCCGGGCTGGGCATGGATCGGGATGTGGAAATGAACACGCCATTCTTCGCCGAGATCGTTGGGATTGGCTTGGGCGAAATGCAAGGCGTCTGGTAGGTCTTTGAAACGTCGCAGAGGCTCGTCTGCGCCGTAACTGGCGATGACCTGATGAAAATAGACGGGTTCGTCGAAAGCATGCAGCTTTGCGATGTTCTCGGGGGTCGGTTTCAATTTGAGCGCTGAGCTGAAGTGCAGCTTGCTGAGCCGGATGCCCGCGCCGGTGATGCGATCAAGCGCTTTCTTGGCATCTTCGAACTCGATGGCGAGATGGCAGGTATCGTAATTGAGGCCGACGAATTTGAAGAAGTCGCGGTCCTGCGGGTTGCGGTCGAGATAGAGGCCGAAAAACTTCAAAGTCTCTCCACTCGTCTCGAACAGGCCGAGTGGTTCGGGTTCCAGTCCGAGATGCAGATCGTGCCCGCTCGCCACACTGACTTTTTCAATGTGCTCGCGGCAGAGGCGCAAATTGGTGAAGATTGCGTTCAGTTCATCCGCGCCGACGCCGAAGGTCTTGTGAGAGCCAGGCAGGGTGCTGACGCTACCGCTGACGCCTGGAGGAAGCAGCTGCGCCAGGATGTCGAACAGCAGGTTCGTATATACAAGCCTCTCCGGCGTGCTCCAGTCTGGCTTGAACACCTGCTCTTTAACCCGTGTGCCGTGGAAGGAGCCGTAGGGAAAGCCGTTGATGGTGAAAACGTAGCAACCGTTCGCATCAAGCCAGGCTTTGAACTCGGCCATTTTTCCTGGGGCGCTCAGCTCAAGAGCGGCCTGCTGACTGAGGCGCAAACCGATGCCATACGGCTTTCCGTCACTGACGCGGTCTTTGACGCGAAGCGTGTAGTCCTTGAGGCCGTTCCACGTTTCTTCCCACGTCTCTCCGCGATGGATGTTGGTGCAGTAGCCGAGGTGGATGTCGTGGTTGAGGCGCATATTGGAGGGATTGACAAAGAAGGCGGGCGTCCGCGAAGACGCCCGCCTCATCATTCAAACGCTGGCAGTGAGGTCAAGGAATGACCTTGATGAACAAATCCTTGTAATAGACGATGCTTTTCGGGTCGTGGCCCTGAATGGCGATGGTGCCTTCGGTGAGCTTACGGCCGGGCATGTTTTTCAGTGCTGTGGCAGGGTCCCAGCCTGCAGGTTCGGTCCAGTCGGTGGTGACCTGTCCATTGATGGAAATGGTGATGTGCTTGCCTTCGACCTTGATGTGGTAGTCGAACCATTCGCCATCGCCCACGGGTGCTTTGTCGAGCACGTCTTTCACCGCGTAGAGGCCGCCGGTCTTCTTGGGGTCTTTGTGCGCGGTGCTGTTCACCTGGCATTCGTAGCCTTTATCCGGCCAGCCTTTGTCCTGATAGCTGGTGTGGATGTAGAGGCCGGAGTTGGAGCCTTCCATGTGCTTGACCTTGGCCTTGAACTCGAAGCTCTGGAACTTCGCGTCACCATTCGGGCCGGTGTAAAAGAGGTGGGCGCGACCGTTGCTAACCTTGATGACGCCGTCCTCGACACTGAAGCTGCTGGGAGTTTCCTCGTTGGATTTCCAGCCGGAGAGGTCTTTGCCGTTGAACATGGAGGTCCAGCCGTCATTTTCGGCAGCGAATGCGGCGATGGAGAGAGCCGCGAGAGCGGTGAGTGTCAGTTGTTTGATCATAGAAGGGGCGCTTTTAACGTGATGTTTCGTGTTGGTCTAGCGCTTGAGTTGCAAAGACGTGGTCGGAATCTGGCCGTGCTGGTCCATCAACTGCTGGCGGGTCTTGCGGGCGCTCAACTGGCTTTCTTGGCTTTCTTCAGGACAGGAGCCACGACTTGGCTCTCGAAAGCAGCTTTCTTTACGGCAGGTGCACTGAGGTGCCCTTCGAGGACGGTGCTGTGCACGCCGAGGAATTTGGCGGTGCGGTCCGCATCTTCCTCAAAGTGGCGGTAAGCGAGGCGCGAAAGCTCACGCTCCACCCAGGGCAGCAGTTCGATGTCTGGCGTTTTTTCGGCCACGTTCACGAGCATGCTCAAGGCATCACGCATGCGGGTGACGGTGCTCGAGGGGTCCATGTGGCGGGCGCCTTTGCTGCCGAGCGGAATGTCGGAGGGCAGGAGCACGTCGGAATTGCAGAGGGCGCAGGCGCGCTGGATGGTGTTTTCCAGTTCGCGCACGTTGCCGGGCCAGTCGTAGGCGTCGAGCATGTCGAGTGCGTCGTCGGTAAAGCGCATCTGCGGGCCGCGGCGGCGGGTGGAGAGACGATGGAGGAAAAATTCGGCGAGCAGACGTACGTCCTCGCGGCGCTCACGTAGCGGCGGGATGTGGATGCGCACGACATTGAGGCGGTAGAACAAATCCTCGCGGAACGTGCCCTTGGAGACTTCTTCTTCGAGGTTTTTATTGGTGGCGGCGAGCACTCGCACGTCAGTTTTCAGCGTTTGATTGCTCCCGACTCGGGAATACTGGCCTTCCTGAAGCACTCGGAGCAACTTGCTCTGCACGGCGAGCGGCATGTCGCCGATTTCATCTAGGAAGAGGGTGCCGCCGTCGCACTGCTCAAAGCGACCGACACGCTGGTTCACCGCGCCGGTGAAGGAGCCTTTTTCATGCCCGAAGATCTCGCTTTCGATCAGGTTGTCCGGGATGGCGGTGATGTTGATGGCCGCAAACTCTTTGAGCGCACGCGTGCTGAACTTGTGGATGGCACCAGCAACGAGTTCTTTGCCTCAGCCGCTTTCACCCGTGATCATGACCGGGGCGTCGGAGCGTGATACGCGACCGATGAGCTTGAAGACCTCCTGCATCGGCGGAGAGCGGCCGATGATGGTCTCCTGGATCGACTCCGTCGGGACTTCCGCTGTTTGGGCGCGAGTGACGCGGCGCGCCTCGATGGAACTTAGCGCACTCTCCACCACAGTGCGCAGCTCGTAGGGCAGGCGTTCCTTGCCCAGCACATCGTAAGCGCCCAGGCGCATGGCCTCAATGACGTGGCTGGTCGTGGCGCTGCCACTGAACAGAATCACCATCGATTGTGGGTCGGTCTGGCGCAGGCGCTTGAGCAGTTCGATTCCTGTGGTGCCATTCAAACGGACTTCGGTGAGCAGCAGGTCTGCACGTTTTTTTTGATACGATGCAAGAGCGTCTTCTCCACGCTCGTAAGTGCTGATGCTTACACCTGGTGCCTTCAAATGCGCGGCAGCCCAGGAGAGGAAGTCGGCGTCAGGATCCACGATGATAAGGTGGGTGTCCGGGTTGTCTGGCATTTTTATCGAGCGTGCTTTGGGTTAAGTCGCGTTATCGTCGCAATTAGTGACGAGGTCAAACTTTCGTCACACAGCGCCGAAGCGGCGGTGGCGCTGATGGAAGGCGCGGATGGCGGTTTTCAGGTCTTCTTTGGAAAAATCCGGCCAGAATTTCTCAGTGACGTAGAACTCTGTGTAGCTGAGCTGCCAGAGCAGGAAATTTGAGAGACGCATCTCGCCGCTGGTGCGGATCATGAGGTCGGGATCGGGGTAATAGCGGGTGTAGAGATGCTTGCTGAAGACCTCCGTGTCGATCATCGCCTTGTCGAGGTGGCCGCTCTCGATGCTCTGGAGCAGACTTTTCACCCCGTCGATGATTTCCTCTCGTCCGCCGTAGCTCAGGGCCAGAATGAGCGTGAGGCCGGTGTTTTGAGCGGTGGTCTCGATGCAGCGGTGCAATTCTTTCTGGCAGGACTCCGGCAGGTCATGCAGGCGACCGATGGCCTGGAGGCGCACGTTTTGCTTCATCATCAGCGGCAGCTCGCCACGCAGAAAAATCTCCAGCAGTTTCATCAGCGCCTCGACCTCGCGCTTCGGGCGCTTCCAGTTTTCCGAGGAGAAGGCGTAGAGCGTGAGGAATTCCACGCCGATCTCCCCGCAGCACTCCACCACCCGGCGGACGGTCTCCGAGCCCATCCGGTGGCCCTCGGTGCGTGGCAGGCCGCGCTCCTTTGCCCAGCGACCGTTGCCGTCCATGATCATGGCGATATGGCGGGGGACGGGCTTTAAATCATCGGGCGGGCGGCTCATGCGGGGAGAAATCTACAGCTTCATGATCTTCGCACAACCGGTTCGCGGTTTCTTGGCGCATGCGCTAGATTTTTTTTATGATCCATCCCTCTACCACCGCCAGCCTGATCTGCCCTGCCTGCGGGCAGGTGTTTCTGACCATGCAACAGAGCATGGCGGGTATAACACGGTGCCCGCATTGCGCACATTCTGCTCCGCGGGCAGAATTCGGCACGCAGGCGCGGGTGGTGGGCGTGCGGCAGGTGCGGCGGCGCGTGGCGCAGATGCAGCCGTGGCAGGGCGGAGATATGGCCTCCGTGTCCCAACTGCCCACGCTTGCCTCCGCATCTGAGTTTAACCCGGATTATGCAATGGAGTAGGCGAAGGGTGGTGGTCGGGCCACTATTTGGCGAAAGATGGAGTCCATCCAGGGGCGCTTTTTGCGCGGTAGCGAGAGCTTGAGCACTCGTTTGCGCGCGTGCTGGCTGATCCA
>JAPLUL010000002.1:0-1819 GCA_026397635.1 Verrucomicrobiota bacterium | reverse complement strand
CTAGCAGCCTGTCGGACTTAGCTCAACATTGATGGCATAGCCAGCGTGGCGGGCGATGGTGCTGGCTCATGGTTCAGCCATGCTGCGCGCTTCCGAGAGTGCTCACCATCCGTTGGTGCTTGTTTTTTGCTTTCGATTGCTCCGCAGGCCGTTTTTTGTTCCTCCCAGCGCTCTGTTCAGGCGCTTTGCAGCTTCGCGCCCATGTGGAAGAGACGCTTGAGGTTGTAGCTCAGGCTCACCAGCTTCCATTCCAGGTTCACTTTGTTCAATCCTCTCAAGCTGAACCGCCGCAACCCCAGTGCTTCTTTGATGATGCCGAACACCGGCTCGATGGTGCTTTTGCGCTGGTCGTAGGCTTTGCGCCCTTTGACGGTTTGCAGCCGCCGCTTCATCTGCTCAATGAACGGGGCCTCCGCTGGCAGTTCCGCAGGCTCGGCCTGGATTTCCAGATCGGCGATGCGCCGTCCGTGCTTGTGCCGCCCGGTGGCGGCGAGCACCTGCACGCCTGCCAGCGCTGCGCTGCTGCTGCCTTCCACGGCTTTGACGGCGGCTTCGCTGTAAAAGCCGCTGTCGATGAGCACGGTGCCCACACTCTCGATCACCGGGGCCAGGGTGCTCAGCGTGGGCTGGAGCTGTTCTTTGTCATTGGGCGCAGCGACGACCTCTCCGGCGATGATGAGCCGGCTGTCCACCTCGACGGCAGCCTGCGCGTTGTAGGCCTGCTCGAAGTGCTGCCCACTGCCGCTTTTCATGATCCGGCTCTCAGGATCGGTGAAGTTGAACTGGTCGCTGTCTTTGGGGCCTGCCTGCGGGGGCTGCGGGGCTTTGCCGCGCGGTTTGCGTCCACTCTGGCGTTCCCGCTCGCCGCGCTGTTGGAGCTTCTTCAAATACTCGGCCTGCTCCTGGGCGTGGCGTTCCTGGGCTCGCTCGCGCATGACGGCTGCTGCGGCTTTGAGCTTCTCCATGCGCTCCTGCCGCCGCTCAATCTCCGCCGGGATGCTCAGACCGTCGCGCAACGGGGCGCTGTCGGCGGCGGCAGCGCGGGCGATCAGCGCGGCGATCTCCTCCTCCAGCAGGCGCATCTGCTCCACCGCGTGCCCGTGGCTCACGGCGCTGTGCTTGCTGGCGTTGGCGAGGATCTTGGTGCCGTCCATCGCCAGGGTGATGCTGCCGACTTTGAGCACCTTGGCGCGCGCGGCAAGTTCAAGAACCTGGTGGAAGTTTTTGGCGAGCAGTTCGCCGTTTTGCACCCGGAAGGTGCAGATGGAGTCGTGGTCGGGATGAGTCCCTGCGCAGAGGTAGCGCACCGGCACGCTCTCGTAAGTGCTGCGCTCAATCTGGCGGCTGCTGAAGCTGCCGGTGGCATAGCTGTAGATGAGCAGCGCGAGCATGATTCCGGGCGGATACTGCGCGTCGCCGCTGCCACGGTGGTTGACGTGCGCGGCACTCAGATCGAGCAGGCTGACGGCGTCGAGGATGAAGTGGACGAGATGTCCCTCGGACACCCAGTCGCGCATGTCCGGTGGCATGAGCATGGGCGTGTCGCGGTCGATGTTTACAAAGCGGGCGGCCATGCGCTGCTTTTAGCATCTTCTTCGCATCTTGGCAAAGCCCGACAGGCTGCTAGCTGAAGCTAGGCGCAGACTCGAAAATGAGCACACTGATTTTGTTTTTATCGCGACCAACGATGGAGGGATAAAAGCCGAAGCGGCATTATGGCATACTAAATTAGGCTTACAGGTTTTTACAGCCATCAATATTGATGGCTTGCATAGTGCTTTGATTATAATTGTCGAGGCATTGAAGAAGCGCCGGGAGG
>JAPLUL010000038.1:0-14825 GCA_026397635.1 Verrucomicrobiota bacterium | reverse complement strand
TCCTTCCGCCACGAGAATCTGGCGGCGCACCTGCTCCTTGCGGGTATCCCATTCGCTGAGCGACGAAGGTGGGTTGAAGGGGAAATAGCCATTCAGGTCTTTCGGCGGTTGCAGGCGGATGTCTTCGGCATGGGCGTGTGTCGAAACGAGAACGGCGAGGATAAGCAGGTTGAGTTTCATGGGGTGGAAATCGTTGCGAGACAGCTACGGAGCCATTCAAGGAAGTTCATCATGGTCATGATCAGATCACCATCATGCACCGTCAGGCTTGCACTTCGCCTACGTCTCGCCCCATTTCCGGCCGCAAGAACGGCACAGCCACCTCGTTCCTTCCGCCCCTCGCCATGCCCAACCGCAAAAACCTCCTCGCCGCACTCGCCATCGTCGCCCCGCTCGCGCTCATCGCCGCCAAGCCGGACAAGCCGAAGAAAGACAAAGGCCCGTTCGTCGCAGCGAAACCGGCTTTCACGGCGGACCCAAACACGCCCGCATTTGATGCCCGCAAGGTGAAGCATGATCTTCTCGACCCAAGCACCTTCAAGGTGCCCGAGGGGCTCGAAGTCACCGTTTGGGCCACTTCGCCGCAGTTGTTCAATCCCGCGAACATGGACATCGACCACGCCGGCCGAGTTTGGGTCACGGAAGGCGTCAATTACCGCCGCCACAGCGGCCGCAGCCGTGAGGGTGACTGCGTGCGCGTTTTGCAGGACACGGATGGCGATGGAAAGTGCGACACGAGCCACGTCTTCGTCCGTGAGAAGGAGTTGGAGTGCCCGCTAGGCGTCGCGGTATTCGATAACGTCATTTTTGTCTCCAACACGCCGGACATCATCAAATACACCGATGTGAATCGCGATTTGAAGTTCGATCCCGCCGTCGATCAACGCGAGCTCTTCCTCACTGGCTTCGAACAGCCGCAGCATGACCACAGCCTGCACAGCGTCTATGCCGGACCCGATGGCCGCCTGTATTTCAGCAATGGCAACTGCGGTGCTCAATTCAGCGACAAGAGCGGCAACACCTTCCGCATCGGTGGCGCTTACCTGAACAACGACTACACCGGTGAAAAGAGCGACGACGGTCATGTCTATGTCGGCGGCTTCACGGCGAGCATCGAGCCCAACGGTCACAAGGCCAAGATCCTCGGCTACAACTACCGCAACAGCTACGAAGGCGTGCGCACCTCCTTCGGCGACATGTTCCTCAACGACAACGACGATCCTCCCGCCTGCCGCGTGAGCCATCTCATCGAAGGCGGCAGCTTCGGTTTCTTCTCCCGCGATGGAAAACGCCAGTGGCGACGGCGCTCTCGGTGAAAAAGGGAACGGTCTGCTGCTCAGCTGTGTGACCGGACGCAACGTGGTCTGCGGTTCTCTGCCCAAACCCGATGGCGCAGGCTGCAAACTCGAGCGTTTCGACTTCTGCACCACCAACACCACCGGCGTCTTCAAAGGCAGCGATTTCGTCGGCGGCGCAAACAACCTCTCCGACGACCGCCACACGCTCTTCCGCCCCAGCGACGTGTGCGTTGGCCCGGATGGCGCGATTTACATCAGCGACTGGTTCGACAAGCGCACCGGTGGTCATCAAGACACCGATGAAACCTGCAGCGGCACCATTTATCGCATCGCCCCGAAAGGCTTCAAACCACAGGTGCCTGCCGTCAATCTGGACACTGTCGAAGGCCAGATCGCCGCGCTGCAATCGCCCGCCACGAACGTTCGTCATGTGGCCTTCACTCGTTTGAAGGAAAAAGGCAAGGAAGCACTGCCTGCCGTGAGTCAGTTGAGCAATCACAGCCATCCCTACCTCGCCGCCCGGGCCATTTGGCTGCTGGCACAGATGGGAGACAGCGGCATGCGCCAAGTGCGCGTCTGGCTGGAATCCGAGGAGCCGCAAAAGCGCCTCACAGCTCTGCGTGCCATCCGTGCCGCCACGGACGACGGCCTCGACATCCTCAGCAGCATGGTGGCGGATGATTCACGCGCGGTGCGCCGCGAGATCGCCGTGGCGATGCGTGACGTGCCCTTTGCGCAGAGCAAGATGATCCTGACGGAGATCGCGAAGCGCAACGGCGTGGAAGACCGCTCTTACCTGGAAGCCTTTGGCATCGGCTGCACCGGCAAGGAAGAGCAACTCTGGAGTGAACTGAAGGCCAGCGCAGGCCTCGATAACCCGCTGGAATGGTCGCACAGCTTTGCCCAGATCACTTGGCGGCTTCATCCCGTCGCCGCCGTCGCGGACCTGCAACAACGTGCCGCCAGTGGCAAGCTCACACCGCTGGAGCGCCAGCAGGCGCTCGATACGCTCGCCTTCATCCCAGATGCCACCGCAGCGAAGGCCGTGCTTGCGGTCGCGAAGGACAAGGCATCGCCAATTCATGAGAGCGCCATGTGGTGGCTCATCAAACGCAGCACCGACGAATGGAGCACCTTCGGGATCGCCGAGGAGCTGAAGAAAGAAGGCATCTTCGATCCTGAAAGCGCCAAGCTTGTCGAGATCGTCACCCCGCCCGCCATTCCCAGCACCGTGAAAGTCGAGGAGGTGCTCAAGCTCGTCGGCAACCCCAAGAACGGCGCCCAACTCGTCACCCGCTGCGTCATGTGCCACCAGATCAACGGCCAAGGCATGGAATTCGGTCCGAATCTCGACGGCTGGGGCCGCGGCCAGCCTGCGGAGATCATTGCACAGGCCCTGGTGGACCCGAGCAAAGACATCGCTCACGGCTACGATGGCCAGGAATTCCTCCTCAAAGATGGCACCAAGATTCATGGCATGCTCCTCACGGAAGGCGACATCATGATCGTGCGCAGCATGGGCGGCGTGAATCAATACATTCCCAAAACTCGTCTCAAGAGCCGCGCCAAGCTCACCACGAGCATGATGCTCAGCGCCACCCAACTTGGCCTCAGCGCCCAGGAAGTGGCCGACATCGTAGCGTATCTCCGCGGCGGGAAATGACCGCCGCGCCCTTGATCAAAACGCCCAACGATAAGGCGCGTTGTGAATCAGCTTGCTCTTCGGATAGGCTGAGATACGCACCTGATTTTTCGAGTTGCCGCTGAGCAGCCAGACATTCGTGGCGTCCTGCGCGTGCAGGAAGCCGATGTGGCCGCTGCTGGCCTGATCCACCGTGAGCGGCTGCAAAATGCAGATCGCGCCATAGGTGGCGGCCACGGGGCGACCCCAGCTCCACCAGTCGGAGACTTTCGCGCTGCCCTTCGGCTGGTAGCCGGAGCGCAGCACACACCAGTTCACAAAAGCCGCGCACCAGGCCGTCTCATCCTTCAGCAGGCTGCCGCTGAGGCCGCAGCTTTTGAGATATTCGAGGATGCGCGGGTTGTCGCCATTCGCCCACTCCTGCACGCCTTGCTCCATGATGGCGATCTGCATCCATGGCGGCGGCGCGGCAAAACTCGTGGGAGCTGCAGCCACGGTTTCTGGAGGCAATCCGGTCACGACGCCGCTGACATTCACGATCTGCCCCGGAAACAAGACTTTCCAGTTACCCGAGCCCCATTCGACAAGTCCAGAATTGAGCTTCTGAAACTGTGAGAGCGTCATCCCGAAGGATTTAGCGATTTTGGAGGGATTGTCGCCAGGCTGAACAGTGTATTGGGCCATGCGCGAAATCATGGCCATCTAGGTTGAGAAAGCCAACCCTGATTTTTTACCTGGGGGTGGTCAATCTTTGCTGAATAAGCCTTTTACCTTTGAAAAGAAACCAGACTTACCTTGGTCAAGATTTCTTGCGGCAGGGTCGAGAGTCATTGCAGGCACCATCGTCGGCATTTTCTGATCCCAGCCACCACCGAGGGCTTTCATCAATCCGACCGACGCTATCAGTCGCTGTCCAGCAATCTGCGCGGTGGCGCGTTGGGTCGCCAGAGTCGTGCGGTTGGCCTCGATCACATCCAGATAAGGGCTTGTTCCAGCCTCGTAGCGGGTTTTGGCGAGTTGCGCGGCCTTTTCAGCACTGGCGCGTGCGCGTTGCTGGGAACCGGCTTGTGCGCTGAGGTTGCGGATCGAGGACAAGCTGCTTTCCACATCGGCCAATGCCGAAAGGAAGGTCTGACGATAACCAGCGAGGGCCTCATCGTGCGCGGCCTTCGATTTGGTGAGATTCCAGCGATTCTTGTTTCCTGAGAACAACGGAACGCTAACGCTCGGCCCCATGCTCCACATGAGCGAGGTCGGCTCAAACAGGATGTCGATGTCGCCGCTTTGGAATCCTCCCCGTCCCATGAGTTTGATACTCGGGAAGAATTGAGCCTTTGCCACGCCAATACGAGTGGTGGCGGCTTCGAGCACACGCTCAGCCTGCGAGATGTCAGGACGACGCTCCAGCAGATCGCTTGGAACGCCAGCAGGCACGCTGGGGGGCGAAGAAAGCGTTCCCGTCGTTGCAGTCACACGGAAATTCGATGCGCTGGTGCCGATCAGAATGGCGAGCACGTTTTCGAGCTGATCCCGCTGCGCCTGGAGCGCGGAAATCTCTGCTTCCGCAGTCGCCACTTCGGTTTCAGCCTGCGCTTGCTCCAATTCGCTGCCCGCACCGGCCTGCACACGAGCGCTGGCGATTTTCAGCGCTTCGTTGCGCCAGCCAACGGCCTCGCGGACGATGCGCATCTCGTTGTCGAGTGTGCGGAGCTTGAAGTAGTTCATCGCCACCTCGGCCTGGATGCCGAGAAGCACGTTGTGCATGGCATCCGCTGCGGCAGCAGCTTCTGCGCGGGTTCCTTCGGCCTGACGGCGGAGTTTGCCCCAGAGGTCGAGCTCCCAACTGAAATCGAGCGGGGCGTTATAGGCAGGACCATTGTAACTCAACCCATTCAATGGAAACGGCGAGGGCATGTTCTCCGAGGTGCGCTGGCGTTCCGCCGTTAGCGGAAGGCTCATGGACGGAAAAAAATCACCACGCGACATGCGGGCGGCAGCGCGGGCCTGATCGAAGCGTGCCATCGCTCCCTTGAGTTGCTGATTGTTGGCCGTGGCGGCGGCCACGAGGTTGTTGAGTCGTGAATCGTTGAAGACCTTCCACCATTCACCCTTCGGCAGATGCGCGGAGGGAGACGCGGCACGCCAGGTCACACCTTTGAACTTCGGCGATGTCGCCGTAAGCGGACGTTCGTAATTGGGGCCGATTTGGGCTTGAGCAGCCGAGGCGAGGAGGAGAAAGAACAAGGTACGCATGACGAGATCAATGAGAGATGGGAGTGGCTGCGGCGGGCAATTCAGCGGAAACTAGGGGCTTCTTCTTCCGTCCAATCTTCATTACCAGCACATAAAACACGGGAGTGAGGAACAAGCCAAGGAAGGTGACGCCGATCATGCCGCTGAAGACGGCGGTGCCCATGGCGCGGCGCATCTCAGCACCAGCACCGGTGGAGACGACGAGGGGATACACACCGGCAATGAAGGCGATGGAGGTCATCAAAATCGGGCGCAAGCGGAGGCGGCAGGCATCGAGGGCAGATTCGAGCGGGGTTTTACCGTGGTCGTAATTCTCTTTGGCGAACTCGACGATGAGAATGGCGTTTTTGCAGGCGAGGCCGATCAAAACGATGAAGCCGATCTGAGTGAAGATATTGTTATCGCCACCCATGAGATGCACCCCGGCCAGGGCGAAGAGAAGACAGATGGGCACGATCAAAATGATGGCGAGTGGCAGGCGCAGGCTTTCGTATTGCGCTGCGAGCACCATGAAGACAAGCAAGATGCAGAGCGGGTAAATGTAGATGGCGGTATTGCCCGCGATGATCTTTTGGAAGGTGAGATCGGTCCACTCGAACTCGAACCCGCCGGGCAGCGCCCCTTTGACGATACCAGCAATCAAGTCTTCGCCCTGACCGGAGCTGAGTGGCGGCAGTGGCGAGCCGCTGATGTCGGCAGCGAGGTAGCCATTGTAGTGAAAGACACGGTCCGGTCCGAAACTCTCGTTCACTTTCACGAGCGAACCGATGGGCACCATGTCGCCGGCCACGTTGCGAGTTTTGAGGCGCGTGATGTCGCCCACTTCATCGCGGAATTGCTGCTCGGCCTGCGCAACGACCTGATAAGTGCGTCCGAAGCGGTTGAAGTCGTTCACATAAAGACTGCCGAGGTTGATTTGCAGCGTCTCGTAGAGATTCGCGAGCGGCACGCCCTGTGACTTGGCTTTTTCGCGATCCACATCGGCTTCGAGCTGCGGTACGTTCACGGTGTAGCCGGTGTAGGTGAGGCCAAATTTGCCGGACCCCATCGCTGCGCCGATCAGGCCCTGCGTGGTCTTGTACAGCTCCTCGTAGCCGCGATCGCCACGGTCTTCGATCATCATCTTGAAACCACCGGCGGTGCCGATGCCGTTCACCGGCGGCGGCGGCAGCACGAGCACGAAGGCGTCTTGAATGCCCATGAATTGTCCATTAAGCGCACCGGCGATGGCGGCGCTGTTGAGTTCGGGCGTCTTGCGTTCTTCAAAGTCTTTCAGGCCGACGAATACGATGCCGCTGTTCGGGCTGGCGCTGAAGCCGTGGATGGAGAGGCCGGGGAAAGCGATGGCGTCCTTCACGCCAGGCTGCTTCAGAGCGATCTCGGACATGCGGCGCATCACCGCGTCAGTGCGATCAAGCGACGAGCCTTCTGGGAGCTGCGCAAAGCCGATCAGGTAAGCCTTATCCTGTGCCGGCACGAAGCCCTCCGGCACAATTTGAAAGCCTCGCCATGTGGCCCACACGAGTCCGCCATAGATCATGAGTGCGATGATGCTGAAACGGATGGTGCGCTTCACGATGCCGACATACACATTCGAGGACCACTCAAAAAAGCGATTAAAGGGGCGGAAGAACCAACCAAGCAACAGATCCATGACCTTGGTGATGAGGTCTTTTTTATCATGATGGCTTTTGAGCAGCAAAGCAGACAGCGCAGGCGAAAGCGTGAGTGAATTGATCGCCGAGATGACCGTCGAGATGGCGATGGTGACGGCGAACTGTTTATAAAACTGCCCGCTGAGACCGCTGATGAAGGCGGTTGGGATAAAGACGGCGCAAAGCACGAGCGCGGTGGCGACAATAGGGCCTGTCACCTCCTTCATGGCTTGTCGTGTCGCTTCGACCGGCTTCAGACCGTTGCGGATGTTTCGCTCGACGTTTTCGACAACAACGATGGCGTCATCCACGACGATGCCGATGGCTAAAACGAGGCCGAAAAGGCTCAGATTGTTGATCGAGAAGCCCAGCGCATGCATCACGGCAAACGTGCCGACGAGCGACACCGGCACTGCCGCGAGCGGGATGATGGAAGCACGCCACGTTTGCAAGAAAATGACCACCACGAGCACGACGAGCAAGATCGCCTCAATAAGCGTGTGAATGACCGCTTCGATAGATTTATCGACGAAGACCGTCGGATCGTAAGCGATGGCATAATCGACTCCTTCGGGCATTTTCGTCTTCAACTCGGCCATGCGTGCCCGCACGGCCTGCGAGACGGCAAGCGCGTTCGAGCCTGGAAGCTGGAACACACCCATGCCGACGGCTTTTTTATTATTCAACAAACTGCGCAGCGCATACTCGCCGCTGCCCATCTCGGCGCGGGCCACATCACGCAGGCGGAGTTTTTCGCCATGCGGACCGGTTTTGACGATGATCTGCTCGAATTCCGCCTCGGTGATGAGACGGCCCTTCGCATTCACGGTGAGTTCAAACGGTGCTCCCTTCACCGGCTGCTGCCCGATGGCACCGGCGGCGACCTGGATGTTTTGCTCACGGATGGCGTTCACGATATCGCTAGCGGTCAATCCACGCGCGGCAGCCTTATCGGGGTCGATCCAGATGCGCATGGCATATTCACCGCCGCCGAAGATTTGCACCTGGCCCACGCCATTCAGGCGGGAGAGTTCGTCTTTCACATTCAGCGTGGCGTAGTTGCGTAGATAGATCTCGTCGTAGCGGTCATTCGGCGAGAGCAGATGCACCACGAGCGTCATGTCCGGCGAGGACTTCACGGTGGTCACACCATAGCGGCGCACTTCCTCAGGCAGCTTCGGCAGCACTTGCGAGACGCGGTTCTGCACCTGCACCTGCGCCAGATCGAGGTCCGTGCCGATCTTGAAGGTCACGGTGAGAATCATGACGCCGTTCGCCGTGCTCTGGGAAGACATGTAGAGCATGTTTTCGAGACCGTTGACCGTCTGTTCGAGCGGCGAGGCCACCGTTTCCGCGATGGTCTTCGGATTCGCACCCGGATAAGTCGCCGTGACGATGACCGTCGGCGGCACGACCTCCGGGTATTCCGAAATCGGAAGCTGGAAGAGCGAGATCGCGCCGAGGATGAAAGTCAGGAGCGAGAGCACTCCCGCGAAGATCGGGCGGGTGATGAAGAAGGACGAGAAGTTCACGGGAAATAACAAATGAGGAATTCAGAATGACGAATGAATGAGAGAAGGGCGAATGACGAAGCCGGTTTGGGGTTCATCATTCGCCATTCGGCATTCGTCATTTCGCGCCGGACGCTGCGGCTTGTTTCGCTACCTCGCCCTCGACCGGCGCGACGGGCATTCCAGGCATCGGCAGGCGGGCCTGACCGTTGATGATGATCTTTTCACCGGCATTCAGGCCGGTTCGGATGATGCGCTTGCCGTCGATGGCAGGGCCGATGGTGACGGGTTTATAGACGGAAACGGCAGGCTGCTTCGACTCATCAATGCCGAGGACGTATTTGTTGGCCTGATCGGTGAGGATGCTTTTTTCATCGACGAGCAGCGCCTTGTATTTCGCCGTCATCGGCAGGCGGATGCGGGCAAAGAGGCCAGGCGTAAGCGAGCCGTCTTTGTTATCAAACTCGGCTCGGAGCACCATGCTGCCGGTGCCGGCGTCGAGGCGATTGTCGAAGGACTCGACGTGGCCTTGGCGCGGGAAATCCTTCTCGTTGGAGAGTTGGAGTTCCACCGGCATGCGGCCATTTCCATTGGTGAAGGTCGTTTTGTCTCGTTGCAGTGCCTGGAGCTTCAGCAGGCTGTTTTCGTCGATGTCAGCATACACATAAACGGGATCGACGGTGACGATGGTGGTTAGCAGCGTGGTGCCGGCGGTGACGTAGTTGCCTGTAGTCGTCATCGTGCGGCTGATGCGACCGGAGATGGGTGCCTCGACCGTGCTGTGCTCGAATTCGATCTCGGCACTGTGTTCGGCGGCCTTAGCGGATTCCAGTGCCGCCTTCGCTTGAAGATAGGCAGATTCCTTCGCCTCGCCCTGTTCGGGCGCGATGGCTTTTTTCTCCAGAAGCTCACCCACCCGTTTGAATTCGCTCTCCGTGGCATGGGCGCTCGCTTCGGCACGCGCCACATCGGCTTTGGCAGCTCGAAGTTTGGTCTCGAACGAACGCTGGTCGATGGTGAAGAGCACCTCACCTTTTTTCACAAGTGCTCCAGCCTGGAAATGCACCTGCGTGATGTAGCCCGAAACACGCGGCTTCAACTCAACAGTTTCCACCGCCTCGACACGCCCCGTGAACTCCTCCCACTCGACGAGTTCTCGCTGCTCGACCTGGGCGAGGGTCACCGCTGCCGGTGGCATCTGCATGCCGCCATGGGCACCGCCCTCAGGCGGTTTGCCACAGGCTGTGAGAAGCAGAACGAGAGGGAGGAGGTGTTGCGGTTTCACGGGATGCGTGGATTTGGGGGTGGAAAGTTGACCAGTTGGTTAATTTGAATGCAAATGAGGCACTATTCGTTGTCTTTGACTCCGAGGATGCGGCGAGCTCCTGCCTCCATCTCGTTGAGGTGGCTCAGATCGTTCCAAATGCGGGCGTGAAGAAGCAATCCCTCGCCATAGGCAAACAGGATTCGTGCCAGGGCAGGCGCGTCAGGTGCCTCAATGATGCCTTGGTAGTGAGCATCGCGGATGGCGCTCTCGTAGTAGCGGATGAACTGGGAAAGAATCTCCTGCAGCGTGTCGCGCAATTTGTCGTCCACCGTGCTGATTTCCGCCCCTAGAGAGTGGATGGGACAGCCGAGCACCCGATGGTGTTTCGCCTGCATTTCCTCCTGTTCTTCACGAAACTCCCGAAAGCACCGCCAGATGCGATCCAAGGGCGGAATGACCGGCGAAAAAGTCTGGTCGAGCTGTTTACGATGCTCGTTCCAACTATGCTCAATACCAGCCACGGCTAGTTCCGTCTTAGACTCAAAGAAGTGATAAAAACTGCCCTTTTTGACTCCCGCCCGCTCGCAAATCTGATCCACCGACGTGCTTCCATAACTACCGGTCCAGATCAATTCGATCACGGCCTCAAGCAGGCGTTCTTTGGCATCTGAGGTCCGTCCCATGCCAGCTCTAAAGCGCTCACTAGACGATCAGTCAACAATTTTTCCACCTCCGAGATTGCCGAATCACACCGAATCTTCCATTGTGTGCCATTCCTTCACTTATGAACGACCAAGCCACCGTCCTCATCGTCGATGACGAAAAGCACACCCGCGATGGCCTGCGCCTCTCGCTGGAGGACGAATTCGACTGCTACGTAGCCTCCAACGCTGCCGAGGCGATGGAATACCTCCAAAACGACCGCATCGACGTCATGCTGACTGACCTCCGCCTCGGCGAGGACAACGGCATGAAGCTCCTCGATGCCGCCTTAGCCCAGCCGAAGCCACCCGTGTGCATCATGATGACCGCTTACGGCAGCGTGGATACCGCGGTAGAGGCGATGCGCCGTGGGGCCTACCACTTCGTCACCAAACCGCTCAATCTTGACGAAGTGGAGATTCTGATCAAAAGAGCACTCCGCAGCCGAACGCTAGAACACGAAAATGTGGCGCTGAAGCAGCAGGTGGAACTCAAATTTTCCATCGAAGGCATTCTCGGCCAAGCCGAGGTGATGAAGCCCATCATTGAGACGATCCAACAAGTAGCGCCCTCCCGAGCCACCGTTTTGATCGAAGGCGAAAGCGGCACCGGCAAGGAACTCGTCGCCCGCGCCATTCATAACCTGAGCGGACGGCCCAAGGCGAACATGGTGTCCGTGCACTGCGCCGCCCTTTCACCGCAGATCCTCGAAAGTGAACTCTTCGGTCACGAGAAAGGCTCATTTACTGGTGCACAAGAGCGCCGAATCGGTCGTTTCGAGCAAGCGAACGGCGGCACGCTGTTTCTCGATGAAATCGGCGAAATTGATGCCTCCACGCAGGTCAAACTGCTCCGCGCTCTCGGCGAGCAAACCATCGAGCGCGTTGGCAGCAGCAAGCCCATCCAAATCAACGTCCGCGTCATCGCGGCCACAAATCGCGATCTCGCGAAGATGGTCGAGGAAGGCAAGTTCCGTGAAGATCTCTACTGGCGGCTGCGCGTCGTCGCCATCCAGCTTCCGCCGCTGCGCATCCGTAAAGGCGACATCCCTGTGCTGGCTGAGCATTTCCTCAAAGAACTCGCCAAAACCAACGGCAAGGCCTTCAAGCCGCTCGGCGAGGACGCCCTGCCCGCGATGATGAAATATGACTGGCCCGGCAACATCCGCGAGCTCCGCGCTGCCATCGAACACGGCGTCGTCATGAGCAACAGCAACCGCGTGATGCTCAAGCACCTGCCGTCCTATCTGCTCAACCCGCACGGCCTCGGCATCGGCCTGCGCGCACCTTCTTTAATATCGACCAAGGACTCGGCGTCGGCCCTGCCCGCTGATCCGGCCATCAAACCCAAGAGCGATCTCGACATCACTGAAGTCGAGCATCAGCTCATTATGCAAGCCCTCCAGCGCAGCGGCAACAACCGCACCGTCGCCGCCGAGATGCTCGGCCTGAGCCGCCGCACGCTTCAGCGCAAGCTCAAGGACATGAACATGGTGCGCACGCATCGCCGACGCATGCAGCCCGAGGCTCAAGCGTCCGCGTCGTAAACCGTCGGATCATCCAATCCCGCGAGTGCAAACGCCTCGATACGCTCGACGCAGGTGCCGCATTTCCCGCAGTGAAGTTCGCCGCCTTTGTAGCAGGACCACGTTTGACCGTAATCGACCTTCAGAGATGCACCGAGCTTCGCAATGCCTGCTTTGTCGAGGTGAATGAAGGGGCGCAGCAACTCAACCTTCGCGTATGTCCCTTCCCGCATCGCACTTGCCATGCTCTGCATGAATGACTCGCGACAATCGGGATAGATCGCGTGATCACCCGCATGCGCCGCGATGACGAGCCCCTCAGCCCCCCGGCTCTCGGCGATGCCGCATGCGATGGCGAGCATGATGCCGTTGCGGAACGGGACGACGGTCTTTTTCATGTTTTCGTCGGCATAGTGCCCCTCAGGCACCTCACCGCCGCTTCTGAGCAAGTCGGAGGCGAAAAGACGATTCACAAAGTCGAGCTCGATCACATCGTGATGAAGACTGCTTTGCCCGCAATGCCACGCGGCCAATGGAATCTCGCGGTGATTATGTTTCGCACCGTAATCGAAGCTCACAGCACCCACGACCTCGTGTTCCGACCGCGCCCAATGCAGCGCGGTCACGGAATCCATTCCGCCAGAAAGCAGCACGAGCGTTTTCATTCCGGCAGGCGCAGCGTTTCTTCGAGATCAGGAAAGCGTGCCTCGCAGGTGAGCTGGATGCCGCCACGAGCTCCAAATTTCCCACGGACCACGACCTGCTTCGGCGCGCAGGCTTTCACGATGTCATCCAGCACGCGGTTCACGATGGCCTCATTGAAGGCCGCGTGATTGCGATACGAGGCGAGGTAAAACTTGAGTGACTTCGTCTCCACACAGTTTGCATCGGGAATGTAGTAGATTTCGAGGTGCGCACTGTCCGGCTGGCCGGTCACGGGGCAGATCGAACTAAATTCTGGCGCACTGAGGTGAATACGATAGTTGCGTCCGGGCGTGCGATTCGGAAACGTCTCCAGCACCGCCACATCGGGCGATGCTGGCAGGCGGTTTTCGGATCTTCCGAGCAATGTGAGGTCTATTTCTTGAGCCATGTGCGCTCAGAATGCGAGAGAGAGGCCGGATTGCAAATGCGATGAACCGCCAGGCCAAGATTCCGCGATAGTTTTCCAAATCTGGAAGCGTTTCTGGATTTAGAATGATCCAAGAAGCCGCCATTCCCCTCACCGAAGACACCCTCGCACCCGGCACCGAGCGCACACTGGCCATCCTCGAACTCCTCGGTCGCCATCGCGCCGGGCTGAGTCTCACCGAGATCGCCCGCGAGCTCGATTTGCCCGTGAACTCGGTCTTCCGCATCACCGGCACCCTGCACAGCCGTGGCTACCTCCAGCGTCGCGAGGACGACAAGCGCTTCGTGCTCACGAACAAGCTCTTCGACCTCTCCCGCCCCCTAGTTCGCGAAAAGAGCCTCGTCGTCTGTGCCCTCGAATCCCTCAAATGGCTGCGCAATGAATCTGGCGAAACCACGCAACTCCTCACCAGCGTGAATCACAAAATGACCGTGCTGGAGCAGTGCATCTCCTCCCAGCCGATCAAGGTCAGCAGCACCGTCGGCCTGCAAGTACCCATGTATTCCTGTGCGCCGGGCAAAGCAGTGCTGGCTCACCTTCCCGCCGCCGAGCTTGATGCCTTCTTCGCGAACGTGAAGCTCAAACAATACACGCCCACCACTCTCGCCACCCGCAACGCCCTCGAAGCTGATCTCGCCAAAACTCGCAAAAGAGGCTTCTCTACCGACATCGCCGAGGGACTCGAAGGCATTCACTGTGTCGCTGCTGCGGTGCTGGATGAATACCGTTACCCCGTCGCCGCCGTCACCGTCATGTCTCCCTCGTTCCGCCTGAAACGCGACCAATTCGAAAAACTCGGCCATCTCTGCATGCAGGCCGCTGTAACCATCACTCGGAGGCTCCTGGCATGAAAAAGTTATTCCTCATCTTTGCCGCTCTGCTGCTCAGTGGCAAAATTTTCGCCGCGCCAACACCTCAGCAGATCGAGTTCTTCGAATCCAAGATTCGCCCCATCCTCGCGCAGGAATGCTACGAGTGCCACAGCTCTGCCACGAAGAAGAAGGGCGGCCTTGTGCTCGATTCAAGTGTCGGCTGGCAGTCCGGTGGCGAATCGGGTGATGTCATCAAGCCCGGCGACCCCGCTGCATCCTTGTTGATACAAACGATCAAGCACGAACACGAAGATCTCAAGATGCCCAAAGCCGGTGCGAAGCTTGATGACAAGATCATCGCCGACTTTGAGCGCTGGATTCGTGAAGGTGCTTTCGATCCCCGCGACACGCCACCGAGCAAAGAACAGATCGAAAAAGAAACCTCCTGGTCTGCCACTCTCGAACGCAGGAAGGAGTGGTGGGCCTTCCTACCCATCTCGAAAACGCCCACGAGCAAAACCATCGACGACTTCATCGACGCCGAACTCACCAAGCAAGGCATTCCCACTGCGCCGCAGGCCGATGCGCAGACGCTGCAGCGTCGCATAAGCTACATCCTCACCGGACTTCCTCCGAGTGGAAATCAAACCATCAATCAACTCCTTGCATCGCCAGCCTTCGGTGAAAAATGGGCCCGCCATTTCATGGACTGGGTTCGCTACGCCGAAAGCTACGGCAGCGAAGGCGACCCCCCGATCCCCTACGCTTACCAATACCGCGACTACCTCATCCGTGCCTTCAACGACGACGTTCCGTATCCTCAACTCGTGAAGGAAGCCATCGCTGGCGATCTTCTTCCAAAACCACGCATCAAGAACGGTCTCAATGAAAGCGCGATCGGCATCGCGCAGCTTCGCATGGTGCTGCACGGCTTCTCGCCGGTCGATTCGCTCGATGAAATGGTCACGTTCACCGACAACCAAATCGACACCGTCACCAAGGCCTTCCAAGCCCTCACCGTGAGCTGC
>JAPLUL010000036.1:0-15109 GCA_026397635.1 Verrucomicrobiota bacterium | reverse complement strand
GTCGAGCGCGTAGTTGTTGTGCTCCTCCATGCCCGTTGCGACGGTGAGGATGTTCGGGTCAAAAATGATGTCTTCCGGTGGGAAGCCCACTTCATCCACGAGGATGCGATAGGCGCGCTCGCAGATGCGAATCTTCTCGTCGTAAGTCGCTGCCTGGCCATTCTCGTCGAAGGCCATGACGACGGTGGCCGCGCCGTAGCGCTTGATGGCGCTCGCACGTTCCTTGAAGGCTTCTTCACCTTCCTTTAGTGAGATGGAATTCGCGATGCCCTTGCCTTGCAGCATCTTCAGGCCTGCCTCGATGATCTCCCACTTCGAGGAATCGACCATGAACGGCACCTTGGCGACTTCCGGCTCGGTTTGCAGGAGGTTGAGGAATTTCGTCATCGTCGGCACGCCGTCGATGAGTCCTTCATCCATGCAGATGTCGATCACGTTTGCGCCGTTCTCGACCTGCTGGCGGGCAATCGCCACGGCCTCTTCGAATTGGCCTTCCTTGATCAGCTTCGCGAACTTCGGCGAGCCAGCCACGTTCGTGCGCTCGCCGATCATGAGGTAGTTCGCCTCCTTCGTGTGATTGTAAGGCTGCGAGCCACTCAAACGCATGATCGGCTCTGGCGTCGGCACATGGCGCGGCTCCAGGCCTTCCACCGCTTTTGCGATGGCGGCGATGTGCTCCGGGGTGTTGCCGCAGCAGCCGCCCATGATGTTCACGAAGCCCGACTTGGCGAAGTCCGTGGCGTATCCGGCCATGTCTGGCGGCAGCAGATCGAAGCCCGTCGGCGCGAGGGGGTTCGGCATACCGGCGTTTGGATAGGCTGACACAAAGCAATCCGCCTTGGTCGCCAGTTCTTCGAGGAACGGGCGCATTTTGTCTGGCCCGAGCGAGCAGTTCAGGCCGATGGAAAGCGGCTTCACATGCCGCATCGCGTTGAGATAAGCCTCGGTGATCTGGCCCGAGATCATCGTCTCACCACCCGGGCCGACTGCGGCGGAAATTTGGATTGGCAGCTCGACGCCATCGGCTTCAAACACCTCACGGATCGCCACCAGCGCAGCCTTGGCATTGAGCGAGTCGAAAATCGTCTCCACCATCAGCGTATCGACGCCACCGGCGATCAATGCGCGGATTTGATGTGCGTAGGCCATCTTCACCTGATCAAAAGTGACGTAGCGGAAGCTCAAGTCCGTGAGGTCGGGGAACTGCGAAAGCGACACCGTCAGCGGACCCACCGCGCCAGCGACATAGCGTTTGCGGCCGGTCTTGTCAGCGATCTGATCCGCCCACTTTCGGCACTGCTGGGCCGAGTTGAAATTGATCTCCCAAGCGAGGTCGTTGAGAAACTTGTCGTCGATGATCTTTTGGAAGAACTCGGGATCTTTGCGCCCGCCTTTCTCACGCGGATCTTCCACGAAGAACTCGCTCTGCGCGATGCTCGTGGCCGAAAAGGTGTTCGTCTCGATGATGTCCGCGCCTGCTTCCAGGAAACGGCGATGAATGTCCTCAATGATGTCCGGGCGCGTGATCGAAAGGATGTCCCCGTTGTTCAGGATGTCCTTCTCGTTGTCACGGAAGCGCTCACCACGCGCCGAGGCTTCATCGAGCACGCCTTTGTCCTTGTATCCGCGGATGGTCGTCCCCATGGCCCCGTCGATGACGAGGATACGCTGGCGCATGGCGGCTTCGAGTTCAGTGCGGCAATAGGGGCGGGAAGGCATGGTGGAAACTAGCCTTGTCGCTGGGGAGGTCAACCATCATATCAACGCATCATGATTTGAGCATGTGATTAAAATTCTAATTTACAAGATGGGCGTCCGTTATACCGACGCTCATGCCCGCCAAAGCCAAGACCACTCCTGCCGATGCCAGCCCCGAGGCCATCAATGAGAACCTCGGCAAGCGAGTGAAGAAGCTGCGTGGAGATCGCGGCTGGTCACTGGAAGAACTCGCCAGTGTCAGCGGCGTCAGCCGGTCGATGCTCAGCGAAATCGAGCGCGAGAAGGCGAATCCCACCCTGACCGTCACGTTTCGCATCGCCCGGGCCTTTGGGCTGACATTGCAGGAGCTGATCGAGAGCGCGGAGGCCAGTGCGTCGAAAATTCAGGTGATTCGCGCCAGCGACCGCGCCCAGGTCTTCCGCAGCGACAAGCAGCACGAGATCCGCACGCTTTCCCCGCTGAATCTGGAGAAGGATGTCGAGTTTTACGAAGTCCGCCTTCGCCCTGGCGGAGCACTTCGCTCCCAGCCGCACTTTGAAGGCACGCGTGAGTTTTTGACCGTCGAAGAAGGCAGTGTGCGCATCGAATCCGACCAGGACAGCGACGAACTGACCCAAGGCGACTCCGGCACCTACCGCGCTGACGTGCCGCATGCCATCGTGAACACCGGCAAGGCCGACGCACTGGTGTTTCTCGTCGTGATCTACCGCTGAGCACTTTTTTGCCAACCAACCATGAAGCCAATCATCCTCCTCTCCGTCCTGTTTTGCGCCTTCGCCCAAGCGCAGATGCCGCCTGCGCTTGTGAACGCGGAACGCGCTAAAATCCTCGAAGGCGTCAAATCGGTGCCGAAGGCGGGCGCGCCGGGGCCGATCGGCATCTGGGGGCAGATTGCGTTCCCGATTTTGTCGGCACCGGACAAGGAAGGGGTCGAGATCGCGGTCGCGGCTGCGGCGGCGTATGCGAAAGGGCGCGTCATCTTGTTTGGGCACAACAGCTACCTCGGCGGTGGTGAGGGCGGTGATCACGCGAAGCTCATGGAGAACTGCGTGAAATGGGCGGGCAACAAGGAGAAGCCGCGTGTCGGTCTCAAAGCCGTGAACGCGGTCAACTTCTACAAGCAGCGCGGATTTAATGCAGAGACCTTCGACACCATCGACAAGAAAAATCTGGGCGACTACGATGTGGTCATCATCAACATCCAAAGCGTCACCAGCGCGGAGGAAGGCGCGGCGGTGGCGGACTTCGTCAAAGGCGGTGGCGGTTTCATCGGTGGTATGACGGGCTGGGCTTTTGGACAGACCAGCGGCGGCAAAGACCTCGTGTTGTCACACGGATTGAATCAAGCGCTGATGCCTGCGGGGGTGGCGATCACGGACATGAGCGCCTTTGATCAGCTTCGTGCCTTTGATGCACGCATCGAGCTGCCGCAGATGATGAATGCCTCTGAAGCGATTGCTGCGATCAAAAAGCAGCGCGAAGGCGGCCCGGCGCTCGACGCGGCGGGGATGAAACAGGCCACCAACGCGATTCAGATCGCGATGGCCGCGCAACCACCGGATCGCGGCAATTTGAAAAACGCTGTCCTGGCAGCGCTAGGCAATGCCGGAGCCGATACGGTCGTTCCCACGGCCCAAGCACCGCTCACCGCTGACAAACATGCGGCACAGCGCCTGCGCCTTGGCATGGAGACGCGTGTGCTGCGTCTCGCTGCTGGTGAAGGCGTGGCCGCGCATCCGGCGCATGAGGCTTTCCCCGGCAATGTGCCTGCGGATGCCCCACGCACCACCGGGGAGGTCAAAGTGACGCCCAGCATTCCCGGCTGGACCAGCACGGGGCTTTATGCGGCGGCTGGTGAGACGATCACGGTCACGTTGCCCGAAAACCTCGCCGATAAGGGCTACGCCTTGCGCATCGGCTGCCACAGCGACACGCTTTACCATCTCGACCAATGGCAACGTGCCCCGGACATCACGCGCAGCGTTCCTCTGGCCATTGCGACGACCAAAACGGCCAGCGCCTTCGGCGGCTTGATCTACATCGAAGTTCCAGGCCGTGCGAAGGATGACGCGCCTTTCACTGCGACGATTCAAAACGGTGTTGCAGCGCCTCTATTCGTGCTCGGCCAGGACGATGATACGAAATGGAAAGAAATCCGCATGCGTCCGGCTCCTTGGGCCGAGATGGCGTGTGACAAGTTGATCATCAGCTTTCCCTCCGAGGTAGGGCGCCTCGTGAACAATCCGACCGAACTCATGACCTTCTGGAAAAAGGTCGTTGAGGCGCAGGACGACATCACCAATCAAGCCGCTGAACGCAAACGGCCCGAGCGCATCGTCGCCGACGTGCAGATCAGCGCTGGCTACATGCACAGCGGTTATCCGATCATGATTCCGACCAGCGCTGCGCCGGAGATGGTGACGTTCGGCAAGTTGAAGTTCCCTGGCTGGGGTTTTTACCATGAGATCGGCCACAACCATCAGCGCGGCGATTTCACCTTCGACGGCACCGGCGAAGTCACCAACAACGTCATCGGCATGTACTGCTACCACGAGGTCTTGAAGAAAGACTGGCTCATCGGGCATCCCGCGATCACCGACGAGGAGCGCAAGGCGAATGTGCAGAAGATCAAGAAGTCCGCCGACAAGTGGCAGGACTGGAAAAGCAGCCCGTTTCTGGCACTCACGACTTACATCCAGCTCATCCAGGAGTTCGGCTGGGAAAGCTGGCGCAAGTATCTGCACAGCTTCGCTGGCAACGAGTTCGGAGCCGCCCCGAAAGGCGATGACGAACGCCGCGACCAGTTCCTCGTGCGCTACTCAAAGATCACGAGCAAAAACCTCGGCCCGTTCTTTGAGTTCTGGGGCATCCCGGTCAGTTCATCCGCGCAAGCGGAAGTGAGCAAGCTGGAGGCATGGATGCCGAAGGGGCTGTGATGCCAGAGGCGCGTCATTCACCAGACTTCACCGATCCTGCACCTCTGACTCAAAGGCAACGAGACCTTCAATTTCCGGTCCTAAACTGGGCTGATGCTCCCTTTTTAGCCGTTCACCAAGTCCACCAGCTTGCCCTTCGTCAGCCGAAGGCATGCAGATGGGCAAAGGCAGAAAAATGTGACGCGCCTGGGCATCAACTCACCGCTGGGACCCAAAGTCTGAATTCCTCCGGCTTTTACCGCCCTGTCTCGATCATCCGGGCGAACTCGGCGAAGAAGTACTTCGCGTCATGCGGGCCGGGAGCGGCCTCGGGATGGTATTGGACGCTGAGCACGGGTGCCTCACGGTGGCGCATGCCTTCGACGGTGCCGTCGTTGAGGTTGATGTGCGTGACTTCGACGTTGCTGGGCAAGGACGAGGGATCGATGGCGAAGCCGTGGTTTTGGCTGGTGATGGAGACCCGGCCGTTGCGCAGGTCTTTGACGGGCTGATTGCCGCCGCGATGACCGAACTTCAGCTTGAAGGTCTTGCCGCCGTAGGCGTGGCCGAGGATCTGATGGCCGAGGCAGATGGCAAAGATGGGCTTCACGCCGATGAGCTGCTTCACCTCTTTGTGGATGTAATCGAGCGCGGCGGGGTCGCCAGGGCCGTTGGAGAGGAAGACGCCGTCGGGATTTTTGGCCAGCACGTCCTTGGCGCTGGTGGTGGCGGGGACGACATCGACGCGGAAGCCGTTCTGCCGCAAGCGGCGCAGGATGTTGCGCTTGATGCCGAAATCGTAGGCCACGATGTGATGCTTGGCGGTAGGAAGCGGGTGGTAGCAGCCTTCGCGAGCGCCTTCACGGTTCTGTGAGGGGCTGGGGATGTCCCATTCGCGGCTGTCCTGGTCTTCAGGGTCCCACAGGTAAGGCTTCGGCGTGGTGACTTCCTTGACGTAGTCACTGCCTTCCATGGTGGGGCTGTTGGCCGCGATTTTCACAGCCTCCTCAGCGGTGATGGCCTCGGAGGTGATCACGGCGCGCATCGCGCCCCGGGTGCGCAGGTGGGTGGTCAGGGCGCGGGTGTCGATGCCCTGGATGCCGGGGATGTTCCACTCCTTCAAATAAGCGTCGAGCGTTTGCGTGCTGCGCCAGTTGCTGGGCACCTCGCACAGCTCCTCGATGACGAAGCCGCGCACATGCGGTTGGCTGCTTTCGGTGTCGAGCGGGTTCACGCCGTAGTTCCCGATCATGGGATACGTCATGGTGACGATCTGGCCGCGGTAGGAGGGATCGGTGAGCACCTCCTGATAACCGGTCATGGAGGTGTTAAAGCAGATTTCGCCGGTGTGGCTGGCATCGGCGCCGAACGCCGTACCTTCAAACACGCGGCCGTCTTCGAGGGCGAGGAGGGCTTTCTTCATCAAGGTGCAACGTTGGTCATAGCCAGAAGGGCGGGGGGCGCAAGGCGGAAGGCGGATGGAGGAATGGAGAACTGAAAATGGGTCAGAATGGTGGCATGGACTGAGGACTTCCATCGACGCATCGGCGGGTGCCATTTTCAGTTCCTTCATTCCACCATTCTCAGTTCTTTCATGCTTCCAGGGCTTCGCCGTCAAGGAGTGGTCAAGAGATGGTCAAGCAGGTGGAGCTGAACCTCTTGACGATTCCTTGACCTTTTGACAGGCGCAGCTTTGACCAGCCCGCTTGCGGCGCAACGGGGCTACAATGTCTGATGAATCCGCCCCAGCGCCATCAAGATGTAGCTCGTGGTGAGGACGGAGTCGCTTTCCATCCAGCGGCCTTCGGAGTTGGCCCAGGAGCCGTCGCCTTTTTGCAGGTTGAGGAGCTTTTGGGTGATGTCGGCGCGCCAGTCGATGAGTTTGCCGTCCTTGGTCTTGATGTAGTCGATCTTGGCGATGCTGAGGGCCTTGCTGAGGGTGTGGTAGTAGTAGTAGAGGCCCTGGGCACCGAGACCGGGGTTTTCGTCGGCGCTGTAGTTGGCGTTGATCCAGTCGATGACGGCTTTGACGCGGGGGTCTTTGGCATCAAGGCCGGCGTAGATGAAACTGAGGAGGCCGGCGTAGCTGATGCTGCCGTAGCTGCGGAGGGAAATGGTGCCGTCGGGGTTTTCGACTTTGGCACCGCGGGTTTCGGTGGGGTTGTAGATGAAGCCACCGGCGTCTTTGGGGTCTTTGCTGACCCAGCTCGACTTGTTGCTCTCGGGACGGTTCTGGCAGCGCTGGATGAAGTCGATGGCGGCACCGAAGTTGAGCTGCGGCTCGTTTTTGGCGGCGTCGCCTTTATCAGCAAGGAGGGACTGGGCGTAGTAGAGGGCTTCGAGGGCGAAGGTGGTGTTGGAGAGGTCGGCGTGGGTGGCTTTTTCCTCACCGTAGCCGATGCCGCCGTCGGTGGGGGCGTCCTGCTTGCCTTTTTCGTCGAGATCGAGCTGGCGGGTGACGAGGTAGCGGCGGGCCTTGAGCATGACCTCCTCGTTTTCGGGCTGGTTGTTCAAGAGCAGCCCAGTCAAGGCGATGGCGGTGTTGTAAGTGGCGCGGGCCTTGATGGTGATGGAGCCGTCGGGCTTGGCGTTGCTGATGAGGTAGCGGGTGGCTTTTTCGACCTCGGCTGGGACGGGATCGCCAGGCTTGCGGTTGGCGTCGAGCATGAACGCGGTCATGGCCAGACCGGTGATGGCGACAGGTTCGGCCTCGCCCCATTGGCCGGTTTCCGAGTTTTGCTTGGCGCGGAGGAAATTCAGACCGCGTTCGACGCCGAGGCGCAACTCCTGCTTGAGGGACTCGTGGCGTGGGGCCTGGCTGGCGGCCTGACCGAAGGCGGAAGCGGTTACGATGAGGAAAAGGGCTGAGAATTTCATGATGGCGGAGTTTGGAGGGCGGAAGACGAGGCCGTCAATGGTCAAGAGGTCAATGAGGTCAAGCCGGGACGATTGTTGACCATGCCTAGACCGGCATGACCACTTCTTGACCTGGCGGAACGAGGAGATTGTAAACGAGGACGATTTATTGAACGGCAGGCATGATGATGAGCGTGACCTTCGTCCCCTCCGCCGGGATATTCGCGGGCATGCTGATCCAGAGATCATCGCGTAAGTTGCCTTTGGCGGGGGAGTTGATGATCGCCTGAGGATTCACATAGGTGGAGATGATGGAACCGGTCTGCTGGGCGGCGAAGCCTCCGACGTCGATCTGAGAGCCATTAAAGATCCAGGTATCGAGATCGGGCGGGGTTTTGCGCTCTTCGATGTTCTGGATGAAGTCGGAGAGAGGCACGTTGTGGGTTTTGTCGCCGTCTTTCCACTCGCAGCGGATTTGGAGGCGGTTGGCACCAGGGGTGGCGGGAGAGGTCTCGTCTTTGTCAGCGTAGGGGCGCTCGACCTTGGGATCGACTTTGCCGAGGATGCCCTGAGTGGCGGGTTGGTAGTTGGCCAGCAGGAGGGCAAGCTGAATCTGAATGGGCTTTACCGTGGTCTGGAGGATGGTTTCGTGGACTTTATCTCCGGTCTCATGGCAGAGGACGTACTCGATGGGGAGCTTCTGGTGGAGGACGCTGCATGGGATGCGCAGCTCACGCGCGGCGGTGGTGATCTGGATGCCGTTGAGGTCGAAAATGCCTGGTGCTGTTTCCTTGAGCAGCTTTTTGGCCTCTTCGAGCTGGGTTTTCGCGTCCATCTTGGGCGCAGTGGGTTCTTGAGCAAACAGACACGGGAGGAAGGCGAGGAAGGCGAAGGATGAGAGACGCATGGCTTGGAGTGGGGGCGGATTAGAGCTTGGGGAGCCGGTAGGTGCCTGTTCGGAGAGATTTTTCGACGTTTTTCGGGGTGATAGCGACGGGTTCGACCTCGTACGCGGGCAGGGGCTTGAAGTTTTGGTCGGTGCGTAGCCGCAGGACGATCTGGAGGGCGAGATCGACGAGTGCGGGCTGAACGATGGTGGCATCGAGATCGCCTTGGCGGACCAGTTCGATGCCCTTTTTCTGTCCAGGAATGCCGTCGGTGCCGATGACGAAGATGTTTTCACGCTGACCGGCGTCGCTGGTCGCTTTGGCCGCACCGATGGCGAGGGCATCGTTGTGGGCGAAGATGACATCGAACTGCTTTTGCAGTTGGAATGCCTCGGCGGTGCGCTGAGTAGCGTTTTCTGGCTTCCAGTCGGCAAACGCATCGTGAACCTGAACGACGCCAGGCTGCGCGCTCAGCGCCTCGGTGAAGCCAGTGGCGAGGTCGTTCGTGGAAGTGCTGTCTTCGACGCCTCGGATTTGGATCACACGCCCCGTCACCTCAGCACGGCCTTCTTCAGTGGCCTTCCGTTTGAGCGCTTCGAGAGTGGCCTCGCCAGCTAGCCGACCGACACGGCGCTGGTCGCTGTAAACGATGCTGGCGCAGCCTTCGTTGAGCATGCGTTTGTCGAGTCCGATCACGATGATGCCTGCGGTGGTCGCCTCGACGATGAGGGCGGCTAGGGCAGGGGGATCAATCGGGCTGACAAAAATGGCGGCGGGTTTGGCGTCGATGGCCTGACGGAATTGCGCCGCCTGTTTGGCTGCTTCACCTCCGGCCTCGTGAGTGGCAAGCTTGTAACCAGCCTGGCGGCTGATGAGCATGGCGAGGCCATTGCGCTGAAATTCCTGGAGTGGAACGCGGGTGTCTGGCAGCAGCAGGATGATTTCAACACGTTCGTCCTTCGCGGCAAGGCCGGTGGCCTGGATGATTTCGGAGATTGGCGAGGACTCGCCTGGCGCGGAGGGGCTGGCCTTGGCTGGGGTGGCGGCTTGCTCTTGTTCTGGACCGGGCGCAGGGCGGCAGGCTGCCATGGAAAGGGTGCCAATGAGGAAAACCAGGATTCGGTGGGTGAGGTGCATGGTTGAAACGGAATTAAGTTTAGCCCGGAAAGAAGCCTTCACACAAGCCACGATGACGATGAAAATGAGATGCAGGCTTTTGCTTGCAGAGTAAACGGATTGCCACAGAATTCGCGCCTGTTTGCCCGGCCCCTGCATTTTTTCATATGAGTCATCCACCCAAGAAGCACGTTTTCCCCGAATCCTCTGGATTCTGGACTCCTGCTCTTTTGGGATGCTGGCAAAGAGAGATTCAAACGCGCTGGGAAGAGTCGATTTCGCTCATGGCCGCGTATTTTCGCGACTTTCTGAGATTCCCTGCTTGATGCGGGGCGCGTTTTGCTGATAAAACAATAAATTACCAAGAACAACCTGTCACACCTCATGAGATCATCAGCATTGACCTTTGCGTTTATTTTCATCGCCTCCGCACTCAGTGCTCAGGCACCAGCAGACGGCAAAGCACGCATTATTGTGGACATCAAGAAGGTGGAGGTCAAAGAACAGCAGACTCCGATGTTTGGTGCTGGAAATGTGAATGAGAAACGCTGGCGCCCGAAAAACTGGATTGAGGTGGATGTGGAGTTCGACATCAAGCTGCCACCCGAGTCCGGCGGCAGGGAGGGGACTTTTCCCGCCATGCAGATGAACATTTATCTGCCACTGCAGCACATCGGCAAAGACGGTAAGCGCACAGTCCTGCAAGGAACCCTCGACCTGATCAACATTCCAGCGGACGGCCCCTGCCATGCGCTGGCCTATGTCTCTCCCGCCACCATGAAGCTGATCACGCAAAAGCCCAACATGACTGTCTCCACGGATGTTCAGGGCTGGGGTGCAGAAGTCGTCATCGACGCTGAGCGCAGGGCGCACAAAGCCAGCGTCGGTAAAGATCCATGGTGGGAAAAAACCGATGGATTCAGTTTCATGAATGGAACGGTTTTGAGCAAAGCGCAGACACCCTTTGCCATTCTCTGGGGTGACTATGATGTGCAGGTCAAACCCAAGTGACACCCACGGGTTCATTCGCTAAGCCTTCAACACAATCCAGCATGGCAGATTCCAATAGCATTACGGTCATCAATCTCGGCTCCCAGCGCGTGGGGGGAGCGGTGTTTTCTAAAACATCCGGCGGTGATCTCGTTTTAAAGCGGTATGATTTTGTGCAGTTGGACGGTGACCCGTCTGTTGACGTTAGCCGACTGCCCCAGCTCAAAGTGGCTCTCAGTGAGCTTGTCGCGCGGCTCAAAGTCAAAGGTCAAAAAGTTTTTTGCTCAGTTCCCGGGCATCCAGTTTTCAGCCGTTTTGTGAAGCTGCCCCCCGTCCAAGGGGATAAGCTCGCTCAAATCGTCGAGTTTGAAGCGCGCCAGAACGTGCCATGGCAGCTAGACGAAGTGTCATGGGATTACGAGGTGGTGGCCAAAAGTGACATCGGTGAGGTGGAGGTGATCCTGGCCGCCATGAAAGTGGAGCCACTCAACGAGATGCACTCGGAAGTGGTTTCCTGCGGTGTGAATGTGTCTGGAATGGGGGTCGGCCCTCTGGCTCTCTACAACGCTTTCCGCTACAGTTACCCTGATGTCGATGAACCTGCTCTCGTGATTGATCTCGGAGCAAGATCCACCAATCTGGTTTTCGTCGAGGGCGAACGATTCTTCACGCGCAATCTGCTTGTTGGCGGTGCGGCAGTGACCAATGCTATCGCTAAAGAGTTTGGCATTTCCTTCGCAGAGGCGGAGCGGCAAAAATGCTCTCAAGGTTTTGTGGCTCTGGGCGGGGCGGTCGAAGATCACCCTGACGAGGGTGTCAATGCCATGACCAAAGTCATGCGGAACTCGATGACACGCCTGCATTCCGAGGTCATGAGAACCATCACTTTCTATCGTAGCCAGCAGGGCGGCGGTGCACCCAAGCGTGTGTTTCTGGCTGGTGGCGGATCGGCGGCAGGTTACATCGCTGAATTTTTCACCGAAAAACTCAAATTGCCGGTGGAAGCCTTCAATGGCCTGCGCGGAATTCAGACGGATCGCGGGGTCAATCCCGAGTCGGCCCAGGTTGACGCTCCGGCTTTGGGTGAATTGGCAGGCCTCGCATTGCAGGGCATGGGTTCTTGCCCATGCGAAATCGAGCTGGTGCCAGGTGCCTTGTTCAATGCGCGTGACGCGGCTCGTCGTGCGCCCGCGCTGATCATGTCTGGCCTGTGTGTGCTTGCGGCCTTGGGAGCGGCTATTTTCTGGTTCAGGCATGCCGAGGCATCGGTTCAGCAGCGTTCTGTTCAAATCCAAAGCGAAGCCGCCTTGCTTGGAAAGCTGGCGGGTGAAATTCGCCTTTTGGATGCCAAACAGGAGGAACTTCGTGCTCGCAGTTCCCAGCTCGAGCAGGCGGTCACCAATCGCTCTTGGTGGGTGCGTTTGCTGAACGAACTCAATCAGCAGTTCGACAACGATTTACTTTGGCTGACACTGGTTGAGCCGATCAAGGATGGCAAACCTGTCACCAGCCCACTTTGGAGTAGTTCCGTCAATGAAGGAAAGGCTGCGCAGGCAGCCCAAGCGGGGACGGCAGCTCCAGTGTATGAACTGAGGCTTGTGGGTCTGTATCGTCGCAACACCGAGGGGGAGCAGAAAGTCGTTTATGATTTTGCCGCCAAGATTGCCAAACTAGACTCATTCGGCGTGACCGATTTCGATGCCAACCGTGACAAATACGTCATCAAGGTGGACTCCGGGACTGAGGAAGACCGCTACGCCTATCAATTTGAAATCAAACTTCCTCTACGCAAGCCTCTGCAATTTTAAGTAAAGATCATGGACTGGATTCGCGAAAATAAACCGCTGGCCGCCATTCTTGGCGTCATCATTGCCGGGTCTTTGGCTCTTGGCTACCTCTTGTTCGGTGCTTGGGGTAGCTTCTCTGAAGCTAAGGAAAACTTCCTGGCCCAAGGCGCTCAGGTGGCCTCGCTGAAAAGCGCTCGGCTTTCTCCCTCCGAGGCCAATTTACAGGCCAAGCGTGCTCTGGTGGATGAATATGCCGCCAACGTGAACAGGCTAGGCGGCACGCTGCTTATTTTGCAGCCGCCCGTTGTTCCGATCAAAGACATTGAATTCCAGACCAAGCTCAAAGCCAAGATTGCCGAGACACGACAGTCCGCCACAAATGCAAAGCTTTCACTGCCTGCTGAATTTGCCTTTGGTTTCGATGAATACACCTCAAGCCTGCCTAAAGCAGAAGCGGCAGCCGAGCTTTCCAATTATCTGGACGCGATGGTGGAGTTGGTGAAGTTGCTCATGCTCTGCGGTGTGCAGTCGTTGGATGTCTTGGAGCGTTCCAAAATTTCCCTGGAGCAAGAATCTGCGGCAGCTCCTTCCCAGCAGCGAAACGTCCGGCCCGGGGCAAGGCAGCCGACGATGGCAATGGCTGCGCCGTCTATTTATGAAGCACGGAAAGTTTCGATTATTCTGACCCTGGATCAGGGACCGCTGCAGTTGCTCGTTAGCCGTCTTGCGAATCCCTCCGACATGCCATTTTTTACCAGCCTCAAGGTGCTGCGCATTGAAAATGAGATGCAGGAAGGCCCCATCAGGTCAAGCGTCAGTGTGCCCCAGCCTGAGGCAGCGCCCGAGGGCACGGCTGAGACGCCTGCGGCAGCGACTGCTAGCAACGAGATCAAAGCACCCGCGCCTGCCGCGGTGGATTCCATCCCGGTCATCGGGCGGGAGCGCTTGAAAGTCAGGATGGAGATCGACCTTCTGAAGTTCCTTGACGCCGCCAATGGCGTGGCCGCGCAGCAGCCTGCCCCGGGGCGCTGATCGCCAACCTATTTTTAATTAACCGCAGTTTTTACCCATCATGCAGAACAGCCAGGGCAACTACGAAAAAGTCATTCTGACTATCTCCTCTCTCCTCGCCATCGGGGCGGCGGGCTTTCTCATTTTCCAATCGTCTGCCTTTGAGGACAGCCTCTTGCTGCCCCAGGGGGCGTCACGCGACGATTTGAATGCGCCAAACAACGCGGCGGTCGTCACCGGCATTGACACCCTCAAGAAAAAATACGCATGGTTGTCACCCGACAGGAGCGGCAAACCTGTGCCGCTGAACAAATCCGTTCTTCTGGTGATGAAAGGTGGCGAGCTTTTTGACCTCTTGCTGCCTGAGCCGCAACTTCGTCCACCCATGACGAACCTCTTTCTCACGGGGGATCGCACCAAAAACCCGCCAGAGGCCGAATTGCCAAACATTTATTCTCCCAACGTCGGTGATTTGGATGCGGACAATGACGGCTTTTCTAACTTGGAGGAGTTCACCGCCAAGACCGACCCGCGTAGCGACTCCAGCCTGCCACCGCTCACCAACAAGCTTGTGCTACGCCAACGGATCAGCCACGATTACATCTTAGTGCTCAAAGGCGGCAGTGATGGCACTTTTCAGATCCAGAGGTTGCAACCTTCCAAGGGCAGCGTGTTCAAGCCGCTCAATGAGGAGTTTGGCTTCGACAAGGGCGTCACCCGTTTCAAGTTGTTAGAAGCTCAAAAACAAACGATTCAGCATCCCACGCTTGGCCCCATGGAAGCGTATGTGGTGAAGGCTTTGGATCTCTCCACCAACAAGCCCTTTGAACTGGTGCAGGGCAAAGAAACCAATCTGGCAGAATATGAGGCCGAGTTGGAATTCCGCTGGAAACAGCGTCAGCCGATCCCTGGCGTGAAAGAGGGCAAAACCTTCCAACTTCCAGGCTTGGGCAAAACCTACCACATTTGGAAACTGGAGGAAAACAAGGCTGTCATTTCCCCGCTGGGTAGTGACGGCAAGCCAACTCCGGAGAAAATCGAAATTCAACAAGGATGATGAGGACTCATTTTTTCACCTGACTCAAAATTTGTCTCGCCAAACCTCGCTTTCGTCTGCTAGAAACCTCCCTTTACCATCAAACACGCTGCTAGTCCGCATATGACCCTCCACTCCCGTCCGGTCTTCAAACTTCCTCTTATCGCATTGGTCGCCATCTCCCCGCACCTGATGGCACAAAATTCTGTGTCAGGCATGGCTAGCCGAGAAATCGCACGTCGTTACGCCCGCATTGAAGATGCCCGCACCGCCATGGACCGTGGTGACAAAATGTTCAGCGAAGGAGACTATGAGGGCGCACTTGGCTCATACAAAGCGGCGATGGATGCACTCCCGAGCGCTCCTTTGACCCGTGACTGGCTGGATTTGGCCCAACTGAAGCATGCTGATAGCAGCGTCGTGGTTGCTCGTGAGAAGGCTAAACTCGGCAAGTACGATGAAGCTCGCCAACTTATCGACGGCGCAATACTCTCCGTTCCTGGACATAAAGAAGCGGCACTTTTTCTTTCTCAGCTTGATGATCCTGACCGCTGGCCGCCAGCGTTGACGGCTCAGCATGTGGAGAACGTCGAGAAGGTGAAAAAAGGCCTTCTGATGAGCAACAGTGCGGTTGAACTGGGCAAATACGACGAGGCGCTTACCGGTTACCAGGATGTTCTGCGCACAGACCCATACAACAGCGCGGCCCGTCGTGGCATGGAGAACGCCGAGCGCAAGAAAATGGAGTATTACAAGTCGGCTTACGATCACCAGCGTGCCAAGATGCTTTCT
>JAPLUL010000157.1:0-3963 GCA_026397635.1 Verrucomicrobiota bacterium | reverse complement strand
GTGAAAGGCTCGAGGAGCAAAATCCCTGATCGCAAGGGCATTGAAGAACGTCCAGCCGTGGTAGCAAGGCGTGAAAGATACGGAGATTGGGAAGTCGATCTGGTCGCTGGCAGTCAAGGCAGCGGCTATCTGTTGAGCCTGTATGAGCGCAAGAGTCGACTAGGCAAGCTGATGAAGCTTTCCAGCAAGAGTAGCACGGAAACAGCCAACGCGGTCATCGTTGTTTTGAAGGCCTACCGAGTCCATACCATCACTTACGACAATGGGCTTGAGTTTGCCGAACACGGCAGGATTGAAGAGGCGCTTGGTGCAGCGGGTTATTTTTGCAAGCCCTATCACAGCTGGGAGAAAGGCGGCGTTGAGAACTTCAACGGGTTGGTGCGTCAGTACTTCCCGAAGGGTTGTGACATGCGCCTGATCACCCGAGAAGCTCTTGCCGCTGTTGAGAAGGAGCTCAACAGCCGTCCAAGAAAAACCCTAAAGTACCGTCGCCCCATAGACCACGAACACAAATTCGCAGCTTGAGTGAGCCTCATTTTTTCCGCTACAAATTATTCCTTAGAACTTTGAATTTGCCCCTCTCAGACCAGCTAAAGTTTCAACAAACCACTGGCTCCGTTTTGCGGGACCACTTCAGTGATTATACGCCACAGGAACCCGACACAACCGTTCATGAATAGAACAATTATTGCCATCATCACGCTTGCCCTTAACCTTCAAACGGGACATGCCGAACAGCCTTTTGAACCGATTAATAAGGCGGCCATTGATGCCCGCGACGGGATGGCGCGCCTACTGATCAATGGCAGGCCGAAGGTCCCGATGGTCTTTTTCTTCAATACGCGCCAGAATACAAACTACGTCGAACGTTTCCAGGATCCGCAAGTGCGCTTGGCCGCCGAAGCCGGCGTGCATATCTATTCCTTTCTCATGTGCGGCGAGAACTTCTCGAAAGGATGGGACAAAATCGATTACTCGGCGACTGAGAAAATTCTCGATGATTTCATCCGGGTCGATCCGAAGGCTGTTTTTATCCTTCGCTACTCTACCGGTCCCACCCCGAGTTGGCTGGAGTGGTCCAGCATCCCGAAGGACCAGTTATGGCGGTATGCTGACGGCTCAACAAGCTCCAGCGGGTGTCTCTCCCTGGCTTCTGATTATTACTGGGATCTTTCCGACCGCGGTACGGCGGCAATGATCCGTCACTTTGAGGGCAGTATTTACGGCGGGCGGATACTCGCCTACCATATAGGCGGGCCGAATATCGAGATGTTTGCCGACGAGTACCGGGAAAAAGGACCCGATGTCAGCATGGCCAACACCGTCCGGTTCAGAGCCTGGCTCAAGGCAAACTACCATGACGACAGCTCCCTGCAGCGAGCCTGGGGGAAACCCGATGTTACGCTCACCTCAGCCGAAGTGCCGCGCGGCGAACCGGGACGATTTCCCATGCACATGGAGATAGGCGCCGCACCGATAAAGGTTTTTTACAATCTCCCCGGAGAACAAGCCTGGGTTGACTATTCCAGCTACGTGAGCGAACTAGCTGCAGACCGTGTAATTCGCTGGGCGGAAATGGTACGGCGCGAGACTGCCGGCAATAAACTCTCGGTATTCTGCTATGGTTATACCTCGGAGCTTATCGGCAGTTTCGGCGGCCATGGCGCGATACAACGGGTGATCGAGCATCCTGCGATTGATATCTTGATGAGCCCGATCCCGTATGTCGGCCGCACCAGCGGCGAACCTGCCGGTTTCATGTCGGCTGTAGATTCGGTCGCCGCGCACGGCAAGCTCTGGCTCAACGAGGATGATATCCACACCCACTTTGTAAGCAAAGAGGATGTACCCAAATGGCTGCCGGACGCGACATTCGGCGTGCAGGCCCGGGACTTGCGCGAAACTTTAAACCTGCTCGACCGCAATTTCGCACAGCTTGTCATGCACCGGTCAGCATCCTGGTGGATGGACCTGGCAGGGGCCGGCGCGTTCAACGGACCCGAACCATGGGTAATGCTTCGCGAGCGAATGACGCTTTACGAAGAAAATCTTAAGAACCCGCTCCCTTTCCGGCCCGAGGTTGCAGTACTGTTTGACTCGGAATCAAAATACTACGTAAAGAGCGATTGGGACGCTTTTTACTGGGGGCTGATGGATTTGCGCAACAAATGCGGACAAAGCGGAGTGTCTGTGGGCTGGTACACGATGAAGGATTTCATAAGCGGAGTGGTTCCGCCCTGCAAAGCGTACCTGTTTGCCAACGCGTATCATCTCGAGAAGGATCAGGTTGAGGCCATTCGCAAACGGCTGGACGCTGAGAAGACAACAGCGCTCTGGGTTTATGCGCCGGGCTTCATAGGTACCGGAGGACCGGACCTTGAGCAGGTCAAATATCTTACTGGAATCAAATTGGCCATACGCGACGGCGAACAGGGCAGTAATGGAGAAGGAGTCCTTAACGATCTTTCCTGGGGCGGCGGCGGAAAGGGGACAAATGGATTCCTGGTTCTTTCGCCACGCTTTTTTGTTGATGACCCGTCAGCCCAGCCACTGGGCTATTATAAGTCTGACGGCCTGGTTTCCACTGCCAGAACCACAAACGGCCTGCATCAAAGCATTTATCTTGGCGACATGGGCCTCTCCGCGGAGTTGCTCGGCCGTCTTTTCACCGGCGCCGGCGCGCATCGCTGGACGTGCGGAGGCGAAGTCGTACTGACCGACAGTCGTTTTCTAGCCGTGCATTCCGGCAACGCCGGTCTTAAACGAATCGAACTTCCTTCCGGCATAACTGCCCAGGCGATCACCGGTAAAATTGAAAAACAGGTTGGCCAGGTCATTTACGCCCCATTCGAAGCCGGAGACACGCGCTGGTTTCGCCTCAAACCGGCATCATGGTAAAGGCAGTATTAGAATTATTGCTGGGTTCACTGCATTAGCGGTTGGCCTTTTTTCGGGCATAGCCGCCACGAAAGAACCCGAGGCCGATTTGCCAGCCGAGGCCGCTCAAGCCTTCGCGGTTGATGATCCTCGCGTTTTTCGTCCTCTGGAAATGCCCGGTGGATCGTGGCTATCTGGAGCGTTCCCGCAGGGAAAAAGTGTGAGTCAACGCAGCGGGTAGGCGACGCCGGCGGTTTTCCAACCGGCGGCCGTGAAACCCGCCAGCGTCGCTTCGGAAAGCCGGCCTGTGTGAACGAGCAGCTTGGCTGCCGTGCCGAGGTCATCGCGCTGGGCGAAACCGGCGACTTGCTCCGTCCATGTGACGTGATCGACCGGTGCGGGCACTTCCAGCGTGCCGCTGGCTGTGGTCGCTCCCGGCAGGCGGCCGAAGACATGCAGGTCCTTGTAATCCGCAGCGCCGGAAGCCTGGCGCTCGGCGAGCATGGCAAGCGCGGCAACGAGGAAATCCGCCTGGGCGTTGGTCTCGCAGGAGTTGGCCAACAGGATGATGCGGCCGCGGCCGGCGGCACCCGGTAGCGCTTCCAGCGCCTTGACGATGCGGTGGCGGCGCGTGGTGCTGAGATTCGGCTGGATCTGGAAATCCTTGATGTCCCCCTCCTTCAGGCCCATGGCTGCTAGAGAGCGGTTGTCGCGCAATGCGAGTTCGGCCTGGGTGAGCGCGTAGGTTTCCTCCGGGACACCCACCATGTTGGTGGCGGTCACGGCGATGCCGGCGGATTCCACGCCGGCTTGTGCAAGGCGGCATACCAACCGTCGGTGGAAACAAAGACGGCCGTGCCCGCGGCGACGAAACAAAAGAGGAGCCAGGCTGCCAAAGCGATCACCTGACGGCCTGCGGCTGGTGGAGAGCACGTTGCGGTGGCACTCGTTGTCATAGGATTGGTTTCTCGCGGGTCATCAAAGGTCTCGGACCACTCTCGGCGGAAAGAAGGATGCCCTCCACCCGTTCAAACTCGCCAAAAGATAAATGATTTCCTAGATGGTCGCACCAGCGTGAGGAGTCAG
>JAPLUL010000098.1:0-43067 GCA_026397635.1 Verrucomicrobiota bacterium | reverse complement strand
CGCACGCACAAGACGTTCAATGGCGCGACGACACGCTACACGGTGAACCCGCATGGCCTCAGCTCCATGAGTGAGGTGCTCATCGAGCACAAGCCCAACAACATCAAGCGCTGGTATGTGTGGGGTGGCCCGGCGGGCCTGCTTTACGAGTCCCAAACCAACAGCAGCGGCACCGAAACGGCGGTCCGTTACTACCACAGCGATCAAGTGGGCAGCACGCTGGCGCTGACGGATGCCAGCGCGAACGTGACGGGCCGCGTGGAGTACAGCCCTTACGGCCTGATCACGCATGTCTCGGGCGTGATCGACACGCCGTATCTGTTCAACGGTGCGTTCGGCGTGCAGACCGATGCAGAGACGGGTCTGCATCACATGCGGGCGCGGTATTATCATCCGTGGCTGGGGAGGTTCCTGAGTGAAGATCCGATTCAGTTCAGCGGCGGGAACAACTGGTATGCGTTCACCAGTGGTGATCCGGTGTTTGCGAGTGATCCGAGCGGGCTGACGGAGCGTGCAGCTTTCAACAGCATCGACTGGGCGCAGATGCCGCAGAGCACGACTTCTTGGCAGAACCCCAACGGCTCCACAAACTGGAAAAAGATGCCAGGCATTATGGAAACACGATTCGCCGCCTTTAACCCCGCGTGGCTGAGCTTGCCACTGAGGCTCGCGAAAATGCGCCTCCTTTCAGCATCGGGGCTTCTGTTGACAGTCCACAGTTGCAGCTACACAATTGTGCTACAATGAAAATCGCCACTGTTCGAGACTTGAGAAACCACTACACCAGCGTGCTACGCTGGGTCAGCGCTGGGGAAGATGTGCTCATCACCCAACGGGGCATCGTGATCGCTAGATTGAGTCCGGAAACGGAACAGACCGCCCACGTGGTGGACTGGGCGTCCAGCCCCGAAGTGCTCAGGGATCGCAGTGGGGACCATGTTTTAAGTGCGGAGCAGTCGGCTGAAATTCTGGCGGAGGCGGGCGGCAGATGGTAATCGCGTGTGATACCAGCTTCCTCTTTTCGCTCTATGGGAGCGATGTCCACAGCCCCAAAGCCGTGGCGTGGGCAGCACAGAATACGAGAGCGCTGCACCTCAATAGCCTGACTCATTTTGAGTTTGGAAATGCTCTCCGATTTTCTGAATTTCGCAAAGTCATTCCAGCGGGAACGGCTGCTCAGTATTGGTCTGGATTTGAGGCGGCGGTTGCCCAAGGCCGTTTGATTGTGGCCACATCCAATCTTGCCGATGTCGTCGATGAGGCCAAGCGACTCTCATCCCTTCGGTCCTTAGCAGCAGGGCATCGAGGATTCGACATTCTGCACGTAGCGAGTGCCTTAAAGTTTAAGGCAACGCACTTCCTGACCTTTGACGGGAATCAAAAGAAACTTGCTGAGGCCGAGGGTCTTGTAGTGCCAGTATGATTATCAAGTCACAAGATACCTGCGGCTACGATGGGTGGTTCTGCTTCTGCTGAGCCTGCTGTGGGCTACGATGGGCGGAGCGGTCGCGTTGGCGGAGCATGGTGATTTTGGCTCCTGAGCTCTTGCCGCAAAGACGCCACTGCATGTCCCTGGTCCAGGGTTTACGCCTGAAATGAGCAACTGAGTATGGTGTTTGCGGCTCAAACAACTCTTTGCCACCCTGCCCGACCCGCGCGTTATCGGGCGCGTGCTTTACCCACTGCCCGAAGTGCTGCTCGTCGCCCTCTGCGCCATGATCTGTGACTGCGAAGACTTCACCGACATGGGCCACTTCGCTCGCTCTCAGCTCGCTTGGTTGCGCCAGTTCATCCCGCTGCGCCATGGCGCACCCTCACACGATGTCTTCCGCAATGTCTTCCTCGCCCTGCGCCCCGACACCCTGCTGGAAATCATGGAGCTGTGGGTCGGCGATCTGGAGGGCAAACACGTCGCCATTGATGGCAAAGTCAGCCGTGGAGCCAAGGACACCACCACGGGTAAAAGCTCCCTGCACATCCTGCGCGCGTGGGTTAGCGAGGCGAGCCTGAGCGTCGGCCACGAAGTCTGCGAAGAGAAAAGTAACGAACTGGCCGCCCTGCCGCGACTCCTTGCCAAACTCCAGCTCCACGGAGCCACCGTCAGCATCGACGCCATGGGCGGTCATCCCGAAGTCGCCCGCCTCATCCAGGAAGCCGGGGCCGACTACATCCTCGCGCTCAAAGCCAACGAAAAAGAAGCCCACCAAGCCGTCATCGCCCAGTTCGACCAACTGCGGCCTGCCGCCGAGGAACTCCACACGCAAGGCAACTGGGCGCAGGGCTGTGAAGTGAGCACCACACGCGATCAAAATCGCGGGCGCTACGAGCAGCGCGAAGTCGTCGTCCTGCGCGATCTGAGCTGGTGGTCCAAATCGTGGAGATGGGTGGGGCTGCAAAGCGTCATCTGCGTGAGGCGCGAGACGATGCGCCAGCGCCACGCCGCCGAGAAACCCGCTGTGGAAATGCACTACTACCTCAGCAGCAGCACGGCGAGCGCCGCCGAGCTAGGCCGCCTCATCCGCAACCACTGGTCAGTCGAGAACCAATGCCATCACCTGCTGGATGTCACCTATCACGAAGACCACTGCCAAGTGCGCGACAAAGCCGCCGCGCACAGCCTAACGCTGCTACGAGAGATCTCCACCAAAGTGCTCAAGACCAGCGCGGTGAAAGGCTCCATCCGCAGCAAGCGCAAACGCTGTGCCCTCGATCCCACCTTCAGGACCGAGGCCACCCACCATATCTTCCATGGTTTTGGCGCGTAAGCCCTGGGGGAACCTGGATTTACCGCCATTTGAGGCAAGAACGCCCCACCCCTAGCGTTCACGCTGCCGAATACCACACGCTGACACCATGAAAGACCTCCTCAATACCTGCGACGAGCTAAGCCGCCGCGATTTCGCCAAGAACATCGCCAAGACCTGCCTGGGCGTCTCCGTCATGAGCGCCCTTGCGCCACGCGGTTTCGCCGCACCGTTTGAAGGTGCGTCCAAGGCCAAACAGGCCGCCACCGCGAAGCGTGTGATCTATTTGTACATGTCCGGCGGGATGACGCACCTCGACACCTTCGGCGTCGTGCCGGGAGCGGAAACCATGGGCAGCACCAAGGCCATTCCGACCTCGGCTAATGGCGTGCAGATCAGCGAGTACCTGCCTGAAACCGCCAAGATGATGCATCGCGGCGCGGTCATCAATTCCCTCAGTTCCACGCAGGGTGCGCACGCGCAGGGGAACTACTTCCAACACACGAGCTACACGATGCGCGGTGCTACCCGGCATCCCACGATGGGTGCTTGGCTGCAAAAATTCCAAGGCAAGGGCAACACCGACCTCCCCGGCTCTGTCATCATCACCAGCGATAGCAAGCACCCCGGCGGTGGCTTCTTTGAAGCCGCCTGCCAACCGCTGGTGCTGAACGATCCCGCCAAAGGCCTGCAAAACAGTCGTCTGCCCGCCAGCCTCAGCGAGAGCGACTTTGACTACCGTCTCGGCCTTTCCGCCAAGCTCGATCAAGGTTTCCGCCAGACCTACCAATACGACGGTGTCAAAGCCTACGCCGAGGTCTATAAAGATGCCATCAAGGTCATGAGGAGCGAGGACCTCGATGCCTTCGACCTCAGCAAAGAATCCGCCGAAACACACGCTGCCTATGGGGATGGAACCTTCGCGCAGGGTTGCATGCTCGCGCGTCGTCTCGTCGAGCATGGGTTGAAATTCGTCGAAGTCACCCTCGGTGGCTGGGACATGCACCAAGACATTTACGCTCGACTCCCCGAGCGTGCTGCCGAGCTCGACAAAGCCGTCGGAGCATTGCTGGCCGATCTCGACCGTCGTGGCCTGCTCGATGACACGCTCGTTGTGCTCACCTCCGAATTCGTCCCCACGCCGAAGATCAATCAAAACGACGGTCGCGACCATTACCCTAAGGCCTTCAGCTCTGTGCTCTGGGGCGGCGGCATCGCCGGTGGTCAGGTCTATGGCAAGACCGACAAAGGCATTGAGGTCACCGAAAACAAAGTCGGCGTCCCCGATTTCAATGCCACCATCGCCTACGCCCTCGGCCTGCCGCTCGATATGGTGCTCTACTCATCCACGAAGAGGCCCTTCACCGTCACTGACAAAGGTCAGCCGATCACGAGCTTGTTTGGTTGATTGAGGTTAGCGGTGGAGTGCGGACACCCAAGACCAGCTACTCACTCGCCGCTGTGACGGTCATGACCTCCTCAAGCGTGGTGACGCCTTCGGAGGCTTTGCGGAAGCCGTATTGACGCATCGGCACCATGCCGTCCTTCAGCGCCTGCGCTTTGAGTTCCATGGTGTTAGCGCGGTTGTTGATCTTGTCCTGAAGCGCCTCGGTCATGAGACAGATTTCCATGATGGCGAGGCGTCCGGTGAAGCCGGTATTTCGGCAGGAGCGGCAGCCGACGGGTTTGAAGAGCTTGCCTTTCCATTCCATCGGGAAGCCGATGCTGCGAAGGTGGCTATCCTCATGCTGCGCCGGTTGCTTGCAGATGCCGCACAGCGTGCGGACGAGGCGCTGTGCCTGAAATGCACGAACCGATGATGAAATCATGAAGGGTTCGATGCCCATGTCGAGCAGGCGGGAGATGCCGCCGACGGCGTCGTTGGTGTGAAGCGTGGAAAAGACCAAGTGGCCGGTTAAAGCGCCACGAATGGCGATTTCGACGGTTTCTTGGTCGCGCATTTCACCGACCATGATCACGTTCGGATCTCCACGCAGGATGCTGCGCAGACCGGCGGCGAAGGTGAGATCGATTTCCGGTTTCACGGCGATCTGAATGATGCCATCGAGCTTGTTTTCGACCGGGTCTTCGATGGTGACGATGCGGCGCTCCTTGGTGTTCAGTTCCTTGAGGAAGGTGTAGAGCGTGGACGACTTGCCGGAACCGGTGGGCCCGGTGACGAGGATGATGCCGTTCGGCGCGGCAAGCAGCTTGCGAATGGTGGCCTCGGTCTTGTCGTCCAGCCCGAGCATCGAGATGTCGAATTTTTTGCGTGTGAGCAGACGGAGGGCGACGGACTCGCCGTTCACGCTCGGAATCGTCGCCACGCGGACGTCGATTGGTTCGCCATCGAGTTCCAAATTGATGCGGCCGTCTTGGGGCATGCGGCGCTCAGCGATGTCGAGGTGCGCCATGATTTTTAGACGCGAAATCAATGACGCCTGAAGCAGGCGCATGTTTGGCGGGACGGGAACTTCGAGGAGCTTGCCATCCACGCGGTAGCGGATGCGTAGATCGCGTTCCAGCGGCTCGACGTGAATGTCCGTGGCGCGTTCCTTGAGTCCTTCACGGAAGACCTGGTTCACGAAATTCATCACCGTGGCCTCCTCATCGGCCTCGTCGAGCACGGTGGTCTCCTGCTTCATGTCGTCATTGTCATCGCCCGCTTCGCGGCCTTCGAGCAACTCCTCGAAGTTCTCAGCGCCGACGCCGTAGCCCTGGTGCAGCGCCTCCAAAATGCGATGACGCGGTGCGATCTGCCAGTGGACGGATTGGTGCAGTTCCTGGCCGACGGCTTGACGGGCGCTGAGGTCAAAGGGGTTGTAGGTCAGAATGGTTACCTCGCCATTGGCCACCTGGGCAGGGCAGATGCGGTGGCGAAGCGCCAGTTTGGCCGGGAAACGTGTGTGCAAGCCCTCTGCCGCATCCGCCATGCCGTTTTCCGAGAAGGGCATGCCGAGGCCTGTGGCGAGTTGGGCGAAAAAGCGGTCCTCATCGACCATGTTAGCGTCCACCAGGGCCTCGATCAGCGGCTGATGCTTGTCTGAGGCGAGTTCGAGGGTGTGGCGCAGGCGGGTGGGCTCCTCGCATCCGGCGCTGGCAGCGGTACGGACGAGAACGTCGATCAGGGTGGGGGCGGGCATGAGTGTGATACAACGCGGAGCCGTGCGCAAAGTTTCGTCTTGTGTCAACGATGCACGCGCGAAGAAAAACGGTGGAGTGCTTCCGAACTCGTGCTAATGGCAGGCCCTGCATGCAGCCCCTCTCCCACATTCTCCGTTGTTCTGTCAGATTGCTCGCTCTCACAGGTCTCGCCCTCGCCCTGAGTCAGTGCGCTACGAAGAAAAAAGGCAGCTATTCTGTGCATTTTGACCCGCCTGCAAAAGCGGTCAAAAACCCTTCCGCTGTGAAAGTGAAGCTCAGCACCGGCGCCCAGCGCGTTTATGTGATGGAAGGCAATGAAGTGCTCCTCGCCACGCCTTGTTCTGTCGGCACCGCCAGCACTCCCACGCCACACGGCACGTTCAGCATTTACAGCAAGACGGCTAACCGCCGCCGTGTGAGCAGTCCGGGCGCTGGTTATCCGATGACCTTCTGGATGGAGTTCAAGTCCGCCTACGGCATGCACTGGGGCTGGGTGAAGCCCTATCCCTGCACCCATGGCTGTGTGCGCCTACCGATCAAGTCGGCTCAAAAAATCTTCAGCATGGTGCGTGCCGGCACACCGCTCATCATAGCCAGCTCGCATCCCGAGGATGCCACCATTGGCAAGACTCTCCCTGTGCTGGATGACAGTACCCTCGCCGATCCGCCAGATTCCTACATGAAGAGCAACAAGGTCTTCGAGGACGCCGCCAAAGGCAAAATGTACTATTGATCTGCTGTCTCGTTGACACGTTCCCGGAATTTTTTGTCGATGTCCGCTCCAGTCCCCGCTCCTGCCTCCCGTCGTGTGAATGTGCGCACCCCGGAGGTCATGCAGCGTGTACAGGCCGAGGTGGAAACCCACTACCGCAGCATCATCGTCGAAAAAATTCGCGCCCAGGGCAGCGTGCTGACCGTGGGCACCACCACGGTGCGTCTGGCCCGTGATTTTGGCTTTTGCTATGGCGTGGAGCGCGCCATCGACCTCGCCTATGCCGCGCGGAAGGTTTTTGCTGACCGCAAAGTTTTTCTGCTGGGTGAAATCATCCACAATCAGGAAGTGAACCGACAGCTCACTGAGATGGGGGTCGTCAGCATTCCCATTGCGGAGCACGAATCCGCCATTTCTACGCTCAGCAGCGAGGATGTCGTCATCGTTCCAGCTTTTGGCGCGGAAACACGGCTGATGAAGCTCATTGCCGAACGCGGCTGCCTCGTCGTGGACACGACCTGTGGGGATGTGATGAGCGTTTGGAAGCGGGTCCGCCAGTATGCCAAGAACGGCTTTACTTCCATCATCCACGGTAAGGCCTCTCATGAGGAAACTCGTGCCACCTCCTCCCGTGCGATGGGGGACGACGGCATGGGTAACTATCTCGTGGTGCTCACGCTGGGGGATGTGGATTACGTCTGCGATTACATCCGCCAAGGCGGAGATAAAGAGGCCTTTCTGAAGCGCTTTCCACCCGGCGCGCACTCGGTCGGCTTTGATCCCGATTTACATCTCACGCGTGTCGGTGTGGCGAATCAGACCACGATGCTCAAATCAGAAACCGAGGAAGTGCAGCGCCGGTTGAAGCAAGCGGTGCTTGACCGTCATGGTCCGGAGGCGGGTGAGCAGAATTTCCAGGTCTTTGACACGATTTGCGGTGCCACCCAGGAACGCCAGGATTCACTCTTCGGTCTGCTGAAGCAGCCGTTGGATGTGCTGCTCGTTGTCGGCGGTTACAACAGCTCCAACACGACGCATCTGGTCGAAATCGGCGAGCAGCAGCTCCCCACGTTTTTCATCCGTACCGCGGATTGTCTCAAATCTCTTGAGCAAATCGTGCATTTCGACCTCCATTTGAAGGCGGAGAAGGAGAGTTATTCTACCAAGCTCGCCAGTAATGAAGCGGTGACCGTGGGCATCACCGCCGGAGCTTCCTGCCCGAGCAATCTCATTGAGGACACCGTATTGCGAGTCTTTCAACTGCGCGGAGTCGATACCGCTGCCGTGCGTGCCGTCTTGAACTGAGTCATGCACACACCGACCATCGAAACCCGCGAGGAAGTGATGTTTTTCGACACAGACTGCGGAGGAGTCGTGCACAACATCGCCTATCTGCGCATGATTGAGACTGCGCGCACGCGCCTAGCCGCTTTGTTGGGCATGAAACTGCGCGAAATGGCGCAGACACATCTTTATCCCGTCGTGGTGCGCACCGAGATCGACTACAAGAAGCCTGCGAAGCTCGGAGATGAACTGATCATCCACGGACGTCTCGAAAGCGTCGAGCGTGTGCGTTTCTGGTGTGCTTTTGAGATGCGCCGTGCCGAAGACAACGCCCTACTCATCACTTGTCGCCAATCGTTGGCGCTGGTGCAGATGCCTGAAGGCCGGCCTGCACGCCTTCCAGACGACTGGAAGGTCAAATACGCGCATTTGATGAAACCGAAGCAAGAGACGACTTAACCGCGTCCCCGGACGCCTGCTGGTTTCTTCGCCGCCTTCGGTTTGGCCTCACGCGGGGGGAATTCCCAGTTCATGATGCGTTTCTCACCGGGAGTGCAAACCAAGAACGTGCTGAACGGACGACCGCGTTTGGAGATCATGCCGGTGATGAGAGAGGTTTTGCCGTCGGCGAAGAACTCACGCGCGTTTTCGGGCGTGATTTCCTTCTGACAGAGCTTTTTCGGCAGTCGTGCATTGCACTTCGTGGACTCAGTGGCGGCGATCTTGCACTGGTAACCGTCGGGCGTGTCGTGAATCTTCTGCCCGGCACGGCCCTTCTTCGCGCAGACGGGGCAGTCAGAGATCACCGTGCACTCGTCCCAGTTGATGGCGTCAGGATCGTTGCCCTCGAAGACAAAGGCGATTTTCATGTCGTCCTTGATCTGAAGCGCGGCGGTGAACTCTTTGCCCTTCTTGCTGCGGAAACCTTCGAGCGGCCCGATGAAGCGTTTTTCGATGAGCATGCGCAGTTCGTCCTCGGACATCGTACGACCGGCCACGGCCTTGTACACACGAACCTTGCACTTCGGATTTTTGCAACCGTAGAACTCCTCGGTCTGCTTGTAGCCCTCTTTGCTGCCACAAACGCCGCAAGTGGCCTTGAAATCGGGATAAACCTTGTCCTTGGCCTCTTTGGAATAGGCCTTGGTCTTTTCCACGACCTGGTTGGTGACCTTGCGGATCTCGTTCATGAAGCTCTTACGGTCGAGTTCACGGTGCTCCATCTGACGGAGCTTGTACTCCCACTGGCCGGTCATTTCAGGCGAGCTGAGTGCCTCAATGCCGATGGCGCTGATTTGATCAACGAGCGCGAGACCTTTGGCGGTCACATGCATGTCACGTTGCACACGCTCGATGTAGCGGTCCATGATGAGACCTTCAATGATCGCCGCTCGCGTCGCAGGAGTGCCGAGACCGCGTTCGCTCATGGCTTCAGCGAGTTCTTCGTCCTCCACAAACTTACCGGCAGTCTCCATCGTGCCCAGCAAAGTCGCTTCCGTGTAGCGCGGTGGCGGCTTGGTCTGGTGCTCGTTGACCTCGACATCGAGTGTCTTTGCGGTGTCGCCGGTGTTCGCCGCCACCAGCAGCTTGGCAGCGTCCTCACCGCTCTCGGCGGTTTCTTCAGCGGCCTTTTTTCCATAAACCGAGAGCCAGCCTGCTTCCTTGAGTACTTTGCCGTCGCTCTTGAAAGCATCCTGGCCTACGCGGGTAATGCGGGTGGTCACTTCAAACTCGGCGGCAGGGAAGAACACGGCCACAAAGCGACGGGCGACCATGTCGAACAGCTTCTGCTCGGCTTCTGGCAGTTCCTTTGGGGGAATCTGGCCCGTGGGGATGATGGCGAAGTGGTCACTGACCTTGCTGCTGTCAAAAATGCGTTTGTTCAGCTTCACCCACTTGTTGTCGAGGGCGGTGGCGGCGTGCGTGCCCAGTTCATGCGGCAGCGCGTCCTGTTTCCGGCTGTCGTGGCTGGCGAATGTTTTGAGCGTATCGGTGACCGTGCCGAGATAATCTTCCGGCAGATGACGGGAGTCCGTACGAGGGTAGGTGAGGACTTTGAACTTCTCATACAGCGCCTGGGCGATTTGCAGGGTGCGGCGTGCGGAGAAACCGAAGCGATTGCTGGCTTCGCGTTGCAGGCTGGTCAAATCGTAGAGCAGGGGAGCGGCCTGGCGGGCGGGCTTGGTGGTCTGCTCAACGACGCCGAGCTTGCCGTTGCAACGATCCGCGATGGCCTGGGCAGAGCCTTCATCCCAAAGGCGCTCGGCCTTCTTGTGCTCGTCGGTTTCGTCTTTTTTGAAGCTTTCGTCGATCCAGCGGCCTTGATAGCGGCCCGCAGGCACTTCAAACAGCGCGATGGCCTCAAAGTAGGTGCGCGGCACAAACGCAGCGATCTCACGCTCGCGTCGGGCCAGGATCGAGAGAGTCGGGGTCTGCCCGCGACCCACAGGGGTGAGGCGGAAGCCGCCGTGGCGGGACTTGAGCGCGGTGAGGGCTCGCGTGCCGTTGATGCCGACCAGCCAGTCGCTCTCGCTGCGGCATTTCGCGGCATCGGCCAGTGGCATCATCTCCTCGTCACTGCGCAGATGTTTGTAGGCATCGAGAATGGAGCCCTGAGTCATGGACTGCATCCACAGGCGCTTGATCGGCTTCTTCGTGCCGGTGGCATCCACAATGTAACGGAAAATCAGCTCACCCTCGCGGCCGGCATCGCAGGCATTGATGACGCTGTCGATGTCCTTGCGCTTGAGCAGCTTGGCGAGGAGTTTGTAACGGTCAGCGCTTTGCTCGATGGGGTTCAACTCAAACTGCTCCGGCATGATCGGCAGGCTCGTGAAGCCCCAGCCTACCTTTTTACCGTTCACCATGGGCATGCCCAGCTCCAGCAGGTGGCCGACGGCTGAGGAGATCACGTGCGTGTCATTCTCATACCAGTCCTTTTCCTTCACAAAAGACTTCATGCCGGGTGCTTTGGCGAGCGCACGAGCTAAATCGGCGGCGACACTGGGCTTCTCAGCAATGATCAGGGCTTTGGGCATGTGCGTGTGAACAAGGTTAGTCGGTAAACAAGAGCCTACTTAGGGCATGCTTTCCCGCTGGATGTCAAGGAGGGCGCTCTTCAGGCAGCAAAACCAGCAGATTGTTCAATGATTACGCGCAGCAGATCAGACGCGATGCAGCGATGCCCTCCTCTAGAGCGACGAGGCACTCAGACGTGCAGGAGAGAGATGGCGACGTTGCCGCTGAAGCAGGCCTCGACATCGGAGCCGGGATCACGCGGACGGCAGGCGTAGGATGCGCTGTAGGCGTAGCCTTGCTCGCCTATTGTGTAGGCGACGTTTAGCGGGGAATGCGCCGGCTGACAGAGGATCCGCGGGGGCAGGGGAGCTTTGCCTGCTGGCAGGTGGGGGAGGTTGATGTTCCAGAAGGCACGCTGCGGTTGATCTTGAGCAAGCGTTTCACGAAGAAGTTCGGCTATCCACGAGGAGACGCGGCTCCAATCGACATGAAGGTCACGAATGAGGTAATGTGAGAGAGACAAGGAGCGCACACCATGATAGGCGGCCTCGCGTGCAGCAGCTACAGTGCCGGAGATGACGATGTCCTGCCCCATATTACCGCCTGCGTTGACGCCCGAGAGCACGAGGTCCGGCCTAGCCTCAAGCGCGAAAAGCGCCAGGCGCACGCAGTCCGCGGGTGTGCCGTGTACGGCATGACGGTTCTCACCATGGGCCTCGACCTTGAGTGGCTGATGCGTGGTGACACGGTGGCCGCACTGGCTTTGCTCCTGAGCTGGGGCCACAATCACCGGCTGCCAGCCAAGCTGCAATACGGCCTGCTCCAAAGCCTGCAAGCCAGGAGCGCGGATGCCATCGTCATTGGTTACAAGCACGCGCATAGAGTTCAAGCGAGGTCGAGGATGACTTTGCCACTGCGGGAACCTTCCTGCGCCCGGGTGATCGCTTGCTTGAAATCAGCGAGCGGCACCACTTGGTCGATTGCAGTGACGAGTTCGCCTGTTTCGATCAGCGTCGTCAAAGGTTCAAGAACCTCGAATAATTCGGGCGTGCTGGCGTTTTCGAACCACTTGGTGATCCACAGGCCGTGGAGCTGGAGGTTTTTAAAGATGAGGAATTTGTTGGGGACCTTCAGGCTGCGGCGGCTCATGGCTCCGTAAGTGACCATGATGCCTTCGCTGCTAAGAACGTCCATAAGGTGGATGGCGCTGTCTCCGCCGACGGCATTGGCGGCGAGTTTTACCGGTTCGTTCCCGATGATTTTTTTGGCTTCGACGACGCCATCGTCATTGTCGAGCATCACGGCGTCTGCTCCGAGCGCCTTCAACTCATTGATCAACTCGGGCCGTCGGACGAAGTTGAGCGTGCGTAGGCCAAAGTGGTGCGCGAGCTGGATCAAGGCGCGCCCGACACCGGAATTGGCCGCGTTTTGCACCACCCAGGAGCCGGGTTCGAGCTCAGCGTAATGTTTGAGCAGAGCCCAAGCGGTGACCGGGTTGATGCGCAGCATGCTGGCCTGCACTTGGTCGATCTGCGGCGGAAGTTTGGCAAAATGATGCTCAGCCGCGGTGAGATGCTGCGTCCAGCAGCCCGAACCGAGCAACGGGATGACTACATCGCCTTTGGACAAGGAGACAACGGACTCACCGACCTCCTCGACCTCGCCGCAGCCTTCGTGGCCGGGAATGCAGGGCGGGTGCGTGGCGCGACCGTAGTTGCCCTCAATGAAATTAAGGTCCGCCGGATTCACGGGAGCGAACCGCATGCGCACGCGTACATCGTGGCTGGAGAGTGGGGCCAAAGCACGTTCATGAAGCTGCAGAACTTCGGCGGGATTGCCGGTTTGGTCGAATTGGAGAAAACAGGATGACATGGGAGCGTCAAGTGGGACAAGGTGGTCAGTCTTTGGCAGCCTGGCGTGCTTGGGTGACCAGCTGCATGAATAGCTCGCGCTGCTCCGCCAGCGCTTTGACGCGGTCCTCTGGCTTGGTGCGCGCCTCCAGACAAACAAAGCCCTCATAATCGGCCTCGACGAGGAGTTTGGCCAGCTTGTCATAAGGGTAGTCGCCTTCATTCACCTCACGGATGTGGACTGTCTGGCCGAGGAAGTCCTTCACTTTGGCAAAATTGGCCTCGATGCCATCACCCGCGAGATCTTCGGGGTTGGAGTTCCAGCAGACGCGTACGTTGTCACGCGCGGCGGTCTCCATGATGGTGCGATTGTGGCTGAGATCTGAGGTTTCCTTGCCATGAACTTCAAGGCGGATCTGCTGGCCGAAACCTAGCGCGTAGTCACCGAGTTCGGCGAGCGCCATGCCGATTTGGGCGAGGGTTTTTTCGGTCGGAACGTCTTTCGGCAGCGCATTCGGCTTCACCTTCACGCCGGTTCCGCCAATGTCGTGACTCAGCTTGATGTATTCCTTGGCTCCCGCGATGTTTTTCTTCAGAACGGCCACCTCAGGCGAGTGAAACTCAAAATTGGTGCCCATGCCAAGCAGCTTCACCTGCGAGTCTGCAAAGCGTCCACGCACCACCTTGCGCTGTTCCTGGGTGAGCGAGACATCGACCTTGTGCGCATGCTCGATGCGCAACTCGACGCCAAGAACCTTGGCGGTTTCACAATTTTTGATCAAAGTTGGCAGATCCCAGTCCGCGCCCCACATGTAGGTGACGAGTCCGAACTGAATGTTCTCGCCTTTGTAGGAAAGCCTGTCAGCAGCGGCGAGGACGGTTGCGGCAGATGTTCCGAGAACGGTTTGAAGAAAGTAGCGGCGGGTGCTCATGGGTCGAGCATAACGCCAAAATGCCACTGCACATTGCTTTCTTACATCACTCCTCGGTCTGCGAGGCCTTTTCCGCAGCGATGTCCTTGCGGCGAAAGCCCTGAATACGGCCATTGCCCTTGTAGAGATAGACTTTTTTCACATCTTCGAGCTTCATGATCACCCAGGGGGAGAGGATGTTGCGTCCGTTCTTGGTGTAAACAATGTTATCGGCAAGATGCACGCATGAGTGAAATGCGTCTCCGGTGGTGTTGTCTAGGAAAAACAAAACATCCGCGTACTGATAAGGAGGATTAACGGGAATGAAGTTTTCCAAGACTTGGCTGGTTGCCAGTCTTGCATCGAGCAGATATTCATGCGGCTCGTAATTGAAGAAGTTGAGCGAAGTCCAGTGACAATCCGGCATGACGCCGTGCTTAGCCATGTCAAGGCCGGGATAAGTGTATAGCAGCTTGCGCGCGAGGGCAGGCAGGAGATGAGAAATGCCCAAGTCATCAACGCCCTCGAGTTCCATGATGGAAAGCACCAGGGGCTCAAGGTCTTTGCGGCGTATGCCGACACCAAAAGACCAATATTTGATGATTTCATCGGCGTTAGCATTTTTATCCAGCATTAGCCGAATCATCAGATTACGGGTCCGAGTGCACGCTTTGAAAATGGCCCGCGCCTCGGAGTCTGTGGATGCGTAATTCAGCAGAGCGGGAATATCACTGAAAGCGATGGTTTCCCCTCTCATGTAGCTCATCTTTTTGATCTTTTGAATGATCTCGGGACGCAACTTACTTCGGCGATACCACTCATCTACTGAAGTGCCAATGATGAGGACTGGATCCACGAGGTATTCATTTTCAGGGTATTTCGAAAACTCTGTGTAGATGATAGCTCGACTCTCGGGGGACAGATTCTCCAGCGTGGGCAGAGGGGGGAGTAGGTGAACCAAACCATCACGTTTAACAACGTTCTGTGGCAGAAGTAACAGATCAATGATTGTTTGAGACAAGCCTGCTCGTGCGAAAAGGGCAGGAACCTCAGAAAATTCGGATGCGGGCAAGGTCCAGCGTGGCGTCGGGCTAGGCAGAGGAAAGCCCTCAATAAGGCTTTTGGGAGCTTCCAAATAAACATAGGCGCATTGCAGACGTCCCCATGGGCCAGGATTGGCCTCAAACACACTTTCGGACGGTGTGGCGGGTGCTGAGTTGGTCAAGGGATCGGAGAGGGGCGTTTTAGAGCCGCCTAGAATGACGCCAAGGTTTTCAGCGCTGGTGATTTGCGCGTTAGAGGCTGAATTCAGAAGAAGATTAACCATGACTCCCGCCAATAAGAAAAAGCGGGGGACAGAATGGCCAAAAATAACATACGAGGAGAGCTGACGCATGAATGAGTATGGACCCGGCTAAAAAGATTTGGGGGAGTGTCTAAAACTATAGCGAACCAAAATTTTTACAGCTGCGAACGTGGATGGTGCATTTAGAATGCGCTAGAGACTCTATACTGTCAGGGGGGAACAATGCTTCATCTGATCTCACCATTCTCCATCCCTTCATGCTGCAAAGGCTCGGATCGCGTTGATTTTGACACGTCGTGTACCATTCAGCGCTTCGGTGGGCAGATCGGTTTCCTCGCCGACCGATTTACCGATGAGAGATTTGGCGGATTCGGAAAGGTAACTGATGATGTTTTTCTCTAGATCTCCATCCCAGGCGCCGAGAATCGTGAAAGTTTCCTTTTCGCCCGAAGACTGATCCTCCACATCGACCACAGTGCCTATACCGACCTTATCGGTGGGAGCATTGGCGAAGTCGGCCCCACGGGCGTTGCGCAACTCGCGTTCGTATTTGCCTTGCATGCGTAGAAGGACGGCCTGCTGGTCGCGGGCGGCTTTGTAACCGCCGTTTTCACGCAAATCACCTTCGGCGCGGGCGATTTGGATCTCGCGCTTGTTATCGGGGATCTTGACGTTGACGAGGTCTTCCAGTTCCTTCTTTTTCTTCTCCAGGCTTTCCCAGGAGACGATGAGAGAGTCTTCCTTCTGCGGACCGGCGTTTTCGGCCATCATGGCTTCCATTTCCGGGCGGGCCTTGATGATGCGAGCCATGAGAGAGCGGCGTGTCAGCTCATCATAAGAGGAACTGTTGAGAATGCGCTTGGCCAGGAGGCGCACGTCTGCGTCTTCCGCCTCGGCGACCATCTCGCCAAGCAAGGTGCGGTCATCGGAGAGCATATCCTGGAGGCGTCCGGTGCGTTTCGGGCCGCCTTCCATGTGATCGTTTTCGATGACGCCGAGAATGGCGTGACCGAGATCGATGTCGAAAACGGATTCAGCCAGTCCTTTGCGCTCGCGGGCCATCCAGATCAGCAGATCAGCGGAGAGAAGGCGGTTGCGCAGGGACTTTTTGAGTGTTTCAGCCAGAACGTCGAGCTCGTCGTTGGCATCCAGCACGGTGGCGATCTCTGCCACGGCACGGCCGCCGGTCTTGGTCAGATGGTGAAGAATTTCGGTCACCCAGCCGCGGCTGGGGAAAGCCTCTGGGAAAGCACGATAAACACGGCCCAGCATGGCGGAAGACAAGGTTTTAAGCGCGTCAGCCAGCACTTCCTTGGTCTCGCAGACGAGGTCGGAGACTTTCATCGACCCCATCGGCGCGGTGGTGCCGAGAGTTTCGGTCAGTTCATCCCGCGCGAGGAGCAGTTGCAGGCACTCCTTGAGATTGAGCTTGATGCCTTTGCGGGCGGAGTCAGAAATGTCCTGGAGGACGGGAATGAGCTCGGTCTTGGGGTCGCTGAAAAGATCGAGATCCTTTTGGATGCTGGCCAGCGCGGCGAGCTTCCCCTTCAAATCTCGCGCGGCGAGGAAGGATTTGACCATCTGGCCGCCAGCGCTTTCCGCCTGATCACGTAGAACGAGGTTTTCGGTGCGCTTGGCTGGAACGACAATGTGCCGGTGTGTTTTGAGAGCGCGCTTGGCACCTTCCCACCACTTTTTATAGTCTGCATCGGAAACGATCGCGCCTTTGAGCAGCTTTTCGAGGCCGTCGAGGTGCAAAGTGCCGCCGCTGCTTTTGAGGGCAAGTTCGACGAGGGCTGGAGCGTCGTCTTTTGTCATGGCCTTGAGGGCATCAAGATCGGAATGACGGCGGGAAAGGATGTGGTCTGAAGGGATGATCTCCAGGGAACCCACGGCGAAGGAAATCTTCATCGGATGGGCCGGTTTGCCCTCGAAGTCGATCAGCACGCGGTCGCCCAACAAATCCCAGGAAGCAATTCTGCCGACGCCCCAGCTTTTGTGGAGGCAGAAAACGCCTGGTTCAAGTTTGGAAAGTTTTTCGCCGTCTGCAGCCGGGAGCTTGCCTGCGGCCACGATGTTTTGCACCTCTGGATTCATGGGACGAGTAGATTAGACGGTGGCTGGGTTTGAGCAAAGGAAACCTTGCGGCAAGACTGCCTTGTTTTACCAAGCAAGGCACCAGAGCACCTTCAGATACCGCCCCTCGGGGCAGTTCGACATCACCGGATGGTCCGCTCCGGCTCCAGTTCGGTCGAGAATTTGCAGGCGGCGCTTGTTGCGGTGGGCGGCACGCATGACGATATCCTCGAACTCCGCGACATCGAGCAAGCCCGAGCAGGAGCAGGTGACGAAGAGCCCGCCACGTTTCAGCAAGCCGAGGGCGACGGCGTTCATGTCGTAGTATTTGTTGCGTCCGAGCTGACCTTCCTCGGGATCGCGGGAAAAAATGAGCTTTGGCGGGTCAAGCACCACGGTGTCCCAAAGTGCCCCGTTCTGCTGCATCTGGCGGCCCCAGGTGAAAGTGTCCGCATGCACCCAGTCGAGGCGGACTTGGTTCAAATCCGCGTTTTTCTTTGCCTGGGCGATGGCTTTTTCATCGAGATCCACGCCGGTCACGTCCTCGCAGCCACCTAGCACCCTTGCGCTCAGGGCAAAACCGCCAGTGTAGCTGCATAGGTCAAGAACGCGTCCTTGGGCGAGGCGGGCGAACTTCAGGCGGTTGTCCCGCTGGTCACAGAAGAACCCGGTTTTGTGGCCGTCCTCGAAGCTGACTTGATAACGCACGTTGTTCTCCCGTGCGCGCACTCCACGAGGCGCAGGCGCGTCCGCTTCCGGCACGTCCGACCAGCGCATCCCCTCAATCCGGGCGATGTCAGGATCGACCTGGATGACATGCTGCGTTGTGCCCAGTGCCGCGTGCATTTTCGGCAACCAGCGGCGCAGACGCTGCCATACGCCGAGCGTGGTGACCTCAATGGAGAGGACATCTGCGTAGCGATCCACCACCAGTCCGCTGAGGCCGTCGCCATCCGAATGCACGGCCCGCCATGCCTCGGTGGTCTCGTTGAGGCGTAGAATTTTCAGGCGAAGGGCCAGTGCCGCGTCCAGGCGGGCGTCCAGTGCGTCTTCGGTGAGCACCGCCTCGCCATGCTGCAGTACGCGCAGGGGCACATGGGCCTTCGGGTTGAAAAATCCGCTGCCGAAAAGCTGCCCTTCCTTGTCATAGACATTCACCAAATCACCAGCTGCAGCGTCGGTGGAGACCGCGCGGATCATATTGGGATACACTGCTGGATTGAAGGAAAAGTACTTCATCTGCGCCCAGGGGCGCAGCCAATCCTCACTGCCGGGCGGCGGTGAGGTGCTAGGGGATGAGGAGTCGCGGCGAGGGGGGCGCGGTGCAGGGGAACGCATGGTCTGTCTTTCATGCCTCGAAATTCAATCGGGACAAGCGCGGTCTGCGTGTTGTCAGGCTTCGCCGCAGGTTTTTAATAGTGCTGGAAAAGCGGGGGCGCACCCGCTTAGATGTCACATGGCAGCAGAAAAGCCCGTCACGCTCAAAGACCTCACGATTATTGGCAAAGAAAACCTGCCGAATGGCGGCGGGTTCATCATCTTGCCCAGCCAGCTTGGTTATTTCGACCTTTTGCGTCTGGAGCTCCTGTTGGAGGGGCGCTCAATTGTTTATCTTGTGGAGCAAGGGGCGGCATTGCATCCGCTGCTGAAGGTTCATCTGGAAAAGGACTCGGTCAACGCCATGTCCATCTCCCCGGGAGAGACCACGCCTGACATTTACCGCAAAGCCGTCGCTCAGGCTGCAACTGGGCAGGGCGTCATCATTTATCTCCCGGCCGAGGCCGCCAGCATGACCTCTCCGCTGACCTGTGTGCCAGGCACCAAGTTGGAGTTTCTCCTCAAGGCTGAGATTCCTGTGCTCCCGCTGCACGTACATCGTCGCCAGGACACGGCGCTGCCCATTGAGCGCCGCTACAGTGATGACGAGGTCATCTTCAACTTCGGCAAACTTCTCCAGGGGCCTGACATCAACCTAGCGAGCTATCAGGAGCATCTTCTGGCCCTTTCGGAGCAAAGCATTAGCGAGTTCTGTCCCGCGCTCGAGATGAGCCTCGGCTACGCCTTGATCCTGGGCTTTAAAAAACACGGCACTCGCAACAGCATCGTCGATGGCAAAGACGACAAACTGCTCGGTTACGACAAACTTTTCGCCGCCGCTCTTGCCCTCGCCCAGCTCGTGAAGCTTGAGACGAAAAAACAGCGCGTCGGCATCATCTTGCCGCCCGGCATCGGCGGACTGATGTGCAACATCGCCGTCATCATGGCTGGTAAAATTCCGGTAAACCTCAATTTCACCGCAGGCCGCGCCGCCATCGACAGCGCCATCCGTCAAGGGGACATGGACCGCTTCCTTACCGCTGACATCTTCGTGCGCAAGATGCAGAGCTTCCCTTGGCCGCCGAGCAAGCAGCTCATCCTCATCGAAAGGCTGCTGCCGAAGATGAAGTTCAGCATCGCGAAATGGCTGGTGATCAGCAAGGTTCTGCCTGCTACGTTGTTGGCCTCCTTGCTCGGCATTTCCAAAAAAGGCGGGCGCAAGGAAGCCTTGCTGCTTTTCACCAGCGGCAGTTCCGGGGAACCGAAGGGGGTGGTTCTTTCCCACCGCAATCTCATCGGCAACGTCATGCAGTTTGGTAGCCGCCTGGGGCTGCAAAGCACGGACAGCATCCTTGGCTGCCTACCGCTCTTCCACAGCTTCGGCTGCACAGTCACCCTTTGGTATCCCATCATCTACGGCCTGCATCTCGTCACTTACCCCTCGCCACTGGAGGTGAAGAAGCTCGCTGAATTGATCGAGAAATACCGCGTCACGCTCATGATCGCCACCCCGACCTTCCTGCGTGGCTATTTGCGTGGGGTGAACCGTGAGGCGCTGAACTCCATCAAATTTTGCGTCACTGGCGCTGAAAAGCTCCCCCGCGTTGTTTCGGAGGCCTTCGAGAACCGTTTCGGCAAGCATGTGCTTGAAGGTTACGGCCTCACCGAAACCTCGCCTGTCTCTAACGTCAATCTGCCTGATCCCGAACCGATCGGCCTGGAAGAAAAAGGCTTCGTTTGGCTGCCCAGCCACCGTCAGGGGTCTGTGGGGCACACCTTGCCCGGCATGGCCCTCCGCATCACCAATCCAGACACCGGCGCACCCCAGCCTCTGCATCAAAGCGGCATGATCTGGTTCAAAGGCTCCAACATCTTTGAAGGCTACCTCAACGATCCCAAACGCACTGCCGACGTGCTCCAGGACGGCTGGTTCCGCACTGGCGACATTGGTCGCCTCGATCTTGATGGATTCCTTTATATTGAAGGTCGTCTCAGCCGCTTCTCAAAGATCGCCGGAGAGATGGTGCCGCATGAGACCGTCGAAGAGGCACTTGTTAAAGCCCTTGGCCTCGAAAACGAGTCCACCCGCAAGATTGCCGTGGTCGGCGTGCCTGATCCTGACAAAGGCGAGGCCCTCATCCTCCTCACCAGCGTCCCCGGCGGCCCTGAGCACCAAGAAATCCTCGATCTGCGCTACCGCCTACTCGACAAAGGCATGCCTCCGCTCTGGATTCCCAAAAAGATGATCCGCGTCAGCGACATCCCCATTCTCGCTTCCGGCAAGCTCGATGTGCAAAGTTGCGAGAAGATCGCCAAGTCCGGGCTGTAGCACGTGCTGCGCCACAGCTCTCCGGCTGCGGTCAGGTAGTTTTCGGCCATAATCCACGTGTGGCTGGAAGGAAAACAGGTGCCACTCATTCGGCTGTTTCGAACTCGATCTTCTTGAGTGCGAGAGCGGCACAAGATCTGCGAGAAGTGGGCGGTGTGGTACGATTTGATCCCATGCGTTTGTTCCCTGTGTTCTTGCTGGTTGTCACAATGGCTGTCGCCCAGGCGCAGCAGCTTGATGTGGAGAAGATGTTTGAAGAGCGGAACCTGGGCCCAGTGACGGAGATGCTAGCCCACGGCGAGTATGAATTGGTGGCTAGGGTCGGCGAGGCAGCGGTGGAGAAGGGACTCAAGGCACCAGAGTGGCGCATCATGCGGCTGAAGGCCCTGGTGGAACTGGGGCGGATCGAGGAGGCGCTGGAAGAGTCGCGGAAGGCGCTGGCGATTTTTCCAGGACAATTCGAACTGCTGATGCTGCGGCATGATTTCGCGAAGATGCTGGGCCAATCAGATGTGGCGGCTGAGGCTCTGAAGGGCTTCAATCAAGTGGCGAAGGCCAAATCACCGAAGGATCGCACGGCGATGGAGACGGTGATGCTGGGCCGGGCCGCTTTGGTGCTGGGGGCAGACGCGCAGAAGGTGATCTCGCAATATTTTAAGGCAGCACAAGGCAAGGACGCGAAGCTTGAGGCGGCGTATCTGGCCGAGGGGCATCTGGCGCTGGACAAGGACGATGCGAAGCGGGCGGCGGAGGTGTTTCGCGCGGGATTGAAGGCGCATGGGGAGACGGCGGAGATGCGCTTTGGCCTTGCGAAGGCGTTTGGCACGAGTGATCGCGAAAAGGCGGTGGAGAATCTGGCGAAGGCGCTGGAGCTGAATCCGAATCACAAGGCGGCGCATCTACTGCGGGCGGAAATGCTCATCGGCGGCGAGAAATTTGTGGAGGCAGAGGCGGCGGTGCAGTTGGTGCTGGATTTTGACGAGCAACATCCGCTGGCTTGGTCTCTGCGGGCGGTGGTGGCACATCTGTTTCACGCGGACGCGAAGAAGGTCGCTGCGGCGCGCACGGCGGCGCTGAAGCGCTGGGGAAAGAATCCGGCGGTGGATCACACGATCGGACGTTGTCTATCGCGGGCGTATCGTTTTGCAGAGAGCGCGGGACATCAGCGCAAAGCGCTGGAGATGGACGCAAACTACCTGCCGGCGAAGGTGCAGCTGTGCCACGATCTGCTGCGGCTGGGCGAGGAAGATGAAGCGTGGAAGCTGGCGGCGACGATCCGCACGGAGGACGGTTACAACATCCAGGCGCACAATCTGGGGCAACTGGAGAAGGAGATGAACGGTTATGTGACGAAGTCGTTCGAGGATTTTACTTTGAAGATGCCGAAGCGCGACTGGCCGATCTATGGCGAACGGGCGCTGGCGCTGCTGCGTGAGGCGCGGGCGGTGCTGGCACCGAAATACGGCCTGGAGCTGAAAAGGCCGGTGCTGGTGGAGTTTTTCGGCGCGCAGCAGGACTTTGCCATCCGCACGTTTGGCGCACTCGGCGGCCAAGGCATGCTGGGCGTGTGCTTTGGCACGGTGGTGACGATGAATAGTCCTGGCAGCCTAGCGCATGACCGTAACAACTGGGAGAGCACGCTCTGGCATGAGTTCTGCCATGTGATCACGCTCTCAGCGACGCAGAATCGCATGCCGCGCTGGTTGAGTGAAGGAATCAGCGTGTATGAGGAAAAGCAGCGTGATCCGGCCTGGGGCATGCCGATGGACGCGACGTTTCGCGAGATGACGCTGGATGAGGAGACGCTGACGCCGGTGTCGCAACTCAGCGGGGCCTTCATGAATGCGAAGTCGCAGGAGCATGTGATGTTCGCGTATTACGAGTCGAGCCAAGTGGTGGAGTATTTGATCGAGAAACACGGGATGGCGAACCTGCTGGGTGTTTTGCGTGACTTGGCGGCCGGGAAGCGCATCAACGATGCGCTTGAGGCAAACGTGGGTGAACTGGAAGGCATCGAGAAAGGTTTTACGCAGTTCATCACAGCAAAGGCAAAGGGCTTTGGTGCTCTGGCGGACTGGGAAGAGCCGAAGCCGGAGGATTTGAATCCTTTCGATGAGGGCTCGTTGGCGAACTATTTGAAGAAGCACTCGAACAACCTGCCCGCGACGCGGAAACACGCGCAGGACATGGTGACGCAGAAAAACTGGCCGGAAGTGGTCAAAACTGCCGACATCTTGATTCAACTGCTGCCTGAGGATTTCAGCGGCGAGGGCGGCTACACGCTCAAGACGATGGCATTGCGCCAGTTGAAGCGGGAGGACGAAGAATTGGCGGTGCTGCGACAAATCGCGGCGAATTCATCTGGGGCGCAGAGCACCTACTTGCGTCTGATCGAGCTGGACCTCCCGAAACAGCGGTGGGCGGAGGTGAAAGCGAACGCGCAACGAGCCACGGCGCTGAATCCTTTTCTGGTAACGCCACAAAAAGCGCTGGGAGAAGCAAATGCGGCCTTGAACCTGCGCGAGGAGGCCATCGCGGCCTATGAGCGCGTGTTGGTGCTTGATCCAAGCAGCGCGGCGCAGACCCACTTCAAATTAGCGCAGCTGTGGAAAGAAACCGATGCCGGCAAGGCCAAGCGCCACCTGATGGACTCGCTGGCGCTGGCCCCACGCAGTCGTGAGGGACTGGTCATGCTGCAAGCGTGGTAGGTTTGGAGCGACGACGACATCGCCGCACCATGAATGACCAGATGCGGTGAACAACTCACCACTTCTTCTTGAAGCCGCCGCCACCGCCGCCGAAGCGTTTGCCACCGCCGCCACCGAAACCGGGCTTTTTGAAGCCACTGCCGCCGCCGTAGCCGCCGCCGCCACCACCTCCGTAACCGCCACCGGCGTCTTCACGGCGCGGACCTTCATCGCCACCACCGCCGCCGTAACCGGGGCTGGGGCCTTCGCCTTCACGCTTGAGCCAGGGTTTGGGTTTTGGGCCGAAGCCAGGTTTGTTGAAGCCGCCACCGCCGCCGCCGCCGAAGCCAGGTTTGCTGAAGCCACCGCCGCCACCTTTGTAGCCGCCGCCGCCAAAACCACCACCACCGCCGCCGCCGTAGCCGCCTTTATTGAAGCCGCCACCACCACCGAAGCCGGGCTTTTTGATGAAACCACCGCCACCGCCGAAACGCTTCGGACGCACGCCGCTGATGTCATCGGGACGATCCGCGTGATCCATGCGGACATCGCGACCGCGCAACTGGGCGCCCTTGACGCCTTCGAGCACGGACTCAACGGATTCACCGGGGACTTCGACGAAGCTGCATTTCTCCAGCACGTCGATGGCACCAATGCTGCCGGGAGTCAGATCTTGAATGGTGTTGTAAAGCATGCCAGCGATGTCCTGCGGCCGCACCTGGTCCATGCCGCCAACATTGATAAACAAACGAACCATGCCGGAACGCGGGCCTTTTTGGACGTAGCTGCTTTGCTTGCGAGGCACTGGTCGCTCGTCGTCGGAGCTGTCGTATTCGTTGTCAAACTTGGCTGCAGCCTGTCGTGGCGCGGCGGCCTGATGATTCGTAGGGCCAGCGTCTTCCTCGTGTTCTTCGGAGGGGGGCGGTGGGGCCGATCCTTCCACGGCGGCTGTTTCGACAGCAGCGTGAACTTCTGCCACAGGGGCTGCCATCACAGGGGACTCGGTCACGGCTGGCATTTCACCTTCGGCTGTGGGAGCCGATGCTACTTCAACCACAGGCGTGGGTTTCGGTGCGGGGGCTGGAGCGGCGCTGCGGCCTTCCACGGCCTGCGGGCGTGGTTTGAACTCGCGCTGGGGGTATTCTTGCTTCTTCCCGGCACGGTCTTCCATGATCTGCTCGGCCTCGCGGACCTGGTCCTTCATCAGCAGGTCCATCAAAGCGCTGGCGATCTCCGTGGCGGTGAATCCGGCATCGAGCAGGCGCTGGATGCTATGCTCGTGGGAGGTGTAGCTAGAGGCCTCGAGCACGGCTTTGACCTTTTCGAAGGTCTTATCGACGCGGGTCGCCTCGAGATCTTCCTGCGAAGGTACCTTGGCGCGTTCGACACGGATGTTGATGAAGCGCTGGATGCGCTGCATGAGGTAAATCTCACGACCGGCCACGAGGCTTACGGCTTTGCCGCTGCGACCGGCACGACCGGTGCGGCCGATGCGGTGAACGTAGTCTTCGGCATCGTAGGGAAGCTCCAAATTGACGATGAGGTCGATGTCGTTCACGTCGAGGCCACGGGCGGCGACATCGGTGGCGCAAAGGACTTCCACAGCACCGCTGCGGAAGTTCCGCATCACGCGCTCGCGCATCGTTTGATTGATGTCGCCATGCAGGCGGTCAGCGGCATAACCACGCGCCACGAGGGCGTCGGTGGCGTCATCGACGGCACGTTTGGTGTTGGCAAAGACGATGGTGAGGCGCGGAGCCTCAATGTCGATGACGCGGCAGAGCACCTCGGTCTTGGAGCGGCCATGCACCTCGTAGTAGCGCTGCTCGATGGTCGGAACCGTGAGCGCCTTCTGCTGGATGGTGATGGTGGCAGCATTGCGCGTGTAGTTTTCGACGAGGCGGCGGATGCGCGGCTCGAAGGTGGCGCTGAAGAAAATCGTCTGGCGCTCCTTCGGCACGGCAGCCATGAGGCGGTCGATGTCGTCGCTGAAGCCCATGTCGAGCATTTCATCGGCTTCGTCGAAGACGAGGGTCTTGAGGCCGTCGAACTTGATCAAACCGCGCTCCATGAAGTCGAGAATGCGTCCCGGAGTGCCAACGACGATTTGGGAGCCGCTTTGCAGAGCGCGGATTTGGCGATCATACGAAGCACCGCCATAGACCGGCGTGGCACGCACGCCTTCCTTGAACTCCGCCAGCTTGTGGATCTCCGCACAGACCTGCATGGCTAGCTCACGGGTAGGGCAGAGGATAAGAGCCTGGACGTGACGCTTCGAGCCATCAACGCCTTGGACGACGGGAATACCGAAGGCCATGGTCTTGCCAGAGCCGGTCTGGGACTGTCCGACGACATCGCGTCCGGTCAGGGCCACGGGAATGGCCTCGGCCTGGATGGGGGAGGGTTGCTCGAAACCGAGAGATTTGACGGCTTCTAAAAGCTCCGTGGCGATTCCCAGTTCAGGGAAGGTGTGTTGACTCATAATGCGATCCCCTCGGGTTTTGAGGGTTGGCATACTCCCACCGATGGGGGAGATAGCAAGGTCTTTGATCTTCCGGTCGTTCATGCTGGCTGCAGCGGAGTAACTAAAAAAGCCCTTCGTTAACATCGATGAGGCCAAGCTCGGCGGTGCCAGTCAGCAGGACACCCTACGTTATCGCCTAGAGATCAGGCGGTGATTTCAGCGGTTTAGGTGTCCAGCAGTGGTCAAGTTGGTCATGGCAGGACTCCTTGACCACCACTTGACCTTTTGACCAATCTTGACGAGGGAGCACAGACCGTCCGCTCATGCGCATCCAGACTCTCGACCTTCACTTTCAAGCCACCCCCGGCCTCATCGCCTCCTACCTCGTCGAGAGTGCCGGGGAGTATGCACTGGTTGAGACGGGGCCTGGATCGACGCTCGAAACACTGCGCGCGGCCATCCGGGCCGCAGGCGTTATGGAATCTGCCATCCGCAAGGTCTTCGTCACCCACATCCATCTCGACCATGCGGGATCGGCTGGCTGGTTCGCGCAAAACGGAGCCACGATCTACTGCCACCCTAGCGCCGCACGGCATTTGATTGATCCCTCACGCTTGATGGACAGCGCCCGCATGGTCTATGGCGATCAAATGGACGCGCTCTGGGGCCCCATGCTCCCCGCGCCTGCCGACCGCGTCATCGCCATGCAGGACGGCCAAAGCGTGACCTTGGGAGATGTCGAAGTCCTTGCCTGGGATACCCCCGGTCATGCGCGTCATCATCACGCTTTTGTCATCGGCGATGTCTGCTTCACTGGCGACGTAGCCGGCATGCGGCTGCAAAATACGCATTACCTTTCCGTGCCCGCCGCTCCGCCACAGTTTGATCCCGTCGCTTATGTGCAATCAGTGGACCGCTTGATCGCCGCGAACTTCAAAACGCTCTACCTCACGCACTTCGGACCCGTGCATGACGTCGCCGCCCACTTGGCAGCCTACCGTCCCCGCATTACCGAAATCCACGAGCGTGTCGCCGCCTGGTTGGCAGAAGGCACCAGCGAAGCCGAAAACCGTGCCCGTTATCTCGCCGCCGAGCACGCCAGCGCCCTGCAAAGCGGCCTCAGCGAAGAGCAGTGGCTGATGAGCGAAATCGGTAACGGCACCGCCATGTGCGCCGACGGTGTGCGCTTGTTCTGCGTGAAGGGCCGCTGATTTCTCATGGCAGCCGAAGCAACAGGCACGAACTGAGACAGACTGAGCGGCTCGAAGGAACTCGCCGCTGGCACTTGGGCTGTAAACTCAGTCCGTTCTCACCGCACCGGCACGAAGCGCACGATGTTGCGGTGATAGACCTCGCACTCCTTTTTATGCAGCCAGATGCTGAACCAGAACAGCAGCGCACCGAAGAGAACCACGAGGAATAAGACAGGCCGACCTTTCGGTGAGCTGGCGGAGAAAAGAGCGATGCCGCTAAACAGCGTCATCGTGTAATAGGGCCAGGACCAGTCCTTCCGCCGCTGGGTTTGCTGCTGGATGAGCGGCGCGAATTCTGGGGAGCGGGTGGCGAGGATGCGCGGCGTGGCCTTGTCCCGCAGGTCGATGTAAGGCCAGACGCTGGCGCAGGAGACACAGATGACCGCCAGAGCCAGCATGCGGCTCTTTAGTTCCCCGAACACGAAAGAAACGATCACAAACACCAGCCCGAGGCCCAACCCGTAGAGCGGCAGCGGCTCCAGCAGCAGGTGCAGGTACTCCGGGTCGCGGATGTTTTGCCAGAGGGTGGTGAGTTCCTGCCACATGACCTTTACTCAAAGAGTTCCTTTTGGGCGACGACCGGCGGTGGCAGGCCGAGCTTCTTGTAGGCCGCAGGCATGGCGACGCGGCCACGCGGGGTGCGTTTGAGGTAGCCTTGCATGACGAGGTAGGGCTCATGCACGTCTTCCAGGGTGCTGGTGTCCTCGCCCACGGCGACGGCAACGCTGCCCATGCCGACGGGGCCGCCGTCGAACTTGCCGATGATGGTCTCTAGGATGCGGCTGTCCATTTCGTCGAGGCCGGACTCGTCGATGTCGCGCATGCTGAGCGCCAGCCGGGCGACTTCCTCAGTGACGACGTTTTGCGCCTTCACCTGCGCAAAGTCACGCACCCAGCGCAGCAGGTGATTGGCGATGCGCGGCGTGCCGCGTGAACGGCGGGCGATCTCGTGCGCACCCGCGGCCTCAATGGGCACATTCATGAGGCGGGCGGAACGCATGAGGATGTGCTGGATTTCTTCGGCGGTGTAGTAATCGAGCCGGTTTGGGATGCCGAAGCGGGAACGCATCGGCGCGGTGAGCTTTCCTGCGCGGGTGGTGGCACCGACGAGGGTGAAGGGCGGCAGATCGAGCCGGATGGTCCGTGCTTTCGGCCCCTGGTCGATGATGATGTCGAGCCGGAAGTCCTCAATGGCAGGATACAGGTATTCCTCGATGCTAGGATGCAGGCGGTGGATTTCATCGATGAAGAGGATGTCGCGCTCCTGCAGATTGGTCAGGATGCCCGCGAGATCGCCCGCGCGCTCGATCTGCGGGCCGCTGGTGGTGTGCAGCTTCGTGCCGACGGAGTTGGCGATGAGATTGGCGAGCGTGGTCTTGCCCAAGCCGGGCGGGCCGCAGAGCAGGACGTGATCCAGCGACTCGCCGCGCATCTTCGCGGCCTCGACCATGACGAGTAGCTGCTCCTTGACCTTCGTTTGGCCGTGGAACTCGGCAAAGTCGCCCGGACGCAGGGCGAGATCGAAAGGTGAGTCAGGTTCGTTGAGCGCGGGGTTCACCATTTGATGTATTGCGAGCACGGCGCGGGGCGCAAGAAGCCGGAGCGCTGTTTTAAGCTAAGCGGAACAGCTTCTTTGAGTTCTCGAAGAGGATTTTGCGCTCCACGGCCTTGCTGGGGGCGAGTTTGCGGATGGCGGCGAGGGTGGCGGCCCCTTGGCAGCCAGGGCCGCGGCCCAAGTGGTCGGCGCAATCGCTACCGTAGAGGACTTTGTCCTGATGCCGGTCAAAGAAGGCGGTGGTGTGCTCCTCGTCGCGCGTGAGCGCCAGCAGGCCGCTGCCAGCGGACATGTCGGCAAACAGGTTCGGGTAATCGGCGAGGTAACGATCCGTCAGGCCTCCTGGGGTGATCTTGCCCTTCGGGTAGTTGACTTTCGGGTCGTGATTCTTGTCGATATTCCCCCAAAACGCCTGCGCATGGCCGATAAAAACGGTCTTGGGGAACTTGGTCAGCATCGTGTGAAAACGGTCGTAGCCGAGGTTGTAGGTTTGATGCTGGAAGTGCAGAAGGATGGGCACGTTGTAGGCGGCGGCCAGTTCGTAGAGCTTCTGGCTCTCGGGCGAGTCGCACTCCACCTTGAACTTTTGCTCGGCGATCATGCACGCGCCCTGCTTGAGCCACATTTCGATTTCAGCCGGGGCGGAGCCGAGGTCCGTCACTTCATTGCAGGCCCAAAGATAAGACTCGGGCCGCGCCTGGGCAAAGTCACGCGCCCAGGCGGTGCCGAGGCATTTGGCGGCGAGGCCGTTGGAGCGCCCTTCATGGGTGGAGGGCCGGTTGACCATCGTGCCACCGGGCAGAATGATGGATTTCGTCACGCCCATTGCCTTTTGATGCAGCACTAGATGCGCGTCCGTGCGCAGGTGGTAGTTCATGTGCTGGTGGATGTCGATGACCGGCTCGGCGGGGGCATCGGTCTGCGCGAAACCACGTGAGGCGAGGGCGCTGAGGCTGGTGGCGAGGAAGGAGCGGCGGCTGAGAAGGTTCATGGCGTGCGCTTACTACGCCGCTAGGCGGGAATGTTTGCCGCTCTCAGTAGCCTGTTGGAAAACTCATGAAGGAACAGGTAAGACGTTAGAAGTTAGATGTCAGATGGGGTGCTGTTGCAGGCGACACTTTTCACTCGGGGAGATTTTTCAGCAGGCGTGCCGCGCTGCGTTGCGTGGCACCTTCGTGCGCTTTCAGCGCCTGGTGGCCCGCCTGAGCCATGCGGGCGGCTTTCGTTTTGTCTTGCAGCAAGGCTAGGCAGGCGGCGGTCAGTGCATCAAAGTCCGCGACCTGCTGTGCGCCGCCTTTTTTGAGCAGCAACTCGACGAGTGGCGTGAAGTTCTCCATGTGCGGGCCGAAAAGGACGGGCTTCTGCGCCAAGGCGGCTTCGGCGGGGTTTTGGCCGCCTTCAGCGAGGAAACTCTTGCCAACGACAACCAGCGTGGCGAGGTGCTGCCAAGCGGCGAGTTCACCCGTGGTGTCGATGACGAAGACGGGGGCGTTTGAATCGACGCGTGAGCCGGAAATGCTGCGTAGGGCAGGGGAAATGCCGATGGTTTTGAGCGCGGCGGTGATTTCAGCGCGGCGCTCGACATGACGCGGCACGATGAGCAGCGCGAGGTCGCGGATTTTCTCGCGCAGACGTTGGAAGACGCGGGCGAATTCGATTTCCTCGCCTGCATGCGTGCTGGCGGCGAGGAGGATGGGCTGTGTCGATGCGATGCCAGTTTGGGTCAGCACATCGTGAAGCTCATTGATCTTCGCAGCGGGGACGGCGGCTCCTTCGGGATCGTATTTGATGCTGCCGGTGAGGTGGATGCGGTCGCGCTCGACACCGAAGCTTTCCCAGCGGGTGATGTCGTCCTCTTCCTGCACAAGGATCTGTTTCAGCATGCCGAAGATAGGGCCGACGAAGCAGCGGAATTTGCGATAGCGACGTTCGGAACGCGGAGAAAGCCGTGCGTTGACGAGAGAGACGGGAATGCCGAGGTGTTCGGCGGCGGATGTCAGATTCGGCCACACTTCGGCCTCCACGAGCACGAGCTGGGTCGGCTGAATGCGCTCCAGCATGAGTCGTCCGACGCCGGGAAGATCGACGGGACTGAAAATGGCCACGACTTTGCCTGAATGCTGCGTGGCAAGCTCGGCGGCGAGCGCGTGGCCGGTGGGCGTGGTGGTGCTGAGGACGATGCCGAGGTCGGCATGGGTTTTGAGCAGTCGTGTGATGAGTTTTTTCGCAACACCGACCTCTCCGACGCTGACGGCATGCACCCAGAAGCGTTCGCGCTGCGGCAAGGTGTTGATGGCTCTTTGCGTGGCCTGGTCAAAACAACCGATGCGTTGCGCGAGATCGCGCCAGCGCCCATTGCGACGGCGCATTTTCACGATGGCTCCGGGCAGCATGCAGACGAGACCCAAGGGCAGCACCAGATTGTAGAAAGTGAGGCTAAGGGCTTTCGATGCCATGCGGAAGTTTGCGCAGCCAGACGATGCGGGTGGAGCCGTAATTGCGGTCAGTTAGCACCTCCCAGCCGGGCCAGCTTTTCGTTTCGCGGTTGAAGTGGTGACTTTCGAGAATGAGGTGGCTCTCCGCATGCAGCAGCGCAGGCAGGGCCTCTTCGGCGAGCAGTTTCGCGACGAAATCCGTGTCCTCATCGCAATGCGTGTACGGCGGGTCAGCGAAGATGAGGTCGAACTGCCTGCCATCGCGTTGCAGCAGCGGGAGCAGGCGGAAAACATCGCTTTGACGTACCGTGGCACCGGCGAGCTTGGTTTTGGCGATGTTGCGGCGGATCACGTCGCACGCGCCTTTGTTTTCATCCACCATCATGGCGGAGGCTGCCCCACGGCTCAGGCATTCGAGGGCGATGGCTCCGGTGCCGGCGAAAAGATCGAGTACATGCGCTCCAGGAACGAGTTCCCCGAGCATGGAGAACACAGCCTGACGCACACGATCCTGGGTGGGTCGTGTGACGGTTTTCGGGACTTCAAGGGCTAGCCCGCCTGCGGTGCCGGAGATGATGCGCACCCTGTTCCTTTAGCGGTGAGAGGTGGGGATGCAAGGCGGGTTCTTGGTCCGCAGGTGGCACTTTTTTGGCTCAGGCGATGCGATTTCATGGCCCGCTATCAGATCAGCCAGCAAAGGCTGACGAAGGCACGCCTGTGGCACCTGGACGGCAAACGAAGAGACGACCCGCGAGAGGTTCTTCCAATCCGGGCTTGAGGCCGGTGGTGATGTAAAGATCCTGCAAATCAGGCCCACCGAAGGCGCAGGCGGTGGTTTCGATGCAGGGGAAGTCGATCTGCTGCTCGACTGTTTTCGTGGCGGGGTCGAAACAGACGACCTTGGCTCCGTGGCAGAAGGCGATCCAGAGTCGATCCTGGTTGTCGATGGTCATGCCATCGGGAACGGAGGTGTCTGCGCTGGTGTCCCAGATGACGCGCTCATTGGAGATGGCGCTAGTGGCCGTGTCGAAGTCGAAGGCGCGGATTTTTTTGCTGGGTGTGTCGATGTAGAACATCGTGCCGCCATCACGGCTCCAGATGATGCCATTGGAGTTGGTAACGGGAGAGAATTTCTTTTCCACACTGAGGTCAGCATGAAGGCAGTAGAGCGCCGCGGTTGGCTGCTTCTTCAGATTGATTGTGCCAGCCCAAAAACGACCGGTGGGATCGCATTTGCCGTCGTTGAAGCGATTGTCAGCCAGATCCGGCTCAGGATTGGCGATGGGGGTGCTGACGCCGGTGTCTTCATTGAGGAAGAAAAAGCCGTCATCTCCGGCCCAGACGAGGCCGCCTTGGGCACGTGGCACGACGGTGCCGACACGCTGGCCGACGTTCCAGATTTTTTCCTCACCCGTGGCGGGCGTGAAGGCGAGGATCTTGTGCGATTCGATATCGACGTAGAGGAGGCGTTCCTGGTGCCAGATAGGGCCTTCGCCCCAGACGGAAACGTGGTTGGAGATGGGTTCGGGTTTGACCATAAAAAAGTTCAAATTTCTGGGTGCTACTGTCGGTAGATGACGACGACGCCGGAGGAGGGGCCGGAGGGAGAGAAATCGTTGCCAAAGCCGACGGTCTGAATTTTGGAGGGGTCGAGTTCGAGCTCGATCAAACGCTGGCGCACGGCCTGAGCGCGACGTTCGGAGAGGGAGCGGGCGTGGTCGTGCGGTAGGTCGGGCTGTGCGTAACCGGCGATGAGCAGACGCGTCTTCTTGTCGCCGCCGAGTTCGGTGACGACGCCACGGATGGCACCTTCATGCGCAGTAGAGAGCTTGAAGCCATCGCCTTCGAAGACGAGGGCGGGGCAGGCGGGTTTGAGATTCGCTCCCAGCGGTGATGTATGGCCCTCACGTGGCCCGAGGGCATAGACGATGGCTTCGGCGGGGGGATGCGGCAGTAATGAGAAGCTGGAACAGGAGGAGAGGAGGGGGAAAATGACGAATGCCGAATACCGAGTGACGAATGAGGTCCGGGCAATCACGCGGGTAGAGATGGAATGGAAACTCCTCATTCTGATTTCGTCATTCGAGGTGGTTCACCTCATCCATCGTGGTTCAGAGATGCGGCCATAGCCTTTGAGAATCTGGCGGCGGTGGCCGCTGCGCACCTCATGCACAAACAGACCGCCATGCTGCACATAGGTGATGAACTGGCCATTTGGACTCCAGGAAGGATGCTGTGCGCCGCCGCCTTGGATGATGCGTGAGCTGCCGTTGGGGTAAGGCTTGATGGCGACCGCCCACTCGCCGCCTTTGCGTGTGGTGAAGGCGATCTGGCGCCCATCAGGCGACCACTCCGGGTCAGTACAGAAGTGGTAGCCAGTGCGCCAGCGGAAGAGCCGGGAGCCCCCCCCCTCTTTCTGCGGCAATTCGACGATGTTGAGCCTCGGCCCGTTGCCGTCGTCATTCGAAAAAACGATCTGCTTGCCCTCAGGATGCCAGGAGGGGCTGGCAGGCGCACCGATGGAGTCGCTGATGCAGGAGGCGGTGTTGGTGTTGAGATCGCTGACGAAGATCTCCGGATTGCCGATGAAACTCATCACCACGGCGAGGTGGGTGCCATCCGGGGAAAAAGCTGCGCCGAAACTAGTGCCGGGTGTGTCGGTGACGCCACGCTCCCAGCCGGCGTGCAGATCTAGCAAGTTCACCACTGGAAAACCGCTGCTGTAGCCGGTGAAGGCCACGAGAGAGGAGTCCGGGGAGAGGGTGGGGGAGACCGCGCCATGCCGGTCATGCGTGACTTGATTGACCTCTCCACCGTCGGCATTGCAGAGGTAGATTTGCCTGCGCCCGGAGCGGTCGCTGACAAAGACGATGCGGCTGGTGGCCAGTCCGGGGCGGCCTGTGATGGTGAAAATCACATCATCGGCAAAGGCCTTCAGGTTTTCATCCAAGCCCGGCGCAGCGTAGGTGCGCCGGAAGAGTTCCTTACCCTTCACGTCGATGAGACGACCGTTGACCCGCCCTCCGCTGGAGGCGCCGTCCAGGGTGAAGTCAGCCTTCTCATCTGGCCCGACCACGAAAAATTCACGCGAGGCGAGCAATTCCTTCTGCAAGGCCGACTCCGCACTGGCCCCGGTGCCGCCAGTGAACGGGGTGACGCGAATGCGCGTCATGGTTTTCTGGGGCGTTTCTTCTGCTTTTTTACTGCCCAGGCCAGGCATGGCTCTGACCCATCCTTTGAGCGTGCCCAAGATGCCACCGCGTTCCTCAGCCTGCGCGCCATGGTAGGCGAGCGTGAGGAGCAATACGAGGGCGCGTGGGTTCATGCGGAGCGATCAGGGGAGCAGGAGGAAGTTCAACTCAAGATCGTAGCTCTCTTTGGAAAAAGTTGAAGGCAGTGTGACGGAAATTTTTTTTACCTGTGCGGCGGCTTGGATGATGGACTGGTCAAGATCATGCGAGCCGGAAAACTTGCTCATTTGTGACTTCAGCACGGTGCCGTCGCGTCCGATGGAGATGTTTAGCCGTGCCTCACGCTGTGCCGCAGGCACCACGGTGATGGGCGGGGCGGTCCAGTGGGTCAAAAAAGCAGCATTCAATGCCTCATCGACGGCGTCGAGATTTATCGACTCGTCCGTGTGCGCTAGTCCAGGGGCCGCCACCACAGGTGCAGTGCGCAGGGTGTTGAGGCGGGCGATGTCGAGAAGCGTGGGGCTGGACATTGGCGGTGCGGGCGCGCCTGGTGCTGTTGCGGGACGTGTTTTTTCAAACACGCGGCGTAGGGTGATGCTGCGGTTCGCCGAAGGCTTGGGGGCTGGTGTGGCGGGAGCAAAAAGGGGTGCCCCGGTTGTATTGGGCACGGGTTCCATGCGAGGCGGCTCAGGTGGAGCAGCGACGAGGACCGCCTTTTGCACCGGCTCTTCTTTGACCGCCTGTCGGGTGGGTTTGGCTACGGACAGGGGCTTCGCTTTTGATTCGTTCGTGACCACCACGACTGGTGATGAAGCAGGCACAGGCACGAGTGTGGCAGATTTGAAATCCGCAGGCTTCATCCAGGTGAGCCGTGGCTCCTTGAGGCTGGCGGAATAGTCTCGCCAGCACCACCACAGGCCCCCTGCGAGGACCACATGCAGCGTCACGATGAGAAACATCGACGCCGAGATTGGCTCCAGCGTGGTAGGTCGGCTGCGTTTCATGGCGCGTCAGGGATCGTCCGCGTGGCTCGTCACGGCGGTTTTCTGAATTCCAGCTGCCTGAAGCACTCCCATGATTTCCACGAGCTGCTGGACCGATAAATCGCGGTGCATACGCACTTCCACCCCGGCATCAGGCGTGTGCGTGGCGATCTGTTTCAAAGAAAAGGGCAGGGCGGCACGCGCCAGCATCGCGCCGTTCAGGGTCACGGAAAGATCACGATTCACGAGGAGCGTGTTTTTTTCAGATGGGGCAGCGGTGGCGGAAGGTGCGGATGATGGGGCGGCTGGAAGCCATGCGGGATTGGTTTTCATCAACGGCGCGGCCAGTACAAAGACGAACAGCAAAACCAGCACCACATCCAGGAACGGAGTGATACTGATCTCGTTGATCAGGCGCAGCTGACGTTGGTTGGAGATGCGTTTCATGCGCGCGGGGCGGTGACGTGCAACGGACCTGCGCCCACACCGCTAAAGGTCGGCATGCTTGGCGCGCCCAGCGAGCCCATGCTGGGCAGCGTCTCGTTGGTGAAGCGATGATCTACAAATGCGCGGTCCAACGCCGCACTGAGCTCGCTGGCGAAATTATCCAGCCGCACCACCATGCCGCGGATGCGGTTCACCAGCCCGTTGTAGCCCAGCAGGCTCGGACATGCTACCAGCAGGCCCAGAACGGTGGTCACGAGTGCGGTCGTCACGCCAGGTGCCAGCGCAGCAAGGGTCGCGTCAGTGTTGGTCATGGAACTAAACGCATCCAGTAGGCCCCACACCGTCCCCAACAGGCCCAGCAGAGGGGCAGCGCTCAAAGCTGTGGCCGCCCATCCCATGCGCTCCTCTAGTCTCAGCGCCGCTTCGGCCACGCTGCGTTCTATGGCGTTTTGTACAGCGCTCATTTGGGATGGAGTGATACGCCCCGCCCCCTGCAACCGCACCGCAAATTTGTCCCCCGGCTCGTCCTCTCCCAGAAGATACCATGACAGCTCACGACAGGCGGCGTGGTAAATATGATAAAACGCGGCGAACTCGTGATGCTCGCGCTTTTGAAACATCTCCAGCGGATGATTGCTCTCACGAAACTCCCGCAAGAAGGAAAGGTTCGCGCGTTGCACACGGGAAAGCAGCACCAGCTTGCTCAGGATCACCGCCCAACTGGTGATGGACAGCAGCGCCAGCACGCCGCAGATGATCCAGCAGGTCAGGCTGCCATGTTCCAGCCCATATCGAAGGCCAGGGGAAAGGAATGTTTCAAGAGGCGGCATCGCAGGAAAAAAGTGTTTCTAGTTTAAGGACCTTAAAGGTTCGGAGTCAACCTGCGAGTGTGCATGAGCTTCCCGCCAAACGCGCCCTTCGAACATCGAACCTGGCACATCGAAGGCGAAGCCTTCCTTGCACCCGGCCCGATTCTTGCTCCCATCCCAAATTCAAATCCCAAACACACACCTACCCCAAGATGCCCGTCGCTACCCCCGCTCAATACCGTGCCATGCTCGATGCCGCCCAAAAAGGTGGTTATGCTTATCCGGCGATCAATGTGACTTCCCTCCCCACGATCAACGGTGCGCTTAAGGCCTTTGCGGAGTCCAATTCCGACGGCATCATTCAGGTTTCCACCGGTGGGGGTGAGTTTGCTTCCGGCACCTCTGTGAAGGACATGGCCCTCGGTGCCATTGTTCTTGCCGAGGCCGTACATCTCCTAGCGGAGCGCTACCAGGTCCTCGTGGCCCTGCACACGGACCACTGCCACCCCAAGAACGTCGAGAAGTTCCTCAAACCCCTCCTTGCCGCCACCGCCGCCCGCCGTGCTGCTGGCAAAGGCAATCTTTTCAACAGCCACATGTTCGACGGCTCCGAGCTACCGCTTGAGGAGAACATGAAGGTCTCCAAAGACCTCCTCCAACAATGCGCCGCGCTCGACATCATTCTCGAAATCGAAGCTGGCGTCGTCGGTGGTGAGGAAGACGGGCACGACACCTCTGGTGTCGCCAACGACAAGCTCTACACCACCCCCGAAGACATGCTGGCCGTGTATGAGACCCTCAATGGCGTCGGTCGCTTCATGTTTGCCGCCACCTTTGGCAATGTGCATGGCGCCTACAAGCCTGGCGCGGTCAAACTCAAACCCACCATTCTCAAGGACGGCCAGGCTGCCGTCACCGCCAAGTATGGCGCGGCTGCAGAGATGGACCTCGTCTTCCATGGCGGCAGCGGCACTCCTTTGGAGGAAATCCGCGAGACCCTCGACTACGGTGTCATCAAGATGAACATCGACACCGACACTCAGTACGCTTTCACTCGCCCCATTGTGGACCACATGATGAAGAACTACAGCGGCGTCCTCAAGATCGACGGCGAAGTTGGCGACAAAAAAGCCTACGACCCACGCGGCTACCTCAAGAAAGGCGAGCAGAGTCTCTGCGAGCGCATGAAAGTGTCCTGCGAAGACCTCCGCAGCACTGGCAAGACCATCTTCGGCACCGTCTAAGCCTGCGAAGTGCGGGAAATCCCAGTTCGTCTCCCACAGACTCCTCACGAGGGCCATGCTTCAGCATGGCCCTTTTGCTTTCAATGGAATCTAAGCTGGGGTGGGCGAGCGATCTCGGCAGCGTGGTGGTTGCCACTGAAGCGTCTGTTTCAACTCGCACCAATCTCAGCCCGCCTCTTTTTGGCTTTGATCATCGTCCGGGCTAAAACTATAACCAACGGACTCCCAATCCCCGAATGCGGAATGAACCGCCGTTGGGTGGTTAAGTTCGTCATTTCTCATTCAGATTTCGTCATTAGGATGCGCCCGCCTCATCCTTGATCCTCTTTTCCTGCCTCCATGACTCCTCTATTCAAAAAATTCCTCGGCATGAACTGGCTGCTCGTGCTGAACCAGATTCGCTGGGTCTTCATGGGCCTGCCGTTCTTCTTTGCCGCCTCGTTGCTTGACTACAAATGGATCCGCTGGGCCTGCCTACCCATGTATCTGGCTGGCATCGGCGGCCTCGTCGCTGTGCTGCTCATCGGGGTGGAGATCGGTGGGAACAAAGCCTGGATTCGTGTCGGCGGCATGATGATCCAGCCCTCCCAGTTTGCCATCATGTCCGGCATCCTCATCCTCGCCGTCATCTTTGGCGAGCTGCCACGTCTGCTGCCCGTCTTCCGCCGTCCCTGGCTGCGCATCATGCTAGCTGGCATGGTTGCCGGGGTGCCCGCCATCATGGTCATCAAGGAAGACTTGGGCTCTGGCCTCGTGTGGGGTCCGGTCTTCTTGTCCATGATGCTCATCGGCAGCATCCCGCTGCGCTACCTCATCACCCTGGTGCTCTGCGTCGCCAGTTTCGTGCCGCTGGTGTATGTTTTTGCCCTCAAGCCCTACCAGCAGGCCCGCATCAACTCCACCTGGTACATGATGACCAACCAGCTGGACAAGGTGGACCTGCAAAACGAGGGCTGGGTGGCCAAGCACCTGCAAATCGCCGTCTCTACTGGAGGATTGGAAGGGAAGGGGCCGGAGTCCAAAAAAGTCCCGGATCAAGCCTCCATCCACCGCACCTTCTTCCCCCACGAGTCCATCAACGACTTCATCTTCGGCGTCATCGCTGAGGAGTTCGGTTTTCGCGGCTCCGTGCTCGTGCTTTCCGGCATGGCCCTGCTTTTATTGCAGGGCATCTTCGTCGCCTTCTGCGCCCGCGACCAACTCGGGCGGCTCATCGTCGTCGGTGTGGTGGCCATGTTCTTCGTCCATACCTTTCAGAATGCCGGCATGAATCTGGTCATGCTCCCCGTCATCGGTCTGCCCATGCCCTTCGTCAGCTACGGCGGCACCTTCGTCGTCGTCACCCTCTTCCTCATGGGCATGGTTCAGAGCGTCTGGGTGCACCGCAACATCTCAGCCGTGAAGAACAAGCGCAGCATCAATGGCAGCCGAGATGAAGACGAAGAATAGAGCCAATCCAGCCTGGATTAGAGCATCCGCGCCGCAACTGACGCCCTTCAGACCTTGATGCTGATTGGTCAGCCAGGGTGCCATCATGCGTTGGTGCAGCTAAACCCTGGCCAGTGCGAGCAACTGCTTCACGCGCGCGATCTCCACGGCCGAGGTTTTGGCGATGAAACCGCGTGCGTGGGCGAAGTGGACGTCTGGTTCATTTTGGATGCGGGTGAAATCATAGCGCGGGTCGTCGTTGTGACGTGAGAGACCATAGCCAGCCCCTCGGCGGTCGGGGTAGATGAGCGCGGCGATGCTGCGGCTCTTGCCGGTGCTTTCGAGGTAGCGGTCGATGCCGGCAGAGGGGTCGTCACGCAGGGGATCGGTACGTGGGAGAAAGAGGATTTCAGGTCCATCCATGTTCCAGAATTCGGCGTGCTGTGCGACGAAGTCGATGTTTGCACGCAGGTCGCGCAGGTATTCCAGGGTATCTTGGCCGATGTAGCTGAGGATTTCCCACAGGGGCTCGCCGGGTTCCAGAAACTTGGCCTTGGCGAAACGACGCAGGAGGGTGATGTCGATGGGGGAGGTCAGTTTGTTCATCGTCCCGCGATCCACGCCGAGCCACTTGGAGGTGACGTTGGGGCCGCGAGTGTCGAACCATTCGGCAGGCTCCAGCCAGTCACAGAACTGGCGGGCGTCTGCATAGACGCCGAGGTGCTGCAGTACGAGACTCAACGCACAGATCGGCGGGTGGTCGGCTGGAAACTGATGATGATCGAAGTTATTCCGCTCGGGGGCATGCTGGCCACCGACATCGACCACGGCGATGGTCGGATCAGCGAGATCGGTCTCAGAGGGTTCACGGCGCACGATGGGCACGCGGTGCAAGGCAGCGAGGAGACAGCAGGCAAGGAATTCGTCCTTATGAGCGCCGCCGGGATGAGTGAGGATGAGGGTGAGAGACACCCGAGAAGGGGACAAATGAGTGGCCGTGGAGCAACTGATCTTTCTTTAAAGTGAGGCTTTTCGGGCAACGCGCACCTACTCCTGCAGACTTCTCATCTGTCCCGCTCAAGCGCCATGGCGATGCCCATGCCACCGCCGATGCAGAGGCTGGCGATGCCGCGATGCAGGTTCAGGTCTTCCATGAGGTGAAGCAGGGTGACGAGGACACGCGCCCCACTGGCTCCGATGGGATGACCGAGCGCGATAGCACCGCCGCGTTGATTCAGCTTGTTCGGATCAAGACCGAGTTGCTGGGCGCAGGCGAGCGCTTGGGCGGCGAAGGCTTCGTTGATCTCCACAGCGTCCACTTCTCCGAGTTTCCAGCCGGTTTCCTCACACAGACGACGAATGGCATGAACGGGGCCGAGGCCCATCGTGGCGGGATCACAGCCGACGGCGGTGCTGGCGATGATGCGGGCGCGGGATGGCAAATGGTGCTCAGCGATGGCGGAGGCGGAAGCCAGCACGAGCAGCGCAGCTCCATCATTAACGCCGGAGGCATTGCCTGCGGTCACGCTGCCGTCTTTGCGGAAGACGGGCTTGAGTTTGGCGAGCTTTTCGAGCGTGGTGTCGGCACGCGGATGTTCATCGTGCTGCACGAGGCCTTCACTAGCTTCGATGGGCACGATCTCGCGCTGAAAGGCATCGCGATTGGCCGCGGCGCGTTGCTGGCTGAGGAGGGCGAAGGCATCTTGTTCTGCACGGGGAATGCCACAAGTCTCGGCGATGCGTTCGGCAGTCTCGCCCATGCCGAGTTTGAGAACGGGATCGGTCAGTCCGTCGGTCAGGATGGCATCCACGAGTGTGCTGTCGCCTAGTTTGCAGCCGCTGCGCAGATCGGTGGCGTAATGTGGGGCGCGGCTCATGGATTCGACACCGCCGGTGAGCACGAGCGCGGCTTCGCCGGAAGCGATGGCATCAGCCGCGAGCGCTACGGCCTTCATGCCAGAGCCGCAGACCATGCTCGTGACAAACGCAGGCACGCTCTGCGGCAAACCGACACGCAGACCGAGCTGACGCGCCACATTCATGCCAGAACCCGCAGTGAGCACCTGACCGAGGATGACTTGACGGATGGCAGGCTTCAGCGACTCCGGCACGATGGCCCGTGCAACAGGCAGGGCGAGATCAGCGGCCGAAAGCGAGCGCAGACCGCCGCCCAGACGACCTATGGGCGAACGGCGAGCATCAACAATGTGAACAGGGGTGGAGTAGATCATGAGGGCGTAGCGAAACAGTCTGCGGGCATCGTTGTTGTCGAGGTGATGACGGGCGTGAATTCCATCTGATCGAGAACCTGCGTTTGCAAGTCCACGCCAGGGGCCAGTTCGGTGAGTTGCAGCCCTTGTGGCGTGAGGGCAAAGACGGCGCGCTCCGTAACATAGAAGACTTCCTGTCCGCGCTTCAGTGCCGTGGGACCATGGAAGCAGACGTGCTGAATGCTGCGCACGAACTTGGGATGACGCCCCTCGTTAGCAATCTTGAGCTGACCGGCTTCGACTGCGACATCAAGATCTCCGGCACGCAAAGTGAGGCAAAACACGAGCCGCCGCGCGCTTTGGGCGATGTTCACGAAGCCGCCGACGCCGGCGAAACGCCCAGCGAAGCTGGTGACGTTCACGCTGCCTTCTGCATCCACCTCCACCGCGCCGAGCACGGCGATGTCGATGCCGCCGCCGTCGTAGAAGTCAAATTGCGCGGGCTGGTCGATGATCGCCTCCGGGAAGTGGCTGCAACCAAAGCTGAGGCCCGAGGCAGGCACGCCACCGGTGGGACCGCTCTCGACGGTGAGCGTGAAATCCTTCAAGCGCCCCGTTTCTGCCGCGACCATGGCCACGCTTTCGGGCAGGCCGATGCCGAGGTTCACGATGTCGCCTGCACGGATCTCTTTCAGCGCGCGCTGGCCGATGATTTTGCGCTCGGAGAAACCCATCGTCGGCAAGGTAAACTCATCGCTGCGAGAAGTGACCAAGGACTCGTCAAACGACACGCCAAAGGTCTGATCATGCTGTGCACCACCGCTGACGACGATGTAATCCACCAAGATGCCGGGCACGCGTATGGACTTCGGGTCAGAAATGGAATCCACCACCTTCTCCACCTGCGCGATGACGATGCCGCCGTGATTCTTCGCCGCTTGCGCGATGGGCAGCACCTCGCCGATCAAACCTTCGCGCTCCATGCTCAGATTCCCACGCGCATCCGCCGTGGTGGCACGAATGAGGCCAACGTGGATGGGCAGGGGCTTGTAGCGCAGCCAAGTTTGCCCATCCAGCTCGATGCGCTCCACCAGCGGCTCCGTGGTGCGCGCGTTCATGCGACCACCGCTCTGCACGGCATCAATGAAGGTATTCAAACCGACCTGCGTGATGAGTCCAGGTCGCTTCGCCGCGATCTCGCGCAGCAATACACTGAGCACGCCTTGCGGGAAGTTGTAGGCCTCGATTTCGTTCGCCAGTGCCAGCGCTCCCAGCTTCGGCGCTAGGTTCCAATGCCCGCCGATGACGCGTTTGATCAGCCCCTGGTGCGCGAGATGGTTCAAGCCGCGCTCAGCACGATCTCCCTGCCCAGCGCAGTAGTAGAGTGTGAGGTTATTTGGCGTGCCGGATCGCAAAAACCGACGCTCCAGAGCCGATGTGAGCATCTCTGGATGTCCTGCGCCGACGAAACCACCCACGGCAACCGTTGCGCCGCAGGGGATGGCGGCGATGGCTTCATCCGCGCTCACTTGAAGCGCTGCGGCTCTCATCCGCGCCAGCCTCCGTTCACTTCGATCGTTTGACCAGTGACATACGAGGCCATTGGCGAGCAGAGAAACAACGCCACATGGGCGATCTCCGCGGTGGTGCCGAAGCGGCCCAGCGGCACG
>JAPLUL010000073.1:0-14368 GCA_026397635.1 Verrucomicrobiota bacterium | reverse complement strand
CCAGTCGCCCTACGGGCTCCTTGCATTGCGTGCACGCAGCAGCAACACTGAACGCCTAACCCTCGGTGTCATCACTTCTGAGGCAACGATCCCTTCCTCCCGCGCCCTCCCCGGTGTCATTTACTTTTGAGGCAACAAGTGCGCACAGATCTTCTTTGAGGTAGTAGGCTTTGGAAAGCGGTTCGTTGTAAGCCTGCGCCTCCTTGCCTCGGCCTTTGCCCACCCACAGCACGCGGCCACTTTCCAAATCGACCACCAAGGTCACATGCTTGGCCCTTTTTATCTGCATCGTGTTGATGCGATTGCAGCAATGGAACCTCAGCGAGTGGCTTAGCCTCTTGGACACCGCTTTGAACTCCAACCCTGCGACTCATGAGGCAGACTCTGACTCTTACGGTCTCAAAGACGGCGCGGTGCTGACGGCTGGCACGCAGGCGCGGAACGCTGACAGTGATGACAATCACTTCACCGACTACGAGGAGGTGAATAACCTCTACGCCATGGCGGTGCCGACCAGTCCCTGGAGGCGGATAGCGATGCCGAAGGCATACCTGATTATGGCGAGGTGTCGCTGACGGGAAGTGACGGCGGCGGCTGGAGGCATTGACTCCACGCTTCAACAACCGCCGCGCCGGATCGCCGCTGCAAAGGCACCGTCCATTTGATCGTCGGGCGGGAAGCTGTGGCGGAGTTTGACGGGTTCGAAGCCGGGGGTGGATTCGAGGACGCTGGCGACGAGTTGCTCGTTTTCGGCGGGTTCGATGCTGCAGGTGCTGTAAACGAGGATGCCACCGGGTTTGAGGACGCGGAGGCAGTTTTTGAGGAGCTGTGTTTGGGTTTGCACCTGCGCGGTGATGTCATCGGGCTGCAAACGCCAGCGTACATCGACGCGGCGGCGCATGACGCCAGTGTTGGAGCAGGGCACGTCGAGCAGGATGCGGTCGAAGCCGGGCTTGGCGAAGGCGGGGATTTGCGGGTCTGACCAGTCGTGTTCTTCGATGCGGGCGTTGGCGACGTGGAGGCGGTGCAAATTGCCGTCGAGACGACGCAAACGGCCTGGAGAAACATCACAGGCGATGATTTCGCCCTGGTTTTCCATGAGCTGGGCGAGCAGGGCGGTTTTGCCACCGGGAGCGGCGCAGGCATCGAGAACTCGGTGGCCGGGCTGCGGAGCGAGTAGGCGCGGGGCGATGGCGGTACTGGGATCCTGCATGTACACCTTGCCGACGCTCAATTCTTCACGCGGAAGGTGATCACAGACGATGAAATCCTCCGGCGGAGCGTCCAGGTGCGGGTAGAGGCGATTGATGCGGGCGCAGATCGGGGCGGGGACTTGATTCCAATCGCAAAGCGCGGTCGTTTTGGCCTCGCCGAACAGGCCGAGCCAGTGCTCGATGAGCCATTTGGGGTGCGAGGTGCGGGTTTCGAGCGGCAGGCCCTCAACCATGGCCAGCAGCTCGGCGGATTCGCGGCAGGCACGGCGCAGGACGGCATTGATCAGGCTGCGGGCGCGCCCGGTGGCGGCCACGGTTTCGTTCACGGCAGCATATTCGGAGACTTTGAGGATCAACACCTGGCAGAGGCCGATGCGCAGGCCCCAGCGGCTGCGGTGGTCGAGGTGCTTGTCCTCGGTGATCACGGCGATCCAGTGGTCGAGCAGGGAGAGATTCCGCAGGGTCGTCAGGACGATGTCGCGCAGGAAGGCGGCGTCGGGTAGGCTGAGGCTGTTGTCGCGCTGGAGGTGATCCATGAGATCGGCGGCGAAGCGCTCTCCGCCGGACCACTCGCCGAGGACATCCAGTGCCATGCCTCGGATGGGGACGGCAGGTTGGCGGGGGCGGGAGGCGGGTGGGTGTTCTTGTGGCATGTGTAGGATAGCGATGCCTCCAAATGACGAATGAGTAAATCCGAATGACGAAATAACCCTGGATGACCATGGGCAAATTCAAGGAGGGCCGCTTCATGGATTCTGTGACATTTTGGCTTCGATATTCAGGCGTTATTCGGATTTCGTCTTTCGGCATGATCCCAGCTCGCCCACGACCGGACGATTGATTGACAAACTTCCCGCGCCCTCTTTTATAGGCGGCCCCCTGTTTTTTCACCCGCCCAATCATTCTCAGACCATGGATTTTATCGCCAAAAACATCGCCGAAGTCGCCCCTTCAATGACTCTGTCCATCACCAGCCAGGCGAAGGCGCTCAAGAAGCAGGGTGTGGACGTGCTGAGCTTCGGAGCCGGTGAGCCTGACTTCAACACGCCTGCCCCGATCATCGCTGCCGCCATTGAGGCGCTCAACACCGGTAAAACCCGCTACACCGAGAGCAATGGCATCCTCGAATTGCGCGAGGCTCTGGCGGCTAAGCTCATGGTGGAGAACAACGTGCAGTATGATCCTTCCCAGATCAGCGTGAACTGCGGTGCTAAGCACTCCTGCTACAACGCCATCCTCGCCTGCGTGAATCCGGGCGATGAAGTGATCATTCCTGCGCCCTACTGGACCAGCTACCCTGAAATGGTGCGCTTGGTCGGCGGTATCCCGGTCATCGTTGAAACGAAACTTGAAAATGGCTGGAAGCTGACCCCGGATGAGTTCGAGGACGCCATGTCCCCGATGACCAAGATGATCATCTTGAACACCCCCGGCAATCCGACCGGTTCAGTGTACACCAAGGCCGAACTTCTGGCGCTGGCCGAAATCGCCGTGGGCGAAGGCATCGTCATCCTTTCCGACGAAATCTACGAAAAGCTCGTCTATGGCGGCCATGAGCACGTCAGCATCGCTTCCCTGGGCAAGGACATTTACGACCACACCATCACCATCAACGGCTTCTCGAAAGCCTATGCGATGACTGGCTGGCGCCTTGGCTACACCGCTGCTCCCAAGAAGATCGCTGACGCTATCGACACCATCCAGAGCCACACCACCAGCAATCCGACCACCTTTGCCCAATACGGCGCACTGGCCGCCTTGCAGATGGATCAGCAGATCGTCGGCGACATGCGTGACGAATTCGACGTGCGCCGCCAATACATGCTCGGCCGCCTGAGCAACATCAAGAACGTCCGCGTCGTCGAGCCGATGGGCGCTTTCTACTTCCTCGTCGATATCGAGCCGATGCAGATGAAGAGCGTGAACTTCTGCGAGAAGCTCCTCAGCAAGCAGAAAGTCTCCGTTGTTCCTGGCCTAGCCTTCGGTGCCGAGCACACCATCCGTTTCAGCTACGCTACCGGCCTTGATGTCATCAACGCCGGCATGGACCGCTTCGAAGAATTCTGCTCCCAGCATTGATTTCGGAACCCCCGTCAAAAACGGCCAACCAGCGTCATCAACCTTCAACCGCACACGCACATGGGCATCTACAACAACATCGTCGAAACCGTCGGTAAAACGCCGCTGGTGAAACTCAACAAAGTCACTGCCGGCCTCAACGCCACCATTGCTTTGAAGTGTGAGTTCTTCAATCCGCTCGGCAGCGTGAAGGATCGTATCGGCATGGCCATGATCGAGGACGCTGAGAAGCGTGGCATTTTGAAAGCGGATACGGTCATCATTGAACCGACCAGCGGCAACACCGGCATCGCGCTCGCGTTTGTCGCCGCTGCGAAGGGCTACAAGCTCATCCTGACGATGCCGGAGACGATGTCCCTGGAGCGCCGGACGCTGCTGGCACTGCTGGGAGCCGATCTCGTGCTCACTCCCGGGGCACAGGGCATGAAAGGTGCCATCGCGAAGGCCACCGAACTCGTCGCCAGTACCCCGAACGCCTGGATGCCGCAGCAGTTTGAAAATCCTGCCAATCCCGCCGTTCACATGAAGACCACCGCCGAAGAGCTGTGGGCCGACACCGATGGCAAGATCGACATCCTCGTGGCCTCCGTCGGCACGGGTGGCACGATCACCGGCGTGACGGAAGTGCTCAAACCACGCAAGCCGAGCTTCCAGGCCATCGCCGTCGAGCCCGAAGCATCCCCGGTCATCAATCAGACCCTCGCCGGTCAGCCCGTGCAGCCCGGACCGCACAAGATTCAGGGCACAGGTGCCGGATTCGTTCCCGCCAACCTTCACTTGAAGGATTCTGCCGGTCATCCGCAGATCACTGAATGCATTAAGGTCAGCAACGATGACGCATTCGCCATGGCGCGCCGTATTGCCAAGGAGGAGGGCATCCTCGTCGGTATCAGCACCGGTGCGAACGTCTGCGCCGCCATCGAGATCGCCAAGCGCTCTGAAAACGCCGGCAAACTCATCGTTACCATCGCCTGCTCCACTGGCGAGCGTTACCTCTCCACCGCGCTGGCCGACGAGGCCCGTGCCAAAGTGGGGGCGTGAGCTTCGCAATGACGAAAGTTAAGCCTTTCGGTCGCTGTGAGAGCGCCCTCTCCTTTTGTCATTTGAGCTTCGGCCTTCATTCGTCATTCTGATTTAGTCATTCGTCATCTTCTGAGCCTGCGGCTCATTTCAACTCACAACCTCCTCTCATGTCACAACTCGACTCCATCTCCCAAGAAATCCCAGCCACCGGCGCGGAAAAATTTCTGGAGGACAACTTCCGCAAGCTCGTCTGGCTGTTTGCCTTCGTGGTGATCGCCATCATCGCCTTTGGCTTCATCCGCCGTCATAGCATCCTCCAAGCCAATGAGGCTGCCGAGGCATTCACGAGCGCGAAGACCATCGAGGACTGCGATCTTGTCATCTCGCGTTTCGCAGGCACCAACGCCGCTGCCAATGCGTTGCTTCTGAAGGCTGACCTGCTCTGGGATCAGAACAAAAAAACCTCCGCCGTCGATGCGCTGAAGGAATTCACCAGCAAAAATAGCTCGCATCCCTTGTTCGTTCACACGCTGCTCGGTCTCGGCACCAAGCTCGACGCCATGGCCGAACGCAAGGAGGCGCAGGCCATCTTTGAGCGCGTCGTGAATGAGTTCGCCTCCCACGAAGCCGCTCCACTCGCCCAGGTTCGCCTTGGCGATTTGCTCTGGGCCGACGGCAAGCAGGAAGAGGCCAAAAAAGCCTATGAAGACCTCGCCGTGAAGTTCCCCGACATGGCCGAATTCCAAAGCGTCAGCCAGGACCGCCTTGGCTGGATCGCCGCCTCGCTGCCGACCAAGGAAGTCGATCCGCCGCCAGCACCGAAGGTCGAGCCAAAACCCGCTGCCGTTCCGGCCATCCCCGGCATGCCGAAGATCAATCTGAAGCCTGCGGAAAGCGGTATTGGTGCCACCATCGCCCCTCCGGCCATGCTCACGCCGCCGCCTGCGGCGACCCTGCCCGCTGCCGTTCCGACTCCTGCACCGGCTGCTGCTCCGCAGCCCGCGCCAACGCCTGCCGCGCCGGCCCCGACTCCAGCTCCCGCAGTTCCAGCACCTTCTGCACCGGTTTCCTCGCTTCCATCCGCAGCACCACCACCGCCAGCGGCTCCTGCGCCTGCGGCACCAAAGCCGTGACGGAGTGCGGACTTGCAGTCCGCAGCAGCAGCGTCAAGCCCCGCGCAGTCTAGCGTCTAGCTGGTCTGAAGCCTGCTGATCAGCAAACGGTGTGCTGCGGATTAAAAATCCGCGCTTCTCACAGCCACTCCGCCATCGCCGCGATCACTTCCTGGCGCTGCGCTTTGTTGAGTTCACCGTAAATCGAGATGCTCACCACCTCCTTAGCCACCCGCTGCGAGACATCGCAGCCGCTGAGTGAGCTGGCGGGCAGATTCGCATAGCACTTGCGCCAGCGGACCAAAGCCGTGACGGAGTGCGGACTTTCAGTCCGCAGCAGCAGCGTCAAGCCCCGGGCACAGTCTTGCTGGTCTGAAGCCTGCTAATCAGCAAACGGTGTGCTGCGGATTAAAAATCCGCGCTCCTCACAGCCACTCCGCCATCGCCGCGATCACTTCATTCCGCTGCGCTTCGTTAAGTTCACCGTAGATCGGCATGCTCAGCACCTCGCCCGCGACACGGTGCGAGACATCGCAGCCGCTGAGTGAGCTGGCGGGCAGATTCGCAAAGCACTTCTGCTGATCCAGCGTGACGGGGTAATAGATGTCGCAGCCGATCTTCTTCGCCACGAGATGGTCGCGCAGAGAGTCACGTTTGCCGTCGAGCACACGCAGCGTGAACTGGTTCCAGATGTGATCGTTGTGTGCGTAACCGACCGGGAGTACGATCTTGGCGTTCTGCGCAGACAGCCAGGTGTCCTGCGTGCTCACGCATTTGCAGTGCGCAGGATCGGCCTGCACCACACCAGGCAGTTTGGACAGTTCCACGATGTAATGGGCCGCGTTGCGCTGACGGTCGGCGGTGTATTGCGCGTAGCGCTTCACTTTGACGCTCAGCAGGGCGCATTGCAGTGTGTCCATGCGGAAATTCGCGCCGACGTAGTGATGATAGTACTTCGGCTTGCCGCCATGCACGCGCAGCACGCGGGCGTACTCGGCCAGCGCGTCGTCATTCGTCACCAGCATGCCGCCGTCGCCGAATCCGCCGAGGTTTTTGCTCGGGAAGAAGCTGTAGGTGCCGAACTCACCCATCGTGCCGCTGTCGCGGCCTTTGTACTTCGCGCCGATCGACTGCGCCGCGTCCTCGACCACCTTGAGGCCGTGTTCCTTCGCCAGGGCGAGGATCGGGTCCATGTCCGCGCACTGACCGAACAGATGCACCGGGATGATCGCCTTTGTTTTGGCGGTCATTTTCTTCCGCGCGTCGTTCACGTCCAGGTTGAAGCAGATCGGGCAAATGTCGGTGAACACCGGCACGGCTCCCAGTCGCGAAACGGCTCCCGCTGTGGCGAAAAACGTGAACGCAGGGCACAGCACCTCGTCACCCGGTTTGATGTCCAGTGCCATGAGCGCCAGCAGCAACGCGTCCGTGCCGGAAGATACCGACAGCGCGTGCTTCACACCGACCATGGCCGCGATCTCCGCCTCAAACGTCTCCAACTCCGGCCCCATGATGAACCGGCCATGCTTGAGCACCTGAGTGAAGGCTGCCTGGAGTTCGGATTCGAGCGGGTGGTTCTGGGCGTTGACGTCGAGGAGAGGGACCATGGGGAAGGGCGAATGAATGAATGACGAATGTCGAATGTGCCAGCGATTCCTCGCATCGGACGGTGCTCACGCGCTTTTGCAAGAGTCACGGAGTTGGCGACAAGAATGCCGCTGCAAAGTTTCAGGACATGGCAGCCCAATGGCGGTGTCATGTTGTCATGACCAAGTTTGCGTGAATCGGTTTCATCGTGCTGCTGACCGTTGTGCCAGCAGGCGCGGATGAAGGGTGGATCTGGGGTTGCTTGGAGATCTGGAGGCAGGAGAAAACCAGCGCGGTACTGTTTCTGGCCAGTCGTCAGGAGCGAGAACCGCCGTCCGTCATCGGCACCTATTTGCGGGCGCGGTTTTGAAACGGCTCACATCCGCTCCGTCGTCTGGATGCCGAGCAGGCCGAGGCCGGTCTTCAACACACGGCTGGTGGCTTCGCAAAGCGTCAGACGTGTGTTACGCACGGCTCCTTCCGAACGCAGCACGTTGCAGGCTTCGTAGAAGCTGTGGTAGGTGTCGGCGAGTTCGTAGAGATAGCTGGCGAGCAAGTTCGGGCGGAAGTCGATAAGCACGTCATGCGTGATTTCGGCGAGTTGGGCCAGTTTGAGGGCCAGGGCGCGTTCGGCAGGCTCCGTGATGGTCAAATCGGGCGTTAGCGTGACCTCGCCATCCAGCTTGCGGAAGATGCTCTTGGTGCGGACGTAGGCGTTGATGAGGTAGGGCGCGGTGTTGCCTTGCAGCGCGAGCATCTTGTCCCAACTGAACTTGTAGTCGGTCATGCGGTGCTGGCTCAGCTCGGCGTATTTCACCGCTCCGGTGCCGATGACTTCGGCGATCTGGATTTTCTCCAGATCGGTAAGCCCTTCACGTTCGGCGACAACGGCGGCGGCGCGTTCGATGGCCTCGTCCAGCACTTCGAGTAGGCCCACGCTCTCGCCGGAGCGTGTTTTGAACATCTTGCCGTCCTGTCCAAGGATGCTGCCGAAGGCAATGTGCTGCATGCGCGTGGTCTGGCCGCGCTTTTTCGCGACTTGGAAGAGCTGGCGGAAATGCAGTTCCTGCGGCGCACCGACGACATACCAGATTTCATCCGCCTTCCACTCGTCGATGCGGTGGTCGATCGTCGCGAGGTCGGTGGTGGCGTAAAGGAAGCCGCCGTCGCTCTTGCGGATGAGGCAGGGCTTGTCGGCAAGCTCTGGAACGTCGCGGAAGAACACGCAGGTGGCGCCATCGCTGATCTCCGCAATGCCGCTGGTGAGCAGATGCTCGACGAGCGGCGCGAGTTTGTCGTTGTAGGCGCTTTCGCCGAGGTAGTGGTCGAAGTGGATGTCGAGCTTGCCGTAAATCTGGCGCAATTGCTCCAGCGACAGCGCCACGCAGCGCGTCCAGATCTCCATGTTGTCAGGATCGCCCTGCTGGAGCTTCACCAGTTCGGTGCGGCAGGTGGTCAGCACAGCCTCGTCAGCCTTCGTCTGCGCGTTCACCGCTTTGTAAACGCGCACAAGTTCCTGGATCGGGTCTTTGTCGAGCGCCTCATGATTGAGGATGGTCTTCCAGCCATGCAGGATCATGCCGAACTGCGTGCCCCAGTCGCCAATGTGGTTGTCGGTGATGACGTGGTGGCCGATGAAGCGGGCGATGCGTGCCAGCGAGTCGCCAATGAAGGTGCTGCGAATGTGCCCGACATGCATCGGCTTGGCGATGTTCGGCGCGGAGAAGTCCACGACGATGCGCCGCGCCTGTTCGACCTGCGGTACGCCGACATGGTCATCTTTGACGATCACGGCAAGCCTTTGCGCAAGCGCTGCGGCGCTGAGTGTGAAATTGAGGAAGCCGGGGCCGTCCACGGTGATTTTCTCACACAGATCCTCCACCTGAAGCGCCGCCTTGATTTGCTCGGCAAGAGCGCGGGGATTCGTCTTGAGCTGCTTGGCCAGCGTCATGGCCGCGTTGCTCTGGTAGTCGCCGTAACGCGTATCGGAAGCGATGACGACGCTTGGCAGAAAACCTTCAGGCAGCTCGATGTCTGCCGCGGTGAAGGCGGCTTGAAGACGGGACGTGAGAATGGCGCGGAACATGGGGCGCGGAGACTAGATGCGGAGCGCGGATTTGCAATCCGCAGCAACTGCGAAGGCAGGAACAGTGCCCTACTGGCTTGTGGCGTTTGAGTGAGGCGGGAATGCAGCGGATTACAAATCCGCGCTCCAGCTCCACGGCCATTCGTCTGGGGGGCCACCAGCCCGGCTTTCACGGGGTTGTTCCGAATGTAGCGAATGGTGCGCTGCTGATGTTCGTCATCACGCATGTAGGTGTCCCAGTAGTCCGGCTGCCAGAAAGCTCCTTTCTGGCCCAGCAGCTTGTTGGCCTCCCGCGCCGTGTGTCGTTTCCAGCCTTGAACGACCTTGGCCATCGGTGTCGAACCCACTTCAAACAGCACATGCACATGATTGGGCATCACCACCCAGGCGATAAGCCGGTAGCGTGAGCCATCGAAATGCCGCAGGGCTGCCGCCACGATCGCCGCAATGTGTGCATCCCGCAGATGACAGTCTCCATGACCGAGATCGAGCCATGCTTCGAGCTGTACTCGGCGCTGACGCTCATCCTCGATCTGGAGCAGCTTTTCCCATGGTTCCCGCAATTCTTCAGGAAAGCTGTCCGCCAGACGAAAGGTCACAAATTGAGTCAGACCAGGCTCATCTCGATGTGGCAGGTAGCCACGCTCATGCCAGCCCTGAAAGCCCGCGATCTGTTCCTCGCGTGTCGGCTGCGGCGAGGTTTGCCGCTGTCTGGCCACAAGCTTTCGGAGTTCAGGCCGATGCGGAATCATGACGCATGAAATGGGAACAAGAAGCGCGGATTTGCGATTCGCAGCAGCACCGGACTTGGAAAGAAGTGCCCTTGCTGGTCTGCGGCGTTTGGGGTCTCAGCGGAGGTGCTGCGGATTAAAAATCCGCGCTCCGGCGGCTGTCATGCTTAGAAACGCAGCCTGGGCTCTGCCACAGGCTTGAGTTTCTTGTCGTAGCATTGATCAGCTTTCATTCCTTTGACTAGCTCAGGCATCTTTTCCCAGGTTGGCGAGGTGGACTTAGTAGCGACGATATTCCCATCAGGGTCAGCGATTTGAACCACCCAGCCATCATATTTGAAGCCGAATTTGGCCCCTGTGGTGTCGTATTGGGTCGTGGTGCTTGAAGGTTTGTTTTCGATGAACTGACGGATGGGGATGGAGACCGGAACGTCTTCACGTTGCAGCACTTTTATGACTTTGATGTCAACGGCACTTTCGCCGATCAGCATGAAGGTGGCCTTGAATCCCTCATAGGATTGGGTGTTCGAAATATTGGTCAGTTTGATCCTGGGTTCCATTACCTGCATCTTGTCATCGAAATCACCGCCTTTAATCTTGGAAGGACGCCCAATGACGACTTCGATTTTGACTCCGGTTGCGAAAGGGACTTTCGTTGCTGGTGCGCTGGCAGGTGCTGTAGTCGTTGGTGGACGCTTGAGTGAAGTGGTGGCCAGAGGCTTGGATGAAGGGAAAGAAGCGACCGTTGGCGCTGCTGATGGTGTTGAATGGTTCGAAGTGCCGAATGCCGATGCCACGATGGCATCGAACGGCTTCAAGTCACTCAAGCTGACCAGAAGAGCCTGGCAGCGGGTGGCTCCGAGACGATCACCTGACTGCTTGCGTGTGGTGGAGAGAGTTTGGACGGCAATCCCGAGATTCTGGCGCAGCGCAATGGCAGACTCCTTGCGGCGTGTTTCGAGCTGGGCAAGCTGCTGCCGGTAGATGCCACGGAAGCGCTTGTGATCGCCGGAGGTGGCGGTGTCGGTGGACGCATCTGGCACAGGCAGGCCTTTGGCGATGGCATCCGCCTCGGCGTTCATGTTGATCTGATCTCTGGGAGAGGCGGTGACGGCGGAACGCTTCAACGCGGCTCCGTATTTGTGGGTGAGATCACGCACCTGGGCGAGCAGCTGGTCTTCGTTGGCGAGTGAGTCGGCAGGAGAAGCCTTCGCGTACAGAGCAGCAAGTTCAGGGTCAAAGTTTTTGAGGTTGGAAAGCTGTTTTGTCGCAATATCTAGAAGGTCCTTGTCATCGACAAGCTTGTTCATTTTGCCAGTTTCAGGCTTAGAGGGGGCAGATGGGGCATCACTAATAGTGGATGGGACAGGCGTCGCTGGGGTGTTCGTCTCTTGGGTGGTAGCTTCATGTTCCGCTTTTGGGCCGGACGCTGCTGCTGGATCGGACCGAACTTGGCTGCGCTGCTGCTGAATGAACCAGCCACCGACCATCAGCAAGCCGATGCATGCGCAGGCCCAGAGCCACCCAGGCACTCCCTGGGGTTGCGGCACGCTGGACACTGGTTTCTGATGCATACGGGCCTGCAAATGAGGTGGTGGCGGCCGATAAGCGGGAACATCTGTTTTGGCCGTTGTGGCGGGCGCGATGGCGATGGCGGCTGCGGCGCTGAGGAATTTTTTGATTTCGCTGCAATGTTGGAAACGGCGCGCAGGGTCCGCCATCATGCACCGGCTGACGACGCTGGCGAAATCAGCCGGCATGTTCTTGCACGCATCGGCTCCGGCGGCCTGTGGCGTGAGTTTGGTGAACATCTCGTGGATGACGACGCCGAGGGCGTAGATGTCTGCCCGGTGATCCACATTGGCTCCTGCCAGGAGACGCTCCGGTGCGACGTAGTCCGGCGTGCCGTACTCGATTTCTCCAGAGGAGTAGGCGTTCTTGTCACGGGCGAGTCCGAAATCGACGACTTTGGCCTGCCAGTTTTCAGCGATGAGGATGTTGGCGGGCTTGATGTCGCGGTGGATGACGTTTTGGTCGTGCGCGTATTGAAGCGCATCACAAAGCTGCGTGATGAGACTGCGTGCATGGGCAGGTGTCACCTCATTGCGATGGATCAGACGATGCAGGTCCAGACCGTTGATGTGCTCCATCACGAGGTAAAGATGGCCTTCAGGGGTCTGACCAAAGTCGTACACGGCGGCGATGTGTGCGTGTGTGAGCCGGGCCATGGAGCGCGCTTCGACGATGAAGCGGCTGGCGTCGTCCTCATTGAGGGAAGCGGACGCAGGCAGCAGCTTGATGGCCACCCAGCGGTCCAGCGCCACCTGTCTGGCGAGATAGACCGCCCCCATTCCACCGACACCCAGGATGTCGTGAAACTCGTACTGCGGCAGCAAGGTCGCCATTTCCTCTAAGGAGGGAAAGGCATAGGATTCTGCCGATTCTTCCGTGGAATAACTCGAAGGTTCGATTTCGTTGCTCATGGGTAAATGAGGTGAGAGATGTGCGATGAACCTTAGAGCTGTTAGGTTGAAGTACTCAAGTAAATAGTTTGATAGATTGGTTTTATGAATGGTTGAAGTACCTATAAGGCATGGGTGTCTGCGCCTCCGGGCACAGCAAAAGTCAATTGGCTGACTTGAGCGAGGAAGGAGCAGCCTTTGGACGGCAAATCTCTCCTGAATCACGCTTGCGCATCGCGCACTTCATCGGCGCTGGTCAGCGTGTGAGTGTTGCCGTCGGGGAATTCGAGAATGAGGTGGCCTTCCTCATTCAAATCGAGCACACGACCGAAAACCTCGCCTTGAGGAGCTTTGGCTCGGATTTGGCGGCCGAGGAGCCAGCTTCGTGGGCGCACTTCGGCGATGGCAGAGCTGAAATCATCTCCGATGCGCTGGAACTCAGCATGAAGTGACTCCAGCACGCGGCTGGCGAGGGAATTGCGGTCTAGTTCGCCGAGGAGTGTGGTTGGCAGCTCGTTGAGCAGCGAGGTGGCGACGATGCCGGGGCTGAATTCGCGTGAGTTGACGTTCAAACCGATGCCGAGCACGAGAACCATGCCTGAGCGTGTTGAAACCGTCTCGGCGAGCAGGCCGCTGACTTTGCGATCGCTCAGGTAGATGTCGTTGGGCCACTTGATGCGCGGTTGAAGCGGCAGTTCGGCCTCGATGGCCTTGCAGATGGCCAGTGCGGCCAGCGTGGTGATGCGCGGCCATTGTTCAAACGCTGCTTCAGGACGAAGCAGCAGCGAAAACATCAGATCTTTGCCACGTGGGGCGATCCAGCGGTTCTCACGTCGTCCACGGCCGGCGGTTTGGCTTTCGGTGAAAACGACGCTGCCGAGAGGCAGGTCTGCGGCGTGTTGTTTGAGCCAGTCGCTCGTGGAGCCGACTTCATCCAGCACCGTGACGTGCCAAGGCAGCGATTCGTCGTTCAAACTGGCTGCATCGAGCGGGATCATGCGCGCTTGCTGTTCGGATCGCTGGCCTCGCCGTGCTGGTGGAGTTCGTCGTGGTCTCCTTGGCACTCGAGATGGGTGGTGATGAGCACAGGGCGGTCCACGCTGGCCTGCACGGCATGCTCGATCTCAGTGGCGGTGCGGTGGGCGTCACGGAGCATGATGTCGTCGGCGAAGAGCAGATGAACCTCGACGTAGTGCATCTCACCGGCATCGCGATGGCGCAGGGCGTGAAATTTGAGGCCGTGCTTTTCGGTTTCGCGGCGCAGAGCAGCGTCGAGCGCGGCATCGAGTTTGGGATCGGCGCTGTCCATCAGGCCGCCGACGCTTTGGCGCATCAGGCCGTAACCGGTCCAGATGATGTTAGCGGCCATGAGGATGCCGAAGATGGGGTCCCAGCCATGCCAGCCGGTCAAGGCGACGAGTCCGAGGCCGACGAGTGCGCCGAGGCTGGTCCACACATCGGTGAGCACATGTTTGCCGTTCGATTCGAGAATCAGCGAGCCGCCGCGTTTGCCAGTGCGGACGAGGTAGGTGCCGAGCGCGGCATTGATGGCGATGGTGAGGGCGGTAAGGGCCAGGCCCTCATCCAGGTTGGCCGGTGGCAGGTGCAGGAACCAGCGGCGCACGGATTCATAGATGATGAACAGCGCCGCCACGACGATGAGGCCGCCTTCAATGCCGGCGGAGAAGAAGGCGATCTTGCTGTGGCCGTAGGGATGGTCGGAGTCGGCGGGTTTGTGCTGCAGGCCGAGGCTGAAGGTCGCAAACATCACGGCGGCGACATGCACGACGGACTCTGCCGCATCCCCCAGGATTGCTGCTGAGCCGGTGAGGATATACGCGCCCATCTTGAGCACGAGCATGACGAAGCCGATGCCCAGCGAGAGCCGCATGGCGCGGGTGGCATCGGTGGTGTGGCTCATGGTTTAATGTGGTCCGCACAGTCCTCTGTGCGGGGTGTTGATGGGTGTTGAATGAGCTATAAAGAAAAAGACGTGCGTGGAAATTGGCCGTGGCATTATGCGGGGCGTTCTGGCGTGACGGAGCGCCGCACAGAGGACTGTGCGGACCACTTT
>JAPLUL010000013.1:0-47892 GCA_026397635.1 Verrucomicrobiota bacterium | reverse complement strand
TCTCCACCTCCTGCATCGCCTCGCTCATCAGCCTCATCCACCGGTCCCGCTCCGCCTCACCGATGGAAAACGGCAGGTGCCGCCCCCGCAAACGCGGATGCCCCCGCTCCTCGATGTAGGTCTGCGGCCCGCCGAAGCGATACACGATGAAATCCGCCAGCCGCTTCTCCGCGCCCTCCCAGTCATCCGCCGGATACATCGGCCCGATGAGGTCATCCACCCGCACCCGCCGGTAAAACGCCGTCACCATGTCGCGCAGCTTCGTTTCACCCACCTGAGCGCAGAGAGTCGAGATTTCATCCATCCATCCAGTTTATGCACCCGCGTGAATCAGGAAAGTCTAAGTCCCGGATTTTTTATTCTTCCTGCACGATCACAAATGACTTCACGCTCAATCCACTCGTTTCATCGTGCAATTCAATCTCGTGCCGTCCCGGCTTGAGGATGGCGAAGGTGTGAGCGTCTGCCGTTTGAAGTTCGAGTGTCTTGCTGCTCCAGTGCGGTTGAGTGGTGCCGGTGGCTTGCAGCAGCAGGCGGTTGCCGTTGTTGCGGATGTCGGGATCGAGGATGACGACGGTGCCGGGAATGGGATTCGTGATGCGCAGCGTCGGTCTGGCATCCGTTTCGGCGAGGGTGATGAGATCGCCGAGCCAATTGGCGCTCGTCGGAATCCACGTGGCGTATTCACGGGGCAGGATGGCGCGGCCATGGGCGTCGTAATCGCTCGCCTGGGCCACCGGCGGCATCTTTGCGGCGATGAAGAACTCCTCGCGGCTCAAACGTGACGGCGGGGTCTGTGGTGTGAGGCGTTTGCCGGTGCGCGGGTCGATGCGGGCATGCGTGATGGCCGCAGGGCGGTCAAACCAAGCGCCAGGATGCTTTTCGTGCAGGTGCAGCATCACATCGCGAAAAATCGGCCCCGCGCCGGTGATGCCGCTCACATCCTGCATCGGCGTGTTGTCGAAATTGCCGACCCACACGCCGACGGTGAACTCGCGCGTGTAGCCGAGCGTCCAGTTGTCGCGAAACGTCGAGCTGGTGCCGGTTTTGACGGCGCATTTGAAGGGCAGACGCAACACCGAGTAACGGCCGAAGGCCATCTCACGCGCCTGGTTGTCGCTGAGGAGGTCGGCGATGAGCCAGCTTTCGTTTTCGCCGAGCAGGCGGCGTTCTTCAGCGGCGGGAGCATCACTGCGTAAGGTCCACGGCTTGAACTGACCAAGCCGTGCGAGGCAGGCGTAAGCGTTGGCGAGTTCGATCAAACGCACGGACGCGTTGCCGATGGTGAGGCCGAGGCCGTAGTGCGTGGCGTCTTCGTTCAACGTGGTCAAACCAAGCTCACGCAGCCTCGGCAGCAGCGTTTCGGCGCCGCCGATGGAATCGAGCACGCGCACAGCGGAGATGTTGAGCGAGTTGCCGAGCGCGTTTCGATACGTCATCGGTCCGAAGCTGCGCAGGGAGAAGTTCTCGGGACGGTAAGTGCCGGATGAGGTGGCGAACTCGATGGGAAGATCAGCGACGATGCTAGCAGGCGTGGCCCCACGCTCGAAAGCGATCAGATAAGTGAACGGCTTCATCGCCGAGCCGGGGGAGTGCGGTGCCCAGGCGCCGTTGATCTGGCCACCTTCGTTCGCAAAGAAATCACGCGACCCAGCAAGCGCGAGCACGGCTCCGGTGGCGTTTTCGATGACCACGACGGCCCCATGCGAGACATGGCGGCCTTTGAGCGACTCCAAACGCTGCGCGATGATCGTTTCGACCTGCTGCTGAAGCGTGGCATCGAGCGTGGTGCGGATCGTCGTGGCATCCGAGGCACCGCGCAGCATTTCCACCGCATGCGGAGCCTCAAATCCGCCGCTGAAGCGCTGTAGAATGTTTTTTTGATCCAAAGCGACACGATGCTGTTCGTCATTGAGCCAGCCAAGTGTGTGCATGTGATCGAGAATGCGGCGCTGGCGCGGCAAAACGGCCTCCAGGCTGCGAAACGGATTCAAACGGCTCGGCGACTGCGGCAACGCGGCGAGCAGCGCACATTCGGCAGGCGTGAGATCGCTCAGCGGCTTGTGGAAGTAACCCGAAGCAGCGGTGGCGGCTCCGGTCATGAGATTGCCGAACGAAATGCGGTTCAAGTAAGCGGTGAGCACGTCCTCGCGACTCCAGGACATCGCGAGACGGCGTGCTTGCAGCGCTTCGATGAGCTTGACCCTCAGCGTGCGTTTGCCAGTGCGCGGCGTGGTGTTTTTGATGAGCTGCTGGTGAATCGTCGAGGCACCGGAAACGACACGCTTCGCCTGCGCATTGTCCCGGGCCGCACGGGCGATGGCGAGGGGATCAATGCCACCGTGGGAGAAGAAGCGTTTGTCCTCAGCCGCGAGCACGGCGTGAACGAGCGTCGGCGGAATCTCCGGGTATTGCACCGGTGGCGCGGAACGTGTGCCGTCTTCGTTTAATAAATGGCGCAGCGGTGTGCCATCGCGGGAAAGATAGAGCGTGGAGCTGGGCGGCGGCTTGAGCAGTTCATCCGGCAGCGGCACCAGCCACGGCACGCCCCACCCGCCGACTGCTGTGAGAAGCAGCAGGGTGATGAGGCTGGCTTTCCAACGGCGACGCATGCGGAAAGGAACGCGAGGGTGCGATGAAATCCAGTGCGGTGTTCTTGACCGTGAGCTTCTGCGGCGGAGCATGCGCGGCTCGCATGAACCCGCCGCCAACCATCGCCTGCCTCGGTCCTGAGGGCAGTTTTTCGCATCTGATCACACAGATGCGGTTTCCCGGCGTGGCGGTGAGCCTGCGGGACAATGTGGGGGATGTGTTTGACTTCCTGGCCTCGAATCCCGAAGCGTTGGGCATCGTGCCGATCGAAAATTCGTCTGGCGGATTCATCATCGACACCGTGGACCGCCTCGTGGATGCGAGCTGTGAGCTGCGCGTCCTCGAAGAACTGACGCTGGATGTGAAACTGGCGCTGCTGGGCCGGGAAGGTGAAAAGATCACCTCGATCCACTCGCACGCGATGCCGTTTTATCACGGCGATGACTGGTTGAAGGCGAACTACCCGGACGTGAAACGCGTCGTGGAGCCGAGCACGGCCAAAGCGGCGGAAAAAGCCGTCGCTACCCCCGGAGCGGCGGCGATTGGGCCGCGTCAAAACGCCGAACGGCACGGCTTGCAGATTCTGCATTTCCCGATTGCGGGCGAAGTGCCGAACATCACGCAGTTTTATCTCATCGGGCATGCGGCGAACACGCCTTCCCTCGAACACAACCGCACGGCGCTCGTGGTGGAGCTGCCGGATCGTTCTGGCAGCCTGTGCCGCTTCCTGACGCCGTTGAGCGAGAACGATATCAACATGAAGCGTCTCGAATCACGTCCGATTCGCGGCCAGCCGAACAAGTATCGCTTCTACATCGAGATCGAAGGCTCCGAGGCCGATCCGCGTGTGCAGAAGGCGCTGGAGCAGACGAAAGCCGACGGCGCGACGATTCGCAGCGTGGGTTCGTATGCAGCCGGTCGTCGTTTTGAATCCTAACCCACCATGAAGAACATCATCCCCTGCCTGTTGGCACTTTCACTCGGCCTGAACGCCGCCGAAACCATCTCCAAACGAGCGAGCGAGATCGATCCGCGTGCCAAGGAGCATCCTGAGATCGACTTCGTGTTCACGGACAAGAAAGGCAAGCCGCAGGACCTGCAGAACGCGAGCGTGGACACAAAGGTGAAAGCGCAGGGCAAGCTGGTGATCTGGCTGATGGGGCACAACGCAGGCTTGTTTGAGCGGCTGAACAGCTACGGGCTGCATGCGATCCAGGTGCATTACGCGAACAAGTGGTTCGGCATCATCCCTCCGGCACGACGCGATGATGGCAAGACTTTGGGCGACATCCGCCTCGAAGCGTCCATCGGTGAGGATCGGAGCGATCTGGTGAGCATTCCGCCACCGGACAGCATCATGGAGCGCTCGTTTCAGTTCGTGAAGTGGCTCTCCAAGGAGCATCCCGAAGGCAAGTGGAAGCAGTTCTTGAGCAAGGATGGCCAAGGCCTGGATTGGGACAAGGTGATCCTCTCCGGTGCCTCTCACGGCGCAACGACCTCGGCACGCTTTGCCAAGCATCAGAAGGTGGACCGCGTGGTGTGCCTGTGCGGGCCGCGTGATAACTTGGAAAGCTGGCATTCACTGCCCTCCGCGACACCGGCGAACCGCATCTTCGGCTTCAGCCATGTGCTGGATGGCGGCTGGACGGGAAATCACTACTGCCGCTCGTGGGAGATGATGGGCTTGAACCAGTTCGGACCCATCGTGAATGTGGACACGGTCGCTCCGCCGTTTCAAAACAGCCGCCGACTGATCACGGACGCGGATGTGAAGGGCGACGCCGGTCGTGCGCACAGCTCGGTGACACCCGGTGGTGCCGCCGTGAAGGACAAGGATGGCAAACTCATCCACGAGGCGGTCTGGAAGTATCTTTACACCCATCCGGTCGATCAAACCGGCACGCCAACACCTGCTGACCCCGACTGTGTGAAGGATCAGCGCAAGTAATCCCGTTTCACCACGCCTCCATCAACCCCACCACCTGTCTCTCATGTTCTTCTCGATTCGCTCCCTCTCTGTCGCCGCCGTTTTCAGTCTCGGCGCTGTTTTGAATGCCGCTGACAATCCCTTTGTGGGTCGCTGGGCGCTGACGATCCCCGGCGGTGGCGCGGGCTGGCTGGGCGTGGAAGAAAAAGACGGCGTTCTCAGTTCCAGCATTCTGTGGGGCGGCGGCAGCGTGGTGCCGACGACGAGCACGCAGGTCGAGGGCGCGAAGTTGTTCGTCAGGCGTGAGCAGAAGAACAAGGAAGGCAAAGTCACGACTGAAACAATCATCGCGACTGCCGATGGCTCCGCCTTGAAACTGACGACCTCGAAAAAGAACGCCGAGGGCAAAGAGGTCGGCAAGCCTGCGGAGTTTGCCGGCAAACGCATCGCCGACATCCCGGCCAAGCCTAATCTGGCGAAGGTGAAGTTCGGCGATCCGATCCAGCTCATGAATGGCAAAGACCTGACCGGCTGGCGCTTGCTCAAAGAAGCCGACAATGGCTGGAGCGTCGTCGATGGCGTGCTGCAAAACCGCGTGGTGAAGGCCAAGGACAAACATTTTGGCAATCTGCGCACCGACGCGGAGTTTGAGGACTTCAATTTGAAGACCGAAGTGCGCACGCAGGAAGGCAGCAACAGCGGCATCTACTTGCGCGGCATTTACGAGGTGCAGATCATGGAAAGCTTCGGCAAGCCGCTCGATTCGCACCACATGGGCGCCCTTTACAGCCGCATCACGCCAAGCGTGAACGCGGAGAAGCCGATCGGCGAATGGCAGACACTGGACATCACGCTGGTGGACCGCCACCTCACGGTGATCTTGAATGGCAAGGCGATCATCGACAACCAGCCCGTGCTCGGCTGCACCGGCGGCGCGATGACCAGCGACGAGTTCAAGCCCGGCCCACTTTACCTGCAAGGTGACCACACGAACGTGGACTACCGCAACATGGTGCTGCGCCCGGTGGTGAAGTAACTTTCGCTCTTCTGCCGTCGCATGACCTCACGCCTGGCCTTGCTGCTGCTTTGCCTGCCCATCGGCGGGCTTGCCGAGTTCCACTGGCCGCAGTTTCGCGGTGAAGGCGGGCTCGGCCTCGGCACAGGAAAACCGCCGGTGGAGTTCACTGCGGAGAAAAACAGGCGCTGGCAGGTCGAGGTGCCGCATGGGCATTCATCCCCCTGCATCTGGGGAGACAAGATTGCGCTCACTGGGCTTGATGGTGGCAAACTGGTCACGTTTTGCCTCAATCGTGCCGATGGACGCGAACTTTGGCGTGTGGCGGCTCCGGCCGAGAAAATCGAGGGTGCGCATCGCATCGGCAGCCCGGCCACACCGACGTGCTGCACGGATGGCGAGCGCTTGATCGCTTACTTCGGCAGTTACGGCGTGCTGGCCTATGATTGGAGCGGCCAGGAGCTGTGGAAGAAGCCGCTGCCTGCGCCAGTGGTCGAATTTGGCACCAGCGCCTCGCCGATCATCGCGGATGGCAAGGTCATCATCGTCGCGGATCAGGATGTTGGCAGTTACATGATCGCGCTGGATGTGAAAACCGGTGCGGAGGTTTGGCGTGTGGACCGCAGCGAGTTCCGACGCGGCTTTTCAACGCCGTTCGTGTGGAAGCACGATGGCATGGAGGAACTCGTCGTGTGCGGATCGCTTTGGGTGCGGAGTTATGGCCTCAAAGATGGCAAGCAGCGCTGGTCGGCGCGTGGCATGGCGCGGGTGTCGAATGCCAGCCCCGTGGCCGCCGATGGCGTGCTGCTTGTCTCAAGCTGGAACGTCGGTGGCGATGAAGATGATCGTGTGCTCATGGAGCCACATGAAACCTTCGCCGCCGCGAACGATGCCGATCAAGACGGCCTGCTGACGCTGACGGAGTTCCCCAAGGGCAAAATCAAAGACCGCTTCTCGCAGATCGACGCTGACAAAGACGGCAAGGTCACCAAGGCCGAGTATGAAGCCATGCGCGGCATGTTTGCCGATGCCGTGAATCAACTCTTCGCCATCAAGCCCGGTGGCAGCGGCGACATCACCGACACGCACGTCGTCTGGCAGGTGAACAAGCACCTGCCGTATGTTTCTTCGCCCATCGTGGCGAACGGACGCGTCTTCACCATGAAGAGCGGCGGACTCGCCAGTGCCTACGATGCGAAAAGCGGCAGCCCCATTTTCCAGGCCGAGCGCGTCGAAGCCTCCGGCGACTACTACGCCTCCGCCGTCAGCGCCGATGGGCGCATCTACATCACGTCACAACGCGGCACCGTCGTCGTGCTGGAAGCCGCGAGCGACACGCTGAAGGTGCTGGCACGCAACGATCTCAAAGCCTCCGTCTTCGCCACACCCGCTATCGTCGATGGTGTGATCTACCTGCGCACCGACAAGCATCTGTACGCCTTTGGCGAGTGATCAAAGGGCCTAAAGGCGTGGCATGTCCGAGCCGTGAGGTGGCGGCAGTTTATGCGATGAGTTGATCCACCACCTTCGCGCCCTGGTTGTCCGTGAGCGAGGCGGCGAGGCCGTTGCGCTTGTAGGTGAGCTTGGAATGATCGAGGCCGAAGAGCTTCAGCAGCGTGGCATGATAATCGAAGTGCTTCACCTCGTCGATGACCGCCTTGTGGCCGAACTCGTCGGTTTCACCATGAACGTAGCCCTTCTTGAAGCCGCCGCCGGCGACCCACATGCTGAAGCCGTAGGTGTTGTGGTCACGGCCCCATTTCTCGCGCCCCGCGTCGTTTTGCAGCACCGGCAGTCGGCCCATCTCACCGCCCCAATGCACGACGGTGGTGTCGAGCAGACCGCGCTGCTTGAGATCGCTGATGAGCGCCGCGCTGGGTTGGTCAGTGGCTTCACAGTTCTTCGGCAACGCGGTGATGAGCGAGCCGTGCTGATCCCAGGACTGGCCCGCATTCAGCACCTGCACATAGCGCACACCGCGCTCGACTAGACGCCGTGCGATGATGCAGCGCGTGGCGTAGTCCTTCGTGGTCGGATTATCGACACCGTAGAGTTTTTTGACGTGATCCGGCTCCTTCGAGATGTCGAGCGCCTCTTTCGCGGCGGTCTGCATCTTTGCAGCGAGTTCGTAGCTGGAGATGCGCGCCTGGAGATCGAGTTCGCCGCGGTGCTGCGAGAGATGATCTTCATTGAAGGCCTTCAGCAACGCGAGCTGCCGCTCCTGCGGGGCACCGGCGAGTGATGCAGGCGGATCGAGATTCAAAATGCGCGGCTCGGTGGGCCGCACGAGCGTGCCTTGGAACAGCGACGGCAGCCAACCATTGGTGAAATGCTCGCCTTGGAAAGTCGGCAGGCCGCCGGGATGCGAGAGCACCATGTAGGCGGGCAGTTCGTCCGTCTCGCTGCCGAGACCATAGGTCAGCCACGAGCCGAGCGCCGGACGCCCAGCCGTGATGCGGCCCCCGTTCATTGCGTAGAGGCCCTGCGCGTGATTGCTCACCCCGGAGGTCATCGAGCGGATCAGCGTGATCTCATCGACCACCTTGCTCAGGTTTGGCAGCAACTCGCTGATCTCCATGCCGCATTGGCCGCGCTTTTCGAACTTCCATGGCGAGCCAAAGCACTTCGCCGAGGCCTGCGCGAGGTTGTCGTATTTGATCTCACCGGGGAACTTCTGACCGTGATACTTCGTGAGCATCGGCTTCGGATCGAACAGGTCCATCTGCGACGGGCCGCCCATCATGAAGAGCGAGATCATCGCCTTCGCCCGTGGCTCAAAGTGCGGTTTCTTCGGCGTCAGATCGTAGCGGATCTCGCCAAAGCTCTCAGGCTTCACCGGCGCGGCGAGCAAGCCATCGCGCTCCAGCAACGAAGCAAGCGCCACGGTGCCAAGACCGAAGCCGTTGGCGTGAAGGAAATGACGACGTGAGCAGAGGGAGGCGCTGGACATGGAGGGATGCAAAACATACGTGTGCATCAAACTGAATCTGGCATGTTGAGATCAACGAGAGACTGCCCCACCAGGCGTCCATGAAATCCATGGTTGCGCTATTTCACTCAAAAGTTTAGTTTCAGCATGTGCTGAAACAAGTAGAAAAACTGAACGAACGAGATCTGGAGCCTCGCTTCCAGGGGCTCTTGCGTGGTATAATCGCCCGAGTGCCGTTCCTGAAGCTGGAGTCTCTCAAGTCTGATCCAGTCATCCGCCCGCAGGTGGCGGCGAAGCTAGTCAACGCAGCGGTGGCAAGGCCAGACTGGCTGCTCTCGGTGAAAGCAGGAGCCCGACCATGGACCTGGGTGGCCGAAGGGAAGCGGCTCGGCCAGCCTCGCGAGGTGCGAGCGGGTGTTCTTCAGTTGAAGCACTATCTCTCCCTGCTTCCGCCACGCACATCGAGTTACGGTGTGTTGCTGGCCCCCTACATCTCCGAGGAGTCAGCCCGCATCTGCACCGAGGCGGGGATGGGTTATGCCGACCTGGCAGGCAATGCACGAATATCTTTCGACCAAGTCTTTATCGAGACACACGCTGCGGAGAATCCATTTCATGAAAAGCGGACGGTGAAGTCGGTCTTTTCACCCAAGGCCACACGCGTCCTGCGTGTCCTGCTTCGTGGGCCGTTGCGTTCATGGAAGGTAAAAGAACTGGCGCTGGAAGCGGATGTAAGCCTCGGACATGTGAGCGCCGTGCGGCAACAGCTTCTCGCGTATGAATGGGCCGTGGAAAATGCGGATGGTTTGCTTGTCTCGAAGCCCGACGGTCTTTTCAATGCGTGGATTGCGGCAGATGACTGGGACGCCCGCACCACGGCGCGCGAGTATGCATTGCTCGTCAGTGATCCTGTCGAGATTGCGACAAAGGCACATGCATTTCTAAGTGAGTCGGCTATCCCGCATGCCTTCACCCAGTGGATCGCCGCTCACTTCCGTCATCCGCACACCACGCCGCCAGTGACCACGGTGTATGTTAGTGAGTTTCCACCCGATGATGAGATCAAAGACAGGCTGCTCGCCCGCCGCGTGGATGCCGGTGGCAGGCTGCGATTAGTACGCCCAAAGGATGTCGGTGTGCTGAGCCAGATCCAGACCACCAAGCGGCTGCCACTCGTGTCTGATGTGCAGATTTACCTCGATCTGATCAAAGCTGGCCAGCGTGGTGATGACGCCGCAGCAGAACTTCGGCGCTGGCCGGACTTCTCAGGAGGTTGGGCATGAGCAAGCACGAAATATTCGCCGACTACGCGCCACGCAGCCTCGCGGCGGCAGAGGCTGCACTGTTGACGATCTGGCCGACTTTGAACCGCTACCACGATGATCTCGTGCTCGTCGGCGGACTCGCGGTGCATTATCTCACGAAACATGACGAGGGCCACTGGCCGGGCGCGGTAACGATGGATGTGGACTTTGGCATTTCTCTGGCAACTGAAGGCGGACAGTATGGCACGGTGCAGTCGGACCTCGCTGGGTTGGGCTTCAAGCCCCAACAGGGCCAGTCGAATAGACTCGTGCGGCAGGTGGAGGACATCGCACTCTACGTGGACTTTCTCACCGAGGCCCCGCCAGCGACAGGAGGTTCACGAATCGTGGACGGCATCACTGCCAGTGTGCTGCCTGGCATCAACCGTGCCCTTGAATCTCGACGCATGGTCGAAGTCAATGGCCGCGACATGTATGGCATTGTGCAGAACTGTGAACTCGCAGTTGCAGACATCGGGCCTCTGTTGGTTCTCAAGCTGAATGCTTTTGGTGGTCCCACGGGACGGCGACTTCCCAAAGATGCTTATGATGTGCTGCTGGCGGTGACTTCCTTCATCGACGGCCCGCAGGCTGCGCTGGCGGCTTTTCATGCGGAGGCCAACCGAAGCAACACCGCTTATGACGCAGCCATTGAGACTCTGAAGCGAGACTTCAGTCACATCGACTCGGATGCGCCGATTCGAGCCGCCGAGTTCCTGCGCGGGATTTTGACTGATCAGCGTCGTGTTCGCGAGGAACTCGTGACAGCAGCCAAGTTTCTCCTTGGCGAGTAGCCGAAGCCGTTACTCCACATAGAGAAAACGGTTCGAGCTGCACAGGATCTGGCACAGGCTGGCCATGGCTTCTTGCGGTGGATTCGGGACGACGCCTTTCGCGTGCTGGATGTCGTGATGATACTGCGTGAGCGCTTTGGTTTGCTCATCGAGATAGCTGAGACACTTCACGATGTCGGCGTCTGTCGCGGTCTTGCTGTAGAGCAGGCTCCAGACGCGCTGGAGCTGCTTGGCGCGGTCGTTCGGAGCTTCGGCGGTGACGCGGTCGGCAAGGCGGCGTGAGCTGTCGAGCACGAAGGTGTCGTTCATGAGCAAGAGCGACTGCGGCGCGACGGTGGTTTGCGCGCGCATCTCGCAATTTGGGCTCATCGTGGGCGCGTCGAAGGTGTCCAGCACCGTGACGGGCTTGCTGCGGCGCACCTGCACATAAATCGAGCGGCGGAAGTCATCGGCACCGGCGGGATCGACTTTGTGTGTGGTGATGGTGCCTTTGTCGATGCCGGTGATCACACGGCCTTGTGGATCACGACCGATGCCGCTGGGTGGGCCGTAGCTGGCCTGCACGAGCGTGCCAGTGGTAGCGAGCATGGAGTCACGCAGCGTCTCGGCATCAAGGCGGCGCATTTTGAAGCGGGCATAGAATCGGTTTTCGGGATCGGCACGCAGCGAGGCATCATTCACCGAGGACTGACGATAGGCGGCGCTAAGCAGGATGAGACGATGCAGCGTCTTGAGCTTCCAGCCGCTCTTCACGAACTCATCGGCGAGGTAGTCGAGCAGCTCGGGATGCGTGGGAAGCTCACCTTGGCGGCCGAAATCGCCGGGCGTGTTCACGATGCCGCGGCCCATGTGATTGAGCCAGAAGCGGTTCACCAAAACTCGTGCCACGAGCGGATGCTTGCCACTCGTGAGCCATTGCGCATAGGCGAGACGACGACCGCTGGAGCCGCTGCTCACCGGCACAGGTTTGAAGGGCTCGATCTGCGGACTGGCGAGAATGCCCAGCTCGCCGGGCTGCACGACCTGCTTTGGTTGATCGTGATCACCACGGTTGAAGAGCTTCGACACGGGCATCTGGCCTTTCACCTCGGTGAGCGCCATCACAAAACCTTCCGCAGGCTTCGTGGCGCGTAGCTTCGTGGCCTCGGCCATCTTTGCATCGACGATGTCCTGCTTTTTCTTGTCGTAGAGGTCCAGCGCGTAGGTGGCGAGCGCGGAGGGATACTTCTTGATGAGCGCCTTCTGCTCCGGCGTTTGTTTGGCCACCGGCGTGTCGCGGGCGACACGGAACGCGGCCTGCTCGGCCTCCGGCACCTTCTTGATTTCGACCTCAAAAATCTCATCGAGGAACTTCTTTGACATCGCGCGGGCATCGACCTCGATCTCCTTGGCTTTCGCCTCGACCTCGGCGGCTTTGGCGCGTTGTTCCGGCGTGTATAGCGAGTAGAGGCGGCTGTTTGGGGCGCGCCATGCTTCCCAATGATACGCCGGGTCAAAGACGGCCCGCAGACGGTAGTAGTCGGCCTGCGTGATCGGATCGTAGCGGTGATCGTGGCACTGAGCGCAGGCCACGGTCATGCCCATGAGCGAGGAGGTCGTAATTTTGATCTGCTCGGCGATGACTTGGTTTTTGGCGAGCTTGGCATCGTCCACCGTGTCGCCCGTGCCATCGGGTGCCATGCGCAGAAACGCGGTGGCAATGAGCTGGTCGGTGCGCTTTGGATCAAGAACGGCCTGCTGATAGTCGCCATGCGTCGCGCCCGCGAGTTCATCTCCCGCGATCTGTTCCTGGATGAACTGATCCCACGGCTTGTCCTCATTCATCGAGCGGATCACATAATCGCGGAAGCGCCATGCGTGAGGACGGACGCTGTCAGCTTCGGTGTAACCATTTGAATCGGCATAGCCCACCACATCCAGCCAATGCCGCGCCCAGCGCTCGCCGTAGTTTTTCGAGGCCAGCAGGCGCTCCACGAGCTGTTCGTAGGCCAGCGGCGACTTGTCGGCGACAAACGCCTCCACTTCCTCCGGCGTTGGCAGCAGGCCGGTGAGATCGAGCGTCACGCGGCGGATCAGCGTGCGAGGATCCGCCTCTGGGGCCATTGGCAGACCCTTTTCATTCATCTTTGCCAAGACGAAGGCATCCACCGGCGTGCGTAATTTCTGCGTCTCCACATTCTTCGGCACCTCAGGCTTCTGGTTCGGCTGGAAAGCCCAATACTCACGATCCTCATCCGAAATGATCGGTCCAGGTGCCAGCGCGAGCGGCTCGGCCTTCGCCGTTTTGGCACCTTGGGCGATCCATTTCTCGATGACGTTCAGTTGCGCTTCCGTGAGCGGCTTGCCCTTCTCCGGCATCTCGCCACTGCGGATGACTTCGACGAGCTGACTCTTCTCCGGCTGCCCGGCCACGACGATCTCGTCCATGAAGCGCCGCAGCCGCAGATCCACGCCGCCCTCAGGCTTTTCCTCCTCACCGTGGCAATGCGTGCAGTGTGCCTTCACGATGGGGCGCACGTCTTTTTCAAACGTGAGCAGAGCATCCGCGCCGTGAGTAGTCACAGCGAGGGAACAAAGAAAAACAGCAGGCGTCAGCTTCATCGGGGGGACAAACCTACGCCCCAGAAGCACCCGATTTTGCCTTCACCTCACTCCACGGCCACTTTCACGACCACTTTGAGCACCTGTTCGGGCTTTTCCCACTCAATGCACGGCGCATGCGCATCCTGCGGCCACAAGATGGCGAAATGACCAGCGCTCATGTGCAGTGGCGTCACCTCCGGCACGAGCTTCCACAAAGCGGCCTCCTTTTCCTCCGTGTAGGCCATCGTCTCCTCTTTCATCGCTCCCAGCGGTGCCCAGAGGATGGTTTCACGTCCGCTGAAGATGAACTGCACGTCGATGTACTTTCGATGCGCCTCAAACTTGGCCTTCTCCAGCGGCTTCGTTTCATAGGTCTGCACCAAAGCGAAACAGTGATCACCATCCAGGTCATGGCGTCCCAACGCCTGGGTGCCATCCACGGTGCGGAGGAAGGCGAAAGCCTTCGAGAAACGCGAATTCAAAGCTTCGTAACGGGCGGCGTGGTCGAGAGTGTCGAGAATCATGAGGTGACATCGTTACCAAGTCACTTTGCGCGAAGCAACTCCACTTTCCTCTGGTGCGTCGCGAGATGAGTTGCACGCTCTTCCTCAGGTCTTGAAGAAGACGACTTGAACATCACCGGAGAGGAGTTTGCGGTCATCACTTCTCCAACAGCTTCCTCACCGTCTCCGCGATCTTCTTGGCTCCGTCAGGCTCGAAGCCGGTTTTCACATAGGCGACTTTACCGTCTGGGCCGATGATGACGGTGTGGGGGATGCCTTCGACGCCGAACGTCTGGCCGACGCGCTGGTTGGTGTCGAGCGCGACTTCGAGTTTCCAGCCACGCGTGTCGAGGAAGCTTTTCACGGTGTCTTTGGCCTCGGCTTGGTTGACGCCGATGAAGCGGACCTTCTTGGAGTCGAAGGCGGCCATTTCGTCGATCATGCCGGGCAGAGATTTGACGCAGGGGCCGCACCAGGTGGCCCAGAAGTCGAGGACGATGACTTTGCCCTTCTCCTGCGCGAGATCAAAGTCGCCGCCGCCGAGCAGGGGCAGTTTGAAGGGCTTGGCGTCTTGTTTGAGCAGCGGGGAGCTTTCGCCGCCGCTCTCCGGCAGCACGGGTTCGGGGGCGAATTTGAGTTTCCAGTCTCGCAGGGCCAGCATGGCGGTGCTTTCTGGCGGGACGGTGCTGCGAATGCCATGAACCTGCTTCAAAGGCACGCGACAGGCACCCAGCAGCGCGTTTTGGCCGATGACCATGTCCGCGTCGAAGCGCTCGACATTTAAACCGAGACGACCGCCGTTGTTCATTAGCAGCCAGTGGGTGATGACGGGCGGCGCGCTTTCACGCGCCGCAAAGGCGGCGCTGACATCATCCGCCGGTTTGATGAGCCACACGGCGGCTTTTACGCGATCACGCGGCACCTGGAGGGTCTCTAGACCGGAGCGGATGGAGAAGTGCTTCGCCGTGGCGGCCTCGATCACGCCGCGCAAAAGGTCGCCGTTGGTGGCGATGAGTGCATGGCGCGGCGGGTCTTCTTTGCGGAAGCGCGGCACGGTGAGTGCATGTTCCTTGGAGCGCGGATCGACGGTCGGAGCCGCCACGCGGCCAGGCGTGATGCGGGCGCTGAACGCTTGGATCTGCACCTCGCGCTCGCCATTGCCCCACAGGCTGAAAGGTTCGATGAGAATGCCGCTGCCAGAGCGCATTTTCGGCGTGAACTCGATCTTGCGCGCGGAGACGCCGTTGAGGAAGACCTCGATGTCATTTTCTCCCATGGCGATGCGCACGGACGCGGGGCCGCTGCTGTTCAGACGAAACTGGCGGTCCATCTGGTCGCCAGTGGCTTCGAGGCCGAAGCACACCTCGCTGCCCATGTGGCCGAAGAGCAGATTCAGGCTGGGCGCGGTGGCGTTCACGCCGTCGGTGAAAAGGCGCACGCGCAGGGCATTGAAGCCGCTGCTGAGCAGTTTGAAGCTGATCTCGTTCACCTGCAGGAAGGACGGATGCCCCCAGGTGCCGCCGGCCTGGAAGTCGAGCGCGGCCTGGCCCTGACGTTTCACGGTGTCCTCCTTGCCGCGCACACGCTGCCAGCCTTTGTCTTCGAAGCCATTGAGGTTGAGATGATCGCCGCCGAACTGGATGGCCTGCAGTTTGTCCGCCGGCAGTTGTTTCAAGGCGACCACTTCGGAGTCGAGATCGACCTGCTTCGCGTCAATGGCACGCAGGGAGCCGGGCAGGACATCGCCAGTGCTCAGGTAGAACAAGGACTCGCTGCGTAGCAACTCCGGGCTGGCGGGGGGAGTACGGATGATCTCCAGTTCGCCGGTGCTGATCATGGGCACCGAGTGCAGACCGCCGATCGGCTTCCAGCGTGGCTGTGCCTCGCCACCGGCATCGAGCGTGCCGTGCAGCACCTTTTTGTTGAGGGTTAGTTTGCCGTAGGTGGCCAGATTGATCACGGGCGCGTCTGGAGCGTCGCCTTTGAACTCCAGATGATGCATGCGCGTGATCTTGAAGGCTACAGGAGCCTCGGACCAGGCGGTCTTCAATGTGGCGGTGTCGTTGCGGACATGCTGTAGCTCGCCCTGGAGCCACTCGCCATCGGTGAACCACAGCTCCACGTCCGGTGCAGCGATCTGCACGAAGGGCGAGGGCGTGCCGCCCGTCTCCACGCTCAGCACATTCTCCCAGGGCAGCGTGGTTTCCTTGCCACCGTGATCCTTCACGGTCAAAGCGCTCGCGTTGGCACGCACGGGGCTGGCCTGGAGTGAGCGACCCTCCGTCAGCTCGATGCGTGGATGCCCAGTGGTGATGTCAGCGGGCAGGGTGCCGCTCCAGGCGCGGATGCGCAGTGTTTCGAGCGTGAGATCGGGGCCTTTGTTCAGCAGGGTGAAGCCGACGGGAGAGGTTGATTCGCCAGAGACGCGGCGGGCCTCTGCCCGTGCCTCCTCGGCGGCATTCACCTGTTTTTGCGCCACGTTTTGCACCACACCGAGCAAGGCGCCGAACAAACCGCCGCCTGTGCCCGCCGGTTTTTTCTCCGCGTCTTTCGGTTCTTCTGCTTTGGGTTCGTCCACGGGCGGTTGGCTGGTCTCTGCGAGTTTTTTTCCGTCCGCGCCGTAGATCGCGCACTGGCCGGACTTGCGGTTCCAGAACAGCGTCAGCGTCATGCGGCGGGCATCGTCTGAAAGCGTCTGCACACTTTGAAACACGCGGCCTTGCAGCACCACTTCGTCCACCCAGGTCTCCACGCTCAGGCGCTCATTGTCCTTCGTATTGAGCTCGACTTTAAACTCCGGCCGCACGCTGGAGCTGAGTGTGAACTGCATCTCCACCAGCTCCGGCAGCGCGATGGGCAGGCTGGCGCTGCGATTCCAACCGACCTGTTTCAGCGCCGCTTCAGGGACCGCACGCCAGAGCTTCACCTTGCTGTCTTGGCCGGTTTGGCTGCCTTCAATCCAACCGCTCGTGCTCGTCGGCGCGGCAAACAGCAAACCGTCTGCCTTCAAGCGCTGCACGCTGAGCACCGCTTCACGCGCGATGCGCAGCGTGCCGAACCGCGCTGATTTCACCTCCAGCGTCTTCGCGTCCAGACCGGTGATGCTTCCATAAAGGCGGCTGCCATCCGCCAGGCGGATGCTGAAAGGCTCCTCGGTTTTTTCGGCGTCTTTGTGCCGGATGACCTGCTTCAGCACATCCAGCCGCACCTGCATCGGTTCGGTGAACATCAACGCGTTGCGCCAGGCCAGCCGGTCCTTCTCAGCCGCGAGGAAATCTCCGCCGATGGACTCTCCGTTGCGCCAGTGAAGCTCCGCGGCGTGGCCGAGGACGCTAGAGAGCGCGAAGGCGATGAGAGTGCGCTTAGCGTTCATAGATGGGCAAAAAGCGGTAGTTCAGCCCCAGGGCCAGCAGCGCCATGCCGGTTTCGTAAGGGCCGTTGTTGAAGCTGCCATCGGGAGCCTGTGTCTCGCTCAAGACACGTGCGGTGGCGGTGTTCCACTTCTGCCAGGAGGCGTAGTCGCCCTGGAACAAGGCCTGCGCCATGTAGTAGCGGAAGTACTCCTTGTAGTTCCCCTCGCTGTGCTCCAGGCGTTCGGTGATGTGCTTGAGCGTGGCCTTGAACTCTTCGGTCTCCTTGTTCTTCGACACCGCTGCCACCAGCGTGGCGATCGCGCTGCGGTTCATCGACTCGCCAAAGCCGCCGAAGCCGCCGCTGTAAGTCACGCTGCCATCCTTGCCCGTGCTGCGGCGCATGTACTCCAAAGCGGTGTTGATGACCTCGTCAGAGACCTCCATGCCCGCGTTTCGTGCCGCGAGCAGCCCCATCAACATCGCGCCCGTGACCGAAGTGTCCGCGTCTGTGGAGTTCGGCATGTACCGCCATCCGCCCCAGCGGTTGTTTTTCTGTGAGGTGCCGGCGCAGCGGATGGCGAGATCCAGCGCCTGTGCGATGCCACGCACCGGCTTTTCACCCTCCCACAGCAGCGCCTCGTCCACCGCACCATAGGCCTCGGACAAGGCCAGCATGGCAAAGCCGTGGTGGTACATGCTGTTTGGCAGATAACCGGTGGCTGCGTCCTGGCTGCGGATCATCGCCCGCAGAGCCCGGCGGATGTTTGGCGCGTAACGCCCAAAGTTCGGCTCCTCGCCCCCAGCCAAAAACGCCATGAGGCAGATGCCATCGACCCCCGAGCCGCTCTGACCGCTCTGCCAGTTGCCCTGCTCGCTTTGTTTTGACGCCAGCCAGGCCAAGCCGCGCTCATACACCGTCTCCACCTCCTGCGGCACCGCACCGCCAAAGCGCAAGGCAGGGTCTTGGGCCTGCGCCAGCGAGACTGAGAAGAAAAGCACGCCGCAGAGGCGCAGGAATGACGAAATCCGAAATCCGAAATCCGAATGAATGCCCAAACCCCGAAGCTCCAAGCTTCGTGAACACCAGTTCACGGTCCGTGGTTCGAGTCGCATGGCCTTGCCCTTCGTCATTCGTGTTTCGTCATTCATTCGTCATTCATTCGTCATTCTGATTTCGTCATTTCCTCCGCCTTGCCCTTCGCCACTCATCATGGGTCGATGATCATGCCTCCATTAAAGAAAATCTGGTTCTCATTCCCGCCCTGCTTCAGCCGGTTCTTGTGATTGTTCTCGATGCCTTCCCAATACTGCACCGCGTCCGGCAGGTCGCGGTCCTTGTACAGCTTCCACTGCTGCGGGGTCAGGATGCCCTGCATCTCTTTTTCCGGCACCCCGGCTACCGGCACCATCGCGTAGTAGTATTGCAGGAACCAGTTCGTGGACATGTAGCGCTCCAGGTCCGGCTGATACTCGGCCAGCACCTTTTGCACCTGCGGCTCCAGTTTCGCGCATTGCTCACTGGAAAGGCGGCGGCGGCGGTCCAGCTCCGCCACCGTCATCCCGGCCATGGCCCGCAGGCGGAATCCCTGCCGCGCCTGGGCCACGGTTTGGAGCTGCTTGGATTGCGCAGGTGTGAGCATGTCCTTCAGCGCCGTCTGCCAAACTTCCGTGGCCTGCGGCGTGTCGCCGTTGCCGCGGCCAAAGCTCACGCGCATGGTGCCGGTCAGCAGTTGCAGGATGTTTTTCGGCGTGGCGCTCTGCACCGTCTGCCGCACATAGCGCTCGGTGTTCTGCCGCCAGGAGCCTAGGCTTTGCTCCACCGCGCCTTTGGCGGCCGTGGTGAGTTGTTTCACCGTTTCCTCCGGCAGCGCCAGCACGCGCTGCGCCTCTTCCACCTGCGGCAGCATGGCATCCAGCGCCTTCTTGCGCTCAGTCAGGAACATCTGGTACAGATGCTTCGAGATGGCCGCCTCCATGTCCGGCACCTCGGGCTGTGTGCCGTTGGTCTCGGCGGTATTGCGCGGGGAGCTGCTGTTTGAGGCCGTCAATTCCTGCCAGCGCTTCCACTGCACCTCGTCGAGGATTTCGCGCACTGACTCCGGCTTCGCCTTGCCCGCGTTTTGATACAACTGCTGCGGGCTGTAGCTCCAGTACTGCTGACGGCGCTGCTCCAGCAGCGGCTCTAACAAAGGCGGCAGCAGCGGCTCCAGCTTCGTGCGCTGCGCATCGCTCAGCATCAGCGCGCGATCCATCTCCGCCAGACAGGCGCGTGACAGCGCCACGAGCGAGCGCTGTTCCCGCTGCTCCTTCTCCGTCGTCATGCGTGTGCGCTCCGCCTCTGTCAGCACTTGTTTCAAGCCATCTTGCCAAATCGGCAGCGCGGGTGCTTGCTGTTCCTCGTTCAGGCCAAAGTAAGTGTTCGCCCGCATGCGCTGGCGCTCGGTGGCGGAGTAATTCCGCGCCTGTTCCAGCCATTGTTTCCGCCCCAGCTTCAAGGATTCCTCCATCGCCTTATCCGACAGCTTTTTCAGCCGCTCCTGCCGTTCCTTGTCCAAACTCAGTTCGGTGGAGAGATTGTCGATCTCCGTCATCATGGTCTGCTCCATCTGCTGCCGCAGGTAAACCTCCGAAGGCTTCACCATCTCTGCCAGCTCGGTCTCGACCTTGCCACGCTCCTCCGCACTCGTTTGACGCCATTGTGTGATCAATGCCGCGCTCAACACCTGAAGCGCGGCCTCTTCCCATTGCTTCTCCCAAGCCGCGCCGCGCGGACGGTCAAAGCGGATGTAAAAATAGCTGCGCTTGAGGATGTTCCTCCGCGCCTCGGTCGGCATCGGCCGCAGCATGGCCGCAGCACGCTGGCGCTCCGCCTCAGTGATCCGGTCCAGCAGTCTCTCCGCGGCTTTCTTCAGCGCGGTGACCTGCCCTTCATTCAAAGTCAGCTTCGTTTTCATCAGCCCGATCTGCGCCTGCAAATCCTCGTTCAACGGGCCGCGTGACTCCCGCACCCAGCGTTCCAGGTAGCTGCTGATCTCCTCGTCGATTTTCTTCCGCTCTTGGGTGCTGGCGTCGCTCCACGTCTTGAAGCGTGCCTCGCCCAGCGTCTTGCGCAGCGCCGCCAGCCATTCGGCATCCTGCTCTGGCGGCGTCCAGCCTTCCACCGGCTCGTTCAAGCCTGCCAGATCCGGTTTCCAGCCGTTGATATGGCGTGTGGCCGCCGCATCGGAGGTGCGGCTGAGGTAAGTGCGCATCGCCACCACGCCCGGCTGCTTCCAGGCCTTCACTGCGGCCTCCACCGCCTGCTTCGTCGGCTCCTGCATCACGGTGGTCTCATCAGCCGAGAGTTTCGCTGCCGCCTCCACCGCCTTCAGCACCTCCGCCATGTGCATGGTGAGCTGCTTCTGCTTTTCCACCGCGCATCGCTCCACAAACTCCGCCAGCGTCTTCTCCACCGCTTCAGAAAGCGGCTTCTTTAACTCCGAACGCGGCAAATAAGTCTGCGCCTGCGCGGCGACGAGGCCCAGCAGCCAAAATGTCAGCACCAGCCGCGTCATTTCAGCGTGCCTCCTGACTCCAGCTTGTTGAAATAAGTGTCCAGGCCCGTCTTGAACTCCTCGGGCAGCTCGCGCCCGGCCTTGCCGGTCGATTGACCCACGGGCCGCGTTTCCGCATTTGATTCCGCGTCGGAGCCATCGCCCAAATCCGCCAGCGCCGCTTCGGAAGCCGAGTCCGCCGTGCCGCCGCCGCCAGGGTTCGATCCTCCACCGCCGCCGCCACCCTTGCCTTGCCGTTTCGCCTGGAGCAGCAGTTCAATCGCCTCCGTCTCCGCCGCGACGGCCACAGCGCCTGTGTCTGCTTTGTCCAAAATGCCCGCCGCATCCATCATCACGCCCTGCACCGCGTTCAAGAGCTTCAGCTCACGAGCAAACTTCTCATTCCCTTGCGGTAGCTTCAAGATGTCATCAAACGCGCCGCGCACCGCCGCCTGAATGCCGTACTGCCTCGAGGCCAAGTTCATCGATTTCTTCGTGTGCTCGCCCTCTACCAGCGCCGGTTTCGCGTTCTCCAGTTCACGCGTCTCATCGCGCAGCTTCATCTCGTCACGCGTGGCCTTCATCACTTGGAGCACGATCTCCGGAGGCAGGCTGTCGCTGCTGCAACTGCTGCACGACTTGCACTCGCTCGCCGCCACCATCTCCTCCGCCCAGCGGTCCAGTGTGTCCGCCCAAAATTCTGCGCCCGCCATGCTGCTACCGCTCAAGTTGTAAGCCGCCTGATCGCCCAGATAGGCCAGCATCTTCACCACCTGCGTCTCCTTCATCTGGCCGATCACGTTCTTGAAATGCATGTCCGGCTTGCGCGCAAAATACGCCTCCAGATCGCCCTGAATCACGCGCACCACCTCGCTCTGCTTTTTCTCGTGCTCCGCGATGCCCGCCGCGTCCTTCACCGGCTGTTTTTCCAAACCGAAAGCACTCAGCGTCTTTGTGTTCAAGTCCTTCGCCGCCACAAGTTGATCGCGTGACGCCTTCTTGAGCCGCTTCACAAACGTGCTCGCCTCCAAACTCGCCAAAACCGCCGCCAGCTCGTCCGACACCTTCGCAAACTCGGCCAGCAGCAGCTTCTGCTCATCAATCGCCTCGTCCATCTTCTGCTGTGCCGGTGTTTCCGCTGGTTTCGCCTCTTCCTTGCCGTCCTTCTTCTTGGATGGAGCCGCAGCCATCTGCGTCATCGGCAGTTTCATCGTGCTCGGCTTTGGTGGCGATGGCTTTGCCTTCGGATCAGCCGCTTCCGGCTCCGCTTTGCTCATAGAGCCTTCTTTGTCCGCAATGCTCGGCATGTTCGCCTTCCCCTGCTCTTCCGTCGAAGCCTTCCCGCCCTGCGATCCCTTCGGCAAATCCGCCCCGTTCGCGATCTGCGGCGCGGATGGCTTGCTCTGCGCTCCCTTGCCTTGGTTTTCCCCTTCGCCCTTCGCCCTCGGCCCTGCGCTTGGCGGCTGTCCGTCGCTCTTCGCGCTCGCTTTGGCCCCCGAACTCTCCTTCAACCATTCCGCCACGCTCGGCATCCGCTTCTTCGCGATGTCTTGCAGCGATTGGAGCATCGTTGCCCACGATTCGAGACGATTCGCGTCGAACTCATCATTCCGCGTCGCCTGCTCCACCAAACTGCGACCGCTTTGGTTCAGCGCGCCCAGCCGTGTCGCGTTTGCATTTTCCGCGCTCGCCTGCTGCGCGATCTTGCGGCGGTTCTCCGGCCGGTCCAGCTCCGCCGCGCTCATTTCGCGCAGTTCTTTGTTCGTCGCATGGAGCTGCTGCTCGCGCTCATACGTCTCCCGCGCCGATTCCAACCACTTGCCGAACTGCTCCGTCAACCACAGCGCGTGGTCCGTCTTGTTCAGCACATGCAGCAGAAAGGCCGACGAATACGCGCGCTTTCGGTTCGGCAGGTAATCCTCCGCCCAGGCGCGGATTTCGAGCGTCTGCGGCTCCACGCCGTCACGCATTGCGCTGAACGTCGCCTTCGCCGCTAGCGTCTTCTTCTCCGGTTCGCCTGCAGCGGCGATCTTGTCGCCCTGCGTCTTGTCATCGTTCACGCTGCGCCATTCCAGGCCCGTGCGGCGGATGCCGAAGTCGTCCTCCACGTTCACATCGAACGCGACGACCTCCGAATCCAAAACCACCTGCTCCGGAGTCTCGCGCCGTGCGGCAAGCCTTGGCGCTTCGTCCTCAATCGCATTGATCCGCAGCACCAGCGGCTCACGCGGCGTCAAACCATCGCGATCCTGCCACATCACCCGTTTTTCCACGTCCGCGTCGATTTTCCTCAGCGACGTCACGATCTTCGCGCCGGAAACCTTCTCCTTCGCGCCGTCCACCTCCGCTGATGCCAGTTCGCGTGATGCCGTGGCCTCCAGCGCCGCCTCCGCGCCCTTCAACACGCTCACCGCGCCGCCATGAACTTCCGTCACCGGCTCCGTCTTGTATTGCAGATAAGCTGGCAGCCGTGTGCGAATGGATAGCGTCGTCAGCTCCGGCCGCGTGCGCGGCAAAACGCTCAGCGTCTTGCGCACATCGCCCAGTGATAGGCTCAGCTCCGCGTCCGCCTTCTGCGGTGGAAACGCTAGCGGATACGCGCTCTCCTTCAAACCGCTCAGCACGGCCGGCTGATCACCGATCCGCGCCTTTGCCTGTCGCGGTGTCCAGCTTGTATCCTTTTGCAGATGCACCTTCAAATCAAACGGCTCTGCATACGGCACCACCAGCCGCTCCGGCAGCGCCTCGATCTTCGCAAACGTGAAACGCTCCACCTCGCGCCACGGCAGCGCCCAGCGTGCCAGCGCATTCCAGGCCGCGTCCGGCAACAAAGTGAGGGCCGCCACGGCCAGCAGCGCCGTCACACCTGCGGCCCAGCCCCACTGCACATGCTTCGCCTCCGGCACCGCGTGTGTAAAATCCTTGTCCTTCACCGCCTCCGCCGCCTGTGCCATCGCCGCCTGCACCAGCCGCTCGCTGCGCGACGCGTCCTCATGCCGCGACAACTCCACGATGCCGAGCAACTGGTCGCCGAGCCGAGGAAACGTCCGTTTCAACAACCGCGCCGCATCCTCAAGCTGCCGCTGCCGCCACACCCAGCGATGCCACTTCAGCGGCAATCCCAGTCCCAACGTCAGCGCCCCGGCAATCAGCAACGACGCCCGCAGCCACACCGGCGTCTCCATCACGCGATCCAGCGCGAACACGAGCAGATACGACAGCGCCAGCCCAAACCCCGCCGCCAGCAATCCCTCGATCAGCTTCACCGTCCAAACCCGCTGACGAAAATCAGCCAACTTCGCTTCCAGAATGGGCGGCAGTTCCGTTTTCATAATTCGTGGATGTTATCGTGATGGAACGGTCATGATGAGCTTTTGTTTGGGATCATTAAAACGCACCTGCCGCTCAGGTTTCCCCGCATTTCCGCAGCGCTTCCGTGACAAGGCCTGGAGCCAGCCAGAAACCCGCGTCTGCTTCGAGACGCTCGATCACTGTTTTGATGGCGGGCAGCAACCCCGTCTTCCTCGCTTGCATCAGCACGCCCCACGCAGCAGAGGTTCAGGATCACCGATGTGTCCGCCACGACGATCATGCCGGGAACAATTGCGCGAGAGTGTCGATGTCGTCCTGAAGATCAGCGGCGGAGTATTGGCGGGGTATTTCCCGTTCGTGCAGCGCGGTCTGGAAGCTCACGAGGTCCGTACCGGCCAGATCCGCGCCCGCGACCGCACTGATTCTGCCGCGCGCATACAACGCGCATGCCAGCTCCAGGCGCAGATCATCCGCGCTGAATCGCCGAATGGCGCTGATTTCCGGAAGTTCCAAAGTCATAGGCGGAGTCTATTCACCCCCTCCAGCACTGACAAGACGTGATTTGATCATCAAAACGCTCCCGCTGCCTTTCTTCCCACCCAAAAAACGCCCATCAGCACCACCAGCAGCCCCGCCCAGGCGGGATGCGCCCACAGCGGCAAGCGGCGTTCTTGAAAAGCGGCTTCGGGAATCGCGGCGATGGCATCGACGATGCTTTGTGGCTTGGTGGCGTCTAAAACGCTGCCTTTGGTGAACTGGGCGATCTCTTTGAGCACATCCACGCGAGCTGGTTGACCACGTTTTTCGCGGCTGGTGCCTTGGATGGAGATTTTGGTCTCCAAACGCGATCCAGCCTCGGCGCAGCTGAGTTCGACGACGTGCTCGCCGGGTTCGCTTGGCGTGAAGGTGGCGTTGAAGAGGCCCCAGGCTTCCTCGCCGGCTGGGAGAAGGCGCACGCTGCTCACCTTGCCGCTCGGCGCTTCGATTTGAGCGATCACCGCGCCATCGCGCAGCGGCTCGCCAGTGAGGCTCATGATGTTCGCATTCAGCGTGAGCACATCGCCGGTGCGCGGGCGATCTGGCGAGTAAAACAGGCGCATCTTGTCGCCGCTGCTCATGTTCCGCTGGTAGGCCATCCAGCGCACCACCTGGCCCCAGAAGCGGTAGTGATATTTGTCCTCCACGCCTTTGCGCCAGCGCCACGCACCGTCGGTGCCCATGAAGAGGATTTTGCCCGCGCCGTAGGTCTTGGTGACGATGAGCGGCACGCGGCCGAATTGATTCGACTCGCTGCCATGCGTGGCGAGCACCTCGCTGCCTGCTTTCGCTCGCAACGCTGGCGCATACCACTGAAAGCCCGGCAGCTTGCTCCAAACGCGAGCACTGGCCTCGTCGGTGTCTTCGAGCTTCGTCAAAAGACTGCGCATGCCCGCTTCGGTGAGGGCGAACTTGCCCGGCGAGCTCGAGCCCCAACCGCGAGGTTGCGCCGCGTCCCAAATGACCGGCAGCAGATCGGCCAAGGGCGTCTCTTGCAGCGTCGATTGGAAGCCGTGGAAGCCGGGCATGAAGACGAGGCCGCCGGCTTGATCCCGCACGAGCTTTTGCAGCGCGGTGCATTGCTCCGCGGTGAGCTGGCCTTTCTGCACGCCGACATCGCCGAGGAAAATCACATCGAACTTCGTCAGTTCCTCGTCCTTCGGGAATTGGTCGAGGTAACCGCGTCCCGCGCCCACCTTGCCGAGGCCGGGATGCAGCAGCAGGCAGTTCACCTCGACGCCGGGATCGCGTTCGAGCGCGTTGCGCAGGTAGCGATACTCCCAGCGCGGGAAGCTTTCGATCACCAGCACCTTGAGCTGCTCTTTCCGCACGCTGAGCGGCGCTTCCTGCGTGTTGTTTTCGGGATAGCGTTCGTTCGGTGTCTTCGGAATCGTCAGCGTGAGCTTCACCTCGCCCGGCTTCTCGGGTTTCCATGCGATGGCGTCCTGATAACGACTCATGGCAGGCAGCGTGACTTCCTTCGTGAGGATCTCGCCGCTGGTCGATTTCATTTCGAGCACGACGACCTCGTCACGCGGCAGCGAGCTGTCGATGACGAACGGAATGCGCAGCGGTTTGCCGGCCACGGCGAAAGTCGGCACATCAAAACTGCTCAATTCGACATCCGGCAGCCGCGTCTCCGCGCCTACCGGCACGGCAAACACCGGCACCTCGCGCATGCGCAGCCGTGTGGCGGCTTGTGGGGGCGGTGAGCCAGTGTTCCAATCGCCATCGCTGATCAACACGACGGATTTGAGGTTCGGCTGCTTCTCCAGCACGCCGAGCAGCGCCGCGTGAATGTCCGTGCCATCCGTCGTGGCAGGCGAAAACGGCTCGATGACCACATCCATGCGCTCCTTGAGTCGTGACCAGAGTTTTTCATTAATCAGTGGCTTCACGAGCTCCTCGCGTGCGATGGCTTCCTGACCGCGAATCACGTCCTTCGTGCTCATCGAGCCCGAAACATCCGCCAGCACGGCCAACACGGGTTTGGTCTCCGGTTTGAACGTCTCCAGCCACTCCGGCTGCAACAACGTGATCGCGATGCCGAGCGCGATGATCACGCGCAGCAACTCCAGCCATCCCATGATCGGCCGCCACCCACTGCGCCGCCACGCCATGAACGCCAGCCCCGCCACCGCGACGACAAATGCCACGCCGATGGCAAAGGCCTCGGGTGTGGGATTGAAGACGAGCTGGGAAGTGGTGGGCTGCATCAAGGATTCACGGTTTGAACTTCACGCTTAGCAGGCATGCACAGCAGCGCCTCGCCGAGCAGCGCAATCGCCATCAGGAACAGGAAGGTCCGCCACACCTCGCTCGCGAGGCTGCTTTCGTCTTCAACGCGGTCTTCGATGATTTGATGATCCAAACCGGCGAAAAGCTCTCCAAGAGCCGTTTTGCCGAGGAAATCCGGCGCATCCTCTCGCAGCGGCCGATTGAGCGCGACGAGCTTGTCGCCGCTTTCGGCGATTCCGGCTCGCACAGGCATTTCGGTGCTCAAAACGGCTTCGCCGCGTCTTTTCCAGTCGCCGGCACCGAGCACGTTCGTTCCTGCTTCAAGTTGCTGCGCTTTTCCAAGACCACGAGCGCCATCATTCAATGCACGATGCAGCATGGCGAACATCACGACGCCATCGCGGGCCAAAGTAGAGGCTCCGGAGCCGGGCAGCGTGCCGAGGAACCAGACTTGGTTTTCGCTGGTGGTGTTCGCACGCATGAGCAGCGGCTGATTTTCGCCAAGACGGGCCAGTGGCGTGCCTTCGCCGAGGATGTCGCAGCGGCGCAGCACTTCGAGATCGCCGAGCGGCAGCGCGGTGCCGCTGCGCGTGTTCGTGAGCAGGCCGGCGTCGTTGCGCCACCAGCTCACGGCGGCCGGTTTGCTGTCGCCGCTCCATGCGCCCCATTGCAGACCGGCGAAGGCGTTCGTGTTCGGCGTCTCGGGTGGCAAAAAGAGCACGCAGCGGGCATTCGCGAGCTGTTTGGCGATGAGGTCGCCTTCCTTCGGCAGCGGCGCATGCCAGAGGATGAGCGCGGTGTCGTCCCACGCGATCTCGGCGGCACTCGAGGGCGGCAAAACGCTGCACGCATACTTCCGCGTCGGGTCCGCAGCGGCTTCGAGCGCGGCTTGCAGCGGCGTGAAGGTGGCCTCGTCCTCGCTGACGATCACGCTGCGCAGCACGGGCGGCTCAGCGAAGACGAAGTGGAAGACGTTGTCGCTCGGCGCGGCATCGGCGGGCAATTCGACGCGGCCATGGCCCTGCTTCATCGTTTTGGCGATGGGAATGGCGTGCGCTTGCAACACGAGCTGCGAGTCCTTCATCTCGGCTTTGAAGGTCGTGCTGACATCTCCGACGACGAAGCGCAGCGGCACTTCGAGTGGCTCTTTGACCGAATCCGCCCGCGTGACGCGCACATCGAGCAGCAACTCGGCTTTTTCGGCCGTTTCGCGACGCGTGACGCGCTCGACGGTGATGCTTAAATTCTGCGCGGCGGGTTGCGCGTAAGTTAAGAGATGAAAGCGCACGCCTTTGAGGCTGGCGAAGCCGCTGCGCAGCGCCTGCCAGCGGCCGCCGCCGGCATCCCAATCGCTTTGACGCAGGTCGCTGAGCACCCACACGTCCGTGCGGCCAGTTTGATTGGTGGAGATGTAATCAAGCGCACTTTGCAGCAGCGCGGGCACATCCGCGCTTGTGTCCGTGGGACCGGTGATCGGCAGATCGGTCAGTGATTCCGGCTTTTCGAGTGCCTGCGGCTGAAGATGAGCGTTCTCGATGAGCACGAGCTTCGAGCGCGTGCCCACGGTGTCGCACAGGGCCTGCGAGAGCTTCGCGAGGCCCGCGCTGCGCTTGCTGCTGCCGGTGGCGAGATTTTGCTGCTCCATGCTCGCCGAGCGGTCGAGCAGCACGATCACCGTGTCCGGCACGCCGCCGGTGAGCCCGAGCAAACCGCCCGCCATCGGCCGCGTGATGACAAACAGGATCGCCGCCACCGCCAGCACACGAAACGCGAGGATCAAAATCTGCCGCAGCCGCGATAACCCCTTATTCATCCGCTGCGCCATGCGCAGAAACATCATCGCCGCCCACTTCACCTGCCGCCGCCGATACAGATGGATCAAATGAATGACCACCGGCAGCGCCGCGAGCGGCAGGGTAAGAAGCAGCGCTGGGACGAGGAAGGTCATGGCTTGTCGTCCGACTCAAAAATTTTCTGTTCACAATCAGCCTCTCTGGCGGCGGCTTTTCGAGCGCTGCGTGCTTCCCAAACGACCAGAATCACAATAGCGATGGCGAGCACGCTGTTGGTCACTGGCCAGTTGGAGTCTTTCTCGCCAGCCCACCAAGCACAGCCACGTTGAGTCACTTCGGCCAGCTGCACAAAAAGCATAATATGCAGGAACGCGTTGCGCCGCGTGTCGCGCCTGAGCCAGACGAGCCAACTACACGTGAGCATGCCAATCATGTAAACCAAGCCGCCTGGGATCCACCCGAGTAGTTTTGGATTGTCCAAGCCCTTTTGTAGTTCCCAAATGCCAAGGCAGAAGTAAGTGATGCATAGGCCCAACTCGGCAGCCCAGAACCCTTCGAGACCTGAAGCTTTTTGCTTTGAGCACTGATCCATCGAATCGTTCTTTTCCATCACCGTCCTCCTTTCTTCTGCACGCGGCCGAGGAGGAACTTCACGAGCACGTCGTCGTATTTTTCGCTGAGTTTGACGCGGTGGTAGTCGATGGCGTTGGTGCGGATGATATTATCCTTGCTGGATGTATCACAATTGATACAATTGGCTTTATGGCTGCCAAACGACCTCTGCCTGTGATCTTCTTCCGCTCTGCCAGCGGAAATGAGCCTGTGCGCGAGTGGTTGAAGCAGTTGCCCGCTGACGAGCGCAGGCTGGTCGGCGAAGGTTTGCAGGTGCTGCAATATCGCTGGCCGCTGGGCATGCCGCTCGTGGACAGCCTTGGCGACGGCCTTTGGGAGGTGCGCAGCCGGTTGCCGACACGCATCGCCCGAACGCTCTTTTTTGTGCATCACGAGGAGATCATCCTGTTGCACGGCTTCATCAAGAAAACGCAGAAAACACCCACGGAGGACAGGGCGCTGGCCCTGAAACGCAAATATGCCTACATCCAAAACAGCTAAAAAGAAGAATCCACATCGCGGCAGCAGCCTGGGGGACTTTCTGAAAGAGGAAGGAATCCAGCAGGAGGTCGAACTCGCCGCCTTGAAGCGCGTCGTGGCGCTACAGCTTGCCGACATCATGGAGAAGAACGGACAGAACAAATCCGCACTTGCCGGCGCCATGGGCACCTCGCGTGCCGCGCTGGATCGGCTGCTCGATCCTGAGTGCAAATCCGTGACGCTTTCAACGCTCACGCGTGCGGCAAGTGCGGTGGGGCGGAAGGTGCGCATTGATTTCGTCGCGGCTTGAGCGCGCGGCAGTATCGCCGCCCACTTCACCTGCCGCCGCCGATACAGATGGATCAAATGAATGACCACCGGCAACGCCGCAAGCGGCAGGGCGAGAAGCAGCGCTGGGACGAGGAAGGTCATGGGAGTGATTCACCTGCCCAATTTTGCAGTAACATGATTGCTTCAGGCTCAATCTGTTTTTGGAGATCCTTAATCCTGTTTTCAATTTGAAGCCGATACTCGGATGAAAGAGCCGGTGACTTCGCTAGGCTGACTTGATCAATAGATTGACCCAAAGTGTATAATTGTTCGCTGCCGAAGGCTTCGCGATCTTTTGGATTGGCCCAGCGTTCGTCCATTAGTCCTAAATCGCCATCGTAGCGGATGAATAGCTCTACCAGAGCTTGCTCGACAAGGTATGGCATGTGGCTTAACAGCCTCCTTTCACACGCGTCAGCGTCGCGAAGTGCGGCACCAGACTGGCAAGGCGCTCTCGGTGACGCTCCCCTAGAAAAGCAGCCATTTTGAAATCACGAATGACTTCTCCTCGCTCGAACTGAGCCACGGCGTGCTGAATGGCGACCCGCAGGGATGTGAGCTTGGTGAGTTGATCGTTATTCGGCTGCATAAAATCAAGGCGGCGGCAGGAATCGCTGAATGAAATCTGCGGGTGTGATGGCGGGAACCGAGGAATCTTTGAAGTCCGCGATGTTCCGCGTGACTATGAAGGATGCACTTTGTGCGCTTGCCGTAAAAGCCACCGCAGCGTCTTCGAAGTCTGAGAAGGGCATTTGGCGGACTTGTTTCCAATCGCTGGTGTTCAGGCCATGGATTTCAAAATGGGAGAGAATTCTGTCCACGGCAGACTCGGCATCGCTGGTCGATGCGTTCTTTTCGACGAGGTAAAACAGGGTGGTTAGCCCATGACTCGGGCAGATGCCGCGCAACGATCCGGAAACGACTTCGCTAAGAATCGTCTGGGAGTCGGCCAGAAAGGACTTACGGTTCAAAAAGACATCCAAAAGGATATTGATGTCCACGACCACGGTCATGAGTGCTTTTTCTCCATGTGTTCGAGGTAGGCCTCACGCGGGTCACCTTCAAACTGGATGACGCCAGTAGCTCGGATGACGTCAGGATGGATCGGGCTGCGCTTTGGACGGCGCAGCGAGTCCACATGAGCCGCAAAAAAGCTCTCGGGCGTCATGCCGTTTTCCTTCGTCCAATCCTGAAGGAACGAGAGGTTTTCATCGGAGATGGGAATGGTCAGGGTGCTCATAGCGGGATTTTATGCTGATGGTAGGTTTCAGGCAATGGCTGGTTTCGCCCTCACCGTCCCCCTTTGTTCTGCACGCGGCCGAGGAGGAACTTCACGAGCACGTCGTCGTATTTCTCGTGCAGCTTCACGCGGTGGTAGTCGGTGGCGGTGGTGCGGATGAGGTCGTCGATCTCATGCATGTATTGCTTCACGGCCTCGCGGTAGTTGCGGGCGATGAGGCTAGGGTCGGCGAGGATGGCTTCGCCGCCTTCCATGTCGATGAAACGAGCGGGACGGTCGAAATCGAAGTCGAGTTCCTGCTGATCGAGCAGATGAAACACGGCGACGTCGTGCTTGCGGAAGCGCAGGTGCTGGATGGCGGACTTCAGTTCGGCGGGTGGCACGAAAAGGTCGCTGAAGATGACGACGAGCGCACGCTGGCGGATTTTTCCGGCGGCGTCGTGCAGTGCGGTGAGCAGCGTGGTATCGCCGACGGGCTGGATGGCGGCCATTTGATCCAACACGAGGCCAAGATGTGAGGCACCGCGTTTGGCGGGGATTTCGACGGATTTTTCGGCGAGCGAGTGAAGACCGACGGCATCGCCCTGCTGCGCGGCGAGGTAGGCGAGCGTGCCGGCGAGTTTGCGTGCGTAGTCGAAGCGTGTGGCTCCGGCGGGACCGAAGTTCATGCTCCCGCTGGTGTCGATGAGCAGGCAGAGGCGCAGGTTGGTGTCGGCTTCGAATTCCTTGATGTAAAAACGATCGCTGCGGCCCCAGGTGCGCCAGTCGAGGCGGCGGGTATCGTCGCCGGGGACGTATTTGCGGTATTGGGCGAATTCGAGGGAAGAGCCGCGAACCGGACTGCGGTGATGGCCGGTAACGTTGCCGAGCATGGCCTGACGCGCGTTCAAAGGCAACGCCATGAGGCGGCTGAGCACGGCGGGGTCAAGGAAGGATCGTGAATTCTCAGCCATGGTCGTAGCCCACAGGTTTCGTCCTCGTCCTCCTACTCGAACTCGTCCTCGACTCCAAAGCTCTCGATACACCTGAAACATCATCGAACCGGTCCACCAGCTTCGTCAGCATGCTCACGATCCGCACCAGCATCGCCTTCCCTTCCTCGACTCGCTTCACCGAACACGCTCGCTTGGCGACCAAAGTATCCATACACGCTGCGCATTCGGTGGCGGAACCTCGGGCATCGTCAAAGAAGCGTGCGCGGAGTTGACTGACACGTTTGCCATTGCCCTCCGCCGTGTTGAGTAGCTGGGAAAGGCTGGCGCGGTCGAGTTGGTCGAGGGTTTCGGAGAGACGAGCGCCTTTGATGTCGCGAAGCTCTTCGAAGAGGTCGGTGAGCCACGAGATGAAGGAGAGTTCGAGTTGGTAAACATCGAGCTTTTCGTGGTCGAAGAGAGCAGTGGGCATCGCGGAAGAGGTTCGAGGATTGGCAAGGGAGAGGAAGGGCGGTTCGGAGCGTTTGGAGGTGCGGAGCGGATTGATCGAGGACGAGGACGATTTTGCGATGAGCGCGATCAGGCCTTCGCCAATTCATCCACCAAGCGCTTCGCCACATCGCGGCTCGTCACACCATCACTCTCCGCCGTGAAGGTCGTCATGACGCGATGCCTGAGCACGGGCTCCGCGACTTCCATCACATCCTCAAGCCGCACCATGTAACTACCATTCAGCGCAGCTCTGGCTTTGGCACCGAGGATCAGATACTGCACGGCACGAGGGCCAGCACCCCAGCTCACGAGCGGCTTCAGCCACGCGGGGGCCTCACTGCTGGCAGGACGCGTCTTTCTCGCGAGATCGACGGCGAATTCGTAAATGTGATCCGGCACGGGAACGCGTCGGACGAGGTCCTGAAACGCCAACACCTTGGCTCCATCCATGATGTGCTCGAGCTTCGGCATACTTTGGCCGGTGGTGCTTTTGGCAATGGCGATTTCTTCATCGCGGCTCGGGTAATCGACGCCGATCATGAACATGAAGCGGTCGAGCTGGGCTTCGGGCAGCGGGTAGGTGCCTTCTTGTTCGATGGGGTTCTGCGTGGCGAGTACGAAGAACGGCGAATCCAAGGTGTAGGTGCGGCCGGCGACGGTGACTTTGTGCTCTTGCATCGCCTCGAGCATGGCGGCCTGCGTTTTGGCGGGGGCGCGGTTGATTTCATCGGCGAGGACGATGTTCGCGAACACCGGGCCTTTGGCGAATTCGAAGGCGCGTTTGCCGCCGGGGAGTTCCTGCAAAATGTCGGTGCCGGTGATGTCCATGGGCATCAAATCGGGCGTGAACTGGATGCGGCTGAAGCTCAGGCTCATTGTTTCGGCCAGGCGTGAAATGAGCAGCGTCTTGGCGAGGCCTGGCACGCCCATGAGCAGGGCGTGACCTCGCGCAAAGAGGCAGATGGCGAGTTGCTCGACGACCTTGTCTTGGCCGACGATGATCTTTTTCAGCTCGGTGCTGAGTTTGAGATACACTTGGCGAAGCTCATCAATGGCGGCGACGTCGTCTTGCGGAAGCGGGGTATTGGACATGCGAATTTTGTGTGTGCGCACGAATGGCACCAGAAAAGGGGCGTTCTGACAAGGACAGCGTCAGTAAATTCGCTTTGGGCCTACTTTTACATCCAGACCGTGAGTGCACGGCGGAGATCGGTGCTGGGAGTGACGCGGAAGGCCTTGTCGAGTTCCAAACGGGCTTTGTGGCCGTTTTGGGAGATTTCGAGGAAGACGGGCAAGGTGCCGGGATGCTGCAAAAGCACCTCATGGATGCGCTCAAGGTCGGTTTCGTCGTGCTGCTTGGTGTTGAGCCTGATGACGACGGGTTTGGGCGGCGCGGGCGGTTTCGGCGGTGGCGGGAGCGAGGGATCGGGATCGCCCGCGTTGCGCGGTTTGGCGGCCTTGGGCTTGAGCGGCTTGGCGTCGTTGCAGGTGCAGCGGTTGCCGTCGGTCTTTTGATCTTTGCTGACACGAATGCGGAAGGCCATCACGGCACCATCGGCGAGCACGTCCTTGAGCTTTTCGTAGTCGTCGCTCCAGCACATCATCTCCTGCACGCCGGTGAAGTCTTCCACCTTGAAGGTGGCGAAGGGGCGGTTGTCCTTCTTCGAGTAGCGTACTTCAAGCTGGCTCAAAATGCCGGCGATGGTGTGGGTGCTGGGCTTTTCTTTGGTGTCGATCTCCTCGATGGCCGCAATTTTGATGAGCTTCACCGAGTCGAAGTGGCCGCGATAGCTGTCGAGCGGGTGGCCACTGACGTAAAAGCCGAGCAGTTCTTTTTCAAAGGCGAGGACTTCATCCGTGGTCCAGACGATGGAGGGCCCTTGCGGCTCGTTTTTCTTCGATTTGGGCTTGGTGAGTTCGAAATCGTCGAACAGGCCGCCCTGGCCGGATTTTTTATCCTTCTGCATCGAAGCAGCCGAAGCGAGCACTTGTTCGAGTTTGGCGAACATGACGGCGCGCAGCTCGCCGGTGAAGTCGAAGGCTCCCGATTTCACGAGGGCTTCCATGAGCTTCTTGTTCACAGCGCGGTTGTCGAGTCGTGCGGCGAAGTCTTCGAGAGTGGTGAAGGGGCCGTTCTTCTCGCGCTCGGCGATGGCGGCCTCCATGGCGCCTTCACCGACGTTTTTGATGGCGCTGAGGCCATAGCGGATGGCGTTGGGCACTTCTTCCTCCGTTTCGAAACGCTCAGGCGCAAACTTTAGCGCTGACCGGTTAATATCCGGCGGCAACACTCGAATGCCCATTTCGAAGCACTCGGAGACGAAATTGGCGATCTTGTCGGGATTGCTGATTTCGTAGCTGAGCACGCCCGCCATGAACTCGACGGGGTAGTTCGCCTTCAAGTAGGCGGTGTGATACGTGACGATCCCGTAGGCGGCGGAGTGCGACTTGTTGAAGCCGTATTGCGCGAACTTTTCGAGCAAGTCGAAGACGGCGTTGGCCTGCTTTGGCTGGATGTCGTTCGTCTTGTGGCAGCCTTCGACGAAAATGAGGCGCTGGCGGGCCATTTCGGCGGCGTCCTTCTTGCCCATGGCGCGGCGGAGCAAGTCGGCTTGGCCGAGCGAGAAGCCGGCGAGCACGTTGGCGGCCTGCATGACTTGTTCCTGGTAAACCAGGATGCCGTAAGTCTCCTTGGCGATCTTTTCGAGGAGCGGATGCGGATACTCGACCTGCTCCTCGCCCTTTTTGCGTTTGATGTAGTCCGGAATGAACTGCATCGGGCCGGGCCGATAGAGGGCGAGAATAGCGATGATTTCCTCGATGGTGTCCGGGCCGAGTTGCTTGCAGGTGTTCACCATGCCGCCGGATTCCATCTGGAAGACGGCGACCGTTTCGCCGCGCTTGATGAGTTCGAAGGTTTTGAGGTCTTCCAGCGGCATGTCGGCCACCCTGAAGCCGGGAACGCGTTGGTTGATCCAATACTCGGCCTCGTGGATGACCGTCAGCGTTTTGAGGCCGAGGAAGTCCATCTTGAGCATGCCCAGCTCGGTGAGCGGCTTCATCGCGTATTGCGAGAGGATGGCGTCTTCCTTGTCGCGTGTCAGGGCGATGAAGTTGTCCAGCCTGCGGTCTCCGATGACGACGCCGGCGGCATGCACACCGGTGCCGCGCGTGAGACCTTCCAGGAAAGTAGCGTGCCGCCAAAGCTCTTGCGCGTTGGTGTCGGCCTCGAGTTTCGCCGCGAGATCGGGGTTCTTCTTCACCGACTCCTCCAGGTCGATGTTCAACTCGTTCGGAATCATCTTCGACAGCGCGTCGCTGTCGCCATAGCTCCAGCCGAGCACGCGTCCGACATCGCGGATGACCGATTTGGCCCCCATGGTGCCGAAAGTGATGATGTGGCAGACGCTGAGGTCGCCGTATTTTTCACGGACGTATTGGATGACTTCCGGCCGGCGCGTCTGGCAGAAGTCGATGTCGATATCGGGCGGGCTGACACGCTCAGGATTGAGGAAGCGCTCGAACACGAGCTCAAAACGCAGCGGATCGATGTTCGTGATGCCGAGGCAGAAGGCGACGAGCGAACCGGCCGCGGAACCACGCCCGGGACCGACGGGGATGTCGTGCTCACGCGCCCAGTTGATGAAGTCCCAGACGATGAGGAAGTAGCTGGTGAAGTTTTTCTCCTTCAGCAAGGCGAGCTCCACTTCCATGCGGTGGTGCAGCGCCTCGTCATTGAGCGCACGGTCGCGGCCGTAGCGGCGCTCGAGGCCTTCTTGCGTGAGCTTGCGGAGGTATTCGTTTCGATCACCGCCCTCGGGCATCGGATACTGCGGGTAGCGGTCGATGGAGGTCGAATCGAGGTGGATTTTGACATCGCAGCGCTCGGCGATCTCCAGCGTGGCGTCGCAGGCCTCGGGCACCTCAGAAAACAGCGCACGCATCTCCTCGGCGGTCTTGAAATAGACCTCCGGGGAGTAGGTCATGCGGTTCTGATCGTAGATGCTCGCGCCGGTGCCGATGCAGATCATGATGTCGTGAGACTCGTGATCGACGCGGTTGAGGAAATGCACGTCGTTGGTGGCGACGGTTTTGAGGCCGTATTGCTTCCCCCACTCGATCATCTGCCGGGCGCTCTTGCGCTGGGCCTCCGAGTTGTGATCCTGGATTTCGAGGTAGAAATTCTCGGGTCCGAAGATGTCACGGAATTCTTGGAGGCTCTTTTCAGCCTCGTCCTTGCGGTCGGAGAGGAGGAATTCGTTGATCTCGCCGTTGATGCAGCCGCTGAGGCAGATGAGGCCCTTCGCATGCTCCCGCAGGGCGTCTTTATCGACACGGGGTTTGTACCACTGGCCGTCGAGATGACCTTTGGTGATGAGTTTGGAGAGATTGTCGAAGCCTTCGTTGCTGGCGGCCAGCAGCGTGAGGTGCGAGGAGCGTTTGCGGCCCGGGACCTCGTTTTTGTCCATCATGGACCCGGGGGCCAGGTAGGCCTCACAGCCAAGGATGGACTTCACCTTGGCCTTTTTCGCGGCCATGTAGAAGTCGATGGCCCCGTAGAGATTGCCGTGGTCTGTCATCGCCACGGCGGGCATTTCCAGCTCCTTCACCCGCTTCATGAGCGTGTCGATGCGCACCGCTCCGTCGAGGAGCGAGTATTCGGTGTGTAGGTGGAGATGGACGAAGGAGTCTGGCATTCGGCGGGGGGCAGGATTAACTCTGTTTGGGAGGCTGGAACAAGGGCTAGTTGTTCACATCGTCGTGACGGGGCCTGTGGTGGGCGCGGTGGTGGTGCCGGTAGCGTCTCAGCAGCCGCCAGCCCACGATGAGAAACAGCACCGCAACGCTCAGCGTGAGGACCAGTCCGAGGCTGAACAATGAAGCAGGCTGTTGAGAAGCGGGGGCGGGTGCCACCGCCGTGGTCGGTGCAGGTGTGCTCGTTTCCAGAGGGTAGGCACGGCTGGTCTCCCCCGGGAAGATGACTTGGGGGCGGGGGGCTGCCTTGCCGCCATGGCTGGGGAGCAGGATCAGGGTGGTGTTGGCGTCCTTGGCAAAGTCGATCTGGAAAGACGCCGCGCTGGCAGGAACACGGCCCTTGGCCGAGACCAGGAGATGTACTTCTTGGGTTTCGGCGGTCAGCGGGGTGTTGTTCTCGCCGTCGATGGCCTGGATGGCCCAATTCGGGAACGGCGTTTTTTGACCGCCAAACAACAGCCTCAGCGCTCGGCTGAGGTATTCTCCCGCCTTTTCATTCGTGGCGGCGAGTTGCTCCGGCGTCTGTTCTCGATACCACGAGCCGGGCACCGGCGGCAGAGTGGTGGGGTCGGCGGCCAGAAAAGTGCGCGGATCGACATTAATGCTCAAAGAATAACCACCATCGGCGGCGAAATCCGCCTCCACCGTCATATTCGGCACCACATGCGCCCCTGCCAAACCTGGAGCGGCAAAAGCCAGAATGGCGAGAGCGGTGCGGGGGAACGGAAAAGTCATCAAAGCATGGTGGAGATGCAGGCAGCGAAGGCAAATCCAACGTCAACCAGTGCCCAAGAGACGTTCATCGGCACCCATTCAGGCGCTGCTTTCCCTTCCGCGTTTAAGCCCAGCGGAAAGAACGGGCGAAAATGTTTGTAGCTAGAACGTCAGTGCGCTTGACTATGCGTCCGCAACTTGCTTCAAAGGAGCAAATCAATTACCAACCCGCATGGGTGCCACCCTCAAATCAGTCGATAAAGGTCACGAGATCACCCTCGATGACTTCAACCTCATCGGACGCAGTCCGGATGCCTCCATCCGTCTGCTAGACGGGGGTGTCTCACGTCAGCATGCCACCATCCGTCGTGATGGTTCCCTGTTTTGGGTCTCCGATCTCGGCAGCGCGAACGGCAGCTTTGTCAATGATGTGGCCGTGACCACCGCCCGCGCCCTGCGGCATGGTGACCGCGTGCAGTTCGGCACCAGCGCGTTCCTTTTCGACAGCCAGGAGGAGGAGCGCCAGGCGAGCGAGTCCGGCAGTGTCAGTACTCAATCGCTGCATACCATCGCCCTGCCGGTAAAAACGGTGAAAGCCACGCTGCTCGTCGGCGATCTGCGCAACTTCACGACCCTCTCCGCCCAGCTCAGCGCTGAGGAGGTGGCCGCCATGCTGCGTGAGTGGTACGCGGACTGCGAAAAGATCATCAAGACGCGGGATGGCATCATCGACAAGTTCATCGGGGACGGCGTCTTCGCTTACTGGCCCGGTGATGAAATCATTTCACGCGTCAAGGCCACTGAGGCAGCAAAACTGCTCACCGGCCCGGAAGCAGGTGACTCGCCGAAGCGCAAATGGCTGCGTGAGCAAATGAACCTCGAGGTCCATTGCCACGTCGGCCTGAACGTCGGTGAAGTCGCGCTCGGTGCCATGGGCCGTGGCAACAACACCGCCGTGGGCGAGGCCGTGAACGTGACCTTCCGCATCGAAAGCCTCACCCGCAAGCTCCAGGTGCCAGTGCTTGCAGGCGCACCCTTCCTGAAGGGCTGGGACGAAGGCTTGCAACACTACCAAAACGCCGGCATCCACCCGGTGAAAGGCCAGCCTGACCCCGTGGAAGTCTATTCACTCATCGACTTCCCCACCGTCTCGATCCCGGCGGCCTGAGCGGAGAGATAACGCGTCATGGCATCCCGGTTCATGCGGTAGAGCAGCCACTCGCTCATGCGCCTGGCCCCAAGGCGTTGTTCATAGACCTGCTGCGCGTGGAGGTTCCAGTCCAGCGCCGTCCACTCCATGCGGCCAAAACCGCGCTGCAGAGCCAGGCTCGCGGCCTTTTTCAGCAAAGCGCTGCCAACACCGAGACCCCGCTGCTCCGGCCGCACAAACACGTCCTCCAGGTACAGCGTCGGCAGCGCCAGAAAGCTCGAATAAGTCTCCACCAGGATCATGTAGCCGCATGGGGCGGCTTCATCGCCCGCAAAGGCCAGCCAGACCTCCATGCGCGGCTTCGCCCCCAGGGCATCCTCGACCAGCCGCCATTGCGCCGCTTCATCCGGCGGTGTGAGTTTCTCGAAGTCCGCCAAAGCGATGACAAGACGGCAAAACGACTCCGCGTGCTCGCGGCTGAGGGGCTGGAGGGAGAGGGGCATGGGGGAGACGCGAAGATGGGAGATGGGAGATGGGGAGACGGGAAGACGGGGAGAGCAGCTCCGCCAGGAGTTTGCTGCGGAAGCGGCGGCCGTCTAGGCTGCGGGCGCTGTGGATCGCCTCGGGCGTTTTGGGCGGGGTCACTCTCGCGGGGGCTGCATGGACCACCACGGCACTTTTTTCTGTGGTTCAGCCAAAAACGGATGTGCCGCAGATGCGTCGCTTCGTGGCTGAAAAAAAGTGGGTCGTATTGGTCTTTGGACCAATAGCGCGTTTTTGAGTTCTGGGCCATGCAGGGGGTGTTTACCCCATGCCACGGTCATGAATACGGACGTTTCCACTGCCAACCAGACACTTTCCTCCCGGGCCTGTACCGATGCCAGGAAGGACGCCACGCGCTCAAGCGGCCCAGCCACGGCCAGCCGCGGCACCCAGCGTCCCTTTGGCAGGCTGGGTGTCCCTGGCCCGAAGAGCGTGAGCCATGCCCACGGCGTGCCCGGGCCTTGGCCATGGTTTTTCCCGCCTAGGCTGGCTGCCCCGGTGCCAGGGCTGCCCCGTGGTGTTTCCGCTGCTTGTCAGAAAAAGGCGTGCTTCAGACTGCGTGAAGCGGCTGCCACGTGCAGAGAAGCGGTGGTCTTGACGGAGGAGTCGCGCCCGACTCAGGCCATGCAGCGTGAAAAGGCCAGCAGAGCCTCGCGCACCGGCAGGTGGAGCTCTGCCTGCTTGAGGAGCTGCTGCAGGCCTTCCAACTGGGCGGGACTCCAGCGCCAGAGCAGCTGCTCCATGGCGGGTGCCGCGGAATCCTCCGGGCGGGTGCTGGGTGAATCCTCCTCCCAGGCCAGCGCGGCGGTATCGCCGAAGCGCAGCTCCATCCAGGCGCGCAGCAGCAGGCGCAGGGAGGAGGCGGGCAGGCGGCCGCGCAGTGTTTCCAAGAGACCACGCATGCTGGAGGCATCCGGCAGATCCCGGCCGCGGCGCCAGCCGGAGATGGAGGTGGGGCGCAGGCCGGTGGCAGCAGCCACTTGCACCCCCTTGAGCCCCGCATCCCGGATCAGGTCATCCAGGAGCGTGGCAAAAGCGGCGGGAGAGATCATTGTTTTTATTCATACCACAAACCGCTGATTTTTAAAACTTGAAAAATGATGATGTCTGCTCCCACAAAAACTGCTGCGCTAACACCCAGCGCGTACGAGCGCGTTGAAACTGCCTTGAGACATCTTTTGGAATGTCTGCAGTGCAGCCCGGATCCTGAGATCCGCCACTCCGCCCAATTATGGATGGCAGAGCTGATTACCAAGAAGAACCAGGACTATACCCACACTACTCCCCCCTCTGTGGGGGAATAACTAAGGGCAGAGCTCCAGGGGTCTCATGGGTTTGATGACATGCACAAACCGATAGAGCGCAAAAAGTATTGACTATGCCGAATATGCGGCTAGAACGATATTTATCGGGCATTGCTCTCGATAATGCACCCCACTCACTATGAAGATCCATCGAACTCGATCCAAAACCCTCCGGAGGCTGCTAAATGCCTCAAAATGCTCATTAACAGCCATCCTATGCGCCGCACTTTCGGGTGGTACAGTTTATTCGGCGGATTTCTTCTGGCTCGGGCAGACAAACGCGGGTTGGGGAAATGTTAACTGGGCCAGCAATGCGACTGGGACTCCCTCCCTCTTGAATCCAGGTGCTTTGGACAATGTGATCTTTGCCGCCACGGGTGCCGCGAACCAGGCGGCTACTACCTTGGCCGGCAACCTGACGATCAATAGCCTCACCGTGAATAGCGCCACCGGAATCGGATCTTCGGCGCCTTTCCCAGTATTGACGGTGACGAATGGTGGCAGCATCAACAGCGCACTGACATTGGCCAACAATATCACGCTGCTGAGTTCCAATGCATTGACGATCGCTGCCGCAGGCAGCCTCAATGTCAGCGCCAATGCCTTTTTTGGCACGGATGGCACGGTCACGGTGAACGGAGCGCTCACGAATGCAGGTGGGATGGGTGGCAATGGCACCTTCACCATGGCCAACAACGTAAATCTTATCAACAATGGTTTCCTGGTGGCAGAAAGTCTCCTTCCTGTCGCCTCAGCCCTCACCCTGAATACATCGGGCACGGGTGCCGTGGTGATGGGGGCGGGCAGCGGCCTGGAACTCGAGCTGTTCACCAATGCAGGTGATAATACGGCAAACGCCGCCGCTGCCGATCGCATCAATCTCAATGGGAAAATCGATGCCACTGCCGGGGGCATTCTGCTCCTCGGAGATGCGCTCGGCGGGCCGGGTCTTTTTGCTGCCAATAGCAGCTGGAAGCTGGTGAATCTGGGCGTGGGTGCCTCGATGACCGGACTGCTTACTGTTGACGACACGGCTTTGACCGCTCGCTTCGCTAGCAATGACCAGGTGGGCTCCTTCGATCGCACCACCGGAAATTACACCATTCTGCAACTCGGCCTGGGTGCTAATCCGATCACTGCCGACCAATCCGTATCCATCGGGCGTCTGGGTGTGACGATCAACAATGGGGTCAACGTCACCAACGCAGGCCTTGTCAGCATTCTCGGCGGTGCATCAGCCACCTTGGCTGCTGGCTCCAGCTTTGTGAACAATGCCACATCGGCGATTCTTGCTGGTGGAACCCTCACCATCAACAGCATACTGGCCAATGCCGCAGGATCCTCTTTGACCAACGGCGGTACAGTTACAAACAACTCGGGGCTCATCAATGACGCCACCGCAACGCTGGCCAATAATGGAATCCTGACGAATGCTGCTGCTGCGACGCTCACCAACAGTGGTTCATTGACCAATGCTCTCACCGGTAATTTCACGAACTTTGGGACTCTGGCCAACGCGGCGGGTGGAACCCTGACCAACGAAGGCCTGCTGAGAAATAACGGGACCCTGACCAATGCTGCTACGGCCACGCTCACGAACAATCAGGTGCTAGAAAACAATCTTGGCTCAACCTTTACCAACAACGGCATCCTAACCAGCAATGGCGTCCTCATGAATAGCTCAACCATCACCAGTGCCGCTGGTTCGACCTTCAACAATGACGGCCTCTTGATCGCTGAAAACGGAAGCACTCTCAGCTTGGGAGCAAACGTTAACTTGTCGAATACCGGTGTTATCGAGGTCGGATTCCTAGGGGCGGCTGCTGCAACAACCATCAGCACTTCTGGCACGGGTGCCGTCGTGATGGCGGCGGGTAGTGAACTTCGGTTTGACCTGTTTGGAAACGCTGGGGACAACACGGCAAACCCCGCCGCTGCCGATCGCATCAATCTCAACGGGAACATCGATGCCACTGCCGGGGGCGCTCTGCTCCTTAGAGATCAGATCGCTGGGCTGGCTCCTTTTGCTGCCAATAGCAGCTGGAAGCTGGTGAATCTGGGCGTGGGTGCCTCGATGACCGGTCTGCTTACTGTGGACGACACGGCTTTGGCCGCTCGCTTCTCTAGCAATGACCAAGTGGGCTCCTTCGATCGCACCACCGGAAATTACAGCATTCTGCCACTCGTAGTGGGTGCTAATCCGATCACTGCCAACCAATCCGTATCCATCGGGCGTCTGGGTGTGACGATCAACAACGGGGTCAACGTCACCAACGCAGGTCTTTTCAGCGTTCTCGGCGGTGCATCAGCGACTTTGGCTGCTGGCTCCAGCTTTACGAACAATGCCACCGCGGCGATTCTTGCTGGCGGCACCCTCACCAACAGCGGCACGCTGACCAATGCCGCCACCGCCACGTTGGTGAACAATGGCGCCCTCCTTGGGAATGCTGCCATCACGAATGCTGGCACACTTTCCGGAACAGGCACGGTCACCATGGGAAATAACATCAATTTGGCCAATAATGGGGTCATTTCAGTGGGCGATTCCTCCTTGGCAGTCCCAGTGCCTTCGACGCTCACCTTCACGACATCAGGCACAGGAGCCGTGGTGATGGGCGCAAATAGTTCCATTCGCGCGGATCTCTACACGGGTGCCGGCTTGGTGGATAACACAACTAACCTCGCTGCGGCGGATCGGCTGGTTCTCACCGCGGGTTCGAGGCTGGATGCCAGCGCTGGTGGTAGCCTGGTGATCGGCAACCCGAATGGAATGGCTGTTGGAGGCGGAGATAAGTGGAAAGTGGCGACCCTCGGAGCAGGTGCTCAAATCACCGGTGATTTCAATCGTGAGGGCCGTCTCAATACCACGGCACTGAACCTGACAGCTACTCAGGTCGGCAACTTCAACACAAACACTGGTGACCTGACAATCATCGATGTCAAAGGGGGTCTCGATCAGGCCGCTGCCACCAACCACAGCGTCATGGCTTCCATGCAGGGCATGATGGGTGAGCTGAATGGAAGGCTCTTCATGCTCCGTGCGAGCAGGGATGCACAATATGAAGGAACACTGGCCGACACCATGGACTCCGGTGTCACTCTGGGAGAAGGTGACGGGCCGGGCAAAAACCCTGTGGCACGCCAGATGCCAGCTTCTACGAGCTGGGAAGCCTACACGATGGTCAATTACGCGAACATCAGTCTCGGCAACATCCAAGGCCAAGCGGGTGTGGACTCTGAGACCTGGGCTCCAGGAGTGGGCATCGAAAAACGTCTGGACACCAACCTGACGATTGGTTTTGCTGCGAGCATGCTTGAAACCAGCCAGAGCTTTACTGGCGGTCTTGGCGGCATGGATATCTCAGGAATCGCCTTCTCTGCCTACGGATCGTATGTGACTCCTAAGTTCTGGGCGGACGTACTCTACAGCTTGGGCAGCTTCGATCTGGATTCCACGCGTAACGCCAGTGGTTTCCCTGTCGCCAATGGCAACACCACTGCCACGACCAACATGCTCCAGTTCAATGCTGGATACACCCATCGTGATGCGGAGTATGGTTTCATTTACGGTCCCTTTGTGGGCGTCGATTGGATGCGCATGAATGTGGACAGCTACTCAGAAACAGGCGGCGGCATCGGTGCTCTTGCTTACGCGGACCGCACGGCTGATTCCTTGATCGCCCGCGCTGGCTACTCGTTCTCCAGCACCTTCGCCACCTCCTTTGCCAAGATCACCCCACAGATCCGCATTGCCTATGAGCGCCAGAATATTCAGAGCAGCAGCACTGCGGTCAGCCTCATCAATCAGCCCTTTAGTGTGTCCAGCAATGGTCAGGCTCCGGGTGCCGATTACATGCTTGTCGGTGCAGGCGTCAATTTTGCCTTCACCCACAACTTTGGGCTTCTACTCAGCTACACTGGGCAGTTCCTTCGCGAGAATATGAGTGCCCACTTCGGCGCGGTCCGGTTCAACTACCGGTTCTAATAGTTCTTCATGCTTCACTCGGTTGGTTGAGTGACAAGGTCGGATGGGGGCGGTGCCTAGTGCACCGCCCCTTTTTTATTTGAATCGTGAGATGGTTTGCCTGCCAGCCATGCGAATGGGTGGATGCGCCCAAGGCGCTCCACCATGGTCTTACCGTAAATGCGGGGCACAAGCCAACGCGGCTGGACTACGCCAGCACCGCCTTCACCACCTCGCCATTGGCATCGGTGGGGTGGAAGTAGTAGGCTTGATGGCAGTCATTGCTGCGCCTGCTGTTGCTGCTGCTGGATGTCCGAGGACAAAATCGTGTGTAAGGTTCCCGGAATGATGGCTGCCGCTTCATGCAGACCGCGTGACGAAAGGGTCCTCGAATACATAGGCTGCTTAGCTCCTGCCTCTGGCCGCAGCGCATTGAACAGCTCGTCCGGATGACCCGGTGCCAGTGGAGCCCCGTGGTGTTTCCGCTGCATGTCAGAAAAAGGCGTGTTTCAAACCGCGTGAAGCGGCGGCTAGGTGCAGCGAAGCGGTGGCCTTGTCGGTGCTGACGCGCCCGGCTTAGGCCATGCAGCGGGAAAAGGCCAGCAGAGCCTCCCGCACCGGCAGGTGTAGCTCCGCCTGCTTGAGGAGCTGCTGCAGGCCCTCCAACTGGGTGGGACTCCAGCGCCAGAGCAGCTGCTCCATGGCGGGTGCCGCGGAATCCTCCGGGCGAGTGCTGGGTGTATCCTCCTCCCAGGCCAGCGCGGCGGTATCGCCGAAGCGCAGCTCCATCCAGGCACGCAGCAGCAGGCGCAGGGAGGAGGCGGGCAGGCGGCCGCGCAGAGTCTCCAAGAGACTACGCATGCTGGAGGCATCCGGCAGATCCCGGCCGCAGCGCCAGCCGGAGATGGAGGTGGGGCGCAGGCCGGTGGCAGCGGCCACTTGCACGCCCTTGAGACCCGCGTCCCGGATCAGGTCATCCAAGAGTGTGGCAAAAGCGGCGGGGGAAATCATGCGGCGACGGCTAACACAAAAGATGTGGGGAGAGAAGAAAAATACTCTTGCCGTTAATTATTCCAGACCGCATATCTGGTATTGCCGCACATTTTCCTGATGAACCCTCCGCCTCCGCAAGAACCCGTTTCTGAAATCGCCTGGCAGCGGGTGGAGAACGCTGTCCGCCACCTGCTGGAAGGCCTGCGTTGCAGCCCGGACCCCGCCGTGCACCACGCAGCCGCCGAGGTGGCCGCCCGACTGGAACTGCCGGTGACGTCCCACGTCATTTCTGAACCGGGCACCAGCGCCGCAGTTGGTTGAGGCCTCCGTTCCCTTGTGAACCCAAACCCCGAAGCTTTTCGATTCGAAATACCGGCAAGCTGGCCTTTCAAAATCTGAGCTTAATCATCAACGGGCAGGACAAGCTGGAGTTCCGCTTCAACAGCCCGGACAACGCGGCCTTCTTCCGCCTCAAGTCTCAGCCGACGCCGTAGTGGCGGCGGCGGATGCCCGGCTTCCTTCATGCCAGCACCGGATCGCCATACAGCGTGAAGTGGTCGGCTTCGGTGATGCGAACGTTGAAGATCCCGCCGGTATGGCGTTGCGGTTGCCGTCAAAGACCACGATGCGGTTAGACCCCGTGCGGCCAGTCAAACGCGCCTCATTCGTCTTGCTAGGCCCTTCTCAAAGGATTTCCACCTCTTGGCCGACGAGCGCGTCATGCATCGGCAGCACCCTGAACATCGCGGCGGAGGGCTTCCCGCTTGATCTTGCCAGCTTCGCTGAGGTTGGAACTATCATCGACGTGAAGAAGCCGAGGTGGGTATTCCTGCGATAGATCGGTGAAAAGCTCCCGACTAACTTGGCTGGTAAAAGATTGGGGGTAAAAGATGGGGAACCACTGTTTTCTGATCTTTTACCAACCCTCTTTGACCAACGGAAAGTTACTCCATGTTCCACCATCCAGCCACGCGGCAGTCCGTGCTCCTGAGCTTCATCTGGGGAGCGCTGATCGCTCTCTGGGCGGCTGGGTGCAACGGGGGTGCACATGGAGCGAGAGGTCGGACAAGCTCCCCAAGCCCAGCAGGGCTCACGCATGAAATCGAAAACTGAATCCAGCCGCTCTTGTTTCTCCCGCAGATTCATGGAGGCCCGCAGATTTTCTGCCGACATCATCGGTGGGCCTCCATGAATGGCTCATCCGGGAAGCGGGTGCGCCGTTTTTTGTCCTGCCTAACGAATGCGACATCCGCCCCCTCACCTAACCTCTCCCCGCGTTATGTTGCAGAGCATGGGAGCACCCATCGCGGGGAGAGGGACTGCAAAAGACAGCGGTTTCGCTGCAAGAGCGTCCCTGACTGCGCTGCCTAGCTGGAAGCCCGCTTTCAGTTTCCTCTCCCCGCGCACCGCCTGCGTGGTGGTCTGTTTTGTCTCTGCGGGGAGAGGTTAGGTGAGGGGAGCTGTCACCATGGTCATGCAGCGCGAACGCACGCACTTCCCGGATGAACCCAAAGAGGGTGGTTCAAAGATAAGACCTCAAATCTCTGCCATCTTTTACCCCAAATCTTTTACCAACCATCAGACCTCAAAAAGCCAGCCATCACCGCCACAAAACACCCGAAAACTTCTTTTGTCCTGCCTGACGAATGCGGCATCAGCCCCCTCACCTAACCTCTCCCCGCGTCCTGTGGCAGAGCATGGGAGCACCCATCGCGGGGAGAGGGACTGCAAAAGACAGCGGTTGCGCTGCAAGAGCGTCCCTGACCGCGCTGCCTAGCTGGAGCCCGCTTCCAACTCATGGACAAAACCGGAAGAACGGGGCATAATCCGCCCGGCATGCGATTCATCAACCCCAAGACCGACTTCGCTTTCAAGAAAATCTTCGGCTCCGCTGGCAGCCATGGCATTCTCCGCTCGTTCTTGAACGCCGTGCTCTACGAGGGCCTGCCGCGCATCGCCAGCCTGGAGAT
>JAPLUL010000150.1:0-74927 GCA_026397635.1 Verrucomicrobiota bacterium | reverse complement strand
GGCCACGGCGTCGATGATTTTACCCTGTTCGATGAAGATTTTGCCGTTGTCCTTGAGCAGATCAGCACGCTCCATGCCTGGGCCACGGGGCTTGGCACCCACGAGCAAGATCCAGTTGGCGTCTTTGAAGCCAACGGCAGGGTAGGAGGTCTGCACGATGCCCTTGAGCAGCGGGAAGGCGCAGTCATCGAGCTCCATGGCCACACCCGCAAGGGCGGCGAGCGGTTTTTCAAAGGGAGCCTCAATGAGCTGGAGAATCACCGGCTGATCCGGGCCAAACATGGCACCGGAAGCGATGCGGAAAAGGAGAGCGTAACCGATTTGGCCGGCGGCGCCGGTAACTGCGACTTTGATGGGGGCTTTCGACATGATTGAAGAGATAAGGAGCGCCATCAGAGCAAGATGGGGCAGGGGGGCAACTGCCAGGACGCGAAATCTCCGCAGAAAATGCTTTGGCGAATGGCTCGGCCCTGATATAACGCTGATTTTTACAATTCATTGATGCTCCCGCCCCTATTTCGCATTTTCCAGATGCCCCGGATTCGCCAGCATGGCGGAGCCTTGATGGCGATGATGGCTGTCCTGGGCTTCACCTCGTCGCCCGTCCGCGCTCAGTCGGTTTCTGCGCTTGCGGAGAAAGAAACCAGAAGGCGGGCGATTCAGGCGAACCAAGCCATTGATGACATCCAGCACGGCTACGAGCTGATCAATCAACAAAAAGCTGAGGAGGCGCTAGCCTTGTTTACCGCGAGCTATGAGTCTCTCCCGCAGACGCCGCTGACGCATGAGGCACGTCTGGCCGCCCAAAACGGCTGTGTGGTGGCTGGCTGCCTGCAGGCCCGCCATTTGCAGAGCAAAGCCGCCTACAAGGAGGCGGCTGATTTGCTGGACAAGCTACTGGTGGTTGCGCCAAAGGATTCCAGAGTCATCGAATTAAAGCAGCAGTTCGCCGATCCTGACCGCTGGCCACCTGCGTTGACCGAAAAGCACATTGAAAACGTGGGTGAGGTGCAAAAGCTACTTCTCAAGGCCAACTCCTTCCGGGAACTCGGTGATTACGACAACTCGATCAAGACCTACGAGAACGTTTTGCGCATTGATGCCTACAACAGCACTGCTAGACGTGGGATGGAAGCTGTGGAACGAGATCGCCAGCGCTATTTCAAGGCCGCGTATGATCAGCAGCGCTCTAAGATGCTCAGCGCGGTGGATCAAGCCTGGGAAGATCAGGTGCCACTGACCTCGCAGGATGTGAGTTCCATGTTTGGAGCTGCCAGTGCGGCTGCATCCAATGCGCAGAGTGGACGTGAAAAGATCACGGAAAAGCTCCGCAATTTGATTTTTCCTCAAGTCGATTTTGGCGGGGCGACTTTGGATGAGGTGGCCGAGCTGTTGCGCGTGCGCAGCCGGGATCTCGATCCGCAGGGCACAGGCATCAATTTCATCCTCAATGTGCCGCCGGAGGCGCGCGACAAGCCGATCAGCCTGAATTTGCGGGACGTGCCGATGGAGGAAGTCCTGCGCTACGTGAGCGAGATGTCCGGAGTGAGTTATAAGGTGGACGACCATGCGGTGACGTTTGTTTCCATCAGTGAGCGCAGCGGTGCCATCATCTCGCGCTCGTTCCGAGTTCCGCCTGATTTCATCCAGAATGCTCCCGCAGGAGATGTGGCCGCGGCGGCTCCAGCCGATCCTTTTGGTGCACAAGCTCCCGCAGCAGGCGGCTTGGTCATCCGCCGCATGGGTGCGAAAGAATTTCTCGAAGCTCGGGGTGTCACCTTTCCTGATGGTACGAGTGCCAATTTCAACTCAACCACCAGCACGCTGACAGTCCGCAACACCGTGGCTAACATGGAAATGGTCGAACTGTTCGTCGAGCAGGCGTCGAAAGCCGCGCCCAAGATGGCGGTGATCACCGTGCGCATGCTGGAGGTGAACCAGACGAATCTGGAGGAAATGGGTTTTGACTGGTTGCTGGGCGGCGTGGGCACCAATGGCAACAATGTGTTTATGGGCGGCGGAACGCCTGGTAATGGGAATCCATTCTCTGCTTCCAACTATCCGTTTGGTGGAACGGCTTTTATTCCAGCCATCACCTTGGATGGGGCGGAGGTTTTTCCTGCGCAAAATGTTCCTAGTGCCGTGGGTGGCCCCACGCCTTTAGGGCTGACGTCACAAAATGGTGGCGGTGGTGGGGCCGTGACTTCTGGGCTTCGAACTGGCAGTTTGGCGATTGGAAATAGCACTCTTGACAGTTTGTTAGCGAATGGTTCAACCACTACGGCTGCGAGTGCGGCACCAGGGGTGTTTTCCGTGTCTGGTGTGTTTACCGATCCGCAATTTCAGAGTGTCTTGCGCGGGCTTTCCCAGAAAAAAGGTGTCGATATCAACGCATCACCCAGTGTGACGACCAAGAACGGCTTGAAGGCCACCGTGGAAGTCACCCGCGAGTTCATCTACCCGACGGAATTTGATCCGCCACAACTACCGCAGGGTGGCGGTGGTAACCTTGGTGCAACAACGACGCAGATCGCTACTCCAACGACTCCCACTGCCTTTGAAATGAGGAAAACTGGTGTCGAAATCGAAGTGGAGCCGATCATCTCCGAGGACGGGCGCTCTGTTGAGCTGACCATCTCTCCCAGCCTGACAGAATTCGAAGGCTTTGTGAATTACGGTTCCCCAATTTTTAGTCCTGCAAGCGAGTCATTTTTGCCTGTGAGTATCGGTGCCGTTGCGATAGCAACTGACTACGCTGGAAATCCAATCAAACCCAAAGTCGTAATTCCTTTATCTCTATTACTATTGGGCGGTCCACCAAACAGTAAAAGGCCGGACAAATTACCGCCGCTCCCTCCGTCCCCCATTGGACCCCCACAGGTCCCCCCATTCCCTTATGTCGGCTATCCTCCACCAGGCGCTCCTCGACCATGGAGTCCTCTATCAGGTTTTGGAGGTCCATGGTGGATAACTCAAGATATCCTTCGTTATATTGGTCTTTCGCGGCCTGAGCAACTCATCACCCCCAACTTCATCCTCCAGCCCATTTTCAAATCTCAGAAAGTCACCACAGCGGTCAAGATTTGGGATGGTGCCACCATTGTGCTGGGCGGGGCCAAGATACAGAAGCGCACCATGGTGAATGACAAGCTACCGATTTTGGGTGATTTGCCATTCGTGGGGCGCTTTTTCAAGAGCGACGTTAACAAGACGGAGACGAAGAATATCATCATCTTTGTCACTGTGGATGTGATTGATCCTTCCGGCCAGAAGGTCAACCGCCAGACGGCGACGGCGGCACGGTGATCGTGGGTGGCTGCGACAGCTCGATCTTTCCAGCCAGCGTAAAATCCAGCGCGGTCAAGCCGCCCGCGCTGTGTGTCGTCAGCCGCACGGTGATTTTGCGCCAGCGCACCAGCAGGTCGGGATGATGGTTCATCGCCTCTGCAAGGCGGGCGATTTGATGGACGAACTCAATGCCGGCCAGGTAGCTGCCAAATCGGAAATCTTTCACGAGTTCACGGCCTGCCACCTGCCAGCCGGGCAGTTTGGCGAGTGCAGTTTGAATGGCGGTGTCGTTCAAAAGCTTCGGCTTCATGTCCGGCAGCATCCGGCACCAAGAAGCCACCTTCAAGCATCGCAATTGCATTCCAGACGGCTATGGACTAAATACGCGACCCTCCCCCCTTCCAAGCTCCCCGAATGTCCATTGCCAATACCCGCAACTTCTCCATCATCGCCCACATCGACCATGGGAAAACCACACTCTCGGACAGGCTGCTGGAGACAACTCAAACCATCTCGGTAAGACAGCAGCAGGATCAGCTCCTGGATTCGATGGACCTGGAGCGCGAGCGCGGCATCACCATCAAGGCGCACCCGGTTTGCATGAACTACAAGGCCAAAAACGGCCAGATCTACAAGCTCAACCTGCTCGACACGCCGGGACACGTCGATTTCAGCTACGAAGTCAGCCGCTCACTGGCTGCCTGTGAAGGTGCGCTGCTCCTGGTCGATGCCAGTCAGGGCGTGGAAGCCCAGACAGTGGCCAATTTGAACTTGGCCTTGCAGCAAAACCTGCACGTCGTCCCCATCATCAACAAAATCGACCTTCCAAGCGCCGACATCGACAAGGTGAAGCGCCAGCTTGAGGACATCCTGCAGCTCTCGGCGGACGAAGCCGTGCCTGCCAGCGCCAAAATGGGCATCGGCATCGTGGACATCCTGGAGGCCATCGTGGCCTTTATTCCGCCGCCGACCGATCCTGGCGATGGTTACCTGCGCGCCTCGGTGTTCGATTCGATTTTCGATCCATATCGCGGGGTCGTCAGTTATGTCCGCGTCATCTCTGGCACCATCACGCGTGGTCAAAAGGTGCGTCTAATGGCTTCGGGCAACGATTCCGAAATCAAGGATGTCGGGACCTTCCGCCCGAAGATGGTGCCTTGTGAAAAGTTGGAGGCTGGCGACGTCGGTTACATCATCGCCAACGTCAAAACCACCGCTGATGTGAAGATCGGTGACACGCTGACCGAGACCCGCAAGCCTGCTCCCGAGCCGTTGCCCGGCTTTAAAGAAATCCACCCACTCGTCTTCAGCGGCATCTATCCGGTCAGCACAGATGACTTCGAGGCGCTGAAACTCGCGGTCGGCAAGCTGCAAATCAATGACGCCGCCTTCACCTTCATGGCGGAAAGCTCGGCAGCGCTCGGCTTCGGCTTCCGCTGCGGCTTCCTCGGGCTGCTACACATGGAAATCGTCCAGGAGCGCCTGCGTCGTGAGTTCAACATGGATGTCATCTCGACTTATCCCTCCGTCATTTACGACGTGAGGAGGACCGATGGCACCGAGCTCCAGGTGGACAATCCCACCTTCCTGCCGCCTGCGAACGAGATTGACGAGATCCGTGAACCCATCGTGAAAGTGAACGTCATGATCCCGAACGAGTACATCGGCGACATGATGCAGCTCGTCATGGACAAGCGCGGTGTGGTGAACAATACCGAGACGCTCGACGATCGCCGCGTTTTGCTGCACACCGTCATGCCGCTGAACGAAATCCTCGTGGACTTCAATGACAAGCTCAAATCCATCACGCGTGGCTACGGCAGCATGGATTATGAGCACGCCGGCACCCAGGCTGCCGAACTGGTCAAGATGGACATCCTCATCGCCAGCGAACCCGTGGATGCCTTCTCCTGCATCGTTCACCGCAGCAAGGCCGAGAGCCGTGGCCGCCAGCTCTGCGCGAAGCTGAAAGAAGTCATTCCGCAGCAGCTCTTTGTCGTCGCCATTCAAGCCGCTATCGGAGGCAAGATCATCGCCCGTGAATCCATCAGTGCCCTGCGCAAAGACGTGACCGCCAAGTGCTACGGCGGCGACATCTCCCGCAAACGCAAACTCCTCGAAAAGCAGAAAGAAGGTAAAAAGCGCATGAAATCCATCGGCCGCGTGAACATCCCGCAGGAGGCGTTCATTGAAGTCTTGAAGAACAACTGACCGTTTTCCATCGCCATGCTTTTCCTCACGCCTCGTTACCTCAAGCACGCCAAGCTCCTGCACAAAGGAGTGACGCGTTTCATTAACTACAAGCGCGACGTGCTGCCCCCTGCGAAGCTGGAGGAGATCGTGACCCTGCGCACGAGCCTGGAGGATGCGATGAAGTCACGGGACCGTACTCGCATCGACACGCTCACCACCGAGATCAACAACACCTGTGAGCGTGCCTTGCCGCATGCCGCGACCTCCGAGATCGCGGACAATATCGAGGTGTTCTTTGTCGCCATCGTCATCGCCTTGGGTATCCGCAGCTACGTCGCTCAGCCCTTCAAGATTCCCACCGGCTCGATGCAGCCCACGCTTTACGGACTGGTGGCGGAACACACCGAGGAAGACCCGACGCCCAATATTTTCGCTCGCTGCAAAGACTGGGCGACGGGACGCAGCTACTTCAACGTGGTGGCGAATCACACCGGTGTTTTGAGCGATCAAGAGCCGCTGACCGAGCACAGCTTCCTCGGATTCTTCGCCCACTGCCGTCTGCACTTCGCGGATGGAGAAACCCAATGGATCTGGGCGCCCAAGGCTCAGCTCACTACCGCGCGGCACAATCTTGGCCTCTTCCAGTATGTGGGGGCGGCACCGAAAGAGGATCCCAGGTACACGCCCGACAACAGCCGCCGCTATTACGAAGGCTCGCTGGCCGGCAAAACCATCACCAAAGGCCAGCTTTTGGCGCGCGGCACACTGGACACTGGGGATCATGTGCTGGTGAACAAATTCGCCTATCATTTCCGCCGCCCGGTGCGCGGGGAGGTGTTTGTTTTCACCACGAACAACATCAGCGCCATTGGCGTGCCAGAGGAGCAGGGTTCGCAACACTACATCAAGCGTCTGGCCGCCGTGCCTGGGGATGAGTTGGAGGTTGATTCCCCCAAGCTCAAAATCAACGGCAAGGTGGCCGAGGAAGCGGGTTTCAAGCGCGTGATGAGCGGCACCGAGAGCCAACCCGTGAATGGCTACAAAGGCTATGGCGCAGCGGCCAGTGTCGGCGGCTCGTATGGGCATGTCAGGCTGCGCCTCGAACAGTATTTCGCCATGGGCGACAACAGCTACAACAGCTCCGACAGCCGCGTGTGGGGTGCGGTGCCAGAGCGCAACCTCGTGGGTCCGGCCCTGTTCTGTTATTTCCCGCTGGGAAGAAACTGGGGCGTGATTCGCTGAGCAACCTAACTTGAAGAGAAGGGGCATTTCTGCCCCTCCTAGTCACGGGGCCAGGGATGGCCCGATGACGGCCGGGTTTTACCCAAGGTCCGCAATCTTCACCGGCTTGCCGCCGAGTTCGGCGCTCTTGTCGGAGGCGAAGATGACCTCGAAGCTCTTGAGCGATTCGGTGAAGCTGGTCAGCGGCATGTCTTTGTCCTCATCCAGGGCATCGAAGAAAGCCTGGAACTGGCTTTGATACGGATGGTCGCTTACATCGCCGGAATCGAGCATCTTCATGGAGAGCTTGCTCCACGCGTGCTTGTCGGTGTGCAGCTTCATCGAGTGGAATTTGTCGTCCAGCAGGCTGCCCTGGCTGCCACAGAGGTGCGTGTGGAAGTAATAGGGCTGGAGGCAGTCCACCACGGCAGCGGCTTTGCCGATGCTGCCGTTCTTGAAGTGGATCAGGGTCACGCTGGTGGTGTCGTACTCGTAAGGCTTGAAGATGTCGCTCTTTGATTTGGTGGAGAAGCTGGTGACGCTGTCCACTTCATTACCCATGACCATGAGCAGGGCGTCGAGCGCGTGACAGCCGGCGGTGAGCAGGGCGCTGCCGCCGTCTTTCTTGCCCGTGTTCCAGCGGAACTGGCCGTACCAGGGGCCGATGCCGTGATAGTAATCGACTTCACCATAATGCAGCGTGCCGAGCAGGCCTTCGTCGATGAGCGCCTTGGTGACCTGGAACTGGTTGGAGAAGCGGCATTCGAAGCACACGCAGCCCTTCACACCGTTGGCTTTGGCGGCGGCGGCGATCTCTCGCACTTCCTGAAGGGAGTTGGCCATCGGCTTTTCCAAAATGATGTGCTTCTTCGCGTTCGCGGCGGCCACGGCCTGGTTCCGATGCTGGCTGGGGTAGCTGGAAATATCGACGACGTGGATGTCCGGGTTCGCGAGCATCGCATCGAGGTCACGGTAGCTCTTGATCGGGGTGCCATGTTTCGCGGTGAGTTCCGCGTCATCCAGCGGACGGGAGGAGTAGATGGCGGTGACCTGGCCTTGGGTGGTCTTGTTGATGGCTTCGATGTGGGCGCTGGCGGCCCAGCCGTATCCGATGATTCCGACGTTGTATTTCTTCATGATTCGATGGGTGGATGCTCTGAAATGGGAGGTGACCTGTCAATACCGCGTTTCCATGCGGCTTTTTCGATGCTTTTCGATCTGAAACTGGTTTTTTTGTGAGGTAGGTTCGCGCTCACTTGATCCCCGGCATCAGTTTAGTGATCGACTTGGCGAGGAGTAGCAGCACGAGGCCGGAAATGCCCGCGGTGGCGACGACTTCCATGAAACGTGCGGGCATTTGAGCCGTGGCATCGCCGGTGACCTCGCCCGCGAGCAGACCGGCGAGGATGTTGCCCAAGGCGCTGCCGAGGAACCAGATGCCCATCATCTGACCGGTGAGGCGAGGCGGCGAAAGTTTCGTCACGGCGCTCAAGCCGACCGGGCTGAGGAATAATTCGCCCAAGGTGTGGATCAAAACGACGGACATGAGCCACGTCGGCCACACGGGGCCGGTGCTGAGCGCCCGCTGCGCTGCCCAGGCGGCCACAGCAAAGCCAATCGCCAGCATGAGCAGGGACCAGGAGACTTTCACGGTCAGCGAGGGAGCGAGATTGCGTTTGGCGAGCTGCACCCACATGATGGCGATCAACGGGGCCAGTCCGATGACCATCAGTGGGTTCAAGGATTGGAACCAGCCGGCAGGAACCTCAAAGCCGAGGAACTGCCGCTGCGTGAAGCGCTCGGCAAAGATGCTGAAGGACGATCCCACCTGCTCAAAACCGGCCCAAAACAGCGCTGAGGCCAAAAATAGCACCCCGATCACGCCCAGCCGTTTTTTCTCCTCGGTGTTCAGTCCGGCAAAGCCAAAAGCCCAGATGAAAAACAGGCTCGCAATCGCCACGATGACCGCAGCGGTCCATTGAGAGAGCCACATCACATCCAGTTGGATCACTCCGGCCACGCACAGCACGGTGAAGACAACGGTGAGCAGCATCGCAGCGCCAAACACCAGCCATTCACGCCGCACATTCTGGCCCGGATGCTCCACACGGTTGCCATATTCTCCGATCTTGTGGCGTGTCAGTCTGAACTGGACCAGACCAAGAAACATGCCCGCTGCGGCTGCCATGAAACCCCAGCGCCAACCGAGGGATTCACCAAGACCACTGCAAATCATCGGTCCCATGAAGCCGCCGAGATTGATGCCCATGTAAAACAAGGTGAAGCCAGCATCACGCCTTGCGCCGCCTTCGGGATAAAGCTGGCCCACGAGTGCGCTCATGTTCGATTTCAGCAGACCTGAACCCAGCGCCACGATCAGCAGCCCCACATAGAAGGTCTCCACACGATGGATCCCCAAAACAAGATGCCCCAGGGCGATGACGATGCCGCCAACCCATACCGCCGTCTTCGCACCGAGCAGGCGGTCGCCGATCCAGCCCCCGGGCAGCGCCGCCATGTAAACCACGGCGGTGTAGAGTCCGTAGATGGCGGTGGCCGTTTCATCCGTGAGTCCCATGCCGCCTTTTTGCACCTGATCCACCATGAACAGCACCAGCAGCGCCCGCATGCCGTAGTAGCTCATGCGTTCCCACATTTCCGTGAAGAACAGCGTGTAAATGCCGCGAGGATGCCCGGTGGGTTCTGGAGTCATGAGAAGCGCCCATCCAAGACCGCAACGCTCAAAACGCCAGCGCTTGATGCGGCCCTCGCGAGTTTTGGCACTTCGCTGCTCGACATCGGGACCGGCTTGCAGTGTAATTCGTTGAAACCAACCTTGCATGCAGCCCTCGAACCGTAATCCGCCGGACATTCGTGATCACGAGACGATCCGCCTCATCGGACGCGGCGCGTTTGGCGAGGTGTGGCTGGCCCGGAGCGCGACCGGCGTGCTGCGGGCGGTGAAAGTGGTATGGCGGGAGGATTATGACCGCCCGGAGTCATTTGAGCGTGAGTTCGAGGCGCTGAAGCACTTTGAGCCGATCTCGCGCCGCCATGAAGGTCTTGTGCCGATCTTGCAGGTGGGACGCAGTGACCAGGAAGGCTTTTATTATTATGTGATGGAGCTGGCGGATGATGTGGAGCGCGGGCGCAACATCGACGCGGCGACTTACAAGCCGCACACGCTGGGCTTGCAGATGAAGCGTGAAAAATTCGTGGCGGCGGAGCAGTGCATCAAACTCGGCGCGTCGATTGCGGAAGGGCTGGATTACCTGCACCGCAACCAGTTGATTCATCGCGACGTGAAGCCGTCGAACCTGATCTTCATCGACGGCGCATGCCGTCTGGCGGACATCGGACTCGTGGCGTTGCTGGGGCAGCGGAGTTTTGTGGGCACGGAGGGCTTTGTGGCTCCCGAAGGGCCGGGTACGGCGGCGTCGGACATTTTCTCCCTCGGCATGGTGCTGTATGAGGCCAGCACAGGCAAAGACCGGCTGGATTTCCCGGATCTTCCTTCATGTTCTGAATCAGGCGCAGATTTGGAAGTGTGGCGCAGACTGCAGGATGCGATCTGCACGGCTTGCGCTCCCAAGGCCAAGGGACGTTTCGTCAATGCGCGTGAGATGGCGCTGGCGCTGCGCGGTGAGCCACTGCCATCCTCGCGCAAGCTGATGTGGTCATGGATTGCGGCTGGTTTGGTGGCGCTGGTGCTGGCGGTGGGCTTTGGCATGTGGCTGGCGCAAAACCAGCGCACAAGAGCCATGGTGGCGATGAAGCACAGCGTGCCACGTTTGACAATCGTGACGAGCCCGCCCGGCGCGGTGGTTTTTGCAGGCGAGGATAAAATGGGCCTGACACCGCTAGAGTTGAATCCGGCCGAGGGCTTGCCGGTGATTTATCAGCTTCGCATGCCGGGGCACAAACAGATCGAGATCGAGCACATCGCCTCCGACGCGAAACCGGCGCAGTTTGATCTGAAGATGGAGGCGTCACGTCTGCCGCAAAAAGGTGAGCCCTGGAGGAACAGCCTCGGCATGGAGTTCAAACCGGGGCCGGGTGGGCACCTCAGCCTGGAGCCGGTGGAGATGAAGTTCTTCCGCCGCTTCCTGGAGGCCACGGGGCGCTCCTTCGAAGGCAAGGTGGTGCGCTATCAGCAGGGCAAAGACGCGTTGTCGGCCTATCTCGTGGTGGTGCCGGATGGCGACGCGGAGGCGTTTCGCTACTGGCTGACGGATCGAGATCGAAGCGAGGCGTTTTTGAGCCAGGAGCATCATTATGCCGTGGAGCCGTTTTACTTTGTGGAGAGCGGACTGCTTGCGGCCGAGGAGATGCCGGATGGGCGCGAGGTGGAGACCGATCCTTCGGAGGAAAAAAACTGGCGCGCTTTTCACCTGCGCGTGGAGCGCCAGACTTACGGCAGCGTGATCGTCCGCAGCCAGCCGGAGAAGGTGCGGGTGTTTCAGCATGAGCAACTGCTCGGCGAGACCCCGCTGGAACTGCCCCGCGTGCGCACCGGGCCGGTGGAGTTTGAACTGCGGGAGGAAGGCTTCGCCGATGTGGTGTTGGAAGGTGAGGTGAGAGAAGGGGAGCAGGCGGAGCTGTTTGCGGACATGCAGACACGCAAGGCGGTGACTTTCGGTCGGCAGTGGAAGGCGAACAGCCTGGGCATGAATTTCGTGCCGCTGGGGGATGTGATGATCTCCGCGTGGGAGATCCGGCATCGTGATTTCATCGAATACTCCAAGGCCACTCAATCACGTCGTCCGGGCCGGGTGGAGGACAGCGGCAAAGGCGGCGCTCTGCCAGTGGTGGGGGTGGATCGAACCGAGGCGCGCGCGTTTTGCACTTGGCTGACCGAGCGTGAGCGCAATGCCGGGCTCATTGACGCGAAGGATGTTTACCGTCTGCCCACGGATGAAGAATGGAGCCGCGCCGCAGGGCTACCGCCGGAACGTGGGGCCACGCCAGAGGAGCGTAATGGCCGCATTCGCGGGGTTTACCCTTGGGGCTATGACTGGCCGCCACCGAACGGGGTGGACAACCTCGCGGACATCAATTCCGCTCGTAAAGCCAGCCTGGACAGTGCCATCGCTGGTTATGAGGACAAATTTCCCTTCCTTGCCCCGGTGGCAGCGCTAACGCCGAATGAGCGCGGGATTTCCGGTCTCGCCGGCAATGTCTCCGAGTGGGTGGATACCGATTTCGAGGCTCTCCCTGCCGCCAAGCCAGGGGAAGCCGTGAAACCATCCCTCGGCACGACGCGTGGGGGGAATTGGCGCACCGCTTCGCCAGAAGAGCTGCTAGCCTCCGCCCGCATGCCGGTGCCTGTGGAGACGCGGCGAAACACCATCGGCTTCCGTGTGGTGCTGGTGCGTGGGAAGTGAAAGTCGCCAAGCGGACAAGGCTGCGCCCTTCAATGGGGGTAAGCAGGTCCGTTACGACATTGGACCATTCCTTGACGAATTCTTGACCTTCCCTGCATCTTCCCGACTTTGTGTCCAGAATCATCGCCGCGAAGCGTTTTCATCTTACCCCCATGCAAACCACACTCGAAAAACCAGCCGACGAAAAGAAGGTCGAGCAGACCGAGGCTGGAAATTACTTTGTCTCCAACTACCCGCCGTTTTCCTTCTGGAAGCCGGATCAGGTGCCCCTCGTCGAGGCCGTGCTCCAACGGCCCGCACCGGCGGACATCCCGCTCGGCGTTTACTTTCACATCCCCTTCTGCCGGAAGCGCTGCCACTTCTGCTACTTCAAAGTGTACACCGACAAGAACGCCCAGGAAGTGAAGGCCTACATCGACGCCGGCATGCGCGAGTTGGCCAGCTTTGCCAGCCAGCCTTACTTGCAGGGCCGCAAGGCGCACTTCGTGTACTTCGGTGGCGGCACGCCGAGCTATCTCTCCGTGCCGCAGCTCAAAGACCTCACCAACCGCATGAAAGACCTCGTCTCATGGGATGGCGCGGCAGAGGTGGCCTTCGAGGCCGAGCCCGGCACGCTGAATGAGGTCAAACTCACCGGCATTCGCGACATCGGCGTCACACGCCTAAGCCTCGGCGTGGAGAATTTCGACGATCACATCCTCGAAACGAACGGGCGTGCGCATCGCAGCGGCGAGATCGACAAGGCCTATCGCTTTGCCCGCACGCTCGGCTTTGAGCACATCAACATCGACCTCATCGCCGGCATGATGAACGAGACCACGGCCAACTGGCAGGACACCGTCGCCAAGGCCGTCGCCATGCAGCCGGACGCGGTCACCATCTATCAAATGGAGGTGCCCTACAACACGACGATGTACCAGCAGATGAAGGCCGAGGGCAAGGTCACCGCCCCCGTCGCCGACTGGCAGACCAAGCGCGACTGGGTGAGCTACGCGTTCGATGAATTCCAAAAGTCTGGCTACACCGTCACCAGTGCCTACACCGTGGTGAAAGACCCGCAGCGCATCAAATTCGTCTATCGCGATGCCTTGTGGGAAGGCGCCGACCTGCTGAGCTGCGGCGTCGCGTCCTTCGGTCATCTGGGCGGTGTGCATTATCAAAACCAGTCCGATGTCGGCCCCTACATGCAGGCGGTGGATGCCGGTCAGCGGCCGATCTACCGCGCCTATCAAACCACACCCGAAGACCGCTTCGTGCGCGAGTTCATCCTCAAGCTCAAGCTCGGCCGCAGCGAGTTCGCCTACTACATCGCGAAGTTCGGCGAAGACCCACGCAAGCACTTTGGCCCGCAGCTCGACTATTTGGCGCAAGAAGGCTTCGCCACGCTCGACGCGGAGGGCATCACGCTCACGCGTGTTGGACTGCTCCAGGTGGACCGCCTGCTGCATGACTTCTTCCTGCCGCAACACCGCCAATACGCCCGCTACACCTGAGCGGGAACGACGAAACCCGAATGACGAATGCGATGAACGAGGCACCGCGACAGGACGAGGACATCCTGGCACCCATCATTTTCTTCTACGGCATCGGCAGCACTCGTCCACGGGTGACCTTTGTCGAGCCAGGGGCACTGGCGGAGCAAGAACGCAGCCTGCTGGTGCATGACAAGGACATGACCCCGCGTCTGCGCGAGTTTCACGGTTGCGAGATCGATCTCGATGTCGCCGCCCGCGCCCGCATCGGCAACTACCTCGTCCGCGCCTCCGTGCTGCACCGCCGCAGCGACGGCATGCCGGTGGAGTTCGGTGCCATCGGCATTCACCTCGATCTCCTGCCCGAAGAAGCGCAAAAGCTCGTCCTCGAAGGCCGCGTGCCCTTTGGCGCCATCCTGGAGCAATACGCCGTGCCCCATTCCAGCCATCCACGCGGCTACTTCCGCGTCTCCGTCGATCAACGCCTCGCCGACCTCCTCGGTGCCACCAGCGGCCAGATGCTCTTCGGCCGCTGCAATGAGCTCCGCCACGGCTCCGGCCGCGTCCTGGCCGACGTCGTCGAAGTCCTGCCGCGTCTGGCTTGAGGGGAAATTGACCTCGCTGATTGAAACCCACACCGCAGAGATGGGAATGCCGCAGAGGATTGATTCATCCTGCTTTTCTCCCGAAGAACTTCTGCGGACGACCAGAAACTCAGAAAAGCTCCAGCAGATTCAGGCAGGCCAGCAGATTGGTTTCTGAAGAATCTGCTGGCCTCCCCGAATCTGCTGGAAGTTACTCTCCGTCCCACCCTCAAGCCGCCTTGAGTTCAGGTGTGCTCTGCAGCGTTCCTCACTGACTATACCTCGCGTCATCAGCTTTTGTGAAAATGCGGCTGGCCCCGCAGATTCAGAAAACCCACAGATTGCCTGAGCCAGAAAAGAAATCTGCGGGTTTTCTGAATTCGCGGGAAATCACAAATCCTGATGACGGGGAGTATAACTTCCCTCCAAAGTCACGGCGAATCGGTGATAGCTATCGAGTCCCTTCCAAACGAGCTGACAGCAAATGGGGGCAAAAAAATGAATCTATTTTCTGCCCCCATTTGCTGTCAGCCAAATCTTCCGAAGTTATCCCCCTGTTCCACATCCCGGCCCCATGGACTGCGGCAGCCTGCTGCCGCTTTCCCGAGGCAGCCCTGCTGCCGCCGAAGTCTCCGGGGCACCGTGGCAGCCCCGCCGCTGGCGCAAACGCGGCAGCGCCCCGGTGTAGCATCACCTTGAAACGCTCGACGGCCAGCAGGCTGGCCTGCCGAAAGCGGCAGCAGGCTGCCGCAGTCCAGGTCACTCCCGCCGGTTTGAGAATCTCCCAGCATCGAGCATCGAGCATCGTCTCGGTCAGTCGCTTTGTACCCACTGTCAGCGCCAAGGTAGCCGCGGTGAGCTCCCTTGCAGCCGCTGTCAGCCACCGCCCAGAAGTTGTCAACCGGCTCAAAATCAACGTCTTACGTTGCTAGCGCAGCCTCGGGCGGCATTCGGCGTTCAACAGCGCCTCGCCCAGCCTTGGCTCCCGCCAGAATCTGGGGTAACGCCGAGTGAGCGGCTTGAAATCTCCAAGTAACTGTTTAGATGAACAGTATGAAAGCCAGCTTTGCCGGAGGCGTCCTCCACAGCACCGACTACTTCAGTTCCCGCGACTACGATGAAGGCCGCGCTTGGCTCGTGCTCTCATCCTGCGACTGGCATGTGCTCCTCCCACGCATCCCCGCCGTGCACCTCACCGTCGCCCATGCCCGGCCCGTGACCGACTGCCAGGAACTCGACGGCTGGCGCTGGCGCTTGGAACTCGGCCGCTGGCACCTCCCGCTGCCCCGCCGCCAGATCCTCAGCCAGCGCCCCCTGCTCCCCCAGCCCTACACCCAGTCAGAGCGCACCCTCACCCTCTACACCCGCGAGCTGAAAGCCTCCTCCAGCCAATCGTTCTTCGGCAGCCTCCGGCCCGGCCTGCAAATCCACGCCATCTGCCGCCTCTGGCTCGTGCGGGACACCCGACGCGGGGAAAAAATCCACCAGCAGCAGAGCCGCCTCGAACGCTACCACCAGCAGCGTCCCGGCGACTGGTGATGGCCGCATGCTTTCAGACACAGGGATGATGCACCGCGAGAGATCAAAATGACGCGTGAGAAACGCCTGCGGCAAGGAGGCGCTCCGCATCCTTCCCGGATTTTATAAGCAAATCGCCCCGTGCCAGCTGGTGCAGAGCCGCGGCCCCCGATGCCGCCTAGCCCGCCTGCGGTGGGGGACGAATGACGAATGCGCTTAGGAGCGGGTTCCGTTTCTTCCAGGGTAGCCTCCTCAAGGCGTGGCAACCCTTCGCTGTGATCCGAAGGCCGTTTCGGCTTGATCCCGGGGAGTCTGGCGATTTCACGCATCCTGATGACGCGTGGACCAGTCATGGTCCGTGGAATGAGCAAGGTCAGCGAGCACAAAACTGAAGGTGAATGCGAATCCAAGCCGAATGGGCCGCGAATGATGACGATCTGGGAGGGGCTGAGGTTTAGAACTCGGCGCTGGAGAGCCGAGCGGCGGTCGGTGGTCAAACCAGTTGCGACTTGGCCCTTCTGCGGCTTGATTCACCACGCATCAAAACCGCTCCATCCTCCATGAATCACCTCGTTTTTTCGTCCGTTTTCGCCGGACTGCTCATTGGAACCCTGAACCTCGCGGCTGCGCCGCAGGGCACGAAAGGTGTGGAGGAGTTCGATCCGCTGGCCTTTCCGGGCAAGGTGGTGGGAGATGTGGTGGTGCCGGTGCCGAGCGAGGTGTTTTCAGTGTTGGACAAGCTGGGCGAGCCGAATTGGCGCGCGGAGTTGCGCAAAGCGGATCTGCCCCCTTCCAGCGACCGCACGAAGCTCTCCCTGCTGTTTGGCTACACGGTGGCGGAAGGTTTTGTGGCTGTGCAGGCGGAAGACAAGGAAGCGGTGAAGGATCTGGGCCGCGACATCATTGACCTGGCCAAGAGCCTGGGCCTGAGCAAGTCGGTGCTGCCGCACGCCCAGAGCATTCTCGACGCCGCCGACAAGTCGAACTGGAGCGCCATCCGCAAGGAATTCGACCAGACGCAGAAAACCGTGCGCGATACGATGGAGCAGATGAAGGACATCGACCTTTCGCATTGCGTCAGCCTCGGTGGCTGGCTGCGCGGCACGTCCTCGGTGACTTCTGTGGTGAAAAAGAGCTTTTCCGCTGACCGCGCCGAGCTTTTGAACCAGCCGATGCTGGTGGAGCATTTTGTCAGCTCGATCGAAAAAATGCCCGTAAGCACCCGCGATCACGACGTGGTGAAATCGATCCGCAAAGGACTCGCCGTCGTGCTGCAGCAGATGGAAGGCGCGGTGGACGGCTTCTCGAAGGATGCCGTGCAGGAGATCAGCAAGACCTGCGACGGGTTGCTGACAGAAATCCTCGCCAAGAAGTAATTTGTGCCCTCACCCAACATGAAAGCCCCCTTTGAAGGACGCAAAATGATGCATCACACCACGTCCAGTTTGGTGAAAGTCGCCTGCGCCGCCCTAGCGCTGTCGGTGGCTTCACTCGTCTATGCCACCGTTGATGAGGCGCATGATTTCACGATGGAGGCCGCGATGCCTTTCGTGGAGCAGGGGTTCATCGTTCGTGAGGACTACTGGAACGGCGAGGTCAAGAGCGGTCAGAAGCTCATGATCACGCACCAGCTCTTCAAGGGCAACGAATACGCCTTCTGGCTCGGCACCAGCCAGGAAGGTGTGACGCTGGACATGAAGGTCTTCGATGAAAAGAACCAGCCGGTTCAGATCAAGGCGACGTCAGACAAGTTCTTCATGAGTGTGCGTGTGAATCCGCCCAAGACCGGCACCTACCGCATCGTCTTTGATTTGAAGTCGAAGAAGGATGAGGGTCTGCTCTGGGCGCTGTCGTATGGTTACCGCTGATGCCCGTCGCCACGCTTACTTACGAGACGCCGCAGTTTCTGCACAAACTGATTGGCAATGACCTCGGCAGCTTCCGGCTGGTGGGGGAGACTTTTGGCGTGACCGTCACCAGCCGCGAAGGCTGGGTGCGCCTCGAAGGCGAGGACGCGCAGATCGCCTCGGCGCGTGAGGTTTTCATGCAGCTCGAAAAGGTGCGCCGCCAGGGCGGTGAAATCTCCACCGGCATGGTGCGCCTCGTCACCGAAAGCGTGCAGCGGGAGAGTGGGGATGCGCCTGCGGAGGCGATCATGCACCTGAAACTACAGGGATCATTCAAGCGCCCACCTGTCCTCGCGAAAACCCGCAGCCAGATCGCCTATGTCCAGGCCATGCGTGAGTGCGAGGTCGTTTTCGGCGTGGGACCGGCCGGCACGGGCAAGACCTATCTCGCGATGGCGCAAGGGCTGCACTGCCTCAAAGAAAAGTCCGTTCAACGGCTGGTGCTGACCCGCCCCGCCGTCGAGGCGGGCGAGGCGCTGGGCTTTCTACCCGGCGATTTGAAGGAAAAGATCTTTCCCTACCTGCGTCCGCTGTATGACGCGCTGTATGACATGCTGGAGCCGGAGGAGGCGGAGCGCCTCATTGAGCGTGGCAGCATCGAGATCGCCCCGCTGGCTTACATGCGTGGCCGGACGCTGAAAAACGCCTTCATCATCCTCGACGAGGCGCAAAACACCACGACGGAGCAGATGCTCATGTTCCTGACCCGTTTGGGGGATGGGGCGCGTTGTGTGGTCACGGGCGACCCTTCCCAGGTGGACCTGCGGCGGCATGTGAAGTCAGGTTTAAAGGAGGCGGTCGAATTGTTGCAGGACGTGGAAGGGGTCAAATTTGTGGCCTTTGCGCCGAAGGACATCGTTCGTCTGCCGGTCGTGCAGCGTATCATTGAGGCCTATCAAAGCGGTCGATCCCGAAAAAGTGAGCCGCAGCGGCTCACTGAGGTGGAAGGACAAGGGAAAGATTCTTGTCCGACCTCCGATGTATGATAGCTTCGTCTCCACTCTCCCCCCCCCACTAATGTTTGAGTCCATTCGTCGTGCCCGCTTGCAACGCGAAGGGCTTTCCTGCGGTAAAACTCGCCGGAAGCACCAGGAGGGAGATTTGTTTGACGAGATGCGCACCCACCCGGCTGGGACGGTCGTCACCTATGTGCTGTTCTTCATCGGTGTGGCGCTGCTGATGCGCCTGGGCACGCGGGTTGAGGACGGCTTACCAGCCCTGACTTGGCTGCACGTACTTTACGCCGCCGCGATTGGTTTTGCGATGGTCTCGCACGAGCGCGTGGCGCTGCGGGAGCAGGTCTCTGACAATGGCGTGCTTCTCCTCGTTTTGGGCACCATTTTGATGCACTTGGCGCTCACTGTCTTCACGCTGGAAATGTCCGCAGGCCAGAGCTGGGGAAAAACGCTCAAGGCTGTCGTGCTGCCCCATGCGTTCGGGCCGCTGGTGCTCTCGGTCATTCTGGGGCGTCGCATCGGCCTGTTTGGAGCCATTTACGCCACCCTTTTCGGTGTGCTGGTCTGTGTGTCGGTTTCCGCGCCCACTTTCATGGCCACATCGGCGTTGATCGGCTTTACGGGTGTGCTGCTGACCAAGAAAGTTCGCCGCCGCAACCGTCTGTTCATGGCCGGGCTTTACGTCGGTCTGGTAGCCATGGCTTTCTCCCTCCTGCTGCATGAGGCGGCGGGGGTGATCATGGAGGAAAAGCTTGGCCGCATGGTGGGACTGCCGCTGGCGGTGGGCATCCTGACCGGCTTGGCCATCGGCGGCCTGCTACCGGTGCTGGAGAGTGTGTTTGGCGTGACCACTGAGGTTTCCTGGCTGGAACTGGCCGATTTGAACCACCCGCTGATGCGCCGTCTCAGCATCGAGGCTCCCGGCACCTATCATCACAGTCTTGTCGTGGCGAATTTGTCCGAGGCCGCCGCTGAACGCATCGGTGCCAGTGCCAGCATGTGCCGCGTGAGCGCGTATTTTCATGACATCGGGAAGCTCAGCAAGCCGGAGTACTTCATCGAGAACATGGACCCTGAGGCCAATCCGCACGATGACCTCACCCCGCGCATGAGCGCCTTGGTCATCATCGCTCACGTCAAAGATGGCGTCGATCTCGCCATCAAGAACAACCTCAACTCACGCATCATTGATGTGATCGAGCAGCATCACGGCACCTCGCTCGCGTATTACTTCTACCGTCAGGCGCTCGATCAGAAGGCCGAGGTGGAACGTCTGGTGAAACTGGGTAAATCCAAGGAAGACGATGTGCCGCAGGTCAGCGAAGAAACCTTCCGCTACCCCGGCCCGAGGCCGCAGTTCAAGGAAGCAGCCATCATCTCGCTGGCAGACGCCGTCGAAAGCGCCTCCCGCACGCTCGAAAAGCCCAACGCCTCCCGCATTGAGACGATGATCGACGAGATCGTGCAGGGTCGGATGATGGACGGCCAGCTCGATGAATGCGATCTCACCATTTCCGAACTCGCCCGCATCAAAGCCAGCTTCGCCAAGACCCTGCTCAGCATGATGCATGGCCGCATCAAGTATCAGAAAGCGGTGGAAGCCAAGCCCGCCCCCGTCCGGGAGGAGCCCAAGCCGCTGCTGGCGGGTGATGACGAACCTGCCGCTGCCAGCTCCGGCAACATCGTCGCAGCCTCATTCACCGGCGCACAGCCTGAGCCGGTGGTCAAAAAGCCTCGTGGGCGCAAACCGTCCGCTGCCTAATGCTGCTGCCCAAGCTTCGCATCTACAACCGGCAGAAGGTGCATGCGCTCTCCTTGCCCTGGCTGCGCCGCATTGGCAAAGCTGCTCTGCCTGCCTGCCTTGCGGCCGCCAAATCGCCCGAGGCACCGCTCGTTTCATTGCCAGAGATCGAGATCACGATCGTGGATGACGCCGACATCGCCCGCGTGCATGGCGACTTTCTCGACGATCCCACGCCGACCGATGTCATCACCTTCCATCACGGTGAGATCCTCATCAGCGCCGACACCGCGCTGCGCCAGGGCAGGGAACATGATCAGTCGCTCGACCACGAAACCGCCCTCTATCTCGTCCACGGTCTGCTTCATCTCGCTGGCTGGGACGATCATGAGGAAACAGAAGCGCGTGAGATGGCCCGGCTTCAAGAAGGCATCCTGCGCGCTGCTCTGTCCTCACTTGCCTGAGACATTCTTCAACGCCGCAAGCCCCTGCAGCACGCGCACTTTGCCGCTCCGGGCCCGCTGGGAGATGTTTTCAAAGTGCTCCAACTGCGGCACCGTCTCCTTGTCCTGATCCTTGCCGATGAAGATGACGAAGTTGATCTGCGGCTTCGGTTTGCCCTTGGCCTGGTAGTGGAGGCGAATGGCGTTCTTCACCTGGTCCTCGCGCTGTTCGGCGGTGATCTGGATGTCCCCCGGTGGGTTGCGCGGAGGGCGTAGTCCCATGTCGCGCCAGACCTCGCCGATGTTCACGATCACGCGCTGGGGGATGCCCTTGGCCTTGCGAGCGGCGTTTTCCTTGGCCAGCCAGTCCTGGCCTTTTTTGATCGCTTCTTGCCAGGCCTGGGAGTCCTTTTCTGTCCAGCGCATCTTTTTGAGCAGGTCTTCACGATCTTCCTTCGTGCGCGGGATCGTCATGCTGCGGTAGCCGCTGCTAATGATGAAAACCGCATCCACATCCGTCTCCAGAGCAAACTGGATCGCCCGGAGATAACCACTTAAATGCTGGGCCTCCACCGGCTCCACCTCGCTGCTGACCGTCTGCACCGGGTAGCCGATGGGGCGGATGCCCAGCTTTTCGAAGTCGCGGTTCACCGGGTAGAGCCAGTCGCGGATTTTGTCCTTGTTGGCCGTCGTGGCGGGCAGCAGCTTGTCTGAGTAGGCGGAAACCGCGCTGCCCTCATACAGGATAACATTGAAGTAGGTCTCCAGGCCGAGTTTGCCGATCATTTCGGCGATTTCGTTCTTCACGATTTCATAAGCGGGATAGCCGCCGCGCGGATCCGTCAGCATGTAGCGCTCCACGTCGATCAGGAAGGCCACGCGGCGGCCCTGGGACTTGATGCCAAAGAAATTCACCTGGGAGGTGCCCTTGGGCGAGAAAGGCATCGCAAAACTCGCCCCCAGATCCGTCGTGGCGATGTCCATCGCGATGGGGCCGTCAGATTTTGACTCAAAGTCTGGCAGCGAGATCGAGGAGATGCCTGCCGCAGTGATCGCCCGTGAAGGCGCGGCGGCCACGGCGGTCGGTGTGGGCATCGCGGTCTGCGTGATCTGCTTGATCTCAGGCTTCTCTTGCTCCGCCTCTGGAGTCACGATGCCGACCAACTCCGCCACGGGCGGCTCGGGAACGATCACCACCAGCAGGCCCAGCAGCAGGACCAGGATGGCATGGAGCACCAGCGCCAAGGTGATCGCAGATGCCTTGTGAATCGTGTGCGCATTGCTCTTGGGCGTGATGATCGGAGGGAGAACATCAGCTTCAGTCACAGGCACCGCTTGGGCTTCTTCGGTCTTGGGGACAATGGCGGCCTGGGCCTTCACGACCTTGTTGGGGGGCTGTGGTGCTTTTCGCGGCTCCACCACCGCCACCGGCTGGAAAACAGGTTCTTCAACCGGAGTGGCCGTCATCTCAGCGGGGGCCTCTTCGGCGATCAGTGCCAGAACGGGTTCCGACTCTTCTTCCATCACCACCGCAGCGACCACTTCTTCTTCCGCTTCTTGCACCACAGCCACAGGACGGACAATTGCGGGTTCCGCTGCTGCCTGAATGGGCTTGGACAAATCAGCATGGGCATCAATCGCCAATCCTTCAGCGGCCAGCCAACTCATGAGCGCCGTTTCACGTGCACAACGATTCGCATTAAGCGCGGCGGCCACCGTGGCAAAGCGATGCGCCTCCTCCGGCTCATGGCGGTGCTGATGAATGCGCGCCCGCACCAGTGCCGCCTCCACATTGGACTCATCCTGCGCCAGCGCACGATCCGTGAAACGCATGGCGAGTTTCGGGTCCAGCTTCATCACCAGCAGCGCGGCCCGCAGCACGGAATCAAGGTCCGGCGGATCTTTCGGTGCCGTGGAGATCAGCACCGCTGCCTGCTGCCCGCTGCCTTCGCGCACCAGAGTTTCCGCCAGTTCAAGACGAACACCCCAGTCCGCCGGGGAGCGGCGGAGTTGGGCACGAAGCTGGTCGGTGCTGGCTGCCATGGGAGGATTTCAGCGTAGAACCAGTCGCCAAGGCAAGATTAATCTTTGGCGTTGTTTGCTGCGTTGAGGCCGGAGCGCGGGCGCCTTCGTACACTTTTACTTTTCAGCGGGTGAGGGCACCCGCGCTCCGCAAGAACGCCAGCAGGTCACTCATCTGCTCCTTCGTGATCGCGGCTTCGAGACCATCCGGCATCAGCGTGCGGTCGAGGGATTTCATGTCTTGGATGGCGGCGCGTGGAATCGTCTCCTTGGCTCCGCCCATCATGGCGAGCACGATGTTGTCGCTGGTTTCGCTCTGAACAAGGCCGCTGAGGGTGCGGCCGTCCTTCGTCTCGACCGAGTAGGCGCTCCAGCGGGCTTCGAACATGCGGTTGGGATCCAAAATGTCGCTGAGGAGGCCTTCGGGCGGCTTCACTTTCACGTCAGAGAGCGGCGGGCCGACATCGACGCCCATGGTGCCGTGCTTGTGGCAGGTGATGCAGATGGTGGCGAAGACGGCCTGGCCCTTTTTGGCATCGCCATGCATGGTGGTGGCGGCCATGTAATCCTTCACCACAGCGGCGCGATTGCTGCTGGCTTCGCCGAAGAGCTTTTTGGCGAGTTCGGCCATTTCGCCTTTGCCGCGTTGGTAAGCCCAGCGTTTTTCGACATCGACCCACGCAGGCGGAAACTCGCCTTTGTCCATGCGCTTGAAGAGTTCGAGCGCGGTGGTGCCGTTCGCGGTGAGGAGGGTCACGAGATCGCGTTTTAAGGCAGGACCGGCTTTGGGCAGGAGGTCGTAAAGGAGCGGCGCGGTGCTGGTGGCGCTGAATTTCTTCAGCAAGGCCACGGTGGCCGCGGTGAGCTCCAACGGCTGCGTGGTGGTGAGCAGGTTTTTCACCACCGGCTCGATGGCGGCCCATTTCCGCGAAGACAGCAGCGGCAGCACGGCGAGGCGCTGATCGAGCGGTGCCTTGGCATCGGCGATGATGCTGTCGATCTTCGTTTGAAGCGCGGCGATCTCCTGGGTGGCGTCTTCATGGCCTTTGGGGAGCTTGGCGAGGCCTTGCAGGAGAGCGGGTTTCCACCAGAGGAGTTCGCCGGGGGCGATCTTCAAGACACTGAGTAGCTTCTTGATGTCGGGTGCGTGATTTGCAGCGATGGAAGCATTGGCGAAGGAACGAATCGTATCGTTACGATTCGCTGTGAAGATTTTGGCAAAACGTTCGTCGGAGAGCAATTGAGCCAAGACGTGGCCTGCGGTGTAGTGACTCGATGAGAGAGCTGCTTTAGCCATCCAGGGGTCTTCTGGATATTGGCAAATGGCTTCGCTGCGAATACTGAGAAGCTGACCATCCGGTTGGTCATCTGCATCCACTTTGAGGAGCAGCTTATTGAAGAGGATGCGTCCAGGCGACTCGGCGGGCATGGGGCTGGAGAATGTAGTGATGGGCTTTAGCCCGTCAGAGCTGGCGGTGGCGGTCACGGGCTGAAGCCCATGAGTACTTTTACCCTTCGGCACCACGCGCCAGATGCGGCCATGGTTTTCGCCCTGGCGCATGTCGTGGGTTTTGACGAACTCCTCGGGGAAGAAGCGGGCATGGTCGATCCAGCGGCGGTAGATGTCGCAGATGTAGATCGCGCCGTCGGGGCCAGTGGTGAAGTTCACGGGGCGGCTCCATTCGTCGCTGCTGCGGAAGAATTCCGTGCGGTCGCCGACACGGGTGGCCTTGAGGGAGGCACCGTTGGGCTCGATCTTGTAGCGGGTGACGAGCTGACCGGTGGGATCGGGCACGAAGACGTTGTTTTTGAGCTCGGGCATCAAGTGGCCGCGATAGACGCCGAGGCCGCTGCAGGCGGTGTTGGTGCCGGCGTGAGCATCGGCGGTGGTGTGGGTGATTTGCAGCGGATAGACGCGGGTCTCCGCGCCAGGCGTGGCGATGTCTTCATGCACCTGCGTGATGCCGGCGTGCGGGTTCCGCAGCATGGCCTCGTAGGGCATGACGGTGAACATGAGCGGGTTGCGATTCGAGCAGTAGAAATGATGGCCGTAGTCGTCGAAAGCGCCGCCGTATTGGCCTTTGCCGCCAGTGGGCGTGATCTCGCCGGTCTTGGGGTTCCATTTGAAATTCGAACCCGCTACATTCACGGGAGAAGATAGAGGGGAGATGGGAGAGGATAGATTTTTGCTCTTCGTTGCCGCTTTGGCATCCTCTATCTTCTCTCCTCTATCTTCTATCTTCTCCACCGGATAGATCTCCTTCGCTTCCAAGCCATTATTAAAGTGGACACATCCATCGGGACCCCAGCGCGGCGCACTGACCTGGAGTTGGCTGTGCTTCGGATTAAAGCCGCGGATGAGGGGCTTGATGAGGTCGGCCTTGTTGTCGCCGTCGGTGTCTTTGAGGAAGAGAATCTGGCTGCGCGTGGTGGCGATGAGGCCGCCGTCGTAGGGGAGAAGGCCCTGCACGTTGTCCATGTGGTCGGCAAAGGTCACCGCCTTGTCCATGCGGCCGTCGCCGTTCTCGTCGGTGAGGAGTTGGATGCGGGAAAGCCAGGGATCGCCGGGATTTGGCGGGCCGAGCGGGTAGTCGCGCATGTCGGCGACGAATAGGCGGCCTCTCTCGTCCCAGGTGGCCTCGACGGGATCGAGCACGAGGGGTTCGGCGGCGACGAGTTGCACCTCGTAATCGCCATCGAGCTGGATGCGCTTCATGCTTTCTTCGGGCGACAGGGCCTCGCTTTGACCATCGCGCACCGCGCCGATGTCACTGCCGCCGCTGGCCTGGATGGCGGACCATTTCTCTTTGAACTCGCCGAGCGGATACAGCTCGTAGCGTCGCACGATCATCTCCGCGCCTTCGGTCTGAAGAAGGATTTTACCTTCGGCAGGTTTGCAATCGAAAGCCTCATTGATGAGCGCTCCGTTGACGAAGTATTGCAGCGTGTCGCCCTTGGCGATGACTTCGAGGCGGTTCCACTCTCCGGAGGGGCTTTCGACATCGTTTTTGCCGCGGAAGCCGACCGTGTCGCTCCAGTCTTCATCGCGACCTTTCCAATTGATGCGGCCTTTGGTGACGGTTTGGCGTGGAGAGCCTTGTTTCCAAATCTTCTCCTTATCGCGATCGAGCGCGAACTCGGCGGAGAGCGAAGTCGTGAGCTCCGTGCCATCGGCGAGTTTCGGCGAGAGCACGAGGATGTCGCCCACGCCACCTTCGATGATCTGCGCCTCGATGCTGGCCATCCAGGTGTCCGCGTAGGCACCGTGCGGGCCGTAGGCGTGGAGGAGGATGCCGTTGTCCTTGGCCTTCTTTTCGCGGGTGCCCCAAGTCTTGGTGCCCCATTTGAATTCGAGGACGAGATGGTAGTCGCGGTAGTTTTCCTTGGTGGCCACGTAGCCATAGCCGCGACCGGAGATGTTGAAGGTGCCGTCCTTGGCAAAGGTCCAGATGTCCTTGGGATCATCGTGGAAGTCCATCTTGGGGTTCACGTGGTGCTCGACCGCGCCAGATTTGATGACTTCGAGAAGGTCCACTTTCTTTGTGACGGGCTGGGCCGTGGCGACAAATGGGATGGAGAGGAGGAATGCGAGGAATGGGCGCATGATGGGCATACGAGACGAACGGCCAAGAAATCTCCCCCTCAGACACGAATGCGGCCAAACTTGGTGCTTTTGTGATGAAGCACTGAGGAAGGGGGGGCTTCGCAGGCTCTTGAAATAACCCTGACGGAGATGCGAAACGTGAGATGTCAGAATTTGTGCTGCCGCACTTCTCACCTCTGACTTCTGACTTCTAAATTCGGATGTGTAGCCGAGACCGGTTCGTCGATGATCAGGCGATGAGGTGCCTGACGGTGGAGGCCACGGGGCAGATCCAGAGAATCTCGTCGCGGTTGAGATTGATGGGCGGGGCGACGGGGTTGGGGCTGGTGAGCAGCACGCCGCGACCGTGATCCGTGCTGGTGTAGATGCGAAACAGCACTGCGCCGCCGATGTCGTCATGCACGCGCACCATGACACGATCTCCGGTGCGCGGCAGGGACTGGGGATAGACGATGGCGATCTCACCATCCACATGCAGTGGCTGCATGGAGTCGCCGTTGATGCGCACGGCGAAGGCCTCAGGATCCGTGACACCGAAGGCGAAGTGCTCACGCGCAAAGCGGGCGCTGTGAAGCGGACTGGACAGCAACAGGGCATCCCGCATGGAGATGAGCGGTAGGGCGGCGAGGCGTGGTGAGATCAGCGTCACGCCTGGAGCCATCGGTTGCAGCAACGGCGGAAGTTCCGGCGCAGGCGGTGGTGGCGCGGTGATCTTTGGAGGAAGGGGCGGTGCGATCTTTTCTTCTGGCGGTGGTTGTTTGGCGCGGAGTTCGGCCTCAAATTTTTCCACCAGCTTGATGATGGGCTTGGAAGCCCCTTTTCCGTTTTCGATCTTGGAGATGTATTGGCGGCAGACGCCCATCATCGCGGCAAGTTTGGGACGAGTGACGCCGATTTGATCGCGGATGGCTTTGACCCGCTGGGCAAGTGACGCGTCGAGGGCTGTGGACGCAGGAGATTGGGCCGGAGCGGTTTTTTCCTGCTGCCGTAGCTGATCGAGGACGGCGAGAGCTTGAGGCGGGAGTCCTATCGCGATGGGTGAGGGTTCAGAAATGACGGGTTCATGCATCACGAGTCGATGTTGGGTGGTTTCTTCCTCAAGTTTTTCAAAAAGATGGAACAAAGGAGCGGAGGGGGCCTGCCGCCCGTGCTCAAGCTGGCTGACGTGGTCTGCGCTGACGCCAAGCCAGCGTGCCATCTCCGTTTTTGGCATGCCGAGGCGTGAGCGTAGTTGGGTAAAGCGGGCGGGGAATTCAGCGAGTTGACGAAGATCGACAGCAGAGGATGACATGGGGGAGTTAAAATTTCGCGATGTGACGTGAGCGTCGCAGGAACACGGCCAAGACTGCGCTCAACATGAGGGCGGCGCGTGAAGGTTCTGGCACCAGCACGATCGAGAGGGTGCCCTGGGTGATGAGGCCGCTGATGTCCCAGCCATAGCCGGAGCCGAAGATGTCGGGGAGATCGAGGCCGCCGGCTTCGTCATCGTTGCCGAACAACGTGCCAGTGTGGCGGTAGTGGCTGGCAAACGTGGGCGTGCTTGTGAGGCCGGACCAGTCGATGAGGTTGAAGGTCTCTTCCGCTGTCGGAGTGAAAGCATTGGCCGTGACGGTGAGGCTGCCGTTGAAGAGCAGGGTGTTTGTGCCGGTGCCGACAATGTTGAGCAGGTCCGAGGTGCCGCCGGGATTGATACCGAGCACGACGGTGCTGCCACTCTGGAAGTCGAAGTTGCCTGAGCCGGAGACGGGCGTGAAGGTCAGCGTGCCGTAGTTGCTCTGTGCGGTGCCATCTCCCGCATGGACGGTGGAGCCGCTGGCGGCGGCGAAACTGGTGCCACGAATGAAACCAGTGCCCAAGATAGTGCTGCCAATGGTGACCGTGGTTGCACCTGTGCCGGTTGTGCCCGTGCCAGCATTGCCGACTTGAAGAGAGCCTGCGCTGACGATCGTGGTGCCGGAATAAGTGTTTGAGCCTGTGAGTGTGAGCGTGTTGGTGCTCTGGCTTCCCACGGTCAGACTGCCGCCCCCTGCGATGATCCCGGCAAAGGTGCCTGGGGCCGTTTGGTTGACGGTGAAGTTGCGACTCGTTGGGGTATTGATCGTTGCTGTATTGGTTCCACTGCTTGGCGTGGCGAGCGTGCCGGTGAGAGAGCCTACCGTGGTGTCCACAGCGGTGGCGAGATTAAGCACGACGGCACTGCCTGCTCCGGTGTTGGGATTGTTCACCGCCAAGGTTCCGGTGGTAGCCCCGAGTGTGCCTCCCGTGCCGACGGTTAAAGTGCCCGCATTGACGGTCGTGCCCCCGTTGTAGGTGTTCGCGCCGGTGAGCGTGAGCGTGCCCGCGCCCAATTTCGTGAGGCCACCTGAGGTGTTGGCAGCGAGCCCTGTTGCCGTGATGGTCGCAGCCGTGCCTCCCGCTCCCAAACCGCCGACAAGATTCACAGTGGGCGTAGCGGTGTAGTTGACGCCGGGATTGGTCAGCACCACGGCGTTTACCTGGCCGTAGGTGAGGCTGGCGGGGTCGGTGTCAATCGTGGCGTAACCGGTAGCCCCGCTTCCGGTTGTATCCCCGGCACCTCTGATGATCTCGACGTAAGGGGCACCGATGTAGCCACTGCCGACGCCACCCAGGTTGAGCCCACTGGCTCCACTGCTTCCCACGGGGGAAAGCAAGTTGGAAGCGATCGTCACACTCCTGCCATTCGTGTCGATGACCGCACCACCGCCAAATGTGCCGAACGCTCCGTTCACATAAGTAGTGAGGCGAGCGCTTGATGGGATGAACGTTGTGGAATCGATTGCGCCTGCTCGCAAGATGCCGCCGCTGAAGTTGATGGTGGCGTTGGATATGGCCGTGACGGTCACGTTGTTGGTAATCAGTGTGCCGCCGCCTAGATTGAGAATGCCGGTTGAGATCTCGGTCCCCGTCCCCAACTGGCCAAACGAAACGCTGCGCCCGGTGTTATCCACGCTGCCTCCCGCCATGTTCATCACAGTGGTGCCTGAGAGGTTGTAGGCGAGCGCGAGGTTTTGCGAGGCGGCGTTGTGCAGCACGCTTCCTCCGGTCACGGTGAATTCCGTGCGCAGGTTGCTCAAAATAATGTATTCGCTGCTCGTCAGCGTGCCACCTGAGACCTGCAGGACCCCCGTTCCGGTGGAGCTGTTGTAGAGGCTGACGCGGTTCGTAGCAAACGACCCGCCAGAAATGAGCAGCGAGCCGTAACCACCCGTGCCGACACTGATGCCAGCAGTAGTCGTGGCAGTGGTCGTGTTGGCCGAACCGCCGCGAATCACCAAGCTGCCAGCGCCTCCGGCGGTGCCACCCACACTGAAAGTGGTGGTGGTGAGACTGCCGCCCGTCGGCACCTCCACCAGACCGGTCGTGCTCGCCGTGTTTCCAATGGCGGTGGTGCCACCCGTGCCGGTGGGGCTGTTGTTGACCGAACCGGTGATTCGGAGCCCGCCGCCTTGGACAGTGGTGATCCCGGTGGAGGTGTTCGTTCCGCCCAGCGTCAGCATGCCAGTGCCCACCTTGGTGAGGCCGAGGGTAGCCGTGCCACCGTTGATCAAGGCACCACTGAAGGACGTGCTTGCATTGCTGCTGCCCACAGCCAGGGTGGCTGCCGTGCTCGCGTGGTTGTTCTGAACCGTCCCCCCAGTGCCTGCGAGAGCGCGGATGGTGTTACTAAAACCGTTCAAGCGCAGGATGCCGGTGCCGTTGACGATGAAATCCGAGTTGGTGCTAAAGCTGTTGGTCGCGCCACCCTGGAGAATGCCTCCGTTGCTGACCGTCGTCGTGCCGCTGTAGGTGTTGAGTCCCGTAGCCGCGTTCATGCTGACCACACCAGTGACACCGGAACTGTTGATGGCCAGCGTTGCTCCGGCACCGCCGGTAATGGCTCCGCTGACCATGAGGGATGAGCCGTTCGTTCCGGACCCATTGACGCCCCAGGTTTGGGCGGCGCCCAAAACGACGGGCGCGGAGATCGTGACCGCTCCAGCATTGGCTGCGACACTCATCCCACTCGCCTGGATCGTCAGGCTGTTGGTTGCGGGTGTCCCCGCGTTGATGGTCCAGGCAGTGACTCCGCTGGGGTTCGCCGTGAATTGCAAACCAGCAACATTGAAGTTGGTGTCGAGTGCGGTGGTGAACGATGTGCCGGACAAAGTGGTGGTGTTGGTGCTGCCAAAGATCACCGAGTTGTTGGTGCCTGGGAGGCCAGTGCCGTCGTTCGTGCCAGCCAAGTCGGTGGTGAAGTTAGTCTGGCCGCTGTTGTTCGTGGCCCAACTGCCGGTGGCTCGCGTATTGTTCCAGTAGAGGCTACCGACGATCGCCGCACCGCTGGTGTAAACGACGTTGGTATCGCTGGTCATGCTCAGGCTGCCAGTCGAGTATCCAAAGGGCTGGCTCCCTAGAGTGTAGTTGCTGAGCACGCCCAAACCGCCCGGAGCCACGAGCAGGTTGTAGGGCTTGTTGTTGGCGAAGCCGGCGACATTGACAATATTGATGGCAATAGCGTTAGCGATGGTTGCGGGGACGCTGCTAGTGAGCGTGTCGGAGGTGGTGCCCAGCTCCAGGCTGAGGGTCGCAGTCCCGGTTCCCGCGCCTAGATTCAAATTGGTCAGGTTCGAGATCGGTGTGCCCACACCATCCGAGAAGCCTAGAAAAGCTCCGGCTTCCACGGTCACGCTATTGATGGAAGCTGGAGCAGCGATGAGGCCGCTGAGATTGAGATTGCTGCCGACGCCGGTGGAACTCAGCGCGGTGGTGCCGTTGAGAGCCGAGGCAAGGGTCAGCGTGCCGCCTGTCACATTGGTCGAGCCGGTGTAGGTAAGCGTCTGGCCGCTGGCGATGGTGGCCGTGGCGGTACCCACCTTGGTCAGGGAGAGCGCACCGCTGATGGTAGCCGCTCCACCACCTGTGCTATTGATGGTTACGGCCGCGTTGTTCGCCCCGAAGGTAAGCGATGCAGCGCCGAGCGCCGTGTTGGTGATCACGGCATTGCCCGCAGAAGTCGCGATGAGACCGTTGATCGTCTCGCTCCGGCCATTCAGGTCAAACGTGGCGGTCACCGTGGCGGCTGGGTCGATGACCACGTTGCCCCTGCCAATGCTGAAGGTGAGGTTCGCCCCATTGCTGATCGTCTGCGCAGCGCTGGCAACAAAGGCCGTGGCGCTCGTAATGGACGCAATCGTGGCGGGCGCGCTGCCGCCTGTGATGGTCATACCAGGATACAGATTCGCCGTGGGAGCCGTCACCGTCGTAGAGGCCGAAGAAGCTGCCGTAGTGGTAGCCGCCGTAGAGATCGCGCCATCAGGAATGACCTCATTGGCTCCCAGCTTGAGTGTGCCGCTGGAGATCCTGGTGTTTCCCAAGTAGGCGTTGCCAGCTCCCCCCAGAGTCAGGCTTCCTGTGCCAGCATAAACCACGCCCATAAGGCCAGCGGCGGTGTTGCCTGCTATGCCTGTATTTTGACTGATCGCTCCATTGATGATTGTGTCGCCCGAACCATCCATCGTGACACCACCGCTGGCACTGCTGGTCACGGTGTTATAAATGTAGGTGCCATTTAGGGTCAGAGTCTTGCCATTAACGATGTTGTTGCGCAGAAAACGACCCGTACTCGTCGTGGTGCCATCCAACCAGTTACCGGTGAAGTTGAGGCTGTTTTCGCCAACGAACGCCGCGATGCTGCTGTTGGTTCCCGAAAAAGTGACCGCATTGCGAATCGTGCGATCAGCACCGGAAGCGAAGAGGGTGCCAGCGGTGATGCTCAGCGTGCCGGGTGTGCCGCCGAAGCCGCCAAAGGCCGAATCACTTCCGGCACCCAAAAACCCCCCGCTGCTGAGGCTGGTGGCGCCAGTGTAACCGTTGTTGCCGGAGAGAATCCAGGTCCCCGCCGTGTCGCGCGTAATACTCAAGATCCCCCCTCCACCATCGTTGTTAAGATTGCTGGTGATTTCGTTGGCGAAGGTGCTGACGCCCCGCAGCAATAAGGTTTTTGCTCCGGTGGGTGATGCAGATGTGTTGTTAAGTACGTTCGTGAGAATTAGGGGGGCCGAGCCGTCGGCGACGATGGACAGGCCGATATTCGTGGTGCCGGGGAACTGGATGTAGCGGTCACTGGTCTCGCCTGAACCGACATAGACGAGAGAGCCTCCGGTGGTGGTGGCGTTGCCCAAAATGACTGCCTGAGCAAGTGTGCTGGCTCCCGTACCCTGAGCGCCGACGCTGCTACCACCAGAGCCCGTGCTGCTGCCCAATGAGTTCACGACCAACGTGCCCGCCTGCACTGACGTTGGACCGTTGTAGGTGTTGGCTTCGAGGAGTTGAAGGATTCCGGTGCCTGTCTTCGTGAGGCCCGCCGTGCCGGTGCTATTGCTGATGATGCCGGTGATGGTGGCGAAATCGGTGAACGTGCTGGTGTTGTCATCCACTTGAATGGTTCGAGTCGTGCCGTTGAGATTGATGGCGTTACGAACTTCTATTTCATCCAATGAGTACACCGAATTCAAAACGAAGGCTCCGGTCGATGTGCCCGTGACACCCATGAAGCCACCGCTCCCCCATGTCAGCGCCGAGGGAGATGCCAAGCCGCCAAGAGCAACGGTCAGTTTGCTGTCCCCGGCAGCGAAACCCACGGCCGCCGTGGTCGCGGTTGCGGCACCTAGCGTGACCGTATTGGCCGCCGCCGAAGTCCCGATGTTGCGTGTGAAGTCGCCGACGGTCTGGAAGACACCGCCGCCGGTGGTGCCGCTGCCAAGCACCAGATAGCTGGCATTTGGCAGTGTGGAACCATCAACGGCCTGCAGCACACCACCAGCGAGGGTGGTATTCCCGATCGTGGTGGTTCCCGTGAAATTGTTAGAGGCGTTGCCAAGAATCCACAAACCCGCACCGATTTTGCTTAGACTCGTCGGGAGCGCAGCATTGTCCGTGATTTGAAGATTGATCCGGTTATCACCTGTGGATGAGCCGCCGAGAGTGAGCGTCTGGGCCACGGTTGCCCCGCTACCGAAGGTGATGGCGTTGGTCTTGCTGAGGATTAGGGTGGAGTTGTTGGCTGAGGCGTTGGCAATCTGTGCCCCGCCGCCTGCCATGCCGGCATTCAAGGTGAAAAGACGGTCCATGCTCACCGAGGTGGTGCCAGTGTAGTTAATGCCTGCGGTGGCAAGTCCACCGAACACAAGACTGGCCGCGTTGGTGGCATCGCTGGTGTTCAGGCCCCTGCCGATGCTACTGGCGGTACCGATGTTGGCCAGCGTGGTGACATTGACGAGTTTCGCGGTGGTTGCCAAACCAGTGCCAATGGTCGTCACGCCGGTGTAGGTGTTTAAGCCGCTCCAAGTTGGGCTGCCAGTTGTACCGGTCACGCTCACGTTAGTCACCCCCGTCCCGTCCTGAATGATGCCGGAGAAGATGCCCGCACCGGTCGTCACGTTGCCAACCACGAGCGTGGCTGTTGCTGTGCCGGTGTTGGTGACGGTGCCCGCGCCGTCAAACGATCCGATGGCCACTCCGGTGGACTGACCGTTGAGGTCGAGGGTGGCTCCCTGACGCAGGACAGTAGCAATACTGGTGGCGCTCAAGCGAGCACTGGCCCCCGAGAGACGTACGGTGCCTTCATTAATGTTGGTGGTTCCCGTCTGGGCATTCGTGCCTTGAATGATGAGCGTGCCAGCACCGTTTTTGGTCAACCCACCCGATTGGGCACCGATAGTGACATTGGACGTGAGCGTCAGCGTGTCAGATGCACCATTCACCCGAATAGCAATGTTCGTGGCCGCAGCTGCTCCAACAATGGTTCTGCCCGCTGCCGTGCCATCAATCGTCGCGCTTCCCCCCGTCTGTAGCAGGGCACCTGTGTTCAGCGTGAGATTTCCCGCCAGCGTCAGATTGAAGGTGGTCATTTTCAAAGACGTGACCGCCACTGCCGCCTGGGAGGCGATGGCAGCATTGACTATATTGTGGCTGGCAGTCGTCAGCGCTGATCCGCCAAGCACGAATCCCGCGGTCGTGCCATACGTCGGCGTGATCACTTGTGCGGAGGCATTGATGGCGGCAAAATCCGCTCCATTCACATAGAGATGGCCCAAGAAATTCGCCGTTCCAGGCAGGGTCAACGCCGTCGTCTCCGCCTGTCCTGTCAGCGTGATCAATCCACCGCCACCTCCTGAAGTTAAAAAGTTCACGCTTGATGCGGCTGTTGTCGCTCCTAACGAGGAGAACGTCAAATTCGCCGCCGCCCCGGCTCCTCCACTGGTCAGAGTGACTGTGCCTCCACCTGCGGTGGGAGTGAGCGCACCCAGAGTCTCCGTGGTGGCCGAGCCGGAGATGCCGATGAACTCCAGCGTGCCGCCTGCCGTGAGCGTGGTGGTGTTGGAGCTAAAGGTGATGGCCGAGCCATCTGCGATGATGGTGGATGCGGCGAGGTTGGCCTTAAGCTTCAAGAGGCCATTGGTGATGGTGGTCGCGCCGGTGTAAGTATTGACTCCGGCCAGTTGCCAGGTGCCAGCGTCGGCTTTGGTCAGGGAGACCGCCAAACCGCCGCCATTTGAAACATCCAACGACTCTGTGGTTCGAGCCGCAGTGGTGGCCCGGCTGAGAGTGACCGTGGTCGCCGTGACGGCGGTTACCGTCGTGCCCGCCGCGATCCCTGTTCCAGCCACATGTTGACCGACCAAGATTCCGGTGGTGCTCAAGAATGTTAGAACGGTGGCACCGCTCGCCGAGTTCGCCGTTTGTGCGAAGCCTGTGGCGGCATTCCCAATCGCGCCATTGATGGTGTTGGGCGTCGCGTCCGAACCGCCCGTGCTCGTGCCGCCCAAGGTCAGAGTCTTGGCACCTACTCCCGTGGCCGCGAATGGCGCGGCGAGTATGACCGGGGCCGCGAAGGTCTGGTTGGCGTTGATCGTCGCGCCTCCGGTGGTGCCTGCTAGGTTGATCACGCGGGTTGCGGCGGCGGTGAGCCCGGCCGCAGTCGCAGCCGTGGTGGAGCCGATGTTCAGCGTGGCAGCAGTGGCCGCAGCACCGAGGTTGATATTCTGAGTGGATGCTAAGGTAAGTGAGCGGAAGTCGGTGATCGCCAAGGTGCCGGCACTGACAGTAGTAGGACTGACAAAAGTAGAATCCACACCATTGATGGTCAGTGTGCCGGTGCCAGCTTTGGTAAACTGATTGGTCGTTGTTGCCGCATTTGCGGTGATGCCTGTGTTGAATTGGATATCGCCCGTAGCGGTGACAGTCAATGTGTTCGCCGTGGAGGACGTCTGTCCCCAGACGTTGCCAATGATGGTCACCAGACCGTTGCCGCTGTTGGTGATGCCGAGGGTGAAAGAGCTGGTCGATGCGGGTGTGATTGTTGAAGCGTTAAAGGTCGTCTTAAAACCGTTGCGCGAGTTGAAGGTGGCAACACTGCCAACGTTGCCGATAAAATTTCCAAAGGTAGCCATGCCATTAATCGCGGAGCTTCCAATGGCATGGTCCACATGCAGCGTGGAGGCGGCTCGCGAGACAAGCCCCCTAGCGCTGGCATCAAAGGTATCGGCGCGGACTTCGAAAGTGCCACCGTTGAGGTCGAACACACTGTTCAGTCCCGTGCCCACGTTGGTGCCAAGAGCCAGTGGATCTGAAACTCGCACGGAGCCGTTGGTCACCCGGATCGTCCCCGAAAAACCCGACGCCGACGTGGGTGCTAAGAGCAGGGTGCCACCCCCAGTCTTATTTATACTGCCTGTCCCAGAGAGGATGCCATTGATCCGATATCCGCCGATGCTGCCATTCGAGCCTAAGTTCGTAAAATGGGTGACCGCCGTGCCGCCGGCGGAGAGATTGGAAAGAGTCATGACCCCGAAACCGGAAACGGCACCAGTGGCCAGTGCAAGGGCAGTTGGCGTCGCGGTGAACTGCCCGGAGATGGTGTTATTTCCCAGGCTGATCAGTGCCGAGCCACTAACCGGCGGAGTACTGTTGGCGTACCCGACCCCTCCGCCGATCATGCTCACGCTGCGGGTAGCCGCAAGGGTGAGGCCTGTCGTATATCCGGCAGCAGTGGTGCTGCCAAGAAGCAGGAGGCTGCCACCGGCAAGTCCAGCATTCTGAACGCCATTGATCGTCACTGCGTTGGAGGCGTTGCCGAGTTGGCCATCGTTGTTGATCACGAGAGTGCCGCCGCTGATCGTGGTGGTGCCGCTGTAACTATTGGAGGCATTGGTGAGCCTGACCGCGCCGCGCCCAGATGAGCCTGTTCCAGTCAGCGTGAGTCCGTTCGAACCGATGAGCTGGGAGGCGATGGTGGTGATGGTGCCAAGTTCTGCCGTGATAGCGCCCGAGCCTGTGAGGGCAAGGGTGCTGCCAGCAAGCGTGTAACCAGTGGCCCTGAACTGAAGCGCGCCCGCCGTGATGGGAGCACCCAAGGTGACGGCGCCAGCGGAACCCCAGAACACACCAGTGTCGTTGTTTGAGTTATTCCAAGTCTGGTCACCGACTGAAACACCATCCCACCAATTGGCAGTGGCTAGGTTGTCCCAGGTGCCAACTCCGCCGAGGTTAATTCCAGTCAAAACATCATTCGTATCCCCAGTGTTAGCTCCGTCCCAGTAGAGCGTTGCTGCATTGACCCGCGCACTCCACAACGAGAGGCAGGTAAGCAAGACGGCGGTGATGGTGAAGTGAAAGTCGCAGCGAATAAAACGGATCGTGCGTTTAGAGCCAATACCCATCAGCAGTTTAGCGCATGCCAGTGATCCAAGATTCCAATCAGAGACAAATGAGAAGTGTTTCATAGTGAGCTGATGTCAGCTCCACTTTGCTAAGCACCTGGTGGACCATCCCTCCGTTCACGCAGACCCCGAATCGCGCAAAGAAGACGCTAATTGTGCACTCTGGCTTAGGGCGGCTGAACCACCCGGCTGCGGTAGGCCAGTGGTGCGCAATGTTGATGCTCCCTGAACTGACGTTGGAAATGCGCGGGTGAAACAAAGCCGCAGTCCATGGCGATCTGGCTGACGGTTAGGTCTGTTTCCTCGAGCAGGAGGCATGCACGTGCGATGCGAAGTTCGTTCACATACTGGGGCACGGTGCGTCCGGTGCTTTTCTTGAACAGACGGCTGAAGGCGCTTTTCCCGAGACCCACGATCGCCGCGAGATCAGCCACATAAATGGCCTCTGGAAGATTGGATGAAATGAATTCACAGGCCAGGCTGATGCGGTCGGAGGCACCGGGTCGCGGCTGCGGCAGGACGGCGGATGAGATTTCCTGCAGATCCTCCGAGTTTGACAGCAGATCGAGCAACTGCAGCAGCAGGATCACGCGCTTCATGCCATGCACATGCAGCATTTCCTGAACGATGCGTGTGGCTGTCAGCCGGGTGATGCCTTTGACTTCCAGGCCTTGGTCGGCACGCTGGAACAACCGCCGCACAGGTATCATGGATGAGTTCTCCATCCAGTCCCCGTGACCAGGCAACTGCGGCATGAACTGGACCACAATGGCCTCCACAGGCGTGATCGATGAACCCGTAGAACTATGGTTGCGGTAGTCGTGCGGCACATTGGAACCCATTAACACGAATTCCCCAGGAACGATGGGAGAGATGTTATTCCCGACAAGTCGCTCGGTGCCGCCCTTCATCACCAGGGTAATCTCGCATTCCCGGTGATAGTGCCAGACACAACCAAAATCCTGCCCGCGCACGATTTCACACGCCACCGGCTCTGAGCCTGCAAGTAGGGGCTGTTTTTCAACGGTCAACTTCATCAGGTAGTGGTGTGCAGAACAATCAGCGCCCTCCACTGGCCACTCGAAATGGCCGTGCAAGGATCCGCACACGGATTCAGTACGCTTCAAAGTGTTGGAGCAGAGATGGTCTGCCCCAGACTATCGAAAACTAAAATCCATGTCCGGCACAGATTTTTTGTGGGTAGATTTGGGGGTGTTCATCATCACGTCACACGCAGCATGCGTGCCAGCCATGGGCACCGTGGCACAATCGGCACATATTTGTGGTCATGTGCGATTTTCGTATCAGTTCACGCAAAGAATGCGCTTTAGCGATGGCTTTGCAGACGTGTGAATGAGATCACTTAGATCCCTATTTCGCCCACGTCTTCAAGCCCGTCACCGGCAGCAGCGCATCCGCCGCCGCACGCCATTCGGGCGTTCCAGCTTTCTTGAAGAGATCATAAATCAGCTTCTTGCTGTGCGGATCAGCGACGGAGTGCGGTGCATTGCGCCACAAACCGAGGCGCAGGCCGCCTTCGTGCGCGTGATCGACGTGACGATGATAGATGAAGGCATCTACTGTGGGTAGGGTTTGAATTTTCTCCCAAGCATATGCGTAGGCGGCGGCCTGGAGCTTTTCACCCTCCGGCGTGAGCAGCGTTTGGAAACCCTGCTCGCTCAGGATGATGCGGCGCGGCTTGCTCTCGAATAGAAGTTCAGGCTTGGCGAGGTGTTGCGCGAGGACTTGCAGATTCTTGAAGGTGACCTTGTTGCTGTTGTCGTCGCTGCTGATGGTGTTGTCTGCCCAGGCACGCGGATTGTTTAGGTCTTCGGGGTAGGGGTGCCACGCGACGTTCCAATCGAAATCGCCACGTTCACGCACCAGACGTGCGAAGGTGTCGAGGAAGTCGCGTCCTGGTGTGGCTTCCTGCGCACTGACGTTGTGCATGCTGCTGGCCCAGTGATGATCAAACGAGACATAAGTGCGTGCATGCTGCGAATGCTTGCGGATCGCCGTCTGGACGATGCGAAAGGCCTTCTCGTATTCGCTGGCGGCTGTTTCCAGTGGAGCGAGGCCCATGTTACTCCACAGGAAGTGCGAATTGACCTCATTGCCAACAATCCAACCCCACACTCGCCCATGTTCAGGGTGCGCACCGCTCCAGCGCTCCGCCAGCAGGGCAGGATCGTGTAAACGAGCACGCCCCGGTCCGAGAGCGGCTTGATCTGGCGGTCCAGGGACTTGAGGTAGTTCTGATTGAACACGAACTCGCCTGCTTCGGGCTTCGATTTCAGGTCCAGCAGCGCCGTGAGGTTGATGTTGATGCCCGCATGATGAATGCCGAGCGCCAAGGCATCATCGACCATCTGCACCTGCAAGCCCTTCTGATTTGGCGGCGTGGGAAAGGGATCGGTGTTTTGGGCGCTGGCAAAATGAGCGAAAGCGAGGCAAAGAAGCAGGAGATGACGCATGAGTGAAGCCCCACCCCATCCACCCACGCCCGCCTTGGAGCAACCCCAACCTGCCTGCGAACGCTGCGGCAGGCTCAATGCGTCGAAGTTCGGTGACGAGTTCATTTGCGATGATTGCTACGTGGCCTGCGGGTCGTGCTGTGCGGGGGACGAAGAATGAAGAACAGAATGAGGCTCGAACCTCACAACAAGTGCTGAGACTTCACGCCTCCGCCGCGTAGGATGCCCGAATGCCCCTCCAATCCTTCTTCCGGCCGCGCAGCATTGCCCTCATTGGAGCCACGGAGCGTGTGGACAGCGTGGGGCGGGCGATTTGGGATAATTTGCGTGGGTTTGGTGGAGCGGTGTTTCCGGTGAATGCGAAGCGGGCGGAGATTCTCGGCGTGAAGGCGTTTCCAAGCATCGCGGCGCTGCCAGAGGTGCCGGATCTGGTGATCATCGTCACACCCGCAGTCACGGTGCCGCAAATCGTCGAAGAAGCCGGTGCAGCGGGTGTGAAGGCGGTGGTGGTGATTTCGGCTGGGTTCAAGGAAACCGGCGCAGAGGGCGCGGAGCTGGAGAAACGCGTGCTGGAAGCCGCGAAACGGCATGGCGTGCGGTTGATCGGGCCGAATTGCCTCGGGCTGATGAATCCGCATGCGGGCTTGAACGCCACCTTTGCCAGCAGCATGGCGTGCGCGGGGCGTGTGGCCTTTCTGAGCCAGAGCGGGGCGCTTTGCACGGCGATCCTCGATTGGAGCCACGATCAGCATGTGGGCTTCAGCGCCTTTGTTTCGACCGGAGCGATGACGGATGTGGGCTGGGGCGATTTGATCCGGCATTTTGGCCATGACCCGCACACGGAGAGCATCGTGATCTACATGGAGTCCGTGGGCGGCGATGCGACGGCGTTTCTGGAAGCCGCGCGTGAGGTGGCGGCGCACAAACCCATCGTGGTGATCAAGGTGGGTCGTACGGCGGAGGCCTCGAAAGCTGCCGCATCACACACGGGTGCGATGACGGGCAGCGATGCCGTGCTGGATGCCGCACTGCGCCAAAGTGGCGTGTTGCGCGTGGATACCGTGGAGGCGCTGTTCGACATGGCGGAGGTGCTTTCCAAGCAACCGCTGCCCGCAGGACCGCGCCTGGCCATCGTGACAAATGCCGGTGGTCCTGGTGCTTTGGCGACGGATGCGCTGGTGCTCGGCGGTGGCGAGCTGGCGGAGCTTGCGGACGACACGCTGGAAGCGTTGAACGAGGTGCTGCCCGCGCATTGGAGTCATCACAATCCGGTGGATGTGCTGGGGGATGCGGATGCAGAGCGTTTTGCCACAGCGCTGCGTGTCGTGAAGAACGATGCGAACGTGGACGGTGTGTTGGCGGTGCTGACGCCACAGGCGATGACGAATCCGACCGCCATTGCCCGCGAAGTGGTGAAGATCGCGCAGGAGAACGGCAAGCCGCTGCTGACGAGCTGGATGGGGGCGCAGAGCGTGAATGAAGGACGCGCCATCCTGAACGCGGCGGGCATCCCGACGTATGATTATCCTGATGAGGCCGCTCTGGCCTTTGTGCGCATGCGGGAGAGGCGTCTGCGGCTGTGTTGGCTCAATGAATCGCTCGCCGCGCATGCGGCGGATGTGGAAGAGCTGCCTTCGGTGATCAGTGATATGATCGACGCCGTTTTGAAAAACGGACGCACGCTGCTGACCGAGCTGGAGGCCAAGCAGGTGCTGTTTGCAGCTGGGATTCCGATTGTGGAGACGCACGCGGCTTATGACGATGACGCAGCGGTCGCGGCGGCGGAGGCTTTGGGTTTCCCGGTGGTGGTGAAGCTGCTCTCATCCACGATCACGCACAAAAGCGACTGCGGCGGCGTGCAGCTTAATCTTCACGATGCCGCAGCCGTAAGGCACGCCTGGCGTTTGATTCGTGACAACGTGACGAAGCTGCATGGCGCGGCGGCCTTTGATGGTGTGACGGTGCAGCGCATGATCACACGCAAGGGCACTGAACTGATCCTCGGCGCGAGCACGGATGCGCAGTTTGGGCCCGTGTTGCTGTTTGGAGCCGGTGGCACGCTGGTGGAGGTGTTTCAAGATCGCGCGCTGGTCCTCCCGCCGCTGAATCACGCACTGGCGCGTCGCTGGATCGAGCAGACAAAGATCGCCAAGGTGCTGCGTGGTGTGCGCGGTCAGCCTGCGGTGGATTTGGCGGCGCTGGACGACGTTTTGGTCAAATTCGCCCGCCTTGTGCAGCACGAGCGGCGCATTGTGGAGCTGGACATCAATCCGCTGCTGGCGTCGCCGGAGGGCATCGTGGCGCTGGATGCGCGGATCGTGGTGCGGGTAGAAACACGCTAAAGCGTGAACAACGTACGGGCTGAATTGCCATTTGCGCGAGGGGCTTCGGGCGATAGGATGGCGGACCCAATTTCCCCATGAAAACCGCCTCGATCCTCCTCTGCGCCGCCGCCATCCTCTGTGTCTCCACGTCCTGCGACCAGCACTCGTGGAAAGAGACTCAGGTGCTGCATGAAGGCATGCACAAAGCGCACGGCGAAGGCCACGGCGACGCGCATGCGAAGGAAGCCCCGCACGGCGAGAAGAAAGAGGCGGCTAAGCACTAAACCGCTGCCATGCGTCGCTGGTCGGTCATCGGTTTGTTCGTTCTGGTGATCGCGGCGACGGGTTGCGTGATGTTGAAGACCTGCTGGGCGCGCTTTTCGCCCTCGATTGCCTCCACCGGCGGTAAGTCGCTGAGCATTCAACTGCCTGACGGCGGCAAGACCTTGCTGCAAAAGGACAAGCGTTGGGCGGCGGATCAGCTCGGCCCCTCCGACTGCACCCTGGGCAGCCACGGCTGCCTCGTGACGAGCGTGGCGATGGCCTGCTCGAATCTGGGCGTGAAACTGACGCCGAAGGAGCTGAACGAGCGCTTGAAGAAGGCCGATGGCTTTCTGCCGCAAGGCTGGGTGGTGTGGAATGCGATGCCGAAGGTGACTGAGGGCAAGCTCACGGCCGATTACCATCAGAAACCGAGCCATGCGGTGATGGACGAGGCGTTGGAATCAGGAGCCTATCCCGTGGTGAAGTATTTCCTCCTCGGTGGCATCCAGCACTGGTGCGTCATCGTGGGGAAGGACGATGAAGAGTATCTGGCGCGTGATCCGCTGCGGGATGACAAGGAGCCTGTGAAGCTCTCAGCGCTGACGGCGAAGATCTATGCGGTGCGGGTGGTGAGGAAGGCGGAGTGAGCGTTTCCGGGAGGTCAGGCCGAACGGTCATGACAATCTCGACTCTTAGTGACTCAGGTGAACTGTCGAGATCAGAATGAAAGCCGACGACTCGTCGGCGCTCCACATCAAACCACCAATCCCGCCGCCGCGACCAGCGTCTCTTCGTTCACGATCTTCCCGGCGAGGTCGGCTTTGCAGTCGGCTTTGAGTTCGTCGCGGAATTTCTTGATGAAGCTCTGGGTGGGCCAGGAGGCGGCTTCGCCGAAGGCGCAGATGGTCTTGCCTTCGATCTGGTTGGCGACGGTCTCCAGGGTGTCCACGTCGTCGGGGCTGGCGTTGCCGTCCACGATGCGGTCGCTGATCTTCTTCATCCACAGGCTGCCTTCGCGGCAGGGGGTGCACTGGCCGCAGGACTCGTGCGCGTAGAAGTTGTTCAGGTTGTTGATGACCCAGGTCATGCTGCGGCTGTCGTCCATGATGATGACGCCGCCGGAGCCGGCCATGGTGCCGCACTGCGCCATGGTGTCGAAGTCCATCGGGATGTCCATGATGCCGATCTCGCGACCGTCCTTGAGCTTGTACTTCTCATCGGCACGCAGCACTTTGGAGGAACTGCCGCCAGGAATGATGGCCTTGAGCTTGCGGCCGGGTTTGAGGCCGCCGCAGAGGGTGTCGATGACTTCGCCCATGGTGACCTTGCCGACTTCCACTTCGTAGTAGCCGGGCTTCTGCACGTCGCCGCTGACGCAGAGGATGCGGGTGCCGGTGTTGTTCGGCGTGCCGAGCTTGGCGTATTCCGCGCCGCCCATCTCGAGGATGTGCTTCACATGGCAGAGGGACTCGACGTTGTTCACGATGGTCGGGCTCATGTAGAGACCGAGTGCGGCGGGGAAATACGGCGGCTTGATGCGCGGGTAGGGGCGCTTGCCTTCGAGGGACTCGATGAGGCCGGTCTCCTCGCCGCAGATGTAGGCACCGGCACCGCGATGGACGTAGATCTCGCAGTCAAAGCCGCTGCCCTGGATGTTTTTGCCGAGGAAACCTTTCGCGTGGGCTTCGGCGATGGCTTTTTCGACGATGATGGCGGCCTGCGGGAATTCCTCGCGGATGTAGATGTAACCGAGCTTCGCATTCACCGCGAAGCAGGCGATGGTCATGCCCTCGATGAGCTGATGCGGGTCTTGATGCAGGATGTAGCGGTCTTTGAAGGTGCCGGGCTCGGATTCGTCGGCGTTGCAGATGAGATAGACCGGCTTGGTGTTCGTCGGTGGGATGAAGCCCCACTTCACGCCGGTGGGGAAGCCCGCACCGCCGCGACCGCGGAGTCCGCTGGCTTTGACCTCGTTGGTGATGGCGCTGCGCTCCATCTTGAAGGCCTTTTTGAGCATCTCGTAACCGCCGTCGGCCATGTAGCAGTCGATGCTGGTGTCCCAGCCGACGCGATCGACGTTTTTGAAGATCAGACGGTGCTCGCGGGGATGCGGTTCTTTGCCGGGGAGATACTGGACGGGGGAGGCCATGAGGCGCAGTATTCCAGTGTGAATAAGCCCGGCAACCGGGATTTGTGAAAAAATTCACAAGGGCAGGGGAAATGCCGAATGACGAATGTGGAATGACGAATGGCGGGATGAAAGCTCTGCAGCGTGAAAGGTGTAGTTTGGGGGTGAATTTACCTTTGCTGAGAATGGGATTGAAGGTGCTGCTCGTGCTTCTGGCATCGGCGGGGATGGTGCTGGCGAAGAAAGACGAAGGGCCGAAACCGGTGCCATGGTCGTTTGCACCGCTGAAGCGTGCGGCGCTTCCGAAGGTGAAAGATGCGGCTTGGCCGAAGACGCGGATCGACTACTTCATTCTGGCGAAGATGGAGGCGGCGGGAATGAAACCGACTCCGAGGGCGGAAGACCGCGTTTTGCAGCGTCGGCTGGCCTTTGATCTCACGGGGCTGCCGCCGTCCGACATGCCGGGCCAGTCAAACTGGTCGGACAAAGTGCGCGGCATGCTGGCGAATCCCCATTACGGCGAGCGCTGGGCGCGGCACTGGCTGGATCTGGCGCGTTATGTGGATCAGACGCCGGACTGGCTGGATTCGACGAAGTATTCCTTCCTCTATCGTGACTGGGTGGTGCAGGCGCTGAACGAGGACATGCCGTATGACCGCTTCGTGGTGCGGCAGCTTGCCACGGACTTCTTGCCGGAATGTGGGCCGCAGGATCGCGTGGCGCTGGGCTTCATCGGCCTGAGCCCGACGTATTTCAAAGAGCTGCAACTGCCGCCGGAGATCATCAAGACGACCGTGGCCGATGAATGGGAGGAGCACGTCGATGCGATTGGCCGCACCTTCCTCGGCCTCACGCTGGCTTGTGCGCGTTGCCACGATCACAAGTCGGACCCGATCACGGCGCAGGATTATTACGCGCTGGCAGGGGTCTTCGCCTCTGTGAAGCTCTCCGAGCTGCCGACGATGAGCGACGAGTTCTGGAAGCCGGTGGAGAAGGCGCGGGTGGCGGTGGCTTCGCTCGAAAAGCAGATCAAGGAGCTAGCGAAGAAGAAGCCGAAGGATTTGAAGGAACAAACCGCCGTGATGCAGGCGAAGATCGACGCGATCAAGACCGGCACGCCGCATTACAACATGCAAATGGCCAACGCCGTCGAGGAAGCGGCGCTGTTTGTCGTGAAAAAGGAGAAGGAACACGGCACCAAGCTCGACTACAAGATGGGCATGGCGCGTGACCTCGAACTCATGAAGCGCGGCAATCCCAACGACCTCGGCGAGAGCGTGCCACGTCGTTTCTTGTCCGCGTTTCCGTCGAAGACCGGCCTGCCGCGCAAGTTCACCAGCGGCAGCGGACGCCTCGAACTGGCGCAGGTCATCGTGGAGGACGCCGCGCCACTCACCGCTCGTGTGATCGTGAATCGCGTGTGGAAACATCACTTTGGTCGCGGTCTGGTCGATACGCCGAGCGAGTTCGGCAACCTCGGCGAAGCGCCGACACATCCAGAGCTGCTCGATGATCTCGCCGGTCGCTTCATGGAGCACGGCTGGTCGCTGAAATGGCTGCATCGCGAGATTTTGAACTCAGCGACTTGGCAGCAGAGCAGCGTGGCCGCCGAATCCGAGAAGTTCGATCCCGAGAACAAGCTTTACGGTCGCATGCTGCGCCGACGGCTTGACTGGGAGGCCTGGCGCGATGCCATCCTCAGCGCCACGGGGCAGCTCGATCTCAAGATGGGTGGTCCCGCCGCGTCAATCAGCGATGCGAAGAACCTCCGCCGTTCACTCTACGGTGCCTCAGATCGTCAGGACATGGACCCCATGCTGCGCATCCACGATGTGCCCGATCCCGGTGCGCACAATCCGTGGCGCACCGAGACGATCACGCCCTTGCAGGGACTCTTCGCGTTGAATTCGCCCTTCATGCTGGAGCAGGGGGCCATCTTGGGCCGCTGGGCCATGAATCGCAGCAGCGACGAGGTCTATGCGCGCCTGTTTGGCCGTGCACCAAGCCCGCGTGAAGCCGAGGTGGCCAAAGCGTTTGTCAGCGGGCGTGAAAAAGACGCCGCCGTGTGGTCGCAATACGCGCAGGCCTTGCTGGCAGGGAATGAGATGCTGTTTGTGGATTGAAGGAGGGGAGAGGCAGAGGTCAAGACTCGTCAAGAGGGTCAAGCGTCGAGCCTTACGCCTCCAGACCACTCCTTGACGATTCCCTGACGACTCTTGACCTCCCCGCTTTACACCAGCCCATCTCTGACCATTCATCCCCGCCCATTTTCCGACCATCGCAATGACCACCAAGCTCGATCCCAAATTCCTCGCCCTTCTTGCCGACACCGCCCAGAAACTCCAAGCGCTCGAGATCGACTCCCGCGTGCTCGATGAAGCCGCGCCCGCGCTGACCGCCGCCACCGCTGAACTCAGCCAGCGCCTGATCGACCACGTCACGCAGCTCACTGCCGCCATGGAGGCCAAGACCGCCGCCGACATCGCGGCCAGGGAGGAAGCCAAGGCCCAAGCGCTCGCAGAAAAAGAAGCGGCACGCATCGCCGCCATCGAAGCCAAAGAAGCGGCACGCATTGCCAAAGAAGAAGCCGTTGCGGCCGCCAAGGCGCAGGCCTTGCTCGAACTTGAGGCCATGAAGGCCGCTGCCGCTGCCATCAAAGCCAGGGAGCTTGCCGAAAAAGAAGCCGCCAAGGCGCAGGCGCTGGCCGAGAAGGAAGCCGCACGTCTTGCCAAGGAACAGGCAGAAGCGGAGAAGGCTGCGGCGAAGGAACGCGCCATTGCTGAGCGTCTGGCCGCCGTGCTCGCCGCTGCCGAGGCCAAAGCCCAGGCGCTGGCTGAAAAAGAGGCCGCAAAGGTTGCTGCGGCAGAAGCCAAGGAAGCTGAGCGCCTCGCCAAAGAACAAGCCGCCGCCGAGAAAGCCGCTGCCAAGGCCCAAGAACTGGCCGAACGCGAGGCCGCGAAGATCGCTGCCGCGGAGGCCAAGGAAGCTGAACGCATCGCCAAAGAACAGGCTGCTGCCGAGAAAGCCGCCGCCAAGGCTCAAGAACTGGCCGAACGCGAAGTTGCGAAGGAGGCCGCACGAGTTGCCAAGGAACAAGAAGCCGCCGAGAAGGCTGCCGCCAAGGAACAGGCCCTCGCGGAACGCATGGCCGCCATGGTCGCCGCTGCGGAGGCCAAGGAAGCTGCACGTCTCGCGAAGGAGCAGGCCGATGCCGAAAAAGCCGCTCTCAAGGCCCAGGAACTCGCTGAAAAGGAAGCCGCCAAAGCTCAAGCTCTAGCGGAGAAAGAAGTCGCTCGCCTAGCCAAAGAACAGGCCGAGGCTGAGAAAGCCGCCGCCAAGGCCCAGGCTCTGGCCGAGAAAGAGGCCGTGCGTCTCGCGAAGGAACAGGCGGAGGCAGAAAAAGCAGCTCTCAAAGCCCAGGCGCAGGCCGAAAAAGACAAGCGTGCCGCCGAAGCCGCCGCCATCAAGGCCCAGCAGGAAGCTGAACGTCAAAAAGCCAACGCTGCCGATGAAGAAGGCAAGGCCCGCCGCGCCGCCGCTCGTGCCCAGGCCATTGCCGAATACGAAGCGAAGCAAAAAGCCCGTCTCGCCGCCGCCGCTGCCCAGCTCGCCGCCGAAAAGGTGGCTCTCAAAGCCGAGATGCAGACCAAGGCTTGAGGCCGGGCTCTGGCTTGGCTCATTCCCAGTCCAGGCTCTCCGCCAAGTGGGGTAAGGCCCCATGGAACACCTTCGCAGCAGCGCCTAGCCTGCTTTGTTCCACCCGCCTTGCCTCATGAAAAAATCCACGCGCCTCCTCTTCGTCACGCTCGCCATCCCGGTCCTCGCGATTTCGCAAACAACGGAGCCCGCTCCCGCTCCGGTTCCTGCGCTGCCACCTGTTCCGGTTCCTGTCGTGCCGCCAGTGCCACTACCGGTGGTGCCAATCATTCCGGTCCCTGTGATACCACCTACGCCAGTCCCGGAAACACCCATGCCCGTCCCACCCGCCAATACGGCAAAGCCAGGGGACGCCGCACCTGTGCCGCTTCCGAAGCCGGAAGACCTGCCTGAGCGAGGCAAAGGGAAGGGCAAGCTGGATGACAAGGGCCAAGACCAACAAAAAAAGCCCGCACCGCAGGACCCCGCCGCCATATTGTGCCGCCAAGCCTGGAAAGCGAAAAAAGTTACCCAAACCGACCGCGCTGCACGCGACGGCCATGATGACTCCAAGACGTAAACCCCAAGCTTCTTTTTTCTGTGACAGGGGTGCTAGAGTAGCGACTGACTAGGCAAGTGCGCAAGCGCGGATTTGCTGCAGGACCCAACTCAGTTGCCCAGAGACAGCGTGAAGCAGAAAATGGCACCACGTCCGGCCTCCGCTTTGGCCCAGATGCGGCCGCCGTGGTCCTCGGTGATGTTTTTGCAGATGGACAGACCAAGCCCTGTGCCGCTGGCTTTGCCATGGGTGAAGAAAGGCGTGAAGAGCTTCTCCACGATGCCGGGGGGGAAGCCAGGGCCGCTGTCTTCGACTTCGGTCATGATCTCCCGTTCCGTTTGCTGAAAGCGGATGGTGATGACGCCGCCATCAGGCATGATGTCGGCGGCGTTGCCAAAGAGATTGAAGAAGACGTGATTGAGGCGGCGTGAGTTGAGTGGGAAGACGAGGTCGGGCACGGCGGTCTGCACTTCGACACGGACGTTTTTGCTAGCCAGCTCCTCACGCGTCTCATCAAGGATCTCAGCGATGTAAGCGGCGAAGTTGACCGGTTCCACGGAGTGATGCGTGGAGCCTTCGCTGACACGGAGAAGCTCATTGAGCATGTGCGTGAGCCTCTCCACCTGCTGGTGCATGCGCTTTTTGGCCTGCTCACGCAGCGAGGCACTGGCGCGCTCTGATGCTGCTGCATCCCCTGCGAGAAGGATGATGCTCAGCGGATTTTTCAGATCATGAACGATGGAGCGCGCGAAGCTGCCCAGCAGCGAGAGACGCTCCGACTCGAGCATGGTCTGCACGAAGTTGCTGTTCGTCTCCCGCATGCGATTGCTGAAGGCATGCAGTAGTGCGAAGACCAGCGGCGGAGAGCGCTCCATGAGATCCATAACCTGCTCGCGCGAGACAAAGAGAAGCTGGGAGTCCCGCAGCGCAATGGCGCTGGCCGAGCGCGGCACCTGATTGATGATGGACATTTCTCCAAAGAAGTCCCCAGAGGCGAACTCGCACAGCGGATGACTGCTGCTCTGGCTGACAAAGGCGGAGATGCGCACCAAGCCGTCGAGGATGGCGTAGAGGCCATCGCCAGGCCCACCCTCTGCGAAGATGACATCACCGCTTTTGTATTCAAGGATAAGAGGAGTGACCCGCTGCTGCTGAAGCTCGGATTTCAGCAGACTCACAAAACTGGCTCTCGCAGTGGGGTCATTCATGGCCTCGAAAAATTTCAGAACCGACGTTCACTGACCGTGATCACATCACCGGGGATGATGATGGCGGGGGCTTGTCCCGGCTGAGAGGCCAGCGCCTCTAAATTCACAAGATAAACTTCGCTACCACGCTTCACCAGCACCTGCGACTGCCGCGCAAGCCGCGTGCAACCACCGGCGAGTGCGATGGCTTCTTCAATGGGCAACCTCGGCGGCAAACCACGCGGGAAAGTGTAGCGACCAGGCTGGGTGACCTGCCCGAGCACCGAGTAAGCCTGCCCCGCGAATTCGGTGATCAAGACTTGAGCACGAGCATCCACGAGCATTTTATTCTCCTTGGCGAGTGCGCTGATGCGGCTGGCTAGCGCCGATGGCGAAGAGCCTGCTGCCCGGATCTCTGCGCCGCCATCAGCGGCGAGAGTCGGCACATGGATCATGCCATTCCAGTCCACGCGCGTCTGCTGCGTGAGGTCCGGCTCACCCGCGAAGCTGATGGTGAGAACATCACCAGGGCGAATAGCGCTACTGCCAGCCGTCACAGTCGGTGGTGGTGGCAGTGGGCCACTGCTAACCGGCTCAGATGCGCAGTGCGCAAGAAGGATCACCAAGCAGGGAAGAAGAGTGCGGGTCAAAGGCTTCATGGACCTGTGATAAGCGGGACTGGTCGATGGTGCAAACCGAAAGGCTACTACGAAAAGCTTGACCCACCGAGCGGGGGTAAGGTATGGAATGCATATGTCCGCAACTTTCATGCACCTAACAGCCTGCATTCTGGCGCTTGGCGTGCAAGGCATGGCAGCGGATGGACCTCTATTATTACCGCCGCTGAGCGGTTACGCAGTGGGTGAATCACCCGCGTTGCGTCATGTGCCAAATGGGGAGACGCTGTCTGTTCAAGCGGGACTTTCGGTGACGAGATCGCTGAGCGTACGGCGGTCCGCAGAGGCAGATCTCGGCTTAACCACACAGCGCCGGCGCTGGCAGAACCTGGCGGCGTCATCAGGGACAACACCGATGACTTGGGGGCTTGCGGGGGATGTTGCGGTACAACTGAGTGTGGGTTTACAGCCCGAGTTTTTTTACACCGACAACATCAAATACGCTGACAACTCGGCGGCAGTCGGTGCGACGGTCTTTGAACTCACGCCGATCATCCGGTTGGATATTGGCGACCCGCAGGAGGGGGCGATGAGTGCTGGCAAGCTCTCGAAGTACTACGCGGGTCTGCTTTATGTTCCCACCGTGCGGCAACTGCTCGAAGAAGGTGAGCAGAAGATTTTGCAGCACTTTTTTGGCGAAGTAGGCCGCCTCACGGACATCTCACGCATCTCACTGCGACTGGACTATGACGAGCGCATTTTGGCTTCGTCGGATAACACCTCTCTCGAGGACAATTACACCTTACTGGAGGCCTCGGGACTCTTTGACTATCATTTCACTCCGAAAACGACGCTCCACTCGAGAGTAACTTATCGCGGCATCACGGTGGAAGATGGCACCGCAGACCGCACACTGTGGATCGGCGAAGCGGGACTGGAATGGGTAGCTACGGCGAAAACGACGCTCGGCATGGGCACGGAGTGGGGAGTGATCGACTTCACAGGTGGCGGAGGTCAGTCTTATCAGCAGGCACTGATGATGAGTCGCTGGAAGCCGACGGCAAAGCTCAATGTTTCCGCGCGAGCGGGCATGGAGTGGCGCGAGTTCACTGGCACAGTGCCGCATGACATGAAAATCAGCCCTGTGGGCGCGGTGGCGATGCAGTGGCTTGCCACAGAAAAAACGCGCATCAGCGCACGGCTCCGCACTGGGAATGAGGCCTCCGTGGTGCAGCAGGGTGCGCTGTTTCGTGAATACAGCATCGGTGCTGAAGTGGTGCATGATTTCAGCGATCAATGGTATGGCAGTGGTGCCGTACAGTTCGTCCGGCGCAACTTCAACACCAGCCAGCGTGAAACGGAGCCGTCTACACGCCTCGTCCTCGGCTACCGTGAGAGTCCAGACCGCACCATGAGTCAAATGAACGTGGAGCTGTATTTTCAGTGGCGACAGCGCCAACGGCACGGCAACTTCGAGGCCGCTGACCGCTCACAGATCGGCATTCAAGTCACCAAGTTTTTCTAACCATGACGACAACCTCCTCCAGCGTGTTCAGTGGCAAATGGGTATTGATCAGGCACCATGTCCGGCATGGACTTCGCAGCGGGGTTAAACGGTTACTCGACCTCACATGCGGCACGCTCATGGTCTTGATGCTCTCTCCCATTCTGATTACTGCGGCACTGGCGATCTGGATCATGGATGGACGTCCCATTTTCTTCCGTGGCGCACGTGTGGGGCAGGATGGCAGGCTTTTTAAGATGCTGAAGTTCCGCAGCATGCGGCGTGATGCGGAGGCCATCGCCGCCAAGATCGAGGAACATAAAATCCTGGCCACGCAGGGCAGTTTTGATCGCCCCAAAGATGCCTCGGTGCTCAAACTACGCCACACGCTGCAAAAGCTCACACCATCGGACAAGTATCATCGTGACCCGCGCATTTTGCCATTTGGCGGTTTTATGCGCCGCTTCTCCATTGATGAGTTGCCCCAGCTTTTTCACATCATTAGCGGTGAGATGAGTTTGGTTGGCCCGCGGCCGCTGGCAGCCTGGGAAGTGGCCGATTTCACACCGCGTGACATGCTTCGGCATAAAATCAAACCCGGCCTCACGGGTCTGTGGCAGATCAGCGACCGCAAAAGTCTCACGCATGATCAAGCCATCGGTCTAGACCTTCAATATGCTGCCAAACAGAGCTTGTGGCTCGATTTAACGATCCTGCTCAAAACAGTGCCCGTGGCGTTGAAAAATCGCGGCGGTAATTGAGTAAACACTTCCTCACATGGTCTGCGACGCAATCATCCCAAACCAACTGGCATCGTCATCCGGCGTGGTCCGCAAATCACTCCCTACCTGCCTCGCCAAGCTGTCACTCGCACATGGTTTGCCATGGTGCGTCAATGGTTGAATGACCTCGTCGCAAACGGCAGCCAGTCCCCAGAGCTCGAGCAGCAGATCGCTCCTGGAGTATTCATAGGGCATCATTGCAGCATTTCCAAAGACACCACCTTTCTCCCTCCCTGCTGGGTCGGCACGGGTTCAACGATCAGCGGCGCCACCATCGGGCCAAATACCGTGGTGGGAGAAAATTGTGTGATAGCCAGCGGTGTGCGCATCGAGGACTCCTATGTTCTAAGTAACACCTTCATTCCGTCGAACGCGCAAGTATCCGGCGTCGTCGCTGGAGTTGGCGGCATCCTCACTCATGCCACTGGCGCGCGTTACTCATCCCAACCTGAACTCTCATGAATCAAAACCAAGCTACCAGCCTGCTCCTGCTGGCACCCGATGACCAGCGTGGCGAGTACCTCCGCCACCTGATGCGTGCCGCCAGCAAGGACTCGGAAATCATCAGTGCTGCGCGGCCTGATGAAGCACTGCGCAAGCTCACTGGTGCCTCCTGCTCTGCCGCTGTGGCCGAAGGCAGTGATGGCCTCGCGCTTATCAAAGCCGTCAGCGATGCCGGACTCGACGTGCCGGTCATTTTCATCGCTCCGGATGATGAGGGAGACCTGTTTGACCAGGCACGTGCCGCTGGAGCAAGCGAGGCCATCTTTCGCAGTGAGTTGAGTCCAGACACGCTGCAAAATGCCCTCCACTACGCGCTGCTCTATCGCTCACAGGATGGGCAGACCGAAGGCAAGGAAAAACACGCCGAGGTCGTCGCCATGGAGCGCACGGAATCCCTCGCGCGGCTTGCATCCAGCATCGCCCATGAGGTGCGCAATCCCCTCAGCCTCATCATTCTCGCTGCGGATTTCCTCGCGAAGCCAAAGCCTCTCACCGACGCCGTTCGCGCCAACGTCGTCAACTACCTGCGCCATGGTGCCAGCCGCATTGAAGAAGTCGTCACCTCCGTGCTCGCTGCGTGCGCACCGAAGGAGCTCGCTCTCGAAGCGCATAGCACCAATGAGATCATCGAAGAAGCCCTCCTCAGCGTGCAATCTCGAGCGCCTGCCGGCATTCAGGTGAACTTCATCAAAGACTGCGCGGCCAATCTTCCTGCCGTCTTTGTCGATCGTGCTCGCATGGTGGACGCCGTGCGCCATTTGCTCACCAACGCCATCGATGCCATGCCTAATGGTGGCGATATCGGCATCAAGTCTTACGCACAAATCTTCACCAGCAGCGAGCGTGCCGACTGGCAGCGCGAGGGCTGGTTCCGCGCTGGCGACGTCGGTGTCATCATCGAGATCAGTGACACCGGTCACGGCATCCCCGAGGACAAACTCAACCACATCTACGAGCTCTTTTTCACCACCAAGCCCGCCGGCCGCGGCGTGGGCCTTGGTCTTGCCACCGTTAAAAAAATCATCCAAATCCACAACGGACGCATCGCCATCACCAACCGCCCTAAGCGGGGCGTGCTGGCCATGCTCACTCTTAAAACAGCTGCACATTCATGAACGCTCCCTCCCGTAAAAAACGTATTCTCCTCGTCGATGACGAGCCCTTCCTCACCAGCTTGCTACGCATGAATTTGGAAGACACCGACGAGTATGAAGTGCGTGAAGAAAACAACTCGCTGAATGCGCTCGATGTCATCAAAGAGTTCGTCCCCGACCTCATCCTCCTCGACGTCATGATGCCGGATCTCGATGGCGCGGACATTTTGTTCCGCCTGAAAAACGACCAGCGGCTCAAACACATCGTCGTCGTCTTCCACACTGCCACCGTGAGCCGCACTGAGTTGACTAGCCACGGTGGCATCATCAGCGGCTATCCTTTCCTGCCAAAACCAGCCAGTGCGGATCAAATCATCGCATTCATCGAAGCAAACTTGCCTAATCCGCTCGCCAACTAGTCCCATCGCCATGGACACGACCATCTGGATCAACGCACGCTTCCTCCCGCGCCCCGTGTCCGGCGTGGAGCGTGTCGCGCGCGAGTTGATCACCGCCTTGTGCGAAAAGCTCGACGAAAACGGCTGTTACACGACTCCTGATGGCCGACGCCTTTGCTTTCGTCTTATCGCTCCCACCAGCAGCACCGCCCAGTCTCCATGGCCAAAGCTGACTCTACACCGCAAAGGTGCCAGTGGTGGCCATGTGTGGGAGCAAACCAGCCTGCTCGCCGCCACGCGCGGAGATTGGCTCATCTCCCTCTGCAATACCGGCCCCATGCTCAAGCGGAAGCATCTCCTCTTTCTGCATGACGCTCAAACCTTCGCCATCCCGCAGAACTTCACTTGGAAATTCCGCCTCTGGTATCGCCTCCTCTTCAGCACTGCCGGACGCATGTCCGCGGCCATCCTGACCAACTCCAAATACTCGCGCGACGAGCTTGTTAAACTCGTCGGGCTTGATCCCAAACGCATCACTCCAATCTGGCTCGGCGTCGAGCACGCCACGCGCACGCCCCCAGACCTCGGCGTCTTTGCCAAACATCACATTCCCGACGCGCCATATCTTTTTGCAGTCTCCAGCGTTAATCCCAACAAGAACTTTGCCAGCGTCATCCGCGCGCTCGAACTCCTCGGCCCGGATGCCCCGCCTTGCGTCATCGCCGGCCAAAAAAACGCCCGCGTCTTTGGCGGCAAAGCTCTCGACGAGTCACGCATCACCCACGTCGGCCATGTCAGCGATGCTGAACTCTACGCGCTCTATTCCCGCGACTACTGCCTGCTGTTTCCATCGTTCTATGAAGGCTTCGGCCTTCCACCCGTCGAGGCCATGTCTCTCGGCTGCCCCGCCATCGTCTCCAACACCAGCGTGCTTCCCGAAATCTGTGCCGATGCCGTTTTATACTGCGATCCCAACGATCCTCAGACCCTCGCAGACGCCATCCAACGCCTGCGCCAGGAACCCGGGCTGCGTGAAAGCCTCGTCACGCGTGGCAAAGAACGCGAAGGTTTCTTCTCATGGACTACTGGCGCTGAATCCATGTTGAAAGCTTTAGCTCAAGCCATGGCCAAGCAGCAGTGAACCCGACGCCTACCTCTCCTATGTCCGCAGACAAAATTATCCTCGCTCACGACTATTTGATTCAGATGGGAGGCGCTGAGAGGCTTTTTGCTTCCATGCATCGAGCCTGGCCGGATGCGCCGGTTTATGTAAGCGCAACGGATCACGCACACTTGCTGCCTGACTTCAACGACGCCGTCATTCACAACTCATGGGTGCAACGCCTTCCAGGCATCAATAAACACCACAAGAAGCTCTTCCCCATCTATCCCTTCGCTTTCAAATCATTTGGCCATCTTGATGCAGATGCTGCAGTGGTGAGCAGCAGCGGCTTTTCAAAGTGGCTGCGCTTCACGCCGCGCACACGCGTCTTTGGCTACTGCCACACGCCGCCACGCTTCTTCTGGCAAACCGACCACTACCTCAAAAACGAGGTCAAAAGCGGCCTGCTGAAGGCAATCGCGCGACTCTTCGTGCTGTGGCTGAGGCCGAGCGACCTCGCGTGCTCGAAAAAAACGCACCACTTCATCGCCAACTCTAAAAACGTCCAAAACCGCATCCGCGAGTTCTATGGGCGTGATTCCGTCGTCATCTATCCGCCGGTCGAAGTGCATAAATTTCGCGTCACACCGCAGCATGATGGCTCCTACCTCATTTTGTCGCGTTTGGTGTCCTACAAGGGCATTGATCGCGCTGTGGCCGCATTTTTGAAAAATGGCCGACGTCTGGTCATCGCTGGCGGTGGACCGGATCGCGGCCGATTGGAGGAACTCGCGGGTGGTGCCCCTAACATCGTCTTTAAGGGCCGCGTATCAGATGCGGATGCCATTTCACTCATCGAGACCTGTCGCGCGTTCGTTTTGCCCGGCTCGGAAGATTTTGGCATCACACCACTCGAGGCTCAAGCCGCAGGGAAACCCGTGCTGGCCTTTGGTGACGGTGGCGCGCTGGAAACCGTCATCGATGGCCAAACAGGCACGCTATTCACCGATCCCTCGCCTGAAGGCATCACCGCCTGCGTCGAGCGCCTCGAATCCACCATCTGGGACCCCAACTTGATTCGTCAGCATGCCGAGCGCTTTGCTGAGCCAGTCTTCATTGCCGCTATGCAAAACTACGTCTGCGAGAAAATGGCGGAGCCAGCACCCAAACTGCCATGAACCCGCGCTTCAGCCTCATTGTCCCCACCTTGAACCGCCTCGACGACATGCGGCGGCTCTTTGTGTCCATTCAGCAAGGCACGCTGCAAGACCTCGAAGTCATCGTCATCGACCAAAACGACGGTCCACTGCTCGACGCGCTCTGCGCGGAATTCAAAACCGTCTTCCCGCTGCGGCATGAAAAGATCAAGCCCGCTGGAGTCGCCCACGCCCGCAATCACGGCTTCCAGTTCGCCACCGGCGAAATCCTAAACTTCCCCGACGACGACTGCGAACTCACTCCCGACCTCCTCCAGCAAGTCTCCGATCGTTTCGCCGCCAAGGCCGATCTCGACATGCTCTTTGGCCGTGCGGTGGATCGCGAAACACTCACGCGCTCCGTCACTCGCTTCTCCGAGCAAGCGCAACCCGTCACCGCTGGCAATGTCTTCAGCACCACCGTCGAGTTCACCATGTTTCTCAAGCGCCAGGTCTGGCTCGATGTCGGTGGGCTGGATGAAAAACTCGGCGTCGGCACATACTTTGGAGCGGAGGAAGGCTCCGACTTCGTCCTGCGTGCGCTCTACATGAAAAAGCTTTTTATGAAGATCACCCTCAAAGGCTATTACGGCTTCTCCAACTGCGGAGACGAATTGATCCCATGAACCTGACTTCTCCCGAAGACACACTGGCAACTGCAAGAAGCACATCCTTCTGATGGACGATGAGCCCTTTCCCACCTACCTCCAGCTTATGAACATCGCAACCAGCCGGATTGCCTGGATCACGCGACGTGAAATCGTCGGCGGGGAGGAATTGCCTTCAAATCATGCTTGGGGCACCGATTTTCTTTTCTCGCTCGGTGCCACGCGCGTCCCCACTAGGCACATCGCGTGGATCGATCGCATCGGAGAGAAACTCCGCCTCGGTCCGAACGTATCCGAACAAATCTGGCTTTTCCTCAACCGCCGGAAGTACGATTTCATCATCGCCAAGGATACCGACCTCATCACCATCCTCTGCGGCCTGCTCTGGTTCTTCCGCCAGAGGAAGGACATGTTCGCCTTTCTGCATTTTCCTCTTCGCGTCTCCATCAAAGACTTCTTCCTGGCAAAGCGTTGCGGTGTTCTTCTCGCCCTCAGTGAAAAAATTCGCACCCTCTCACTCATCAGTTATCCGGCGGCGGCGGAATCGCTCGTCACGCTCAGGTGGGGCGTGGATATTGAGTTTTACGACCGCCTCCGCGCAAGGCTCGGGACGTCGGCCGCATCGGACGACAAGCTGAGAATCTTGCTCATCGGCATCACCGGCAGAAAATTCAACGCCTTCGTCGAGGCCGTCGGTGATGACCCGGACATTGAGGTCCGCGTGCTGACAGGCTCCGCCGACGTCGTGCGCGAGATCGCGCGACTGCCCAATTTCAGATCCATCCGCGAGAACCTCGACAAGCCAGTGCCTTATCCCGATCTCGTCGCCAACTACCTCGCCTGCGACCTCGTCGCCATTCCTCTCGACATGAAGCGCGCGTCCGATGCTGAACTCATCCGCCACCGCGCCACGCTATGGGGCATAACCACGCTGCTTGAGGCGTCCGCTTTGAGCAAACCGGTCGTGATGACCTTCAACCCCGTCATCGACTTCGACGTCGTCGGCCAGCAGTGCGGACTGTTCATTCACGACGATGACGCCGCGCATTGGCGCGAGGGGATCCAGAAATGCAAAGCCAGTCGCGCCGCACTGCCGTCCATGGGCGCGCTCGCACGTCTGCATGCCGAGACGGACTACGACATGCGCGAGTTTCAAAAGCAACTCCGCGCGATCATTGAGAGCCTGCCGTAATCGCACTTGATGACCGCCGTAAACCGCAACAATCCACACCATGTCTCCCGGCCAGCACCCATCTTTGACGGATCAAACGATGAACGGTGCGGCATCATGCCTGTCGCATGATCCACGGACGAAACGTACGCGTGTTTCGCTCCCTGCCTGAATTTTTATGAAAATCACCCTCAACGGCTACTACGGCTTCTCCAATTACGGCGACGACCTCTTCAACCTCACCAGTATTCTCGGCGCGCAGCGTTGGTGGCCGGGGCATCAGCTCGACATTCTCGGCCCTCCGGTGAATGGCATCGATGCAAAGTTCCGCGTACCTAGCTGGTATCCGCAGGGCCTCTACACCGCCCCGCACTTTGGCGGCAAGATGAGCAGGCTCGCCTTTCTCGCCGCCGCGCTGATGACGCGCGACGTCATGCTCTACGCCGGCGGCTCCACCTTGTCGTATGGCAGCATCTTGAAAAAACTCCAGCGCATCGCGGCGGAGCGGTCGTGGACGAAATTTGCCGCCATCGGCGTTTCCGTCGGCCCCTTTGCCGATGAGGCGGATCAAGCGGAGGCAGCGCGATTTCTACGGCACTTCACCTTCATCTCGGTGAGGGATCAGCAATCGGTCGCGCTGCTGGAGCAAATGCAGGTGCCGGTGAAGCCTCTATTTGCGCGTGATCTCGTCGGCGCGCTGCCATTACTACTGCCAGCCAATGAGCACGCGCGTGAAAGCGCATCGTCGAAGCCAACGCTCGGTGTCTCGCTGCGTCCTTATGAATGCCACTCCGGCGGAGACGTGGCGCTGGAGAAGCGGCGGAATGCCGCGCTCTTTGAGGGCATCAACCGGTTTGCAAAACATGGGGGCGCTCTGGTGCGGATATTCTGCCTCAACTCCAATCCGCGCTGGGGTGACATGGAGCTGTCACTCCAGCTTCAAAGCTATCTGCGCGAACGCGGCACACCGACGGATATCGTCTCGTGCGAGGATAATCTCATCGGCACCTGGCACGCGCTCGCGGCTTGCACGGCGGTGCTGTGCGTGCGTATGCATGCGGGCATCACCGCCTATCTGACGGGCGTGCCCTTTGCGCTCGTCGAGTATGAACGGAAATGCACGGACTACCTCGATGACATCGGTCAACCTGCATCGCTGCGCCTCGGTGGAGATTTGAGCGACCCTGCGCAGGTCGAGCAAGTCATCGACCGCCTGTTCCGCCGCGAAGGCCAGCCATCGCTCGCACCGCAGACGTACTCCAGCGAAGCGGCTATGAACTTCACGCGCGCGCCGTGGGCTGTGAACGCCTGATCTCCCGCCGGGTGACAAAGATGACGGCGAACAAAAAAAGCCACGCTGCGAATGTCCTGCCACCAGTGAGGTAGAAGATGCGGATCTGGTCCGTCAGGCCCATGAAGACGAACGGGTAAAGAAACAGCCCGGCCACGGAGCCGCGACGAAATGCGCGATACAGCAGCGTCGCGACGCAGCCGAATAACACCCAGAACACCAGCGCGCCGGGCACGCCGTAGTCGGTGAAAGTGACGAAGATGCCGGTGGGATTGTTGAATTCCGGGTTGCCATCCTCCGCGACAATAATGCTCACGAGCGCCGCCGGCGCATCACTGCCACCGAGACTATCGCGCAGCGCGTCGCCGATGATCGGGAAGCGCCAAAGCCACTCGAGCGTGGCGTAGGGGAAGCCGAGGGGGCCTAGCTCTTGCCACAGCATCGCTCCGTTGTTCAGCGAGGTGACGTAGTAGCCGGATAAACGCACCAGCGTGAACCACAGCAGCGAAGTCTCGCCCTGTTCGGAGTAGTAGCCCCAGGAGCGAAAGTATTCGCTGAAGGTGAACAGCGAGTACAAGACGATCACACCGACGAACGGCGCAAAATTCACGAGATGCCGCGCAAACCCTGCTCGCAGCCCGCGAAGCTGAAACCACAGCACCGTGCCGGGTAGCATGAGCTCGATCAAAGCGAGGCGTTCGGCCAAAAAGACTGCGCGCATGAGCGTGAGGAAGAACAACAGCCCCAGAGGCCACCGCACCTTCTTCCAGCCGAGTTGACAAGAGAGAAAGACACCCGCGAGCCCGACGCCGATGCCGACTTGCGTGAGGCTGGTAATGCCTGTGATCGCCGCGTCCTTGCGCAGTCGGATCAATTCATAAATGGCACCCGAATCCCCCCTCAACACCGCCGGAATGATGCCGAGACCAGCTTGCTTCAAGATGGCGCCAAACCAAACCGTGTAGGCAAAAACGGTGACAATGAGGCCACAGTAGAAAAGTCGCGTGAGCATGGTCCACCTCGGTGTGGCTAGTGTTTCGGCACTGGAAGGTCGCACCAGTCCACGATCCAAAATAACAGCCAGAAGGCAGCCAATGGAAAACGCGAGCGCCACCCACAGGCACAGCGCTAGATCATCATCTGTGAAAAATTTCGGCAAGCGCCAGTAGAGCTGATAATCGGCTTCAGGAATCAGCCATGTCACAAAGGCGATCAGCACAAGTGGGATGACGAGGATCCAAAACGGATTCAGCCACCAAATCGCAGCGCGTGTTGCCTGCGCTTTCATCTAGGCACCTCCACAGCACACAGGGATGCTTGCTGAAAGGGGTTCAGCTTGGCACGCCACAGCAGCACAAAGACCGCAGCCGTGATGAAGACCTCCGTCGTTAGCACGGCCCACGCGGCACCGAGGGCACCGTGAATCGGAATGAAAAGGAGCACCAACACCACATCCATAGCCGCGCCCCACATGACGATGCGATTATACGTGCGCTCCATGCCAAGCGGAAACATCCAGCGGATGCCCAGCACGCTGTTCACGGCCGAAAACGGGCATACAAGGCCCAGAATGCGCAGCACCGGCACCGTAGCCTCATAGCCTTTGCCAAACAGCAAATTCACAAACCACGGCGCGGCGAGTGTAAGGCTCAAACCGAGGCACATGCCGATCAGTGCGACCATCACGGTGCCACGGCGCACGGTTTTCCTCGCAGCGGGATAATCATGTTTCACCAGATGCGTGAGCCGCGGATACAGCACCTGATTGACCGGTCCAGTGAGGCTCAGAATGCCGCGCATCAACCGCTCAGGCCCGCCATAGAAGCTGACTGCTGCGGGAGTCGTCATGAGACCGAGAATGAAACTGTTTGCCTTGGCATAGACATTCACGACGGCGACGAAGAGGAAGAACTGCCACGCATCCTTCAATGTGGCCCACGCGCGAGTCAGTGAGCACAGACCGGCGCTGACTTGGCGATACATCATTCGCAAAGAGATGAGCAACGACAGTGTGATGCTCGCCGCCTGAAAAATCAGCACAGCAGCGGCATCATCCGGAGATTTGATCCAAAGAAACACGCTGACGACGAAGAGCAGCCGAAACACCACATCCAGGACCGCCGGCAGGCGCATGCGCTCAATACCCTGAAAATACCACAGCGGGCTCAAACCCTGTGCCACCGCGATCCACAGCGCACCGATGAGCAGCAGCGGGTTCGCGCGAAACGCGGGGATCACCAGCCATAAAACAACCGAAATGGCTGCTGCGATGCCACAGAGCAGTATTTTACCCCCCATGACCTCCGCCACGATCTGGCGCAGCTTTTCTGGCTGTTCCATGTGCCGCGCCACCTCACGCGTGGCGGAATAGGCAAAGCCATACTCGACCAACAGCCCCAGCCAGATCGCCGCTGTCTGCGCGAAAAGCACCATGCCCCAGGCATCCGGCCGCAGCACACGCGCGAGATACGGGATGAGCACCAGCGGCAACAGCGCGTTGGCAATAGTCACGCCGTAAAGTGCCAGCGCATTCTGCACAAGCTTCTGGCGCAGGAGTTGGATGATTTTGCTCATGTGTAGGAGCCGTAGCTGCCGTACCCGATCGGCCCGCTCGAAACCTGATTGAGCACAAAGCCTGCAGGGCGCTTCCCAGCGGCCTTGGTGAGCTGATGCAGCGCGCGTGCCACCGCAGAACCAGGCGTCTTGGCCGCACGCACCACCAGCACGGTATGCTCGACGTGACTGCTCATGCGCAGCGCATCGCTCACGGCTAAAATCGGCGCACTATCGATCACCACCCGATCATACTCCTTCAATGCGTCCTCCAGCATCGCTTTGAGCTTTGGCGAGGCCAATAACTCGGCCGGTCCGGCGATGGCCGTGCCAGCAGTGAGCACGTAGAGCTTGTCGATCTTTGCAGCCTGCACAGCATCCCCCAGCGAAAGCTTGCCCTTCACCACATCAGCCAATCCAGGCCTCTCTTTGCCGAACAACTGTCCGCCGATGCTCGGCATGCGCAGATCGGCATCGATCAGCAGTGTGCTGTGTCCTTCCAAGGCGAGTGCGGCAGCAAAGTTCACCGCACAGAAGGTTTTCCCTTCACCAGGAACCGCACTGCAAAACATGAACGAGCGCCCTGCATCACACAGCGCCGCTCGCAGAGAGCGTAGCGACTCGGCGGCGAGTGTGCGCGGAAACGACCATTCCGCAGGCCAAGCCAAGAAAGAGCGAGATCGCCAGCGCCATGCTTTTTTTCGGGCTTACTGGCCGATCAGGCACCGTGGCTGGCTCGACGATGCGAATGGCTCCTTGCTCCACGCCTTGCACGATCTGTGTTTCCTTGAGCTGTTTGAGCACCGCTTCATGCATCACGCGATCAGATTCCACTTCGCGGCTCAGCGTGTTGTATTGAATAGAGATCTTATTGAGGTCGAGCGCCTTGATTTCTTGCTCCTGAAGCGCTTTGACAAGTTTTTGCTCTGTTTCCTTCGCCGCCGCGAGTGAGGCCTTCACCACCTCTGCCGCGTCCTGCGTGGCTTTGCTGAGGGAGAGCTTGAGTTTGTCGATCTCGCTCTGTGCCTGGAGGTATCTGGGGTTCTTGGAGTCGTAGCGCTCCCCGAGGCTTGCCAGTTCCGCTTCCTGCTCGGCGATGCGTTGCTTGAGTGTGACCATGTCCGGTGTGACGGCACTTCCCGTGAGTGCGGTCACATCCGACTCGATTTTCATGCGCACGCTGCGCGCTTCGCTGAGGCTCTTGTTCAAATCCTGCAAGGTGGCCACCACGATGTTTTGCGTCTGTTCGAGCGATACCGCGCGCTTCTCCTCACGGTAAGCCTGCAGCTTCTGCTCGGAGGCTTCGAGTTGCTTCTTCAAGCGTTCCGCTTCGCTCACCAGATGCCCATAAATCGGCTTCGAAGCCGCCAGCTTTTGCTCGAGGATGAGCTGCGTGTATTCCGAGACGACAGCCAGACTGATGTCGCGCGCCAACTCTGCATTTTGGCCGCTGACAGTCACATCGATGAGTCTCGTGCCTCGGCGTAGCGCAACTTTCACACGATCACTCATGGTTCGTATCAGCCCTGCCTCGGTGAGTGGCTCCTTGTCCTCTTTTTTGATCAAACCATTCAGCGTGCTCATCAAACCGCCCTTTTCCCCCGTGAAGCGCGCGTCTTCCTCGAACTTGACCACCTTGGCCAGAACCTCCACCGTCTTCAAATCTTCCCGCACCGCATCCTGCACACTCACCACAGCCTGCGTCGTCTGCTCGACCTGCACAACAGTGCGCGCCTCAAACACCGCTGGTGTCAGCTTCAGATAAACAAACCCAAGTGCCAAGGCAGCCAACGCAAAAACCATCAACCACCAAATCCTTCGCCGTATCACGCCCAAGATCGTTCCCATGTTCCACCCAAAAGAAGGGTCTAATGAACTCTCAGCGACGGAGGGCGGGGCATTGGAAATCATAAAGATGTTTAACGTGACCCATTCATTTCAATCTGTCCATCGTAAGAACAACCGTAGTTGATTGGCAGGATTTCAGAGCATTTGGACAATTCATCAAGGTGCTTTTTAGAGCCCTGGCAAATGACCGCTTATTCCCTTATCTCCTGATCTTACATTCTAGAGCACTGAGGTGCTAAAGCATCGCTGCACCAGTGTAGGGTGGGTTCATGGCTTTTTGCCTCCTTTTTTCCCACCTTTGCCGCCGCCCTTCTTGGCTGGCCTCTTGTTGGGATCGTAGTTCGGATTGGGTTTTGGCATTTCGGCTCCGACTTCGCTCAAATAGTCCGCTAGCTGTTTGGCGAGCGTTGAGGCGAGTTCGGGCTTGGCTGAGGCGAGGTTCTTGAACTCGCCGATGTCGGCTTGGAGGTCGAAGAGATGGTTTTCACCCGTTTCGTAGAAGTGGATGAGCTTCATGTGGCCGCTGATGATCGCGCTGTGCGGTGAGTCGCCTTGATAATGTGGGAAATGAAACACGAGAGGCTCGCGAGGTCGTTTCACGGGGGCGGATGAGCCGCTGAGCAGGTGCGTGAGGTCGCCGCCTTCGAGTTGTTTTGGCAGCGGCGCCTTCACACCGGCCCAACGGCAGAAAGTCGGGAAGAAATCGTAGCCGACGACTCGCTGGTGGCACCACGAGTTTGGAGCGATGCCGGGTCCGCGGATGATCAATGGCACGCGAATGCCGCCTTCCCACACGTCGCCTTTGCCACCATTCAGCGTGCGGCGATTCGAGCCGCCGTTGTCGGACATGTAGATGACGATGGTGTTCTTTGAGAGGCCCATGGCATCCACTTTCGCCAACAACTCACCGACCCCGCGGTCGAGGTCTTCTGCTATGGCGGCACGGCCGACTTCCTTGTCGTTTCCGCCGGAGACGAGCTTCCGATATTTCTCCAGCAGCGCGGGTGTCGCGTTCTCGGGATAATGCAGCGCGTTGTAGCTCATCTGGATGAAGAAGGGTTTCTGAGCGGCCTGACTCCGCTTCATGAAATCCACCGCACGCAAGCCCATGCCGAAGATGTCCACCGGGTTCGGTGGCAGATGCGGTGCGGCGTCTTGATTCCCCGTGTCGCCATCGCTTTCGTCGTAGCCGTGGGCGGCAGGGCCACCGCCTGCTAGATGCCATTTGCCGTAGTGCGCGGTCGCGTAGCCTGCCGACTTCAACATCTGCCCGATGGTGATCTCGTCATCGCGAATGCTCTTGCGGTTGTCGCCTTCGATTAAACGCTGCCCCATCTCAGGCGGAGCCGCCTTTGTCCATCCCAGCGCCGCCGGATTCCGCCCCGTTTGCAAGCTGATGCGAGTCGGTGAGCACACTGGCGCGGGCGCATAAGCCGCGCTGAATCGCATGCCCTGCTCCGCGAGTCGCGCGATGTTCGGTGTCTGCACGAAGCTGCTTTTTGAATCCGGCAGGTCCGGGTGCATCTGGCACGAAAGTCCACTCCAGGCCTGATCGTCCGAGAGCATGAAAAGAATGTTCGGCGGGCCAGCGACGAGCGATGCCTGAGCCAACAGGAGACAACAGAGGTAGCGGAGAGGTTTCATGGTCAATGGATGAGCGCCAACTCTCGGAGGATGACACAGAAACTGTCAGCGGAGCTTCAAGGATCGCAGACAAGATTGTCAGCATTGGGTCAGCGATCATCCCGAAGTTCAGGCTCCACCGGGAAGATCATGTTTTCAGACCGCTCAACGTCCCGGTGCTGCTTGAGAACTTGTCTGCTTCGATGCCGAGACCTTGCAGCATCGACACGAAGAGATTTGCCATTGGCGTGTTGTTCTGCGCGTTGAACGCGAGGTTCTGCCCGTGTTTGAAACCGCCACCGGCGAGGATGAGGGGGAGGTTTTGGTTGCTGTGGGAGTTGGCGTTGCCGAGGCAGCTTCCGTAGAGCACCTGCGTGTGGTCGAGCAGCGTGCCGCCGGTTTCGGTGACGTTGCGGAAGGTTTTGAGGAGATCGGCGAAGGCCTTCATTTGGGCTTCTTCGATCTTCTTCAGTTCGGCGATCTTGTCAGGCTCGTTGCCATGATGGGTGAGGCCGTGGGTTTCGCTCTTCACGCCGGGCACATGCGGCACAACGCTGAAGGTGCTGAGCGAGAGCGTGACGACGCGTGTGCTGTCCGTCTGCAAGGCAAGGCGGATGAGGTCGAACATGAGCTTGGAACGTGCGATGACCTCGTTGGCATCGGCGATGTCTTTGGGCTGCGGGTAGTCCACTTTCGGCTTGGGGCGGTTTTCCCACTCGATGTTGCGCTGGAGTCGGATTTCGAGCTCACGCACGCTTTGGAAGTATTGATCGAGTCGTGCGCGGTCTTCGGGTGCGCTGCTTTTTTCGAGTCGTTTGGCTTTGTCGAGGATCAAATCGAGCACACTGCCACCGGCCTCGATGCGTCGCATGGTGGCGGCTTTTTCCTCGGTCGTCCCGGCGACAAAAAGTCGGCGGTAGAGCTTCTCCGCGCTCTTTTCGGAAGGAAGCATGACGCCTGCTCGCGAGATGGCGATGGAGTCACCGTAGTGCTCGCCTTTGCTGACGGAGACGGCGAGCGAGGAGAAACGCGTGTCGAGTCCGAGCTTCTCGGCAGCGAGTTGATCGAGCGAGAGGCTGTTGCGGAAGGTTGGCTGCCCCGGATGCGGTGCGCCGCTGAGGAAGCACTGGCCCGCGTGGTGGTTGCCGTTGACGTCCGGGTGCGAGAGGCCGTGGAAGGTGGTTAAATGCGGTCGCTGATCGGCGAGGAGGTCGAGGTAGGGGCTGGATGGCGCGCACGCCTTCGGGAAGAAGAACTCCGGCATCATGCCCAGCGGCACATGAATGGCGAAAAGCCGCTTCGGTGGCAGTTTTTCCGCTGCACGACCGATGGAAGGCAGCGCGAGCAAAGCGCCAGCAGCGCGGAGGAAGTGTCGGCGAGTGTGCATAGGTAAGAATCGACAGAAGAATGGGGACAGGAGAATGGATTTTGAGTTTCAGCTTTGGGGTATTCTTCTGCCCCCATTCTGCTGCCTAAATTCAGGCTCAACGGTGGTGACCTCAAGGCAGGAATGATTCAGATTAATCCACTGAATGCCATTCAAAGAGGGTGCATGCTGAAGCAAAACTTCAAGGTGCTGTCGGTAGCCGGGTTGAGGCCGTGTGAAGCCCGTGAGCACAAATCCGTGATCAGCATCATGCATTTGCACGGGGTGAGTGCCGAGACTGAGCTCGCCAGATGTTAAATCCACCCGGTGAACACAATGACCCTCGCCACCCAAATGATGCACAAGAGCCTCCGTGTAGAGGTTGCTGCTCAGGTGAGTGCCCCAGTCGCGGATGAGTTCTTTGAGGTGCTCGATCAACTCGGTGCAACGAGGTCCCAATGGCTTCCAGCCGGTTTTGCGCATGGTGGGCTGGTGGCGTTCGGGTTCGGTGAGGGCGTTACGGAGTAGTTTTCCGCGCACCTCGGACTCGCCGAAGTTTAGGAGCTTCACGAGACGAACGTTTTTGAGAAGTGCGTAGTTGATGGCTTGGGCGTCGTGCTCGCGGAGCAAGGCTCTGACGACTTTGAGTTCGTAAAGCATCTGGTTCACGATGAGATCGAGGTAGTAGGTCTTTTCGAAGCTGCCGTGACTGACTTTGATGGGAACTTGGCTGTAAACCTCCAAACCGTGGGCACGTAAGCGTTGGGCTAAATCGTTTTCTTAGATGCGCTCGTCGAACAAACGCCCGAAGTGGTTTTGTGTGGCGTAAGCGCAGCGCATCACCACCTCATCAATTTCGGCGAATTCACGGTCGGTGATGCTTGGTAGTTGGAGGGTGCGGTGGATCGGCATACAGAGGGTAGGCAGAAGAATGTGGGCAGGAGAATTGAGTTCAGGTCTTTATGTATTTCATTCTTCTGCCCCCATTCTACTGCCTATAAAAATCGAATTCGCAGCCAGCGCATGAATCAATGACCTGAAGCCATGGCCGCTGTTCTTCGTGGCCTCGACGATGCGTCGGATCTCGGCTCGGTCGGCGAAGCTGACTTCGGTGCCGGTGGCGTAGCGGGAGAGGTGGGACACAAAAGCTTCGGCGAGTTTGGTGGGCTGGGCGTTGAGTAGGGTATTTAAATCCCCGGCTCCGGTGAACTTGCGGCCATCGGGGAGTTCGCCGCTGGGATCGACTTTCGGGCCGAGTTTGTAACTCACACGCCATGGGGTTTTACCCTTCTCTGATGGCTCGTCGCCCTTGCCGTTGGAGCGGTAGCGATCTCTCAGGCCACCGATGGGATCGAAGGCTTCGAGTGCGAAGCCTGTGGGGTCGATCTTCGCGTGGCAGGCGGCGCAGTTGGTGTCGGCGCGATGTTTGTCGAGCTGTTCACGCACGGTGGTGGTGCCGCGGGTGTCGGGATCGACGGCGCTGATGCCGGGGGGCGGTGGTGGGGCGGGATCGTTGAGGAGTCGGTCCATCACCCACACGCCGCGCTTCACAGGCGAGGTCGTGGTGCCGTTGGCGGTGAGCTTGTGGATGGCGGATTGGCCCAGGAGGCCGCCGCGCAGGCTTTCGGCGGGCAGCGACACCTTGCGGACTTCCACGCCGGTCACACCCGCAATGCCGTAGTGCTCGGCGAGACGTTGCGAGAGCATGGCAAAGCCGGGTTTGAGCAGATGGGTGGTGGGAAGGTCGTTTTGGATGAGTTCGCGCAAAAAGGCGCGCGTCTCCGCGGCCATGCCTTCGTGCAGGAGGAAGCGATACTCGGGGTAAAGCTGCGGATCGGGCGTGGTTTCATCGAGTCGGCTGAGTTCGAGCCATTGATTGGCGAAATCGTCGATGAAGCGCTCACTGCGTTTGTCGGCGAGCAGGCGATCCACCTCACGATGCAGCACTTCAGGCTTGCTGAGATTGGCAGCGAGCAAGGGAGCGTCCGGCGGGCCGTTCCAGAGCCAGTAGGAGAGGCGTGAGGCCAGTGTGCTCGGTTTGGACTCGATGGAGTGAAACAAAAACTCCGGCGAGGTAAGCACCGCGACATACACACGCCGCATCGCATCCTCAAAGCAGTCCTTCGCGGCGATGCGTGACTTGAGCAGCGCCAGATACGGCTCGATCTCATCGGGTGCGACTTCACGACGAAACGCCTTCGGCAAAAAGGTCGTGAGCAGCTTGCGGGCATCTTCTTCCGGTTGCGTTGACTGCACGGACTCCAGCGGCGGTTTCCGCTCCTGTGGCGTGAGATCGAAATGCATGCTCGGCACATAGCCACCTAGGCTACGCACCTCCTCGCGCTGCGGCGGGATGACATCGCCGGTAGTCATCGTGGTGATCGGAAGAGCGCCAAACAAGCGTTTGTGGCTCTCCGGCGGCCACGAAGCATTGATCGGCCCTTCGATCTCGAACCAGTCAATCGCCACGCCGGGTCCCACATGCTTTTTCGCCCTTCCGGCGACTTGGCCGACGCGCAATCCAGTCCAAGGCACCGACACCGGATCGAAGACGATGCTCTCATGCGCCTCCAGCCACTCGGTGATCTCCGCCTCGTTCGATTTCATCGACGGCGCGGTAAAGGCACGTAGCAAGCGACCGCCTTCCTGTTGCTTGCCTTCCTCATGCGCACGCAGCACGGCGGCTTGATCTGGTCCTGGTTCCGGTTTGCCCGCGTTCCACTGAAAGCCCCACAGCGAGAGCTTCATGCGATACATGCCCGCGTAGATCGGCGACACATTCATCGCCGCCTCATAGCCTGCGAGGTTTGGATTGAGCAAACCGACCGCGCTTTCGCTTTTCGCCGCCTTCAGGGCTTCGTGCTGTTTTTTGCGCTCCTCCAGGTCCGGCCCCGCATCGCCCACATGGCCTTGTTTGTCCTCAAAACCGCCGCGCACCGGCAGCGCGGGATCAGGCTGCTTGTCCTTCAGCAGCACGAACTGCCCCTGCACGAGGTTTCCGCCAAACTTGAAGAGCCCCGCCGGATAGATGCGCTTCTTGAAGACTCGCGGCGGTGTGCTGCGCGTGGCGATCGCCGCATCCAGCGCCTTCTCCACCGCCTCTTCATAAGCCGCGAGATGTGCAGGCGAGATGTCGAGCGCACCCGCGATCTTGTCATAGCCCTCCACACGACCATCCGCGGGCAACAGGCCGACCACATCGAGCCTCGGCAGTGCCAGCAGGTCTTGGAGCGTGTTTTGAAACTCCACCCGCGTCATGCGCCGCAACCGGATGCGCCCGCCCGGTGTTGGTGCCGTCATCGCCATCAGCTTCGCCTCCAGTTCCTGCACAAACGCCGCCTTCTCCGCCTCCGCAGGCTGCTTTTTCTTCTTCGGCGGCATCTCCCCGCGCTCCACCGCATCGTGGACCTTGATGAGCAGGTTCACATGCTGTGCATCGAAGGTCAGCGCCGTCAAATCGAGGTCGCCCTTCTTCGTTTCGGCATCATGGCAGTCGTAGCAATGCTTCTCCAAAAAGGCTGACGGTGCTGCAGCGAGAAGCGAGGTGGAAACTAGACAGGCGAGGAAAAAGCGGAGCATGAGACGAACGGGTCTCTTCATTACGGCGAAAGGGGGCTCAACTCGACAAGGAGGATGAGGTTCGACAGAAAAATGGGGACAGAATAATATTCTGAATCTGATTGATGCGCTTCGCTTCCCTGCGGGCAGCCGTCGGCTGTCGGTCTCGCTTCGCTCGGTTCTTCTGTCCCCATTCTCCTGTCGATTTACCGCCGTTTCACCCGTGGCTTCCGCTCTTCACTGAATCGTCCTCAGATAGACGGCAATATCAGCGATCTGCTGATCCGAGAAGCCTCCCGCGAGCGGTAGCATGACCGATTTTCCGGCGATGTAACCGGCGCTCTTGATGTTCGCCACGGGGACGACTTGCGGCACGCCGCCCATGAGGAGGACGGTGATTTCTTTGGTGGACTCTGACTTCTTGAAGCCTTCGATGCGTTGGCCGGTCTTCGTTTCGATTCGGTAGAGGCGGAACACTTGCTCCACGGCTGCATCAGGGGCGAGGATGGAGGTGAGCAGGCCTTCGATGTCGCGCTTCGACGAACCGTCGAGCGGTGGGCCGAGCGACACACCTTTGCCACCGATGACGTGGCAGGCCATGCAGGTGCCTTCGAACAAGGGACGGCCGGCGGTGGCGCTGGCTTTTGGCAGCAGCGCGGTAACGGCAGTGATGCGGTCTTGCACCTGGGTTTGTTCGTCGGGAGTGGGTGCTGGGGCGGTGCCGATGACTTTGTCCCACTTCGATTCCAATAGCTGGGCGGCGGGCGATTTGGTTTCCGCCAGCGATAGCAAGAAGTCTTGGAACGCACGCTCATAACTGCCGCCGAGGGCGAGGTAGTTGCCGTTCCAGCCTTTGATCTCAACCTTCGGCGCAGGCGTGGCGCTCCACTGCTTCAACCAGGCGATGTGGTTCGCATTCACCGGCCCGGAGGCACGTCGGAAGTAGCGCAGCACCTCGTAGCGGACAGTCCACTGCGTCTCGGAGGCGAGCGGTTGGAGCAGATCGAACGCTGTATCCTCCGCCACCTTCAACGTGCTGAGCGCGCGCACGGCCTCGCGGCGAAGATCGATGGAAGAGGCGCTGAGCAACGTCTTCCACAGGGCAGGGTCAAAGTGACCGAGCTCTTCCAACGACCACAGTGCGTGAATGCGGGCATCGTCGGCGAGTTGCCCGTCAGCGGCGACTTTCGAGAGCGCGGGGATGAGTTCCGTGGCTTTACGCTCGCCGATCTGATGCCACGCGGCGCGCATCTCCCAAGTGCTCGCGGCTTGCAGATGCGCGGGCAGCTCGGCGGTCGGCACATGAGTCATGTCGGGCGTTTGGCGCTGGGCTTGTGAGCTGTGGCGCACGCGCCAAACACGACCGTGGTCTTTGTCGCGGGCGGGATGGTCGCGTGGGATTTCGTTGTGCGAGATGATGCGGTTATACCAGTCGGTGATGTAAAGGCAGCCATCAGGACCGAAGGTAAGCGCCACCGGGCGGAACATCGTGTCGCTGCATGAAACGAGGTCGCCTTGTTTTTCAAAGCTCCACACACCGCGCTCATCGAGCTTCGCGGAAACGGCGTGGATTTTGCCGAGGATGGGATTCGCGATGTAGAGCAGGCCCTGCCACGGCGCTGGAAAACTGCCGCTGAGGTCATCGCAGATCGCCAGGCCGGAGAAGCCCGTGCCGCCCAGGTTCAGCTCCCAGGCCGTGGGTGGATGCATCGGCGCATTCGGATGCAGTCGCATGGAAATGTAGGCCGGATAACTGGAATCCTCCTCAAACGGCACCACGCTGTAGCCGAGATCATTGGCCTCGTGGATGAACACGCGCCCGGTGCGGCCGAGACCCCACGCCCAGATATTGTTTAGCCCCGCGCTGAGGATGCGGGTGTCCGTGCCGTCGGGGGCCGTCGAAGCGACGAGCGTGCGATTGAAGACCAACGATGCACCGGAGGCGTCGGTCATCGTGCCGCGATTCAGCAGCCCTTGCGAAAACAACACGCGCCCACCCGGCATCCACGTGAGCTGATGCGGCAGCGTGTGCGTGTCCTGCGTGCCAAAGCCCTGCAGTAACACGCGGCGCTTGTCCCCACGGGCGTCACCGTCCTTGTCGTCGAGGAAGAAGATCTCCGGCCCCTGCGCGACATACACCCCGCGATCGCGCGGCAGTAACGAAAGCGGCATCACCATTCCGTCCGCAAACACACGCGGCGTCTGCGGCGAGCGTGCCGTGGGCGTGTCAAACACCACGATGCGGTCTTTGCCAGGTCGCTTCCAAATCTCGGGATCATTGTCGCAGGGATACATCGTCGCCGTGGCCGACCACATGCGGCCAGCGTCGTCAAAGGCGACCATCGTCGGCTTCGGCAGTCCCGTTTCCTCACTGGCGACGAGTTCGACGCTGAAGCCTTCCGGCAGCGTGAAACGCTTTTGCTGTTCAGTCGCGCTGAGCGCCTGCACGGATTCATTGTTGTAGCCCAAGGCTCGACCGAGTGCCTCAGTGCTCTTTGGTCGCGACTGAAGCACGGATTTTGCTGCCGCCACCACATCCACTTTTTCGCCGGGTGCGAGCACCACATAGTCGAGGCCGAGCATGTGGCTCTTCCGCGCTGCGGGATTAGCGCCGCGCACCACAAAGCGCAGCACCTGCTCGCCTGCCTTCAGTTCAAGACGAGGCCCCAGCGGCAGGGTGCCAGTGTGGACCACATTTGCGTTGTAGAGATCGAGCTTTTCGAGCAAGAGCTGATCATTGAGCCAAAGGTCGAAGATGCCGTAATCGAGCGCTTGGGTGAAACCCGCACCGAGGTGGTAAACTCCCGCTTGGGTGATGGGGAGAGTCAGCTCCAACGCATCCTCAGGCTTGGCTCCGGTCCACCAGAGATGCGCTGATCCGCTCCATGAGCCATGCTTGTAACTGCGCAAATCCTGGGGCTTTGCCTGGCCGCTGACCTTGCGCACCGCGAGCTTTTCACCCTCCAGCAAAGTGGGGGTGTTTTGCCCCGCGGCGCTGATGGTGAGGAGCGTCAGGAAGAGGCTGAGCAATGAATGGGGGGGCATAGTCGGCGGAGTCGGTGTGTGAAACGGGCGTTACAATGGCAGGTTGAAATCAAACACCACGACACGCTCCAGGCACGGCACGACGATCGCCTTCACCTCCTCATGCACCGGATGCGGCAGATACTCGTCCCGCGCCTGCGGACTGGCGAAGGTCATGATGAAACCATGCGTGTAGCCATCATTGAGGCCCTCCGCCGAATCATACGGTCCACAATGAAAATCCAGCAGCCCCGGAATGCGTCCCACCATGCCTGCCATCGCCTGAAAGCATTCCGCGATGCGGGTTTCGGAGATGGGCGCTTTGAACTGGAAGCAGCCGTAATGTTTGACCTGGGGCATGGGCAGATGGGTGGGTGAGTTTTGACCTATACGCCAGCACAACCCACCTTCCACCACGCCTCAACCCACGAAAGCCTGCCTGAAACACACGTCGCGGGCGAGGCGGGATGATTTTCGTGGGCTCCAAGCCCAGTGCTTCACCGCCTCAGCGCGTTGATCAGCTCATCCACCTTGTCGAAGAGCATCTGCATCTGCCACTGCTGGTAGCTGCCATCGGCGCTTTGGCCCATGGTGCTCACGCCGTTGCTGTTGTTGCTCGTTTGGGCCAGCGCATTCGCGATGGCGTTGTTGAGATCGTTGATCGTCGCCCGCTGCTGGATGTCGGCGTTGAGCGAGGTGAGTTGCGAGCGCATCTCGGCGCTGGAGGCAGGCGAGTTGTTCGCGGGTTTGGTGGGATCGAAAGGCATGGCGTTTCAGAAGACAAGGGGACTTGGAGACTGGGAGAAGAGGAGACACTTCCGAAGGCCGATGGGGGAGCGATGAGCCAGTCTCCTTGTCTCATCGTCTCCCCATCTCCTCGTCTTGGTCGCCTATGGCGATACCGTGACCTTCACCACATCGGTCTGAGGTGCGCTAAAATGTTGGACCAGGGGATAAGGGAATAAGCAGCATGAAAACAACCCTCCGAAAACGTTACAGCAGTGATTTCAAAGCTCAGATCGTCGATCTCTTCAATCTTGGCAAAACGGTGCCTCAACTCGC